>JALHRP010000008.1 GCA_022841365.1 Chitinophagaceae bacterium | reverse complement strand
TAAAGAGATTTTATATGCACTGTTGTTGCTGCAAGCAATGTACTGTTGTATGATGAATCCACTCCTGCAAAAAACCTTCTTAAGCTCCATTCCTTTTAAGCCATCCACATTAAACCACTGTTTATGCAACAATTGCTTAGCCTGCCATTTTACCAGCATGCCTTGAATGCATTGCTTACCCCTTTTTATTTTCTGTTCCAATCTAAAAAAGTACTGCTTCGTTTTGCCATGCTCGTGATGAGTCTTGGGATGATGAGTGTGGTTGTGGGGCAGGCGACGGTTGAAACAGATAAAAAGGATTATATCCCGGGAGAGTATGTAATCATTACCGGTACAGGTTGGACACCTGGTGAAACAGTCACTCTGCATTTTGATGAAACTCCAAAGCCTTCTACTTGTTTGTTACCTCATGATTTAACTGTAGTGGCTGATGCAAGTGGTAGTATTTATAATAATCAGTTTTTAGTAAAAGAAAATCACAGAGGTGTTTATTTCGATTTAACTGCTACCGGGCAAATTTCCGGACAAATTGCAGTGAATTGGTTTACAGATTTATCAATTTCGTGGGATGGTGGCGGCGACGGGGTTAATTGGAGTGATGCTAACAACTGGAGTCCAAATCAAGTACCAACCAGTGCCGATGCAGTTACAATTCCTAATGGATTTAATGTTACTGTAAACACTGCTGCAATTTGCTCAACACTTGTAATTGGCACAAATGGAGCAAATACAATAAGTATCAGCGGAACAAATAGTTTAACTGTTACAAATTCAGTAAATATCAACTCTCCGAATGGTGGAAACGATAAAATCATTGCGGTAGGAGGCGGATCATTCAGTTGTGGATCATTAACAATGGCTGAAACAGGTGGAGATAACAGAGATTGTGAACTTACTTTATCATCGGGAACAGTAACAGTATCTGGAAATATTACAATGAATGGAAATTCCTCCAGGAATGCGATCATATTTACTAGTAATGGGACCCTTTATGTTGCTGGAACTATTACCGGAGGAACATTGGTAGCAAGTACTGGCAAAGTTGAATATAATGCAAACGGTAATCAGAATATTGGAGTCTATACATATAGCAACCTTACTTTTTCCGGTAGTGGAATTAAAACAGCATCTGCAGCATTTACAGCAACTGGAACAACTACAGTAAATGCAGGGGTAACTTTCGCACAAGGAAGTGCAACATTTACAAATGGCGGCACGGTAAATGTAAACGGTACATTTCAAATTAACCAAGGTGGATTTGCATCAGGTGGTACATGGAATTATGGTGCTAATGGTACTTTGATTTATAATAATACTTCCGGCCCATATGGCCCTATTGATAACGGGCATACATACTGGCCTTCTTCTAACGGACCTGTTAATGTAACAGTACAAGGTGGAGGTGGAATTAACATGGGTGCTGCAAGAACAGTTGCAGGTACTTTCTTGTTAGTTACAGGAACCAATGCTGTTCAAGGCACAGCACTAACATTAAATGGTATAACTCAAATCAATGGAGGTAATTTTCAAACACCTCCAATTTATGGTAATAGCTCTACTCTTGTTTACAATACCAATTATGGAACATCAAACGAATGGACTGGGGGTAACAACAATAATCCGGTAGTAGGCGCAGGTGTTCCTGCAAATGTGACTATTCAAAGTGGTACTGTAAGTTTATCTGCAAACAGAGGCACACCGGGAAATGTATTAATCAGTGGCGGGCAATTAAATCTCGGTTCAGGTGATTTATATCTTGGTGGAAATTTTACACATAACAGCTCTTTCCTTAATAACGGCAAGGCCGTATTCTTTGTCGGCAATGCAGCAACACAAACAATTAATGCAAGTGGTGGCGGAGTAAGCTTTGCTTATCTCGTTATTGATAAGCCATCAGGTGCAGTAAAACTGCAGAATGCATCTTTCTTTATTGATGTAAATGGTTCTGCAGGTAATACATTTCAGTTATTGAATGCAGGTCAGCTCGATTTAAATGGAGGTACACTAAACCTCAATAACAACGGCGGCTTTATATATGTCAACGGAGCCCGAACAATTACTTCAACCACTGCTTTTGGTAAAGTAAAAATTAATGCAGCCAAATCAGTAGCAAATAACAGCGGAACAGGAAACTTGTTGTTTGATGCCAATGTTCGTGTGGAGTTGTATAATCAAATGGATTTCGGTTTCTCTGCCGGGTCTATTTCAACCATTGCAGGTGAACTGGAAATCAAAGGCGGAGGTTTTGTTACAACAGCCAGAGCTCCGTTCTATGCAAACGGCTCCACGCTCCGCTATAACAGCGGTGGTAATTACGGAGCAGGAGAAGAATGGTACGCAAACAGTTTTGGCGAAGTAACAGGTGTACCATTCCATGTAGAAATTGCTGCAGGTACTTCCATGAATTTTGGTAATGCAAATACAGCACGTGAGTTAAGAGGCAATATGACTTTGGGTGCCGGAACAAACTTTTATCTTTCGAATACTGCCGGTGGCGATTTAAAGATCAAAGGCAACTGGATCAATAACGGCGGAACATTTTTTTACAATGGCCGGGCCATTTTCTTTAATGGAACAGGCGCACAAACCATCAGTAAAACAGGTGGAGAAATTTTTGGTATAACATCTATTGCTAAGTCGTCAGGATCTGTTGACTTATTAAATGATCTGCGTGTTGACAAACTGGTGTTTGAAACAGGCAATACTGCCAACATTACCCCCGCTGCAAATACACTCTTTGTGTTTGGAAATGCATCTACAGATGTGGTAAGAACCGGGAATGGTTATGTAAATGGTATCCTGAAAAGAAACCTGGGGGCAACCGGTCAAAATTATTTATTCCCCGTTGGTAAAACATCTTATTTGCCATTAACGGTTCATGCCAGTTCAGGTACAGGTGAGCTTTCATCAGAAGCATTCGAAACTACTATTGTTGGTGCAGTTCCTGCTTATACAACTCTTTTTCCGAATCGCCAGTGGAATGTAACACAGGTAAGTGGCGGTCCGTTTACGTATAATATTACATTAGATGGAACAGGTTTTACTCCCGGTACTTCTGATGCAGTGATTGTTAAAGGTGATGGAGCAAATCCGTTATCCTCTTTCCCTGCAACAGCAAATGGAAATAATTATACAGCCAATGGTGTAACAGGTTTCAGCTTTTTTGCTTTAGCTGCTGCATGTGATCCTCCTGTAATTACATTGGCAAATCAGCCACAAAGTCAAACTGTTTGTGAAAACCAATCGGTTTCATTTACTGTAACTGCTACCGGAACAGGCGTTCCCTCTTATACTTATCAATGGTATAAAACAGGTAATCCTGTTGCATTATCAAATGGAGGCAGTATATCAGGAGCAACAACAGCAACATTAACCATCAACCCTGTTGCAACAGCAGATGCAGGAAGTTATTATGTGATAGTGAGCAGGCCATGTGGCAGTTCCACAACTTCTTCAGCTGCCACATTAACTGTAAAAGAATTGCCTGAAGTAACCACTTCTCCAATTGATCAGACAGTAACTTATGGCGCTGCTGCAGGCTTTACAGTTGTTGCAGGTGGTACAAATATTACGTATCAGTGGCAGGAAAAAATTGGTGCAGCTCCTTTCGCCAATATTACTGACGGAGGTATTTATTCAGGAGCAACAACAGCTACTTTAAATTTATCCAGACCAACGGTTGCCATGAGTGGTCGTAAATATCGTGTATTGGTGAGTGGTGATTGTTCTCCACCGGCAACAAGCGGAGAGGCAGAGTTAGTGGTGAATGCAAAACCAATAACCGGAAGCATAACAGCCGATAATAAAGTATATGATGGTACAAATACTGCAACGATACTTACAAGAACATTATCTGGTGTCGAACCTGGTGATGTAGTAAATTATGTTGGTGGTACTGCAACATTCAGTGATAAAAATGTAGGCATTGGTAAAACTGTTACAGCTACAGGATTATCATTAAGCGGAGCAGATGCAGCTAATTATACATTTAACACAACTGCCAATACCACAGCTGATATCACAGCCAGGGCGCTGACCGTAAGTGCAACAGGTATTAATAAAGTATATGATGGCAATACGACCGCCACAGTTACTTTAAGTGATGATCGTGTAAGCGGTGATGTACTTACAACCAGTTACACAACAGCTACGTTTGATAATAAAAATGTAGGAACCGGTAAAACAGTAAGTGTAAGCGGCATCAGCATCAGCGGAACCGATGCAGGCAACTATACATTTAACACCACAGCATCAACAACAGCCGATATTACAGCAAGAGCCTTAACGGTAAGTGCAACGGGTATTAATAAAGTGTATGATGGCAATACAACTGCCACCGTAACACTCTCAGACAACAGGGTAAGCGGCGATGTACTTACAACCAGCTACACAACAGCAACGTTTGATAATAAAAATGTAGGCACTGGTAAAACAGTAAGTGTAAGCGGTATCTCTATCAGCGGAACCGATGCAGCTAACTATACATTTAACACAACAGCCAATGCCACTGCAGACATTACAGCCAAACCCATCACCGGCAACTTCACCGTTAACCCAACAAAAGTTTACGACGGCACTACATCAGCAAATGTGCTTACACGTACATTAAATGATGTTGTTGGATTAGATGATGTAAGTCTTACAGGCGGTATTGCCAATTACATCAACAAACATGTTGGAAATGGTAAAACAGTAACATTGACAGGCATGAATTTAACCGGAACAGATGCCGGTAATTACAACCTTACAGGTGTTGCAACAACAACAGCAAATATTACACAACGTCCAATCAATGTAACTGCACAAACAGACAACAGAATGTATAACGGTACAAACAGTTCGTCTGTATCACCAATTGGCGATGCTTTACAAACGGGAGATTCTTATACAACTCAGGGTACACAAACATATAATGACAAGCATGTTGCCACCGGTAAAACAATGACTGCAACAGGTGCAATCATCAACGATGGAAACAGTGGTAATAACTATTTCATCACTTATGTTACAAATACCACTGGTGTAATAACAATCAGACCAATTACAGTTACAGCTGTCACAAATACAAAAGTGTATGATGGGAATACAAGTGCCCTTGCGGTGCCAACATTCCCACCATTGCAAACAGGTGATGTTGTAAGTACTCAACCAACTGAAGTATATGATAATCCGTTGGTTGGTACAGGTAAAACATTAACAGCAAGTGGTTTGGTGATTAATGATGGAAACGGTGGAAATAATTACAGCATCAGCTATGTTCAAAACTTCACCGGTGTTATTAACCCGGCTTCAACTACAACTACACTTATAACAAGTGCAGGAGTTGTAAGGTATATGGATAACTTAACGATGACTGCGCAGATTAAACCTTTGAATACGGGCAGTGCTCTTACAGGTACTGTTGAATTCAAAATAGGTACAGTAAGCTATGGTACGGCAACAGTTGTTCCAATACCGGGTGCAACAGATGGTTCTGTACAGGCAATGATGATTAAGCAGGTGACAAATCTTCCGGGCAGTTATACCGTAACAGCAATATTTACAAGCAGCAATACCAATTATTCTGGTAGTACTGATTCTAAATCGCTTACTGTTAATCCCAGAAATGCAGCTCCACATAATGCAACCGGATTCTATACCGGCGATGGATTTGCATGGACAACCGGACCTAATACCAGCACTGCAACAGTAACAATGACAGCAGTAATAAAAGATCCGAATTCGCCAACAGGTGATGTGCGTGGTGCTAAGGCCTCTTTCTTCCTGGTAAATGGAACAACTCTTACTCCTATATCAAGTGCACAAAACCTGCCGGTAGGATTGATTGATGTTACTGACGGAAGTGTAGGTTCTGCAAGCGCTATTGTTCAGTTGAATATCGGGTCGTTAAATTCAAACAGTTTCCAGATTGCTGTTAAGATCACAGGAGCTTACACCAATAATCCATGGGATGCATTGTCTCAAACAATTGTAACAGTATCAAAACCTGTTACAGGCGGATATATTTGTGGAGGTAGTACAATGAAGAATACAAACTCATCGGGTTATATCAAGGGAGCCGCCAATTTAAATACGGACTTCCAGTTTGATATCCAGTATAATAGTTCGGGAACAAATCCAAAAGGAAAAGTAAATGTTCTGGTAAGAAGCTATTATGACAGGTTTGGTATACTTGATTCGAAATTGCACAAATACTTCATTAAGACAAACGCCATTGCTTTGCTGGCAATTAGTAATCCTTTAGCAACCGGTACGTTCAGTGCAAAAGCAAATATGGAAGAACAGCTTGATGACGGCACAGTTATTTCTGTTGAAAGTGGTGCAACATTCCAAATGGTGGCATTCCAAAATGGTTGTACGCAGCAAATAGCCATCACCTATCATAGAAAGGCAGGTGGAATCTGGTTCTCAAGTAAATGGAATGCTGCTACTTCGAAAACTGAATTGCAAAATGTAAATACAGGAAGTAAAGTTTACGTTGCAGGTGGAGGAAGTTGCAGTGTAGCGCCAAGAACAAACGGTTTGGCAAATTCAACTCAGGTAGATATTATTCCGCAGCCGGCAGATCTTCAATTCAATGTGAAAGTCTTTGGTAACCCAACACTTTCTACATTTAAACTGCAATTACAAAGCAGTAATACAACGGAGAAGATAACGCTGAAAGTGTATGATATCAATGGACGTGTAGTTGAACTGAGACAACAACTCCTGGCCGGACAGATGATTGAACTGGGCAGTGCATACAAACAAGGCACTTACTTTGCCGAGATAACACAGGGCGATCAGCGCAAAGTAGTGAAGCTGATTAAAACAGCACAGGACTGATGAACTGTTAACCCAACTGTATGAATAAACAAAGGCCGGATGCATCTGCATCCGGCCTTTTATTTCTTTGTTGAGTTGATGCTGACATTGGCAGATTTTGCAGAACGGCAACGGTCACTGCAGTACTTTACCTCATCCCACACCTTTTCCCATTTCTTTCTCCAGTTAAATGGACGGTTACAAACCACACATATTTTTTGTGGGAGATGTTGTTTTTTATGCGTCATCTCTAATTAACAGGCAATCAAAAAAAATGTTGAATAACGCTTAATAAAAAGGAGGTAAGATTAATTCATCCTGGAGATAAGACCACTGCTTCGTTTCAGAATATAAATCCGTTTGTTTTCATAATAATCAGGCTTACCTGTTGTATTGTTCAGGATAGGTTTAAAATCAAATTCGGTAAAGGATCTGAAAGATCGGTCATTTAAATTCTGCATTACCTTGTTGTTATACTTTAACAGTAAACCAATAAAATGCCAGCTTAATTCATAACCCCTGTATGCAAGATCCGACGGGCGGCCATGAGTTATATCAGTAAACGATTTTGTAAAGCTTGTCCATTTTGCGGTACCTGTAGAATGAAAAGTGGTACTGTAATAAACAGGCAGTTCATTAAACTCCGGCTTTGCAAGTTCTTTTACCGCATCCCATGTAGGCATACCGATCAGTTCAACAGGATATTTTTTTCGAACATTATTCATGGCAACAGCAACGCTTAATCCAAACTGCTCGTCGAGTGAAGCACATAAAACAAGATTAACCCGTTCGCTGTCGAGGCTATTGTGTAAATCAGCTACGGTAAATGAATCGGTGAGTGAAATTGTTTTCCATTTCAACACCTGATTTCCGTTTGTGCCTTTATTATAGTGATCAAAATAAGTTTGAAGCCTGTCTTCCTGCACACCTCTTTTCCGAACATATAAAATGTTCGCAGTGGGATTGGTGCGCATGATAAAATTATAGATCGCCTCACAATGTACAGGCAATGTAGAATTAACAATAACGGTATAAGGATTATTGGTTACACCACCATCATTAGGAAGTGTGGCCGAAACAAAGGGAATATTTTTTACACGTGCTATTTCAGCCATCATTCTGTACTCGTTTCCACTTACGGCACCAATCATTAAATCGAGTGAATCAAAACTGTTATTATTTTTTAAAGCAGTGATGGATTGATTGGCCGAGCGTAAATCATACACCCGTACCTGCAGCTTTTCTTTGGTTGTAAGGGAATCAAGAGCGATTATCGCTCCCTGCACAAAATCGAGCCCGGGTAAAATATGCTTGGGCATTTGGTTGGCAAATTTGTAGTTCTTGCCTGTAAAAGATGAATCGAGAAACAGATTTGCAAAAATACCTACTCTGTAAACTTTTACAGAGTCAGTTGATTGAGCAAATAAGCCTGCAGTACTGCTTAATAAAACGAAAAGAAAAATGATTTTTTTCATGTTGATCATAACAGATGCTTATTCCCATTCAATGGTTGCAGGTGGTTTGCTGCTGATATCGTACACCACACGGTTAATGCCACGAACTTTGTTGATGATTTCATTCGAAATGTGTGCCAGAAATTCATAGGGCAGGTGTGCCCAGTCGGCCGTCATGCCATCAACAGAAGTAACTGCTCTCAGCGCCAGAGTAAATTCATATGTACGTTCATCGCCCATTACACCAACACTTTGCACAGGTAACAGAATAGCGCCGGCCTGCCATACTTTATCATATAGTTGATGTTCTTTTAATCCGTTGATGAAAATAGCATCGGCACGTTGCAAGAGATCAACTTTTTCTTCTGTGATTTCACCCAAAATACGAATGGCCAGACCCGGGCCCGGGAAAGGATGACGGTTGAGCAGATCTGCAGGAATACCCAGTTCTGCACCCACTTTCCGTACTTCATCTTTAAACAAATAACGAAGCGGTTCTACCAGTTCTAATTTCATGGTATCGGGTAATCCGCCAACGTTGTGATGCGATTTAATGGTAACAGAAGGACCGTGAACAGAAACACTTTCAATTACATCGGGATAGATTGTTCCCTGCCCAAGCAATTCAACTCCTTCAATGGTATGTGCTTCACGATCGAACACTTCAATAAAAGTGCCGCCAATGATTTTTCTTTTTTCCTCAGGATTACTTTTACCTGCAAGCTTGGTATAAAAATGTTCACGGGCATCAACACCTTTTACATTTAATCCAATGGTTGCATAAGTATCCAGTACCTGTTGAAATTCGTCTTTACGTAATACGCCGTTATCAACAAAAATACCATACAGGTTTTTGCCGATGGCTTTGTGGATCAGTGTAGCAGCAACGGTTGAATCAACGCCACCGCTCAATGCCATAATTACTTTACGGTTGCCGATTTGTTTGGCTAATGCTGCCACTGTTTCCTGTACAAAGGAGGCAGGAGTCCAGTCGGCTTTGCATCCGCAGATATCCATTAAAAAATTCTTCAGTATTTTTTTACCTTCTGTTGAGTGATACACTTCCGGATGAAATTGTAAACCATACAACGGGTGATCGAATTTCCCATTTGCTCTGAAAGCAGCTACAGGAATTGAATCTGTAACAGCCATCACTTCAAAACCGGCTGGTAATGCAAGAATAGAATCGCCATGACTCATCCATACCTGCGACACTTCTGCTACATCATTTAAAAGGATGTCTGTTTCTTTTTTCTGAAGCTTGGCACGGCCGAATTCCCGTTTATCGCTTTTTTCTACCCTGCCACCTAACTGTTTGGCGGTAAGCTGAGCACCATAACAAATACCAAGTACAGGAAACAGTTTGGTGAGGAGCTCCACATCTACAGCAGGCGCATTGGCATCATTTACCGAGAACGGACTGCCTGAGAGGATAACACCTTTCAGATACTCATCTTTTACAACCGGCTTATGGTAAGGAACAATTTCGCAGTAAACATTGCATTCACGAACTGCACGGGCTATTAACTGGGTGTATTGCGATCCAAAATCGAGAATCAGAATCTTGTCTGTCATAATGCGGCGAAGGTAGCAAAAACCAGTCATTGGAAAAGAGGAGTTCTTCACCGCTCAGGCAGGGTTTGCACACTGTTTAATCCTGTTTTCCAGTCTTTCAAAACTCTTTTTTTAAATAAGACAATCAGTGAATTTTTCTTTTACATTTGCTCAGCTCCGGCTTTAACCGCTATTCGTCGACATTGTCCGTTCTTCTTTTCCGTCTTTTTTTACAAAGACAGTCAGCTGGGTGTGGCAAATCATAAACCTTATTTTATATTCAAAACCAGACAACCATGCGTACACATTTTTTTACCGGAGCGATCTTTTTACTTTTTTTATCATTCATTGCTGTTTCCTGCGGATGGCGGAGTGTAAAAGGCAATGGCGAAATAGCCAACAGCATCCGCAAAGAGGGGAACTTTAAAAGTGTAAAAGCGGCCGGTTCGTTTGATGTATTTTTTTCACAGGGCGATGAAAATGAAATTCGTATTGAAGCAGATGAAAACCTGATGCAGTATATTGTTACTGAAGTTGAAAATAATGTGCTGAAAATTAAAACCAGATCCGGTGTAAACATCCGTCCCACACAGGATATTAAAGTGTATGTAAAAGCACCGCAGTATAAAGAAGTAACACTGGCAGGAAGTGGAAATATGCTGGCAGAAACAGCGATCAGCTCAACAGAAAAAATTTCTTTAAGCATTGCAGGAAGTGGTGATATTAAAATATCCAGTGTGGATGCGCCTGCTGTTGTTGTAAAAATTGCCGGCAGTGGAAAAGCTGAAGGCGGAGGTACAACCCGTGACCTGGAGATTAATGTTGCGGGTAGTGGCGATGTGCAAATGAAAGAGCTGAAAGCAGAAAATGCAAAAGTTGTTATTGCGGGATCGGGCAATGTGTGGGTATATGCAAGTTTAAAGCTCGATGTACGTGTTGCAGGGGGCGGGGATATTCATTATTATGGTAATCCGGCAGATATAAAATCAAAGCTTGCCGGCTCAGGAAACCTGATCAAGGAATAAAATTGTTCAGTTCAATCGTTTGCGGAAGTTATTAAGTCTTTTCAGGATAGGATTGAAGCATATTTGAACCAAATGGGATCGGAAGTTGTTATACTTTTAATTTAATGACCCGTTTTTAAATCCAACCATTCCGAAACGAATCCAATCCCTTCGAAAAAAGTCAAACGCTCCGCTTGTAAAATTTTTATACGCCCATTTGAGAACATTGCTTTTTCATGATGTTTTTGGTTAATGAAAAAGGGAGCGAAAGTTCCCTTTTTTGTTTTTACAGGTCTGCATACTTCACGGTAATTTTTATATCTCTGTTTCTTCCTTTATCATCTGTACAGGAAATTTTTACCACCCCTTCTGCCGGGATAAAGAATTGTTTACTCCCTGCATCGGTTACTTTATAAAATTGATTGTTGATATACCAATACACACGGCTTACATCATTCCCTGTTTCACAAACCAATTGCAATGGCTCCGGATTTTTTTTGCTGATGAGATACTCCGTTCCATTCACCGGCGATATGATGGATGGGGCGCCTTCTTTAAAAATCTTCTCACATCCCTGATTGTGTGGAGGAATAGGTTCAAAGCCAATGCTGCTGCTTTGCATCCAGTTTTGCAGTTCAGGTGCAATCAGTTTATACATCTTCCGTTTAAAACCAACAGCCGGTTCACAGCTTTTGCAATAACTGATCTTTTCATCGGCACTTACAGCTATCTCAGAAATATTATTACAGGTTTGGGTTGATGAAATACCGCCGATGAAATAATCAAGCACAAGGTTGGTGCAATGTGTAGCCGGAGGCAAACCTGTTTCACTGCAAACCATCCGTTGCTCCAGTTCTTTGGGTGGAGCAAACCATTCCCTGTCCGCATCATAATCCAATGTATTAAAAATGCGGAAAAGCAAGGGGGTAGCTGTTTCAGCACCACTCAAATGAGGCGAACCAACAGCAGAAAAATTCCCTACCCACACACCCACCGTATATTTTTTATTATAACCAATACTCCATGCATCCCGCCTGCCGTAAGATGTTCCAGTTTTCCATGCAATACGTGGAAGCCTTGCGGTGGCATCCCAATGCAAGGGAAAATCAGGACGATTGATCCGGCTTAAAATATCATTGATCATATACGCTGCGTCAGCCGAAATGATCCGTTTGTTTTGAACAACTGAATCGCCCATTACAAAGGTGGGTTGATAATATACTCCATCATTTGCAAAGCAGCTGTACAAAGCCGTTAGTTGTTCCAGGGTAGTACCGCATCCGCCAAGGATCAAACTCAAACCCAGACTTTTTTGTTTTTCCTGCACCTGTTTAAAGTTCATACGGCTCAGGGTTTCAATCATCCTGTCTTTCCCCAGCATGTTCAATGCTTTTACGGCAGGAATGTTGAGTGAATGTTCCAGTGCAAACTCAACAGTAACGGGGCCGTTGAAGTTTTTATCATAATTCTCAGGTGCATAGCCGGCATAATTCACCGGTACATCGTTCATCATTTTTTTTGGTGTAAGCAAACCTTCATCAAAACACAAACCATACAACAAAGGCTTCAACGTGCTGCCGGGCTGACGAACAGCAGCAGCACCATTTACCTGTCCGCCATCGGTTGTGTCTTTAAAATCGCCGCTGCCTACATAAACAATTACACGGTGGGTTTCGTTATCAATAATCATGATACTTGCATTGCGGATATTGCTCAACCGTTGTGAACGCACATAATCCTCTACCAGCTTTTCTGCTTTTAACTGGGTGTTGAGATCAATACTGCTTTGAATATTCACCTCACCGCTTTGTTTCAGTTTATAAGAAAGATGCGGCAACTGTTTAGGCACAGTGCTTCTTGTTGCAGTGAGTGGTTCGGCCAATGCATCTTCAATTTCTTTTGCTGTAAAGATGTGTTCTTTTGCAAAACGACGCAGCCATTTGTTCCGTTGCTCAACAATCGCATCATTATTCTTTCCCATTACCAAGGTAGAAGGACGATTTGGAATAATCGAAAGTGCAGTGATCTCTGCTAAGGATAAGTGGTTAGGATTTTTTCCAAAGTAGAGGATAGAAGCTGATTTCACGCCTTCTATATTGCCGCCATAAGGCACCAGGTTGAGATAGAGTTGCAGAATCTCTGCTTTGCTGTACGTCCATTCGAGTTGCAATGCACGAAACATTTCAACAAGCTTGTTCGCAAAGGTTCTTCGTTTTGGTTCAAGTGCCCTTGCCACCTGCATGGTAATGGTGCTGGCGCCGGATGTGCGTTTCATTTGAAACAGATTCATAAAGAAAGCCCTTGTAACTGCAATGGGGTTGATGCCGTAATGATAGTAAAAGTATTTATCCTCTTTCTGGATAATGGTTTTGCGTAACAAAGGAGAGATTTCATTCAGTTCTGTTTTCATCCGCCACTTTTCATCTTTGGTGAGATAGGCATGGATTACTTCTCCTTTGTTGTCGGTAATCAATGTGGAGTATTCAATTTTGTCAGGCAAAGGAAAGATCAGGTGCAGGATGAAAAAAAGCAGAAGGATGGCAACAACTGCAAGAAGAATTCTTTTGCTGACTTTTCCCCATTTCCGCTGATGCCATTTCATAAGAAAATAAAAAGTTGTTTCTTAGAAGCTGTCTAAAAATGATTTTGCCAATTTCTTAATCCGCTGACAGTGGTCGGTGAGGACACCGACCACGGCGGCCGCCGCCGTTGCTGTCCCCACCAACGGCTTGCACGGAGAATCAAAATTCTATTTTTAAACAACTTCCTGCTGATAAATGTATGATGCAAAGATTGAGTTTCCAATGAAGAGTTTTTTAAACAGCAATCTTTTTACATCATTTATAAAATATTTAATAAATCGTACTTGTAAATATGGTATACTCTGTATTACATTCATGTTCAAATTCTCACTTCTTCAAATCTCTTTCAACTTTCAAGTTTATGCGTAGCCAACTACAGTTGCTGTTGCTCACAGTAGCGGTCAGCCTTTTTGTATCCTGTAACAGGAATGCTGTTGAACTAAACGACACAAATGCCAAAGGCGAAGTGCCTGCTCTTGGTAATCTTGTCTTCCGATTCTCCAAACAACTGATGCCCGATTCCTTGCTCAACCGCTGGGATTCTGTTCCTTACATTGAGTTTGAACCAAAGATCACCGGCAGGTTTCGTTGGGAGCATGGTAATGAACTCATCTTTTCACCTTCTGCTCCGTTAGCACCGGCAACAACTTACAAAGCATCAATAGGCAAAGAAGTACTTGCCTTCAGCAAGTTCAATAAAGTAACCGTGAAGGATGAGCTGGAGTTTTATACAGCCGATCTGAAATTGGAGAATTCGAACATCACCTGGGTATCGCAGGATGATGCAACAAACAAAGCCGTACCACAGGTTGATCTGTATTTTAATTATCTGGTTAGTCCGGCTGTATTAAAAGAGAAACTGGAGGTAAAGGTTGACGGGGTGAAGAAGGATTATACCGTTCAAACCATTGCTAACGATAAAAAAGTTTCTATCCGCATCTTACAGTTAAAAGCAGAAGACAAAGATTACAATACGGTTGTATCAATTGCAAAAGGTATTGTTCCTGATGGCGGAAAGAATGCAACCAAAGAAGCCATTGAAGAAAAATTCACCGTTCCTTCTCCATACAATCTCACCATCAATCAGGTTGAATCAAGACACGATGGATTATCGGCCACCATCAAAGTATTTACATCGCAACAGGTGGTAGCAGAAGGACTGGCTTCGTTCATTAAGTTTAACCCCATTACAAAGTTTGGAGTGGAAGTGGAAGAAGATGGATTACTCATCACCGGTGATGCCTTTAATCTGCAAAACAGCTACGAGCTACTTCTGGCAAAGGGTTTGAGGGGCAAGCTGGGAGGAACGTTGAAAGAAAATTACAGCAGCAATATTGCCTTTGGTGAGCTGGAACCCGGCATCAGCTTTGGTAACAGCAAAGCTGTGTATCTCTCATCGGGCGGACAAAAAAATATTGAAGTAAAGATCACCAATATGCCAAAAGTAAAAGTAGTGATCTCAAAAATTTATGAAAACAATCTACTTGCAGCACATCGTTACGGCTATTATCCAAATGATGGTGATCAGGATGAATATTATTACAATGAAGAAGGTGGTGATGCTACATTGGGTGATGTGATCTATGAAAAAGAAATTGATACCCGTTCCTTACCAAAGATGGGTGGCAGCCGGTTATTCAATTTCAATATTGCTGAACAGGCAAAAGATTTTAACGGCATCTATCATATCATGATCCGATCAACAGAAGATTACTGGATCAAAGACAGCCGTTTTATTTCACTCAGCGATATTGGATTAATTGCAAAAGAAGGAAAAGAAAAAATGCTGGTGTTTGCCAACTCCATTAAAACAGCTTCTTCTTTAAGTGGTGTGAATGTAACGGTGTATGGTGCCAATAACCAGGTGCTGGGTATTGGTACAACAAATGGAGAAGGTGTGGCAGAAGTAGTTTATGCAAGAAAAGAGTTCAGCGGATTTAAACCCGCTATGGTGATTGCAAAAACTGCAGATGATTTTAACTACCTGCCTTTTCATTCAACAAGAGTGAACATGAGTCGCTTTGAAGTGGGAGGTAAATCGTATAGCACAAGCGGGATGGATGCATTCATTTATGCTGAACGTGATATTTATCGTCCCGGTGAAAAGATCAATGCCAATGTGTTGTTACGTACAAGCGATTGGAAAAGTCCCGGCGAACTTCCTGTGAAGTTTAAGTTTGTAATGCCCAACGGAAAAGAGTTAAAGAGTTTCCGTAAGATGCTGAATGAGCAAGGCTCTGCTGAAGTTTCTGTTGATCTGCCACAAAGCGCCATCACCGGAAGCTATCAACTGGAATTGTATTCAGGCAATGATGTGTTGATGAGTACAAAAACTTTCAGTGTGGAAGAATTTGTTCCCGACCGAATCAAAGTAACTGCACAATTGGGCAAGCCATTTTTAATCACCGGCGATTCAACAACATTGCGCATCAATGCGGTAAACTTTTTTGGCCCGCCAGCAGCCAATCGTAATTACGAAGCAGAGATTCAGTTCAAACAAACTTATTTTTCTCCTGCTAAATACGATCGTTATACATTCTCACTCAGCAATCAGCAAACCTTTTTTGATAAAGTAGTACGGGATGGTAAAACAGATGCAGATGGAAATGCAACAGAAGGAGTGGGCGTTCCTGCTATTTATAAAAACATGGGCCTGCTCACCGCTAATATTTATACAACGGTGTTTGATGAAACAGGAAGACCGGTGAGTAAACTCACCACGGTCGATGTATTTACTCAAACTGTGTTTTATGGATTGGGTTATGACGGATATTATTATTATCCGCTCAACCAAATCATCCGGTTTCCGCTCGTTGCATTGAACAAAGATGAAAAGCCTGTAACAGCGCAGGCAAAAGTACAGGTGATCAAACATGAATACCGGACCGTGTTGAGTAAGAGCGGCGATTATTTCCGTTACGATTCTCAGAAAGAAGACATTGTTGTAAAAGAAGATATGGTAACAGTAAGCGGCGAAGGTTCTAACTACAATTTCGTTCCACGTAAGCCCGGTGATTATGAGATCCGCATTTATGCAGCAGGCGCTGAAACATATGTGAGCCGAAGCTTTTACAGCTATGGATCATGGGGTGGAGATAACAGTTCCTTTGAAGTGAATACAGAAGGACAGATTGATATTGAACTCGACAAGCAAGAATATGCAACAGGCGAAAAAGCAAAGATATTATTCAAAACGCCTTTCAGCGGACGAATGCTCGTGACCTTAGAAACAGATAAAGTGATCTCTTATGAATACATCAATGTAGAGAAACGTTCTGCTTCTATGGAGCTAACCTTAAGTGATGCACATTTGCCGAATGTGTATGTAACAGCCACCTTGATCAAACCACATACCATGGGCGATATTCCTTTAACAGTGGCTCATGGGTTTCAATCACTGAAAGTAGATGCAGCAAACAGAAAGATGGATGTGCAGATCACATCAGCTAAAACAACCAGGAGCCGCACACATCAGAAAGTAAGCATCAAAGCAGCTCCCAACAGTTATGTTACCTTGGCAGCAGTTGACAATGGTGTGCTGCAGGTAAGCGATATGAAAACTCCTGATCCATATTCATATTTTTATCAACGAAAAGCTTTAGCTGTTAACGCATTTGATCTGTATCCATTGTTGTTTCCTGAACTGCGTGCAAGACTCAGCAGTACAGGAGGCGATGGAACTGAAATGGATAAACGCAACAACCCCATTCCCAACAAACGCATTAAGATTGTGAGTTACTGGAGCGGTGTGCAAAAAACAAACGGAAGTGGTGAAGCAAATTTTGAGTTTGATGTTCCGCAGTTCAGCGGTGAAATCCGTTTAATGGCTGTTGCATATAAAGATGAAAAGTTTGGAGCAGGTGAAACCAATATGACGGTTGCCGATCCGGTTGTGATCAGTACAGGCTTGCCAAGATTCTTAAGCCCCGGTGATACGATTACGGTGCCGGTTACACTCAGCAACACAACTAAAAATGCAACCACTGCTAAAGTGCATTTGAAAGTGAGCGGACCATTACAAGTGGTTGGTGCTGCCGACCAGCAAACCAATTTAACCGCCAATGCAGAAAGCAGGGCCCTGTTTAAAGTGGTGGCACAACAACGGATCGATTCAGGAACCATCCGTGTGGAAGTAAGTGCCTTGGGCGAAAAATTCTTTGAAGAAACACAGATCACTGTTCGTCCGCCTTCTACATTACAAAAAGAAAGTGGAAGTGGAAGTATTGCAGCAGGTTCATCACAAACAATCAGCATTCCGCTCAACCGCTTTATGCAGGGCAGCACTGATTATAAACTCGTCGTAAGTAAATCACCTGCATTGGAATTAGGTGATCAGTTGAATTATTTAGTGCAGTATCCTTATGGATGTACAGAACAAACCGTATCATCTGCATTTCCTCAATTATACTTCAGCGACCTGGCTGATGCCATGAAAAAAAATAAATCATCATCAGCAACATCTGTTGCCAACATCAATGAAGCTATCCGTAAAATTAACATGCGGCAATTGTACAATGGATCGGTTACACTCTGGGATGGAGAAGGAACAGCCAGTTGGTGGACGACCATTTATGCAGCACACTTTTTAGTGGAAGCACGCAAAGCCGGTTATGATGTTGATAACAGTCTGGTTGAAACCATGCTCGGTTATCTCATTACCCGTTTAAAAACAAAAGAAACCGTTGATTATTATTACAACCGCACACTCAATAAAAAGATCGCACCAAAAGAAGTGGCGTATAGTTTATATGTGTTGTCGTTGGCCAACCGTTCACAACCAAGTGTAATGAATTATTACAAAGCCAACCAGCAAATGCTGGCGCTCGACAGCCGTTACTTGCTGGCAGCAGCATATGCATTAAGTGGTGATAAGAAATCATTTACATCCATGCTGCCATCTAATTTCAGTGGAGAAATAAGTGTGGCACAAACAGGAGGAAGTTTCTACAGTGATGTGCGGGATGAAGCCATTGCGTTGAATGTATTGATTGATGCTGATCCCGGCAATGCACAGATTCCGCTCATGACAAAACATGTGTCGGCTTATTTAAAACAACGACAGTGGTTGAGTACACAGGAACGTTCCTTTGGTTTTCTTGCCTTGGGTAAACTGGCACGTACTGCTGCAAAGAGTAATATAACTGCTGATGTGAAAGTCAATAATAAAGTTGTTGGCAAACTTAATGGCACCGATCTAAAGCTGGGTGCAAACCAATTAGGCGGCAGTAACATTGAAGTGGTAACCAAAGGAAGTGGACGTTTGTATTATTATTGGGTGGCCGAAGGTGTAAGTACAACAGGTGCATACAAAGAAGAAGACAGTTATATTAAAGTGCGCCGGCAATTCTATAATCGTTTTGGAAGCCCCATCACGGGCAACAGTTTTAAGCAAAACGATTTAGTGATTGTAAAAGTGACGATTGAAAAAAGTTTTGCAACAACAGTTGAAAATATTGTGATCACCGATATACTGCCTGCAGGTTTTGAAATTGAAAATCCACGTACCAAAGAAATTCCCGGTATGGACTGGATCAAAGATGGATTAAGCCCAACTGCATTGGATGTTCGTGACGACCGTATTCATTTGTTTGTTGATCTCAACAGCGGAAGGCAGAGTTATTATTATGCAGTAAGGGCCGTATCACCCGGTGTGTATCGTATGGGCCCCGTGAGTGCCGATGCCATGTACAATGGTGAATATCATTCGTATCATGGGGCAGGGGTAGTAACAGTTTTACAGTAATGGATCAGGTATGCCATACTTCCAGAGTATGGCATACCTATTTTCAACGCCGATGACTGTTCGCCTGCAGGGCGACTGTTCATCGGATTCAATAAACGCATCTGTTGTGCAGTCATCCACTTATCAGCGGATGAACAGACAACAGAAGCTACTTTTTCTTTGCAACTTCATTATAAGCCGTTGTTAGCAGGTCTGTGAGCAACGGCTTTTTTATTTTGGAGAGATCGGCAAGTGTCCAGCCCTGTTTGCCCCATTTGTTGGGAACAGGATAAATGATTGCTTTATCAATCAAACAGAACAGATCCTGATCCGTTGCTGATAATTTGACGCAAACGATCTTCTTTGGTTCATCTAGTGTAGCAAAGATTTTTTTCTTTACACGATATGATGATTTTTCAAAATGCGGTTCTTCCGTTGCATCCGGAAATGATAAAGCCAGTTGTTTGAAAGTGGGGATTGAAATCATACAATAAGATAAGGATATTTCTAAGCAATGTCTCCTGAAAGGGGACATTGCGTTATGTGCTTGCTTTGTTTACTCTACTTTTTTTGCTCCTTAACTATTTTATTAATTATCTCACTAATCTCTTTTGCCCGTGTTAATGTGATCATGTGCGATCCATTAGCAATAATATAATCGGGTGATTTTATATTCTTTACAGGCAATGTATGATCGTTATTTCCATGTATCTGATATATTTTTTTTGAATTGGTTGCTCTGTCCCAATTCACCAGCATATGAATTGTACGTTTCATATACAGCGGTTTTTTTGCGGACAGCATTAATTTAAAAGTGTTCTTGTTTTTCTTTCTGTCCGGTTCAACAATTGGCTGCAACGTTTTTGCTCCGGCTACAAGAAAACTTCCTGGAAATATTTTGTACAAAGGATATTTCTTTTGAAACATATACCTGTAGGGTAGTTCATTTTTGTTTTTTGCGCTTGAAATAAGAATTGTTTTTTCAGGCATCAGCAGCTCAGCTATTTCTGTACAAATCATTCCGCCAAGAGATACGCCCAATAATAGAAATTCCTGTGTTGTATCTATTTGTTCTGCGAGTTGTTTCGCAAACATTTTCAAAGACATGTTTTTATCCGGCGTTCCGTATTCAATAATCCTGATCGTAAATGAACTGTCAATTGTAAGCGAATCAAATATCCTTCTGTCTGACCCTTGGCCCGGAAAACAATAAATTATTTTTTTTGTTTGACAAAAAGATACGGAACAGGAAAAAAACAGTACGATTGCCAGGATCAGCTTCTTATGCAATTGAGCGTTCATTTTGTTGGAGGTGTTTTGACACTACAAATGGAAAATACTATGCAAATCTACAAACGCAACTCAAACAAACAGCAATTCGGTTCTTTTTGATAATGCAGGGGCAGGCCTGCAGTGTTCGTCAACCGATGGATGCCCAAGAAAGTAAATCCTGCTTTTGTATAATGCTCAATCAGTTTCACATTGTTGCCCAATGTATCCAAACGAACAAAATCTTTTTCATTTGCTTTTGCAAATTGCTTTGCCCATTCGGTGATGATGCCAACAAAATTTTGTCCCCTGAAATTTGGGTTGGTGGCAATGCGATGAATATAAACAGCTGCATCCTTGTTTCGTTCTTCCCAGATCTCTGCATCGCTGAAGGTAGTGGCCCACACACAGGCAATGCTATCGTTGATCAATAATTTCCATTGACGGTTTTCTGCCAATTCTGTTTCAACCAGCGAACGTTCAAAGCTGGGCCAAACCACAACTCCTTTTGATTGCTGATATGCAGATGCAATCGCATACAAGCGAAAGATTTCATCTATATCTTCAGCAGTGCTGTTTTGAATGTGCATGTTTTTATTCGTTTGTATAAAGATAAACAGACAGAATCAGCTTTTCCTTTGTTGTTCGCCTGACCAACAAATCATTTGTGTTGTTGGTCGGGAGACCAGACAACGGCGTGATCTTTTCTTAAACATCGACAATGTTGTATAAGGGTGTGAGTCAAAGTGCATGCACAACAGTTATTCAACAAAGTAGTACCAAAGTTTAATCAAGGCGTTTGACGGGAATTGGCTGTCATAATTCCCGTCTTGACTTTTTGTTTCTTTTGTGTCAAGACAAAAGAAAGAGTAGTTGTGCTTGCACAACACTAATACATAAAAGTTGGGTGATTCAACCACTACTTTAGAAAACAGATTGATTTGCCGAAAAACAACAAAAAAGCCCACTTGGTTGCAAAGACGCTTAGTAGATTTTTAGGTATGCCATACTTCCAAAGTATGGCATACCTCATCCTGATGTTTACTTCACTCTGTACACCGGATACCTTAAATGCATCGGTTCATAATAGGGTGAGTTTTGATATACAAAGTTGAGTTGTGCACTTCCGCTTTTTGCAAAAGCCGTATCGGTTGCACGACGCTCATCCAGTTTTTGTTTCACCGCAGGGTTTTGTTTTAAAAATTCTTCGGCTGTTTCTTCAAACACATAACTGCTGTAACCTTCTTTCTGTCCGAGGATACCATCAAAAAAGTTCCATGCAAAATAACTGTCATCACCTGTTGGCTCCAGCACTTCCATTAAAAAACGATTGGCTTTTTGATTCATCGGTATATACCAGTCACCTTTCCTGAATTTCATTTGTTGTATGGTTTTGCTGGTCTTTACATCCGAATTTAAATGATGTCCTTCGTACGGACGGGGAGCAGTTTTATAATCTTCAATGCGATAAACTTCTACCTCAATGGTTGTATCAGCTTTGAACTGACGCATGTTGATCTTATTCAGTTTCAGCAGATCAATCACTTTCCACCAGCCTTGCGGTATTACATACGCAGTTGGTTTTTCGATCATCGTTTTTGGTGTAAAGAAATTGTAGAACTTGATCTGTTTTTCAAATGGTTTGTTCCGGTCGTAATACAAACGGGGTAACCCTGAAATATTGCTGGGCTTTCTTCCCGCTTCATATCCTTTGTATAGTATTTCAGAAAACTTTGAACGATCCAATGTAAAACCAACCGGAAACTGTTGCTGTGTTAATTGTTCTTTCTGTTGCTGTGCACGGAGTTGTTTAATGGTTGTTTGATTGTCTGCTGCAAACTCCATCATCGTCAGCATTAACTGGTAAGTTGCTTCCACCCGTTGCGGATATGGCTTCAGCATATGTGTTTCGGGAACAAATGCAAAGGTATTCCACAGTGATGCATAGCCGCTGCTGTAACGTGGACCATCCCAATAAGCACTCCAGCCTGTTTCGGGACTGTCGCCGAAATTATTAACATAGGGGAGAAGGTCGTAACCTTTTGCCTTCATGCTTTTATACACAGCAGGTTCAAATGTTTTGTTGAGCCATTCGCCCATTGCACCACCGAGCTTGTTGTGCTGCGAAGTGAGCAAGGTCATTACATGCTGGTAATCGGCACCATTGCTTACATGATTGTCAATCAAAATATCGGGTTGTACCAAATGAAAAATTTCTGCAAAGCTTCTGGCTTCTTTTGAATCGTTCTTAATAAAATCACGGTTGAGATCAAAGTTTTGTGAGTTGCCACGAAAACCTTTTTCTAAAGGCCCATCCTGGCTTACTCGAAAAAATGCACTGCGGTTTAAACTTCCACCAATATTGTACACAGGGATAATGGCGAGCACTACATTGGCAGGTAATTTCTTTTTACCCGATACCAGATCTTTTACTAACCAGATACTTGCATCAATGCCATCGGGTTCGCCGGGATGAATGCCGTTGTTAATGAGAATGACTATTTTGTTTTTCTGTTGCCATTGCTTTGGTTGAAAGCTCTGATCGCTGCTCACCAATACCAGGTGCAATGGTTCATTGGCATCTGTTGCACCCATGGTTTGCATAATTACAATGGGGGAAGCTTTGTCAAGTTGTTTCCATGCCTGCACGGCTTCATAATAAGTTACACTTTCTTTACCGTTGGAAGTTTCATAACGGGTTACCGGAAGTTGAGCCATACTAAAGGTTGACAGCACTGATAAAAGCAAAAACGTAAACGAACATCTCATGATACTTGCATTTGTTGATCTTTAAAATTAAAGGAACTATCTTCATTGTGCTAAACTAAACAACTATGAGGAGCGAACTTTTTATTATCGGCTTTTCCTTCATGTGTGCGGTTGTGCATGCACAACCTCTGCAAAAGGGCGGGGGAGAATATGTGGTTCAAAAATCGGTGTGCGTAAGCAGTGAGCAATACGCTTCCATTTACAGTGAACTGGATAAGCGGATGCTTGAACTGAAGCAAAAAGGCGTTTTACCACAGGTGTTTTCTCCAACTATTACATTGTTCGATTTTCCGTTAAAACAATCTCCGGGATTTAATTATCCTTCTTTTTACGGTATCTCTAATTACGTTGATCATAACACCGGTTTCCCCAACCAGATTACAGATTTTAGTTGCGGTACCAGAAGCTATGATACGGATGGCGGATACAACCACCAGGGAATTGATTATTTTTTATGGCCGTTTGATCATTTAATGCAGGATCGGGATCAGGTGCAGATTGTTGCAGCAGCTGATGGTATTATTCTTTTTAAAAGTGAAGGCAACAGCGATCAGAGCTGTAGTTTTTGCAGTGGTTGTATGTGGAATGCAGTGTATCTGGTGCATCCGGATGGTGCTGTTACCTGGTACGGTCACATGAAAAAGAACAGTGTAACAACAAAAGCTGAAGGACAGCCTGTGGTTAAAGGCGAATACCTGGGTATTGTTGGCAGCAGTGGCAATTCAACCGGGCCGCACCTGCATTTTGAAATTTATAAAGCACAACCATATTCAAGAGCCAATCTCATTGATGCGTATGCAGGGCCCTGTAACGCATTAAACGGAACCACCAGCTGGTGGCAAAATCAACTGCCTTATCAAAACCCTACCATTAACCGCATACAAACACAAACAGCTCCGCCTAATTTTCCGGTATGTCCCGCAATTGAAACAACGTATGAGAGCAATCAGTTTGTGCAGGGGCAAACTGTTTTTTATGCATCCTACTTTGCAGATCAGCTTGCAGGAACAACTGCCACTTATACGGTTACTTATCCTGATAATGCAGTTTTTCAGACATGGACACAAACCTTTGCCAATACGTTTGCCGCAAGCTGGTGGTGGTGGAGTTTTACCTTACCATCAAGTACTCAAATCGGCACCTGGAATTTCCGTGTTACGTACAATAATCAAACAGTGAATTATCCGTTTGTTGTTACAGCTGCAACTGCTGTGCAGAACATCACGGAAAATATTTTTGAGATGAAGCTGTATCCCAATCCGTTTGTACAGCAGTTAACTATTAACAGTACGCAGGTGTTAAAGAAACCGGTGTTTACAATTTATGACAGCAAAGGTGCAGCAGTTTACCGTGTGGCTATGCAGTCAACTCATCAAAAAGAATTTCAGTTAAACAATCTGCAACTGGGTAAGGGAACTTATCTGCTGGTTGTTACAGAAAATAACAGAGCAGTGTTCAGGAAAATGATCAGCAAATAGTCTTTTTAAACTAAATCAAAATGGCGATCCGTATTCTGTCGCTTTTATTTTTTTTGTCTGCTTCCTGCAAATCAACAACCACAGAGTTGCAGACTCTGGACTTCGGTGTATTTAAATTAAAAGCTCCGCAGGATTGGACGATAATTAAAGAGCAGGGTATTGATAGTTATATCGGCGGTTTGACAAATGGGAAAGATAGTCTTTGGTTTGATTATGGTCAATATACAGTGGACTTAGGAGAAGCAGAAAATTTTAAACATCTGTTTGCAAAAGATACTGTGAATGGTTTTGCTGCAACAGTAATGAAACCGGATACGGTTGGCAAAGGCTACACATCTATTTATGTTCCGAGAATAACAAAGAATGATAAACTAACAATCTGGGGAGTAAATATTCAGGAACAGGATGTTGTACTAAAAATGTTTAAGTCAATTGTATTTAAGAATAGTGACACTTTAAAAAATCCTGAACTGACGGAATCTAAATTTGTTTACTCGTCTTACGGTAATAGAAAAACTCTTTTTTTTCAAAATTGTGCAGGCTGTCATTCTCTAAATAAAGAATTGACTGGCCCAGCTCTGATAGATGTAATGCAAAAAAGGAATTGTGATTGGTTGTATACTTTTTTGACCAATCGTAAAGCAACGATCAAAGACAGCATTTATCTGGCATTATCTAAAAAATATGATACGCAATGTCAGCAGTTCCCAAACCTTTCAAAGGAAGATGTTGAATTTTTATGCGGCTTTTTGTTGGAGTAATCAATGAATGCGAAAAGTATTGCTTCAAAAAAAGTATGCCTTTTACTTTGTGATCTTGGTGCCCATCTTCGTGTACTTGGTGATACTGAAATAACTTTATGAAAAAGGGTAGCACAAAGAACGCAAAGGGATCACAAAAAACACAAGTTCTAAATAAAAAACCCGTTCAAAAAAATTGAACGGGTTTGTACTGAGAAGATCTCAATGTCTTATTTAGCCAAAGTATTTACTTTCTTAGTGAGTTTGCTTTTTAAGTTGGCAGCTTTGTTTTTATGAATAACACCACGCTTTGCTAACTTATCAATCATTGATGCAACAGCAGGTAATTTTTCACCGGCTTCATTTGAACCTTTGATGGCTTGCAGGTCACGGATGGCATTACGGGTTGTTTTTCCGTAATAACGGTTGCGGTCTCTGCGCTTTGTACTTTGACGAACGTCTTTTTTGGTAGCCTTATGATTTGCCATATCTTAATTTTTCGGACGGCAAAGGTAGGGGAAAAGTTGAATTCTTCATGTTCAATTATCAGTTTTTTTGCTGAAATCAGCCCTTATTTCCCCCAAAAAACTTCAGAATGTGGATTACGGAGGGGCAGTTCCATCAAAATTTCTTTGCCTTTAGCTCCATCACACGTTGAAAAGAGCTGTTGATCTGGTTCATGCTGATCTTTCCGTCGGTCACCATTTTTTTAATCATGGCATGAATATTTGCCGGCTCATATTGCTGTACCCCGGGAATATTATTGCTGAACATCAGCACATCCACACCTGCTTCCAGCGCTTTAAAAACAGACTGTTCCAAACTGTACTGTTCGCTGATGGCCTTCATCTGCATATCATCGCTGAAAATAACACCTTTAAAACCAAGACTGTCTCGCAACAAACCCGTCATGATCTTTTTTGAGAGAGTGGCAGGAAGCAAAGAAGCATCCAGTTTTCCATTAACGATATGGGCGGTCATAATTGCATCTACTTTTCCGCTTTTAATCAAACGGATGTAAGGGAGCAGTTCAATGGGCTGCCATGTTTTGGTTACATCGGCAACACCCAAATGCGAATCGGCCAGAGCATTACCATGACCGGGAAAATGTTTCACTACCGTTTTTACATTAAAATAATGATGGCTTTCAATTGTAATGCCGGCGTGCTTTGTAATAATATCCGGGTCGGCCGAAAAACAACGTTCCCTTGCACCAAGCACGGGGCAGTTGCGGTTGAGCACATCCAACACAGGGGCATAATTTAAATTAATGCCCAGTCTGGATAAACTGTAGCCAATATTATCAGCATAAAACTTTGTAGTATCAACATTGTTCTTTGTGCCCAGCCATTCGGCCGAAGGCATTTGCGGAAAGCCCAGCTCTGGTTTCAGACGGTTTACTTTTCCACCTTCCTGATCAATGCTGATGAAAAGCGGAACCGGTGCCGCCTGCTGAAATTCATCAATTAATTGTTTGAGCACTTCACCTGTTTTTTGCGGAGCAAGGTTGCGGCCATAAATCAACAGGCTGCCTATTTTTCCTTCCTGTACGGCCTTGTACACCAGATCGTTTTTATTAACAGATGTTCCGTAAAATCCAAAGATGATCAACTGACCAATCTTGAAATCAAGACTGTCTGTACCTGATTGATGAACGGAGGTTGGTTGTTGTACAATCTCTTTTTTTGATTGTGATCCGAAGGTGAGGAAACCAAAGAGGAACATTACTATTTTCATTCCGGTAGTGTAATTAAAGGATGAATGTACAAAACACTGACAATTAAAGAAGCCAATGAAATCAAAAATCAAAATAAAAGAACAGATGAACTGCTTCACCTGTAATGAAAACAGCCGATATTTGTAACCCTTTCGTTAAAACATGAATTAAATCGTATGAAGGATTTCCAATACATCACAGCCTCTCATCCACAGTATATTGAAAGTTTGTATGCCGATTTTACAAAAGATCCCAACAGTGTAGACCCTGAGATGAAGAAGTTTTTTGAGGGGTTTGATTTTGCTGTTTCATCCATCAAACAAAATGGTACTTCCACTCCCGTAAAAGAGGGGACAGGTTCGCTCAGCACTTCAGCTGCAACAGGTATTGACTGGATGAATGAAGTAAAAGCATACCGGATGATTTTGGGTTACAGAAACAAAGGGCATTTGCTTGCAAAAACTAATCCTATCCGTAAACGCAAAGATCGTGGTGCAAATATTGAACTGGGATTTTACGGTTTTACAGAAGCTGATCTGGATAAAGAATTTCATGCCGGTCAGTTAATTGGTTTGGGTACAACTACACTTCGTGCCATTCAAACTCATCTTGAAAAATGTTATGCCTCGCATGTGGGGATTGAATTCAAATACATTAGCGATCAAACAAAAGTTGATTTCTTAACCAACGCTATGGAAAAAGAATTTCACCAGTCGTTGCCATTGGTGAAAAGAAAACGCATACTGGAGAAGTTGAATCAGGGGGTGATGTTTGAAGAATTTCTGCATAAAAAATATGTAGGGCAAAAACGTTTTTCCTTAGAAGGTGGCGAAACAACCATTGCTGCCCTTGATGCAATTATTAATACCGCAGCAGATCATGATGTACAGGAAGTGGTGATTGGAATGGCGCATCGTGGACGTTTAAATGTGCTGGCAAATATCATGGGTAAAACCTATGAACAGATCTTCAGTGAGTTTGAAGGAACAGCCAAGCTCGATCAGACCATGGGCAGTGGCGATGTAAAATATCACATGGGTTATGGCAGTGAGGTGCAAACCATCAATGATAAAACCATTCATTTAAAATTGATGCCCAACCCTTCGCACCTTGAGGCTGTAGATCCCGTGGTGGTTGGCTTCAGCAGGGCAAAGGCAGATATTATGTATGCCAGTGAATTTGATAAAATTCTTCCCATTTTAATTCATGGCGATGCATCTGTTGCAGGCCAGGGTGTGGTGTATGAAGTATTGCAGATGAGTGAGCTGGATGGTTATTATACAGGTGGTACCATTCACTTTGTCATTAATAACCAGATTGGTTTTACAACCGATTTTGATGATGCAAGAAGTGCTGATTACTGTACATCACTTGCAGCCATGGTACAGGCGCCAGTACTGCATGTAAATGGTGATGATGCAGAAGCAGTAATTAAATGTGTGGAGATAGCCACACGTTATCGCCAGGAATTTAACTGCGATGTGTTTATTGATATGGTGTGTTACCGCAAGCATGGTCATAACGAAGGCGATGATCCAAAGTTTACACAACCGCAGTTGTATGCGTTAATTGATAAGCATCCCAATCCGAGAGAAGTGTACACCAACTATTTATTAGCCAATGGTGAAACCGATGCAAAAGAACTGGCGAAGGAAATGGAGAAAAAATTCTGGAGCGATCTGCAGGAACGTTTGGATGAAGTAAAACAGAATCCGCTTCCGTATCATTATCAACCACCTGAATTGGCTTGGAAAAGTTTGCGTAAAGCAACAACAGATGATTTTCATCAATCACCGGCTACAGCCATCAGTGAAGATGAGTTTGAAAAAGTATTTCAATCCATCATGACATGGCCTGCTGATTTTAAACCATTGAAGAAAGTAGAAAAGATCATTCAGGATAAATTGAAATTATACAAGGATGAACAGAAGATTGACTGGGCAACGGGTGAGTTACTGGCATATGGCAGTTTAATGCTCAATGGAAAAGATGTGCGTATGAGCGGACAGGATGTTCGTCGTGGTACATTCAGTCACCGTCATGCAGTATTGCAGGATGAAGTGACCAACAAACCGCATAACCGATTAGGAAATATTGATGGAGCCAGCGGACAATTCAGGATTTACAATTCATTGTTGAGTGAGTATGGTGTGTTGGGTTTTGAATATGGGTATTCACTGGCTAACCCCAATGCATTGGTGCTGTGGGAAGCACAGTTTGGCGATTTTTGTAATGGAGCACAAACAATGATTGATCAGTTTATTGCAGCAGGTGAACAAAAATGGAACAGGATGAATGCTGTTACTATGTTGCTGCCACATGGATACGAAGGACAAGGTCCTGAACATAGCAGTGCAAGAATGGAACGCTTTTTACAAATGTGTGCTGAGTTAAATATGGTGATCACCAACATTACCACAGCAGCTAATTTCTTTCATGCATTGCGCAGGCAAATTGCATGGCCTTTCCGCAAACCATTGATCAACTTTTCACCAAAAGCCAATCTCCGTCATCAGGGAACTTATTCGTTGAAAGAAGAATTCTTAAACGGCGGATTTAAAGAAGTGATTGATGATCCTGCTAATCCGGATGCTGCACAAGTAAAGAAAGTATTTTTCTGCAGCGGTAAAATGTATTTCGATTTAGCTGAACGCAAACAAAAAGATAACCGCACTGATATTGCCATTATCCGTCTGGAACAGATTTATCCGTTGCCTGTAAAACAATTGGAAGCATTATACACAAAGTATAACAAAGCAACCTGGTTCTGGATTCAGGAAGAGCCCCTCAACATGGGTGCAGCATGGTTCCTGCAAATGAATCTGAAGCAAATCAACTTTGGAGTCATCAGCAGACAGGCTTCTGCATCAACAGCAACCGGTTACAATAAAGTGCATCACCAGGAGCAGGCAGAAATTATTGATACTGCTTTTTCTATTTAACTGTTGAATCGTCTGCATAAAAAAACTCCTCCTAACGGGGAGTTTTTTTTGAATTGAATTTGAATGATAAAGCAGAATGGAACTATTGTTTAATAAATGGCTTACTCATCTTTACATGTTCATCTTCTATTTTAATAGTATAGCTGCCATTGCTTAACTCAAGAAGATCAACACGTATTTTATTTACTCCTTTAAGAATGGATGCCTGTATGGTTTTTATCAGCTGTCCGTTGCTGCTGTAAATCTGAATCTGTGTTGTATAACTTTCTTTTGATTGAAAAACCAGATCTGTATACTCATTGGCAGGGTTCGGGTACAACATGAGCATTGACTCTTTGGCTGTACAACTGCTATACACATTTGCACTGTATGTACTCATGCCTTCTGAACCTGTTTGTTTTAAACGATAGTATGCAGGACCTGCTTCAGCATCTGTAAACATATATTGATGTAAATCTGTGGCTTCCATTTGAGCAATCGCTTTCCAGTTCTTTGCATCTGTGCTTTTCTCTACAGTAAAGCGAAGCGTGTTTTTGCTTTCGGGTATACTCCATGCCAGCGTGGTACCTTCATCGCTGCAATTGTTATTAAAGGAAGTGATTGGCATTGGCTGCGTACTTTTATAATTGCCGATTGTCCACAATGCCGAAACATCTGTATGGTTTATTTCTACAAAATTCAGATTTGTATTTCTGCTGTTGGGTTGCAGGTAAGTCCATGTTCTTCCATTGTCGGTACTCTTCCATAAGAACAATGTTTCTTCATCAGCCGCATTGAGTTCATGATCAAAATAATAAAAACGTAAAGTCGCATTTTGTGCAGTATTGTTTGCAGCATGAATGCGGTAGTACCTGTTAATTGGTTTTGTGAAAGAGGTTACCTGAAAAGCGCTGTTGTAACGGGTGATGGTTGTATTGCCCAGCAACGGTGCCTGTACAAATTCAACACCCAGATTGCCGGGATTTATATTAGTAAGGGCCGTATTAAAATTCCTTGTTGTTGTTTCGTAACCACCATTGCCTGCAACATCGGTAAAACGGTTGGTTTCATTTTCCTGCACTACGCCTGCACCTGCGCCCAGCAAAATGCTGTAACGCTGCACTTCTACAGGAGCACCCATTTCAAGTAAATGATCAATGGAGATATGATTGCCCAACTGAAATCCTTTTGTGTTGAAGACAGATAGATGATAAAAGGGAGTGGGGCTGTTTCCTGTAATCGCACCTTTTGAATGCCCAGTCATGTACAGACTGCTTTTGCCCGGCAAAAACAGACCGTTGTTGACCAGATTCATTTCATGTAATACCACGGCGGTATTGCCGGTAACGGTTACAACTGTTTCAGGGTGAATAGTGAAGGATGATTGAGCAAACAGTCCGGTAAATGAACAAATCAATATCAGTGAGGCAGTTATTTTTTTCATGTGCAGTAGTTTACTTCATAAATGTAGATACTCCCCGGTTGAATAGAAATACCCTTTTTGGGGGATGTTTCCAAAAAAGGGTACTCGATAAAAACACATCTGTACTGAAATGAATCTTGCACTGAAACCTATTTTCCCCGAAATTTGCAACAGTTAAAAAGTACGTATGATTGATATTAAAGTTCCGGCAGTTGGCGAGTCTATCAGTGAAGTAACCTTATTAAAATGGACGAAGGCAGAGGGTGCATGGGTAGAGAGAGATGAGGTTATTGCTGAATTGGAAAGTGAAAAAGCAACCTTTGAGATAAATGCAGAGAAAGCAGGTGTTTTGAAACAGGGCGCAAAGGAAGGCGATACCATTAAAATAGGTGATGTTGTTTGCCAGATTGATGATGCCGCTGCAAAACCTGAATCAGCTCCCATTGCAGAAGTAAAACCGGCAGCTGCAGAGAAGCCGAAACAAACTTCGTCAGTACCTGTTACGGCTGTATCAAATGAGGTAAAGGCAACTCCTGTTGCTGCTGCCATCATTGCTGATAAAAAAGTAGATCCGCAAACCATCAAAGCATCGGGCAGCGGAGGTAAAATTCTGAAAGATGATGTGTTACAGGCTATTTCAAATCCCGGAAAAGTTTCTTTCAATGGCAGTGGACTAAACAGTCGCAATGTTCGGAAAGAAAAAATGAGCAACCTGCGCAAAACCATCAGTCGCAGATTGGTTGAAAGCAAGAATACCACAGCCATGTTAACCACTTTTAATGAAGTGGACATGGGCCGCATCATGGAAATCCGTACAAAGTATAAAGACAAGTTTAAAGAACTGCATGGCGTTAATCTCGGTTTCATGAGTTTCTTTGCCAAAGCCTGTGCAATTGCATTGAGTGAATGGCCTGCCGTGAATGCATACATTGATGCAGAAGAATTGGTTTATCATGATTATGCTGATATTTCCATTGCAGTTTCTACACCACGTGGATTAACGGTGCCGGTTATGCGGAATGTAGAAAGCATGAGTATGGCCGATGTAGAAAAGAAAGTGGTAGAGCTGGCCGGTAAGGCAAGAGACAATAAATTAACGATGGAAGAATTAACCGGTGGTACGTTTACCATTACCAACGGTGGTGTGTTTGGTTCTTTAATGAGTACGCCTATTATTAACTTACCGCAAAGTGCTATTTTAGGCATGCACAAAATTCAGGAGCGGCCAATGGCAGTGAATGGACAGGTGGTTGTTCGCCCCATGATGTATCTGGCGTTAAGTTATGATCACCGAATTATTGATGGAAGAGAGAGTGTGAGCTTTTTAGTAAGAGTAAAAGAATTGCTGGAAAATCCTGAGCTGTTATTGTTTGGGAAAGATCCGGTAAAGACTCTGTTGGAAGTATAAAACACCTCGTAACTTCTAACGGTTACTTGCATAAACGAATCCCGCTTTACGGCGGGATTTTTTTTATCCCTTATGAATTGGTTGAATAATTTACCGAACGCCATCTTATTCTTCTTTTCTTTGCAGCTATGAGCCGCTTTTATTCTTATGTCAACTCAGCAAAAGAAATTATATCAGCATACAAAGGCAATGAGCCGTTTGCATCATTCATCAGGAAACAGTTTAATGCCAATAAAAAATTTGGCGGAAAGGATCGTAAACAGATCAGTCATCTCTGCTATTGCTTCTTCAGGTTAGGAAATATGTTTAAAAACGTTGCAACAGAGGAGCGGCTCTTGATGGCATTATTTTTATGTTCCAGTGAAGCAAATGCAATACTTGCAACCCTTAAACCTGAGTGGAATGAACAAACAAGCTTGCCATTAGAACAGAAACTTGAGTTGTTAAATACTGAAGCTGATACAAAAGATTTGTTCCCCTGTTTTAATGAGCTCAGTGCAGATCTTGATGCAGATGCATTTGCATGGAGTCATTTGCAGCAGCCCGATTTATTTCTGCGCATCAGGCCGGGGCAGCAGGAGAGGGTGATGAGTAAATTGGAAACGGCTGGCATCAGTTTTCAAACAATCAGTGAAACCTGTCTTGCACTGCCCAATACAACCAAACTGGATGAAGTACTGTTGTTAAATAAAGAAGCGGTTGTACAGGATTTGAGTTCACAAAGGGTGGGGGAGTTTTTCAATATAGCCAAAGCATCTTTCCCAAAATCAGCACAGGCTCGCATCTGGGATTGTTGTGCAGCAAGCGGCGGCAAATCTATTATAGCTTATGATTTATTACCCAATATTGAATTAACGGTCTCCGACATCCGCAACTCTATTCTTGTAAATCTGCAAAGCCGCTTTGAAGAAGCAGGCATCAAAAAATATAACAGCTTTGTTGCTGATTTGTCTGACCCATCATTTGTTTCGCATCATTCAGCTTATGATCTGATCATTACCGATGTGCCTTGCACCGGCTCCGGCACATGGGGACGAACGCCTGAACAACTTTGTTTTTTTGATGAAAAGAAAATTAATGAGTATGCTGCACTTCAAAAAAAGATTGCAGCAAACGTAATTCCTTATATCAGAAAAGAAGGATTGCTTTTGTACATCACCTGTTCGGTGTTTAAAAAAGAAAATGAAGAGGCCGTTGATTTTATTTGTGAAACAAAACAAATGAAACTGATTGAAGCAAAACTGCTGAAAGGGTATGATCAAAAAGCCGATACCATGTTTGCCGCATTGTTTAAAAAGGTATAAGACTGTTGAATTCAAGCCGTTTTTACGAGCTACTTACAGGGTCAATAGTGGTCGGTGGAGACACCGGCCATGGCGGTGAAAAAGTGTATAACGGCTTATTGCTTAACAAACTCTTTTGTTGCGTATTTTTTTCCATTCAGCCGTAAGATCAGTACATAATTTCCTTTTGATAATCGGCTTACGTTGATGTTACGGATACTTGTGCCTGTTGGTTTATTGTATTGTTCCTGCAACAGCAGTTGCCCCTGCGCATTAAAAATCTGAATGCTGATGTTTGCAATTGCTCTCTCTTCGTTAAGCTTTAAGGCAATGGCAGATTGCACAGGGTTTGGAAATAACTGCATCATGTTAGAGCGGTTATTCAAATCAGTAACTCCGGTTGCAACCAGATTTACAGTTGCAGAGTCAATAGCAAATGCAGTAAAGGTTGCTGCTGCAGTATCTATCACCTGCTTAATGCGGTAAGTAATTAAGCCCGACATTGTACCATTAAGTAAATCTTCTGTTTGATGATTTGCGGCAGCAAATGTTAATCCTGTTGCAGGTATTGTTTTAATTTTTGTATAAGTGATTTCGCCGGGTAGTTTTCGTTCAATATCATAACGCATACTTGCCAGGTCTTTACTGTTCCAGTTTAATGTAACGGTTACATTGTTCAGGCTGGCTGACATTGCAGAAATGTCACTCACTAAAATGCCAAGAGCCGTTTTCATATTGGGCAAGCCATAACCGTAACGGTCACCGGGAGTTGTGTATTTATCGGATGCTTTATGGAGTGTTGTAATAATTCTGTAATTATTAAACTCGGGAAACAATTGCCAGAGGGCTGTTGCAAGTCCGGCCATATTAGGTCCTGAAAAAGAAGTGCCGCTGCCACTCCCAACTGTGCCGCTGGTGGTAGAAACGGTTGTGCCTGATCCAACCGAAACAACATCGGGTTTAATCTGCCCGTCGCTGGTTGGTCCGTAACTGGAAAAAGAAGCAATGATACCGCTGCCGTTTACCGCACCAACAGCCAGCACACTGTCGCCATCTGCAGGAGCACCAATATATTTCCATGCACTGTTCCCATCATTACCTGCACTGTTTACAACCAGCATTCCTTTTTTTGCAGCCAGATCGGCCATACGGGAAATAACCGTTGTATTTCCGTTCATCTCTGCATAGGTATGGTTAAAACTGCTGTTATCAAACGTGGTATATCCGAGCGAAGAAGAAATCACATCAACACCTGCACTGTCTGCATATTCTGCACCCAACGCCCAGTTATATTCCTCAATGATTTGTTCAGTGGCTGCATCTTCGGTACGCAATAAGAAATACTTTGCTTCCGGACAACTGCCAACAAATACACCCGGACGATATGCCCCCACTGTAGAAAAGCATTGCATGCCATGTGCATTATCTTCATTTACACTAGCATTGCCTGCAACAAAATCCCAGGTACCCAAAAACTGATTGCGGACTCTTGCACTATCGAAAAACTGGTTGGTTTGAAATCCAAAAAAACCGGCATCCAGAAATGCCATCAGCATGCCTTGTCCTCTTGCGCCGATATTGTGCAGAAATTCGCCTTTATGAATTTTAATCTGGTTCGATGAAGAGCCGTAATTAAATGTATCAGCTGCTGTTTGTTCATTCCGTTGCTGCACAAATGGAGTTTCTGCAGTTGGTATCACAGCAAATTTATCAGGTGGCAGTGTTGTGTTGGCTTGTAATGCCACATTAGATACTGATTTTACAAAAGGGAATGAATTGATTTTTGCAATGGCATTGGCGTCGGTAGTTTGAATAATGACTGCATTTAACCAACGTGAACGGCCCAGTAATGTAACGGTACCGGCTTTTACAATACTGTCAACATATCTTGTAATGAGCGGAAGGTCTGTACTGTCAACTGAAATATTGTATTTTGTTCTTCTTTCAACAGCACGTGCAGATAAGTAGGCAGTTGGGTTGGCTAATGAAAAAGGTGTTTCATTCTTATCGGTGAAAAAAACAACACGTTTGGAGAACTGGCTGTAACCTGAAGTAAGAATTGTACTCAGTAAAAGAAGCAGAAAAAATTGTTTTTGCATAGTACTCATTGGTACAGCAAATTACAAATTAATTCCGGTCAACCATCCACATCTTTACGCCAAACCCAATACGCACAGGATCATAGGTTGTAATGATGTTGGGGGCAGTGCCGGTTGTTCGGGGGCGTGGTTGATTTTCCCACAACTGAAACTCTTTGTAAACGAGTCCTATATTTTTAGCATACTTCTCCATTGAAAACTCTCTGGAGGCAAATGAGGTATCACTTCTGATGGGAATGTTTTCTGATTCATCAATATGTGTAATGGTGGTCACATTCTCAATATCTGCCGCTCCGATTTTTTCTTTTTGATTGATGGATGCAAATGCAAATTCCCACAAGCTCATATTACCGTCAATGCTGATGGGGTATTCAGGATTATAAGGACGATCGGGTAAATAGGAATTTCCTCTCCAGTTAAATCCTTCTTTTGCCGGTAAATGCAAGGCAATCACCCGAAGGTTATTCTCATTTATTTCTAATTGTTTGTCTAATGGAGTAATGGTGTAAACACCACTAGCTATCCATGGGCCACTGCCAAGAGAATCATTGATATAAGTGTTTACCAACCAGGCGGGGCGGTTTTGATTATCCTTTACTTCTTTTTCAATAATGTGTTTAAAACGGTAGCGGTGGGTTTCAGTTGCCTTCCCAGAATTGGTAAAAACCAATGAGTCTACACGGTAAGTAATAAATTTTCCAATCCTGAGTGGATAGAGTTCCTCCAGTGTGGCAGTTTCTACACTGTCGTTTTTCTTACAGGCAGTGAATAAAAGAAACAGACCACTGGCTAAGCAGATTTGTTTCATCAGTATGGTAGAATTGGTATTGAATTTCATGACAGCTAAGTTAGTTAATGATTCTTACTTTCTCTGCAACACAGACTCTGCACATAGCCTCAACGCTGCACAAAAAAGGCAGGCAGAAAACCTTATAACGTAAATTTCAGTAAATGATTGTTTTATAAAACAGGTTGGCGCATGATAATTCCCCCGCCAATTACTTCATCGCCTTCATAAAACACAGCGCTCTGGCCCGGTGCAATGCCTTTGGCATCTTCATAAAACCTTACAGTTACGGTGCCATCCGGGTTGGGGAACAGATTGGATAAAGTGCCTTTATCTTTATACCTGATTTTTGTAATTGCTTCCATTCCGGGGGTAATGGTATCGTATTTCAGCAGGTTGATTTTACCTACTTTCATTTCTGTTTTGTTCAGGTCTTCCTCATCACCCAATACAACAGTGTTTGTTTCCGGAACAATCTCCGTTACAAATACCGGTTTCCCGAAAGTAATATCCAGACCTTTACGTTGTCCGATGGTGTAAAACGGATAACCCTTGTGCTGTCCCAGAATTTTACCTTCTTTGTTTACAAAATTTCCGCCGTTAACACGTTCTTCCAGTCCATCCACTCTGCGTTTTAAAAATCCACGGTAATCATTATCGGGTACAAAACAGATTTCATAGCTCTCTGCTTTTTTTGCCAATTCGGGATAGCCATAATCCAACGCCATTTGTCTGATCTCTGTTTTACGGTAACCGCCCAACGGCAGCAATGTACGTTGCAGCAAATCCTGTTGCAAGCCCCATAATACATAGCTCTGGTCTTTTGTTTCATCAACCCCTTTGCTGATGAAGTGGCGTCCGTTTTCATGTTGATGAACTTTTGCATAATGACCTGTTGCAATAAAATCACAGTTCATAGCATCGGCCCTTTTCAGCAATGCACGCCATTTGATATGTGTATTACAAAGTACACAGGGATTGGGAGTGCGGCCGTTGAGATATTCATCTACAAAATTATCAATCACAAAATCGCCAAACTCATCTCTGATGTCGAGGATATAATGCGGAAACCCATGTTGCACGGCTGCGGCACGGGCATCATTAAAACTATCCAGGTTACAGCAGCCGGTTTCTTTTTTTCCTTTTGCCCCTGTTCCGCTGCTGGCATAATCCCATGTTTTCATGGTAATGCCCACTACTTCGTACCCCTCATGATGTAACATGAGAGCCGTTACGGTACTGTCTATACCGCCACTCATTGCTACCAGAACTTTTCCTTTACGGCTCATGATTCAACTGTTATATTACCTTTTTTCATAAAAGGCAAGCTGCAAATTTACGATAATTCGGGTTGTGAAAAATGATCGGCACTTGAGCTTGGAATATTCAACCAAAAAAATGTACTTTGGTCGCTTAATAATTATTCAGCATTAAAATTGACATTATGATTAAGCTTCAAGTTATTGGAAACCTCGGAAAGGATTGTGTGACCAACACAGTGAACGGAAAGAATGTGATGAATTTTACAGTTGCCCATACAGAAAAATTTAAAGACAGCAGCGGTGCACAACGTGAAAAAACCATTTGGGTTGATTGTGCTTACTGGAGCGACAGAACAGGAATTGCCCCTTATCTTAAAAAAGGTACACAGGTATATGTTGAAGGTGCACCCGAAGTAAGAACCTACCAGACACAAGATGGTAAAAGCGGTGCTTCACTTTCATTAAGAGTATTAACGGTTCAGTTGCTGGGCAGTCGGGCAGGTGAGGGTAGTAACAGTGGCGGCGGTTACAGCAGTGCGCCTTCTTCTTCACCGGCAATGAATGAGCAACCGCCTGTTGCAAGTGATATTGCTGATGATCTTCCGTTTTAATCAGAAACATGTTCATCTAAAGCCTCCGCATTTTACCGGAGGCTTTTTTGTTTTGCATAGTTCGTTAACTTGTAGCATTATTTTTTGATGATATGATATTGAAACGGTTTTATTTGGTCTTGTTTGTTTTTTTGAACATACAGTACCTGATCGCTCAGCAAATTTTAAGAACACAGGTGCTGGTGATTGCTGGTTCAACTGGCGGAACATCGGCCGGCATTCAGAGTGCAAGAATGGGCGTAAAAACCATTATTGTTGAAGAAACAACGATGTTGGGCGGCATGCTTACTGCAGCTGCTGTAAGTTGTACAGACGGTAATGCCAATTTGCCAAGTGGTGTGTGGAATGAGTTTCGGCAGGCATTATTAAAACATTACAACCGAAAGTTTTTAAATACCGGTTGGGTGAGTGAAACCTGTTTTGAACCAAGTGTTGGAGACAGCATCTTTAAGGCATGGGCAAAAAGAGAAAGTAACCTCACTGTTTTATATCAATGGCGTTTTAACAAAGCAATTAAAAAAGGAAATAAAGTTACCGGCGCTGAATTTGTGAATCAGCAAAATAAGCGGTTAACTGTTTATGCAACGGTTGTGGTTGATGCAACAGATCTGGGCGATGTGTTTGCCAATGCCGGGGCAGCTTATGATCTGGGCACTGATGATCCCGTTGTAACAGGCGAAAAAGAAGCTGTTCAAAAAACAAATATCATTCAGGATCTTACATGGGCTGCAGTTTTAAAAGACTATGGTGTTGGGGTTGATAAAACAATTGCAAAGCCGGCGGGCTATAATCCGGAGAAATATTATTGCACCAATACAGATGCGCCATGTAAAGGGCAGCCATGGAATGGTGATAAATGGAAGATGCTGAATTATGGAAAGCTTCCAAAGAACATGACAACGGGAGCACAAAAGTATATGCTTAACTGGCCGCCACATGGAAACGATTTTTATCTGAATGTGGTTGAAAATGATTACTCAACAAGACAGGATGGGTATGAGTTGGCGAAACAACAAACACTCGGCTTTATTTATTTTATGCAAACGGAGTTGGGGTTGAAACATATTTCATTGGCAGATGATGAACTGAATAACGGGTTGGCGTTGATGCCATACAACCGTGAAGGCAGACGGGTGAAAGGGGTTGTGCAATTCAACATCAATCACATTCTGCATCCTTACAATTATTCATTGTACAGAACGGGCATTTCGGTTGGTGACTATCCTGTTGATCATCATCATGCACAATATCCCGGAAAAGTTCCTGAGATACAGTTTCCGCACATTCCTTCTTTTAATGTTCCACTTGGTTCATTGATTCCACAAAAGCTGGAAGGACTGATTGTTTGTGATAAAGGAATATCCGTTACCAATATTGTGAATGGAACAACGAGGTTGCAGCCTGTTGTTTTCTTAACAGGTCAGGCAGCAGGTGTGTTGGCTGCTAAAACGGTGCAACAAAAAAAAGAACCACGGCAAGTTGATGTGCGATCTGTTCAGGAAGCATTGCTGAAAGCAAAATGCTACATCATGCCGTTTGTAGATGTGAAGCCGACTGATCTTGATTGGGAAGCCATTCAAAAAATTGGAGTAACAGGCATCCTGAAAGGTTATGGAAAGCCGGAAGGCTGGAGTAATAAAACATTTTTTTATCCTGATAGTACAATCAATCAACACGAAATGGTTGATGGGTTAAATCAGTTTTTTACTGTCGGTATAAAAAATAACTATTCAAAAGATGCTTTAGTTACCTATTCATTTTTAGCAGAAATTATTCAGCATTGTTTTCAACAAAATGCTGATGGAGATATGCAGCAATTTTTTCCTCCTTTAATTGGCGATGATGGACAACACAGATTCCCTGAATTAAAATCTGCCATAGAAACAAACAGGCCTTTGAAGAGAAGAGAAGTTGCTCACATACTAAATTCTTCATCCGATTTCTTTTTAAGACAGGTATTAACCGACGGTACATTTTTCATGAAGCGTAAATAAGTACTTATGAATGTTATTAAACTGGTTTTCATTTGCTGTTTTTTCTGCTTTAATTTTTTGCATGCACAAACGAACTGGAAACTTTCCGTACAAATGTGGACCTTCCATAAATACGATTTTCAAACAGGATTAAAAAAAGCCGATAGTTGTGAATTAAAATTTATAGAAGCATATCCGGGGCAAAAAATGGGAGATGGGTTTGAACATGCAATGGGTCCTGATATGAGTTATAAAGAAAGACAAAAACTAAAACAACTCTTGTCGGCAAACAACATCAAAATCATTGCTTTTGGTGTGGTTACAGCGGAGGCAGAAGATGAGTGGATGCCTGTGTTTGAATTTTGTAAAGACATGAATATTCCTTTTATCACTGCAGAACCTAAGAAGGCACATCTGGATGTTGTAAATGAACTGGCTAAAGCATACAATATCAAAGTAGCCATTCATGATCATCCAAAGCCAAGTGATTACTGGCATGCCGATTCTGTTAAGGCAGCAATAAAAGGCAGGCCTTATCTTGGTGTATGTGCTGATATTGGTCATTGGGCTCGCAATGGATTAAACGTTGTAGAATGTTTACAAAAACTAAACGGAAAAATATGGGGTCTCCATTTTAAAGATGTGGATGGATTCAAGATTGATGCAGCAGATGTTTTATTTGGCACAGGTGTTTGTGATTTACCGGCAGTGATGGCCGAATTAAAACGCCAAAAGTTTAATGGATTTTTATCTGTGGAGCATGAGGCCAATTTTTACAACAATGTGCCCGATGTAAAAAAGAACATCAGTTATTATTTCAGTCAATTATCAATTCTTAAATAAACAGTCATGTCTGGCAGACGAAAGTTTTTACAGCAATTAGGAGCAACAGCAATAATGGCATCTGCATCTTCTTTGCGGGGGATAGCAGCGGATGATTATACTGAACACCGATTGCTGCTGGCAGAAAACAAGATCAGTTCAACAGACAGAATTCGTGTGGCATGCATTGGTATGGGAATTATGGGTATGCGGAACGTAAAAACAATTTTGCAGATACCCGGAGTTGAGTTTGTTGCAGCATGTGATTTATATAAAGGACGACTGGAAAGAAGTAAAGAATTATTTGGCAATACTATTTTCATCACGCAGGATTATCATGAAATTTTATTGCGAAAAGATATTGATGCGGTGATTGTTGCCACCAGTGATCAGTGGCATGATCAGATTTCAATTGATGCAATGAAAGCAGGTAAAGCCGTTTATTGCGAGAAGCCGGTTGTGCATCAACTCAATCAGGGATGGGCGGTTATTGAAACACAACGTAAAACCGGTGCTGTACTCCAGGTGGGCAGTCAGAGGGTGAGCAGTATTGCTTATGCAAAAGCAAAAGAATTGTATCAAGCAGGAGAGATAGGTGAATTGAATTGTATTGAAGCTTCATTCGACAGGCATACAGCAATGGGCGCATGGCAATATACCATTCCAACAGATGCAAATGAAAACCGGATTGCCTGGAAAAAATATCTGAGAGGAAATACAACTACTCCATTTGATGAAAACAGATTTTTTCGCTGGCGGAATTATAAAGAGTATGGCACAGGAGTAGCAGGTGATCTGTTTGTACATCTGCTCAGCGGTATACATTTTCTTACAAATGCAAAAGGTCCTTCACGCATTTTTGCAACCGGTGCGTTGAGTTATTGGAAAGATGGACGGAATGTGCCCGATGTTATGACAAGTGTAATGGAGTATGCAGCAACAAATGAGCACACGGCTTTTCAGGTGTTATTAAAAGTAAACCTTGCAAGCGGTGCCGAAAAAACGGAAGCCGGTAAAGTTAAATTTTATGGAACCGAAGGTGTAATTGATTTTGGCTGGAACGATTTTGTTATCAGACGAAACAGATTTGCCAAAGCACCGGGTTATGGTGGTTGGGATACATTTGATACATATACGGAAGAAGAGCAAAAGAAAATCAAGAACCGTTATCATCAACGCTATTCTGCAGAAGATCAAAAAATGCAGCAGCTGCCCGATCTTTCTTTTTCTGCTCCCGATGGGTACGATGACCGGTTAGATCATTTCATCAACTTTTTTAATTCAGTAAGAAACAGCTTGCCTGTTGTTGAAGACGCCAGTTTTGGTTTTCGTGCAGCAGCGCCCTGTCTTGCCTGTAACGAAAGTTATTTTCAGAAAAAAGAAATCAGGTGGGATGCAGAACAAATGAAACTGATCTGATTATTTATCTACCGAATCATACACAACTACTTTGCTCCACAAATGAGCACACTCCTCAATAAATTTTAGATGGATGGGGTCTGTTTGATAGCTTTCCTCATCTTCAGCGTTTTTAAATACAGCCAGCCAGGAGATGCCATATCCTTTATCAACTACATCCCTGTTCGTATCTGCTGGTTTGCCAATGTGAAACTGTTGAATGGTTTTTACTTTGCTCAATTTTAAAAGCCCTGCCGCAAGTTGATCTGCATCTGCCGCATTGTTTGGCTGCTTCAACCAGAAAAATACATGATGCAAGAACACATTTTTCATGGGATCTCCGGTTTGTTTGGATTTGAAAGAAGATAAACCTGTAATTGAAAGGGCGGCTATGCTGAGCCTGGATAAAAAGCTTCTGCGATTCGATTGCATTGTTTGTTTTTTTCAGTATCAAATATAACTGATTTGGAGTTGCAGTTTACTGTAAGCTACCGGTTACAATATTCCTTCATCCGCAAAACTGTAATAACCATCATCGCTTACAATGATGTGGTCAACCACATTCATGTCAAGCAATAAAGCAGCCTCTTTAATTTTTTTGGTTAATGCTTCATCGGCTCTGCTGGGTTTAAGACTGCCCGATGGATGGTTGTGACACAACACAATATTAACTGCGTTGTGCTCCAATGCTTTTTTAAGAATAATACGAGGGTCGGCAACCGTTCCTGTAATACCTCCTTCACTGATAATTTCGAGATGATTGATTTTATTGGCACGGTTTAAATAGGCAACAGCAAAAACTTCGTGCAGTTTATCTTTCAGTTGAGCCTGAAAAAAATGGGCAATATCCCCGCTTGTTTTTACGTTTTTTTTCAGTGTTTCTACTGATTGTCGTCGTCTTCCAAGTTCCATCGCTGCCGTAATGGTAACAGCTCTTGCTTCACCAATACCATCTACTTTCATCAGCTCCTGTACACTCAGTTTTCCAAAGTCGTTCAAGTTGTCCTGTGCCTTATCCAGCAAGGATTTCGCTACATCTACGGCCGATTTCGTTTTTGTGCCGGAACCAATTAAAATAGCAATTAATTCGGAGTTGCTGAGTGCTTCTGCGCCTTTTAAAAGCAGCTTCTCACGGGGTCTGTCATCCTCTGCCCAATCCTTAATGGTCTTGCGGTCTTGTTGCATCATTCAAAATAATGCCTTATTTTTAATTATCCAATTATCCAAAAAAACCAACATCCCATGTCCCCTAGTAATCCAATAAGCGGAAAATACATCCGTTCTTCTTCCTTTATGTTTCTGATTATTGCCAATCTTATTTTTTCTGTCATTTTTATTTTATCACTGGGTGTGCATATTGCTAAACCATCCGGACAGGACAGCATGCAGACAGTGCAGAAAAAGCAGCAGGAAACCAAATCACAAAACATCGTTACGTTGGCTAATATTCAGTGATTTTTATACTGATGCCGCAGTTGTGTTCAGTTTGTTGAAAAGCAATGCATCCTTTGCGCAAAAGATAAAATGAAGAACTTATCTTCGCCGCAAATTTCAACCTTTCATAAACTGATACAATGGTCAACCCATCCCCCAAGATTTTTTCTGGCACAGGATCCATTTACCTTGCCGAGAATATTGCCAAAAAATTTGGTATCCCTTTAGGAAAATGTATTACCCAAAAATTCAGCGATGGCGAAATACAGCCCATGTTTCAGGAAAGCATCAGGGGCGATATTGTTTTCCTTGTTCAAAGTACATTTTCTCCTGCTGAAAATATTCTGGAGCTGTTGCTGATGATTGATGCTGCCAAGCGGGCTTCAGCCTACAAAGTAATTCCTGTTATCCCTTATTTTGGATATGCCCGGCAAGACAGGAAAGATAAACCGAGAGTAGCTATCGGCTCAAAACTCATTGCCAATATGCTTGAAGCTGCAGGTGCCGACCGAGTGATTACCATGGACTTGCATGCAGCACAAATTCAGGGTTATTTTGATATTCCTGTTGATCATCTGGAATCTTCCTCCATTTTTATCCCATACATTGAGAGTTTAAAGCTTGAAAACCTTACCTTTGCGGCCCCCGACGTAGGAAGTGCCAACAGGATCAGGGAAATTGCCAGTTATTTTGAGGTTGAAATGGTGATTTGTGATAAGCACCGTAAACGGGCAAATGAAATTGCCAGCATGGTGGTTATTGGAGATGTAACAGACAGGGATATTGTGTTGATTGATGATATCTGTGATACCGGTGGTACGTTAGTGAAATCGGCAGCTCTTTTAAAAGAAAAAGGTGCAAGAAGTGTAAGAGCATTAATTACACATCCTGTATTAAGCGGTAAGGCTTACGAAAACATTGAAAACAGTGTGCTGGAAGAATTAGTGGTTTGTGATACCATTCCCCTGAAACAGCAAAGCTCAAAAATTAAAGTGCAGAGTGTGGCAGAGTTGTTTGGAGTAGCATTACGCAATGCATTTGAGAACAAGAGTATCACCAGTTTGTTTATGCACTCTCAACGGAGAAATAAATAAACAACGCAAACAAGTAAATTTTTAAATTAGAATAACAATGAAGACAATTACTATCGAGGGTCACTTGAGGACCGAAAACGGGAAGAAAGCCGCCCGTCAACTTCGCTCTCAGGAAATGGTGCCTGGTGTAATTTACGGAGGCTCTGCAGAAATTAATTTCTACGCTCCTGCCAAAGCATTTAAGACTTTGGTTTACACACCCGATTTCCAGATTGCTGAGGTAAACGTAAATGGTAAAACCTACAAAACCATTTTAAAAGATCTGCAGTTTGATAAAGTATCTGATGCTTTAGCTCATGTTGATTTACTGGAATTGGTTGATGATAAGAAAGTAGTAGCTACCATTCCGTTGAAATTTACAGGAACAGCTAAAGGTGTAAAGGATGGCGGTAAATTAATTACCAAAATCAAATCACTGAAGATTAAAGCTCTTCCCAAATACCTGAAAGAGTCTATTGAGGTTGATTTAACTTCACTGGAACTGAATGGCAACATTCGGGTAGAAGATGTAAAGCAGGATAATATGGAGGTGTTAAACTCTCCCCGTATTCCCATTGCATCAATTGTATTAACCCGTCAGTTAAAACAGGAAGAAGCAGCAGCACCTGCAGCCGGTGCAAAGGCCCCTGCAGCAGCAGAGAAAAAATAAGAAAGTACATTTCTTTTATAGATCCCCCTGCAAAGGGGGATTTTTGTTTGATAAACATTTTTAGTTTTTGATATTTGCTTTGTATGAAATTTTTAATTGTTGGTTTAGGAAATATCGGCAATGAATATGCACATACCCGCCACAACATTGGTTTTGATGTAGTGGGGGCTTTGGCTGCAAAACATCAGGCTGCTTTCAGAACAGACCGGCTGGCTGCTGTAGCCGAATTTAAACTGAAAGGCAAAACCGTTATCTGTATTCTGCCATCAACGTATATGAACCTGAGTGGTAAGGCTGTGAAATACTGGATGGATAAAGAAAAAATTTCGCTGGAAAATGTACTGGTGGTGGTAGATGAACTGGCTATTCCTGTTACAAAACTGCGGTTACGTCCCGGCGGTAGTGATGCAGGACATAACGGGTTAAAAAGCATACAGGAACATCTGCAGTTAAATACATATCCACGCCTTCGTTTTGGCATTGGCAACAATTATCCTAAAGGAATGCAGGTTGATTATGTTTTAGGTAAATGGACACCCGAAGAAGAGCCAATCATTAAAAAGAAAATTGAAACAAGTGTTGAAGTAATTGAACAGTTTATTCTCACTGGGTTAGACCGTACTATGAACAATGCAAACAAAATTGAAATAACACTATAATTTTTAATTTTCTAATATTACCTTCGCTAACTTACACTTAATGCTGAAGAAGCATATTGTAATCCACTGTTCTGTAATCAACCAATATTAAACCTGATTCTGAACCAAAACCATCAACCAAATGAAAATCTTTTGCGTAGGTCGTAACTATGTTGACCATGCTAAAGAACTCGGCAACGACGTTCCTGACGAACCGGTTATTTTTCTGAAACCTAAGAGCGCATTCCTGCAGCCTCATATGCCATTCTATTATCCTGAGTTTACCAATGAACTGCATTACGAAGCAGAACTGGTATTACGGATCTCAAAAAATGGCAAATATGTGCAGGAAAAACACGCCAGTAAGTATTACAATGGTATTACTGTAGGAATTGATTTTACAGCCAGAGATCTGCAACAGAAACTGAAAGAAAAAGGCCTTCCATGGGAATTGGCTAAAGCATGGGACAACTCTGCAGCCGTAGGTAAGTTTATGGATATTAAACCCGGTATGAATTTTAACGACATCAATTTCTGTTTATACAATAACAAGGAATTGGTGCAGCAGGGAAATTCTGGTCAAATGATTTTTACATTTGATCAGATAGTTGCTTATGTATCACAATTCTTTTCACTCAACATCGGCGATTTAATCTTTACGGGTACTCCGGCAGGAGTAGGTGAATGTGTGGTAGGCGATCAACTAGAGGCGTTTATTGAAGATGACAGTTTACTTGAAGTAGAAATAAAATAATCGCTTTATAAAAATAGTATCAGCCATTCTCTTACAGAATGGCTTTTTTATGTCAGTTCACTTTATTTTGCAGATAATTGCTTGCAAATGATGAATCAGGAAATTTTAAGAGAGGCTTACCGGCTCATGTGTTATGCCAAACACATGGCTGAGATTTATGAAAATAACCGTGCTGTTTGTAAATATGTACACTCCACATCACGTGGTCATGAAGCTATTCAACTTGCTACAGCATTTCAATTAACAGCAAAAGATTGGGTAAGCCCTTATTACCGTGATGAAAGTTTATTGCTTGGTCTAGGTTTTGAACCATATCAGTTAATGCTCCAGTTACTTGCAAAAGCGAATGATCCGTTTACGGGAGGAAGAGAATATTATTCGCATCCCAATTATAAGGGGAGCAATCATCCAAACATTATTCATCAAAGCAGTGCAACGGGTATGCAGGTTATTCCTACTACCGGTGTGGCACAGGGGCTGAAGTATTTAGCCCACCTAAATCCTCCCGGAGGGAGGACTTCGCTTCTGCACAAAACCCAGCTTGACAAAGATGTTGAGATAAATAAGACATTAAAAACCTCGGAGGCTTTAATCCCCCCTTTGGGGGGTGGGGGGGATGTAGTCATTTGTTCATTAGGTGATGCAAGTATTACAGAAGGTGAAGTGAGTGAAGCATTTCAATTTGCAGTGTTAAAAAAACTGCCCATCATTTATCTGGTACAGGATAATAACTGGGGTATTAGTGTAAGTGCAGATGAGGCAAGAGCAATGGATGCGTATGAATATGCCGGCGGCTTTCCAGGTATGCACCGCATCCGTTGTGATGGAAGTGATTTTACAGAAGCATTTGAAACCATGCAGCATGTGGTGGATCATGTACGAACGCATCAGGAACCTTATCTGGTTCAGGCATATGTTCCTTTACTCAATCATCACACAAGTGGTGTACGTAAAGAATTTTACAGAAGTAATGATGATCTGGAAAAACATTTCACAGACGATCCGTTTCCAAAACTTCATCAGCAATGTATCAATAACGGAATAGCAGATGATGAATTAAAACAGATAGATGATGATGCAAAAATATTCATCAGCACATCTTTTCAAAAGGCTGTTGCTGCAGCAGAGCCCGATCCTTTAACTGTTGAGCAACATGTTTTTGTTCCTACACCTGTAACAGAAGAAACAGGTGAACGTGTCCCGGCAGGCAAAGAAAAAATAGTGATGGTAGATGCTGCTTTATTTGCCATTCGTGAATTGATGGAAGAATATCCCGAAGCATTGCTGTATGGACAGGATGTGGGCAAACGGTTAGGTGGTGTATTTCGTGAAGCAGCAACACTGGCAGAGCAGTTTGGTGATCATCGGGTTTTTAATACGGCCATACAGGAAGCTTATATCATCGGTTCAACAGTTGGTATGAGTGCAGTGGGTGCCAAGCCGATTGTGGAAGTACAGTTTGCAGATTATATTTATCCGGGATTAAATCAACTGGTCACAGAAATTTCAAAATCATCTTATTTAAGCTGCGGAAAATTTCCTGTGCAAACACTCATCCGTGTACCCATTGGTGCATACGGTGGTGGTGGTCCATACCATAGCGGAAGTATTGAAACAACCTTGCTCAGTATTAAAGGAATTAAAGTGGTGTATCCATCCAACGCTGCTGATATGAAAGGGTTGATGAAAGCCGCTTTTCTTGATCCAAACCCTGTTGTAATGCTGGAGCATAAAGGATTGTACTGGAGTAAAGTGCCGGGTACTGAAGATGCAAAAACGGTTGAACCATCAAGAGATTATATACTTCCATTAGGAAAAGCAACGATAGTTGTTGAAGCAGATGAAGACCTTGTTGATGAAGGAGAAAGTTGCTGCATCATTACTTATGGCATGGGTGTATATTGGGCAAAAGCGGCAGCCAAGCAATTTATGGGTGCAGTTGAAATTGTTGATTTGCGTACATTATTTCCGTTAGATGAAGCACTTGTTTTTGAAACAGTGAAAAAACACGGCAAATGTCTGGTGCTTACCGAAGAACAACAGAATAATTCATTTGCTGAAGCATTGGCGCATCGCATCAGCTATCATTGTTTTCAATATTTGGATGCGCCTGTTGAAGTGATGGGGTCATTGAATTTGCCAGCAGTGCCTATGAATACAGGGTTGGAAACAGCGATGTTGCCGAATGCAGAGAAAGTTGCTGAGCGGTTACGTCAGTTATTTAATCGTTGATCAATGCAGAAGCATTTTTACAAATGACATCAATCGTTTCATTATTTAATGCAGGGAAAGGGATGAGGGTGTTGGCATTATAAGAATTGATTTGATATTCCCACCAACCTACATCGTGCCATTGATTCAGTTTATAACCGATCTTTTTATATGTTGTTAAATATCGGAACCCGAACTTTTCATGAAAGGAAACACTGTTTACATTCGGCAATGTAATAACAGCATACACATTCACGTAACCTTGCAGTGTTAACAGATCAAGCAAAGCTTTGTATAAAGCAGCTGCAATATTTTTTCCAAAATAATCGGCATGTAAGTATACAGATGATTCAACGCACCATTGATAGCCTTTTCGTTCCCGGTGTTTTCCTGCATATGCATAACCTGCCAATCTTCCATTGATTTCAGCAACAAGCCAGGGCCTTTCTGCAATTGTTTGTTCAATTCTGTTTGCAAACTCAGCCACTGATGGAACTTCTGTCTCCTGTGTAATGCCTGTATTCAGGATGAATGGGCGATAGATATCGAGCAGGGATGCTGCATCAGTAAGCTGAACCGGTCTGATCATGCTTAAAATTAAAAAAGCTTTTAAAATGCTGCGGAAAAAAAGCCCGAAACCTTTATCTTTGCCGCCCATTAGCCGGGGTAGCTCAGCTGGTTAGAGCATCGGATTCATAACCCGAAGGTCGGCAGTTCAAGTCTGCTCTCCGGTACTATATTAGCCCTCTTTAAGAGGGCTTTTTTAATGTATCATTCATAATGAAGAGGGTTCATATCCGCTGCGGCGGACGGCAGTTCAAGTCTGCTCTCCGGTACGATGTTAGCCCTCTTCATGAGGGCTTTTTTTATGAATAATTAATAATAAAGAGGGTTCATATCCGCCGCAGCGGACGGCAGTTCAAGTCTGCTCTCCGGTACTTTGTTAGCCCTCTTTAAAGGGCTTATTGATTTCCTTTCGAAATTTACTCCAATCATTGAGCTAAGTACCCCTTTCAGTTTATTCAGTTATATTGAGAAACCATTTCGCTGTATGACATGCAGATGAAATGCATCCCACATTTATCCAACCATATGCCATCTGCTCAACTTAAAAAAACAATTGGGGTCTGGTCTGCCACCAGCATTGTAATTGGCAGCATCATTGGGGCTAACATTTTTATGAAGCCCGCAAGTATGGCTGCACAGCTTGGCTCACCTTATTTAATTATTCTGGTATGGCTTATTGCCGGCATTGTTTCCATGTTTGGTGCAATGGCCTTTGCTGAACTGGGTGCCATGTTTCCTGAAACCGGAGGACAGTTTGTTTATCTGAAATATGCTTACGGCGATTTTATAGCTCATCTCTACGGTTGGGCAAGCATGGCCGTTATCAATACAGCATCTATTGCAGCCATCGGCTATGTATTTGCTTCTTATACTAATTATTTTATTGAACTGCCGCAGCTGAGTGTTGAACTTCAGCAATCCGTTCAACTGCATCTTCCTCTTATTGGTGATATTTTTCCGCTGCAGAATTTTTCTGTGAAAGCGCTGGCTATTGCAATGATTATGGGTTTAAGTATCATTAATTATATCAGTATGCGCTCAGGTAACGCAGTACAGTTTTTTGCAACAGTATTAAAAACAGCCGCCATCATGTTGCTGGTGTTTGGTATTCTGTTTTCAGGTAAAGGAAACAGCCATAACTTTTTCACCAATGCACCTGATTTTAATTTAAGCGGCTGGAAGTTAATGGGCGCATTCATGGCTGCAACAACAGGAGCATTTGCAGCTTACGATGGCTGGAATAATCTCAACATGGTGGCCGGCGAAATAAAAAATCCTTCAAAAAATATCACACGGAGTTTAATGATAGGGTTATGGTCCTGTATCATTATTTATATGCTGGTTACACTTTCTTACATGTATGTGTTGCCTGTTGAAGTTATGGCAAAGTCGCCATTAGTTGCAAGTGACGCTGCTGCATTTGTAATGGGGCCGGCAGGAGGTACGGCTATTGCACTGCTGATTGTGATTTCAACTTTCGGTTCAACAAATGTAAATCTCTTAACCAATGCACGTGTTGTTTTTGCAATGAGTGAATCCAAAACATTTTTCCGGTTTGCAGGTCGTGTACAACCCAAATTTAAAACGCCGGGTAACGCCATCCTTCTCCTGGCTGTGTGGAGCAGTTTACTGGTATTGAGTGGTTCGTTTGATCTGCTTGCAGATATGTTTATTTTTATTGGCTGGATATTTTATGGTCTTGTTATTATGGCACTGTTTATTTTGAGAAGACGGATGCCTCATGCAGAACGGCCTTACAAAGCATGGGGTTATCCCATTATCCCATTATTATTTTTGATTTTTACAACACTGTATATTGTTACCACTTTGTATACTGATATCAGTAATTATATGTCGGGTAAATCGCAGATGATCAATTCTGTTTTTGGGTTGATCTTAACTGCAATTGGTGTTCCTCTCTATTTTTATTTCAAATGGAAGAACAGGCATCAGTAGAAAACTTTTTAAAATTGAATGATGATGGATCAACAGCAAATAAATGATCTGAAAGCGAAAATTCAACTGTTGAAAGAACAACAGGAAGAACACCGGAATGAATTGCTTTTTCTTGAACAGCAGTTAATGAAGCTGCATCCTGCTGCACCTGCCGCAGCAATTCCAAAACCTGTGGCTCCGCAATCAAATCAAATCCGGCAAACAACTCAAAAAAATAATGGGGTTGAAGGGTTTGTTGGTTTGCGGCTGATGCAGTTTGCGGGAATTATTGTACTAATTACAGGTATAGCTATTGGTGTAAAATATGCCATTGATAAAAACTTAATTTCTCCTGCAGTCCGCATCATACTCGCTTATCTGGCAAGCGGATTATTATTGTTTATATCCATACGGCTGCGGAAAAAATATGAAACCTTCAGTGCTATTCTGTTTAGCGGTGCAATGGCCGCATTTTATTTTACTACTTATGGAGCATTTGAGTATTATGGATTTTTATCAAGACCGCTTGCGTTTGCAGTAATGATTCTGTTTACGTTTTTTACCGTTTATGTTTCATTGAAATTCGAACGTCAGGAAATTGCCACACTTGCGTTGGTTGGTGCATATGGTATTCCATTTTTAGTAGGAGGTAACTCAGGCAATGTGGTGATGCTGTTTTCTTATATTTTTCTGATCAATACAGGCATCTTATTCCTTTCTTTTAAACGAAGCTGGAATATCTTAAAAGTGATAGCGTTTGCAGCAAGCTGGCTGATTTTTATTTCCTGGCTGTTTATGAAACACAATGAAACTTATTCAGGTGCAGCATGGCTATTCCTGATTCTTTTTTATGTACAATTTCTTTTAACCATTTTCGGTTTCAGATTGGCAAGAAATGAAGAAACAGATGCAGCTGATCTGTCGTTACTCATCTTCCAGAGCTTTATTGTATACATCAGCTCACTGTATATTTATACTTACAAGGGTGATACAGAAGATGGTTCAATTGTAACACTCGCAATCAGTGTCTTTTATTTACTGTTAATGTTCATCAGTAAAGGGTTGTTTCATCAGCAGAAAATGATCTGGCATACCTGCCTTGTTCTTGCACTGATCCTGATTGTGATTTATGTTCCGCAGAAATTTGCAGGCACAACCATTTCTCTTGTTTGGGTATCCATGGCAGTATTGTTATTCGTTGCAGGGTTGTGGCAGCGATTCAGACTGCTGCGCATTGCTTCCATTCTGTTGTTTGGAATTACTCTTGTAAAACTGGTTGTTTTAGACAGTATTAATTTTTCAACAATCGAAAAGATTGTTGCCTATGTTTCCATAGGAGCTATCCTGCTGGTGATTGCTTTTCTGTATCAGAAATACAGACACCTGATTTTCGGGAATGATGAATAATTTAGTTTGTTTTACCTGGATAAACTTTTAATGCTTCTTCCAGGCAATCCATGGCTTTATCCAGCGCTTCAAGATTAAGTACATAAGCCAGTCGTACTTCATTCTTCCCTAACCCGGCTGTTCCGTAAAACCCGGTTGCAGGTGCCAGCATTATGGTTTGTCCGTTATGTGAAAATGATTCCAAAAGCCACTGGCAAAACCGGTCGCTATCATCAATTGGTAATTTAGCCATGGCATAAAACGCACCACCGGGGTTGGGACAAAAAACTCCTGGCATGGCATTTAATCGTTTCACCAGTAAATTTCTGCGGGATAAATATTCTGCTTTTGGTGCATCAAAATAAGCATCCGGTAAATCAACCGCCGCTTCGCCCATGATCTGTGCTAATCCCGGCGGACTGAGTCTTGCCTGTGCAAACTTCATAGAAGCATCATACACCGCTTTATTTTTTGTAACCAGTGCGCCCAGTCTTGCACCACATGCACTGTAACGTTTACTGATAGTATCCATGAGCACTACATGCTGCTCCAGTCCTTCAATATGCAATGCACTTACATAATCACCATCATAACAAAACTCACGGTATGCTTCATCGCTGAATAAATACAGGTTGTGTTTTACACAAACATCTTTCAGCTTCAGCATTTCTTCTTTGCTGTACAAATATCCGGTGGGGTTATTTGGGCTACAGATGATGATTGCTTTTGTTTTTGCTGTAATTACTTTTTCAAACTCTTCTATATCCGGTAACGCAAAACTGTTTTCGATATGCGATGTAATGGGTACAACATTTACTCCCGCAGCACAGGCAAAGCCGTTGTAGTTTGCATAAAAAGGTTCGGGAATAATTACTTCATCACCGGGATTAAAACAGGTAAAGAAGCCAAACATAATTGCTTCGCTGCCGCCTGTAGTAATCAATATCTGATCATAGTTCACATCAATACCAACTTTCTTGTAATACTGTGTGAGTTTACGTCTGTAACTTTCATTACCTGCACTGTGGCTGTACTCCAGCACTTTGATATCTGCATTACGCACCGCATCTAAAATGGCAGCAGGTGTTTCTATATCGGGCTGACCAATGTTGAGGTGAAATACTTTGGTGCCTCTTTTCTTGGCAGCTTCTGCGTATGGAACTAATTTCCGGATGGGTGAGGGTGGCATTTGCTCACCACGCTTACTGATTGGTAACATCAAACAAAGATAGGGGAGGTATGTAAAATAAAAACCCTCTGTCACTGCAGAGGGTTTTTATTTTATTGGTTGATGCGTTTATTGCTGAACAATTCCAACAATAGTTAATTTTTGTTGCTCATCTATACCCAGAAATTTTACATAAACCGGTTTTGTAAATGTGCCAACAGAAGCTGCATTATAGGTTGCAGTAATGGTTCCTGTTTTACCGGGCTTAATGGGTTCTTTGGTGTAATCAGATTTTGTACAGCCACAACCGGGTGTTACTGTTTCAATTACCAGATCTTCATTGCTGGTATTTGTAAATGTAAATGTTGCTGTAACCGGGTTGCCCACTTTTGGCTTGCCTAAGTCAACTGTTTCGCTGGCAAACTTTGCAACATCAGATGGTTTCTTTGATTGACCAAAAGCTACTGTAACTAAAAAGAGTGCAATAAATGATGCAAATACTGATTTCATTGTATACTGTTTATTATTGTGATTGTTTAAAAACATTCAATGCCTGATTGCCCGGTGCCGATTGATCAGGTGTTTTCCAAACCTGCCCTTTGATGGTAATTTGTTTTACCTGTCCACCATTGTAATAAATGGTGATAGATTTTTCAAATACACCTTCAGCTGCTGCATTGTACCCTACTTTAATAGTTGTTTTATTGCCGGTAAGAATCGGTGCATTGCTCCACTCAGGGGTAGTGCATCCGCAGCTTGCCTGCACATTTTCGATTCGTAAAGTATCTTTTCCGATATTTTCTACAATAAAATTGTGTGTAACGGGTTTGCCCTGGGGTATTTTCCCAAAGTCAAAACTCAGCTCAGGTAATTTAATTGATTCGGGTTTTGCAGCTGCAGGGGCAGGGTTGCTGTGGTTATGACCATCATGCGACTGTGCCATGCCGGCAAGGGCTAAAACAGAAGTAAAGAGAAAGGTTCCAAATAGTTTTTTCATATTGTTGATTTTTGCGCTTTCAAAAGTACGCATAAGTACAGACAGTTCATAGTGGGGAAAGGTTGCCTTTCACATTTTTTTACCAGAGTAATCGGCAGAATGGGTTAACGGGCCGTTGAACAGGGGCCACACTTCACCCATTTTTGCACAGCAACCCATTTGTTTTCACCAAATCAACTTACAAGTGTTAATGCGCAAGTCAAAACATTTATTTTTGCCACATGGAATCAATCACCAACGACAGCCTGCACTTACAACAGCTTTCATTTGAACACTTTAAACAGGAAGTGTTACAGGATTACCGTTTTGCCTGCCTTAGCCGTGAAGCCAGTTTACTGGGGCGAAAGGAAGTGTTAACAGGTAAAGCTAAGTTTGGCATTTTTGGCGATGGCAAAGAAGTGCCTCAGTTGGCAATGGCCAAGTTTTTTAAGCCGGGTGATTTTTACAGCGGTTACTACCGTGACCAGACCTTTGCTTTTACAACCGGTGCTGCTACCGTAAAAGAATTTTTTGCACAACTGTATGCTGATCCTGATACCAGTCATGATCCGCACAGTGCAGGCAGGCAAATGAATTCGCATTTTGCAACAGCCATGGTTGATGAAAATGGTGAGATGCTGGATCTGGTCAACCGTAAAAATCTGGCATCAGGTATGGCGCCTACTGCTGCACAAATGCCCCGTTCAGTTGGGTTGGCACTTGCATCAAAATTATTCAGACATACCAGTGAACTGAAACAGTTTTCTTCATTATCAGACAATGGAAATGAAGTTTGCTTTGCCACAATTGGCGACGCCTCTACAAGTGAAGGCCATTTTTGGGAAACCATGAACGCAGCGGCAGTGCAGCAAATTCCTTTAGCTGTTTTTGTATGGGATGATGGATATGGTATTTCTGTTCCCAAGAAATATCAAACAACCAAAGGTTCTGTTTCGGAAGCATTAAAAGGTTTTCAGAAAAAAGAAGGAACCAACGGTATTGAAATTTATAAAGTAAAAGCATGGGATTATGCCGGCATGTGCGAAGTGTTTGAAGCAGGCATTGAAAAAATCCGCACAACGCATACACCTGCATTGTTTCATGTAGAAGAAGTTACTCAGCCACAGGGGCATTCCACTTCGGGCAGCCATGAGCGTTATAAAACAGCCGACCGTTTACAATGGGAACGGGAGTGGGATTGTATTAAAAAAATGAAAGAGTGGATTCTTGAAAACTCCCTGGCGAATGAAGAAGAATTAGCGGCAGTTGAAACCGAGACAAAAGAATTTGTAAGAAACGAAAAGAATACAGCCTGGCAGGAATTTCAGCAACCCATCAAAGCACAGGTACAAAAGGTGGCGGAAATACTGCAGAATCTGAGTGTAGTTTCAACAAATGCTTCTTCATTACAAAAACTGAAACAGCAACTCGAAGAAAACAGAGAACCGGGCAGAAAAGATGTAATGACAACTTTGTACAAAGCTGTTTCTCTCACTTCAAATGTTAAAGAGAACGACGCAAAAAAGTATTATGATGAGTTGATGAAAGAAAGCAAATCACTTTTCAACTCACACTTATATCATGAAGGTGCAGCAAGTGCAATGCGTGTGAGTGAAATAAAAGCACAGATTCCTGCTGATGCTGCTGTAATGAATGGATATGAAATTCTGAACCGTTATTTTGATCAGTTGTTCAGCATCAATCCAAAAGTGGTGGCATTTGGAGAAGATCTCGGATTTATTGGAGATGTAAATCAGGGTTTCGCCGGTTTGCAGGTAAAGCATGGAGATACAAGAATATTTGACACAGGTATTCGTGAATTAACCATTATGGGGCAGGGCGTTGGTTTAGCTATGCGTGGCTTACGTCCCATTGCAGAAATACAATATCTCGATTATCTCCTTTATGGTTTGCAGCCATTGAGTGATGATGTAGCCACTTTACATTTTCGTACAGCAGGCAGACAAAGTGCACCGTTAATTGTTCGTTCAAGAGGTCATCGTTTAGAAGGTATCTGGCACAGCGGATCGCCCATGGGTATGATTGTAAACAGTTTGCGTGGCATGTATGTTTGTGTGCCACGTAATATGGTGCAGGCTGCAGGTATGTACAATACATTATTACAAAGCAACGAGCCTGCATTGGTGATTGAATGTTTAAACGGCTATCGTTTAAAAGAAAAAATGCCGTTGAATCTTTCTTCATTTACTGTGCCGATGGGTGTACCCGAAGTGATCAGACAGGGAACTGATGTAACCATTGTTTCTTACGGATCTACACTTCGTATTATTGATGAAGCTGCACAACAGCTGGAGCAGATGGGAACCAGTTGTGAAATTATTGATGTACAAACCTTACTTCCGTTTGATATCAATCATACCATACTTGAATCATTAAAGAAAACAAACCGCATTGTATTTGTTGATGAAGATGTTCCCGGTGGTGCTGCGGCGTATATGTTTAACAAAGTAATGGAAGAACAGGGCGGTTATAAATATTTAGATGTTGCTCCGAGAACAATTACCGGTAAAGCACATCGTCCTTCTTACGGAAGTGATGGTGATTATTTCAGCAAACCAAATGTTGAAGAAATTACATCGGTGATTCTGGAGATGATGAGGGAGTGAGTGATGAGTGATGAGTACGCTTCGTCTGACGAATAAGTGCAATGGTTCTAATTTAATAATTAAACTCTTTGACTATTTTTATCATTCAGTCATAACCATGTCCTTCCTCTCCATCATTGATATTCTCGGGACCTTTGCCTTTGCAGTTTCAGGTGCTTTTTCTGCCATGGAGAAAAAGCTTGATCCGTTTGGTGTCATCATCCTTTCATTTGTTACAGCAATTGGCGGCGGAACCTTGCGTGATGTATTGATTGGTGATACACCTGTTGGTTGGTTACGTGACGGAACAACAACCATTGTTATTATTGCAGCAGCAATTGGCACCATGTTCTTTGGCAACTATCTGAAACGTTTTACCAGCACTTTATTTTTATTTGATGCATTTGGTTTGGGATTGTTTACACTCATTGGTGTAGAGAAAGGAATGCAACTGCAATTCAGTCCGGGTATTTGTATTGCATTAGGCACTATCACAGGGTCGTTTGGTGGTGTAATTAGAGATGTGTTACTGAACAATGTGCCGCTCGTTTTCCGCAAAGAAATTTATGCGTCCGTTTCTATTTTGGGAGGATTGCTTTACCTGTTGCTCTTAAAAGTAGATATGCTCAGCAACCTGGCCACCATTATATCTATTTTGTTTATTGTCGTGTTCCGGATAGTTGTGGTGAGGCATAAATTAGCATTACCACGTTTTTATTAAACAATTATTCGGTAGCTGTTATTTAATCGGCAGTTGAAGTCTGTGATAGTTTCCTAATTTACAGACTTCAAAATAAATAAATATGAAATTGAATTTATACCAGATTGATGCATTTGCTTCCACTTTATTCAAAGGTAACCCGGCAGCAGTTGTACCATTGGATAAATGGATTGATGATGCATTGATGCAGCAACTGGCAATGGAAAATAATCTGGCTGAGACCGTTTTCTTTGTTCCTGTGCGTGGGAACTCCTCCCCAACCGGGGGAGGCCGGGAGGGGGCCGCTGATTATGATATCCGCTGGTTTACCCCGGAGTTTGAAATTAATTTATGCGGTCATGCTACATTGGCCAGTGCATTTGTATTATACACCCAGCTGGGTTACAGTAAACCATCTGTTACCTTCAGTTCAAAAAGCGGTTTGTTGAAAGTTGAAAAGAAAGGCGATCTGTATGAAATGGATTTTCCTTCCTGGAAACCTGAACGGGTGAATGATTATCCGGACGGTATTGCTGAAATACTCGGCGTAAAAGAAATACTGGGTGTATATAAATACCGTGATTTATTAATTGAAGTGGCAACCGAAGAAGAAGTGATTAATGCCAAACCGGATTTTACTGCTATGAAAAAGACCGGCAACATGATCATACTTACAGCAAAAGGAAATACGGTTGATTTTGTTTCCCGTTTTTTTGCACCAACTGCCGGTGTAGATGAAGATCCTGTAACAGGTTCGGCTCATTCACAGCTCATTCCGTTCTGGAGCGAAAAGCTGGATAAAAAGAAAATGATGGCAAAACAGTTAAGCAAACGTGGCGGTGATGTGGTTTGCGAACAGAAAAATGCTGATCGTGTAATGATGGGTGGAGAATGTGTGTTTTATATGCAGGGAATAATCAATTTGCAGGATTAAGCTGCCGTGCTTGCTGCATGTGATGTTGATTGTATTTCCAGGGTATTACCTGATGTTGGGAAAAGTTTTGTTCTTCGATACAGGCTCATTGTTCGGAGGAATATAAAAAACAGAACAAATGCTGTTATACAGGCCAGTTTATGATAGGTGCGTAACAGATATGGACGCACTGAAAACTGATCGGCCTTCGTCTTACCAATTACAGCATCCAGCAAGGATTTAATGGTTGTTGTAATACCCGGAATTTTTTTCCAATTCGTGTACCTTACTCCACTGTAATTGTAAGCTGTATTATAATCCGGTGGCACCTGTTGTTTAAACGTTTGCCAATCTTTATTTAAGTCAGCAAATGTAGCCGGCTCACCATTTTGTTTTTTAAATACCAGGTTATACATCGGATCTAAAACGATCCAGCCATTTTCTGTTTTTGCTTCAACAAAAATATGACCGCCATATGTGTCATTCACCTTCATCTGTCCAATTCTTACAGGGATATCGTTTGCTTTTAAAATCCTTGCCAGCACTGTAGCATAACTGCCGCAGGCACCATTAGCGGTCATCAGATCAAATGTAGGCGGGCGGAAAAAATTGGCTTTTAAACCTGCAAGCTTTTGTTGTCCGAACACTTCGTATCTCTGTTTCTGCAGTTGATTCGCCATTTCCATTGCCTTTAATACATACGTTTCCTTTGTATGAATTTCAGGGAGCCCTGTTTTAATGTTTTTATTGATGGCAATAAAAAGTTCTGACTCATACTTTGATTCAATGACAAAATGGAAAAGTGTGGCGAGTAAAATACCATTGATCAAAAAAAGAAAATTCAAATTATTCGCTAAAGCAATAATTTTTTGCAGCAGTTTTTTCAACGTTATTTGATTTTAAGCGATTCGTTTTTAATGGTACGATATTCCAGCCTGCAAATATCTAACAAATTTCTAATCTATGAGCACAAATGATGCCTGAGGTTTAATTAGTCTAAAAATAATTCCCTTTGTTCCGGTGTTGGGATGCTGCAGGAGTTTTTCTTTCCAAACCATTTGTAGCGGTTCACTGCAATAAAGTTGTACACTGCATTTCGTATAAAAGCAGGAACAAGGATAAATACATAAAACAGCTTCCAGCCACCACCCAAATGTTTCAGCATTCGCAATGCGCCGCTGCTTTTGCTGTATAGTTTTCCATTTTCTAACAGAATAAACGAATTGAAATCGGTTGGGTGCATGCCAAACTGTTTCAACACCTGCTGACCATAGGCTCCCTGTAATGAGCCAAAGCGAAACAGATGTTTCCTGTCTCTCTGGATGATAAATTGAACGCTGCTGTTACAAAGATTACATACACCATCAAATAACACAATCAGGTCATGCTTTTTTTCCTCTCCTTTTAATTCCATTTTCAGATTAAAGTTTGTATTTTTTATCAGGCATGAAACCGCAAGCAACACTATTAAAGTTATTTCTTTCGGCAATCACTTTGTTTTTTTGTTTAAATCAAGGTGAGTCTCAGCCAAGCTATACCAAACAGGATTCAATACAAATTTTCTTCCACCTCTCTATTGCGGATCAACTGATAGATAAGTCGCAATACGATTCTGCACTTGCATATACACACAAGGCCCTTGCAGAAAGCGAAGCAAGAAAATTTTTACGTGGACAGGCATATGCCAATCTGAAACTGGCCGATATTTTATACAGAAAAGCTGACTATGCCCTTTTAGGCCGGCACGATTCTGTTGCATTACGTGCAGCACAACAGTTAAAAGATACTTTTTTAATTGCACTCTCATACTTTCAGTTAGGCCAGTATTTTATTGAGGTGAAAAAATATCCGGAGGCCGAACAGTTGTTTCAAAAATCTTTGGCCATCAGGTTCGAAAAAGAACAGAGTGCTTACACCGCTTTTGTGTATAACGATTTGGGTAATCTTTCAGGATTGCTCGGATTATATGATCAACAGGTGGACTGGTTGTTAAAAGCGGTTCGTCTGCATCAAAAAAATAATGATGATCTCGGTCTTGCACAATCACTCAGTAATTTATCTGCATTGTATTATGAACTGGAGCAATTTCAGGAAGCGATTAAATACGGAAAGCAATCGTTGCTCATCAGAGAAAAAGCAAATAATTTTTCCGGCATGGCGCTATCCTGTAATAATATTTCTCAAACCTATCTGCGGATTGATTCTGTTGCACAGGCCATACACTATCAGCAATTAGGATTAAAATATGCAGAGCTGAGTGCAGTGCCATCCCGTGTTGCACAGAGTTATGTCAGTATGTCGTTGTTAATGAGCAGGCAGCGCAAGTATGCCGAAGCGTTTGAGTATGAAAAAAAAGCCATTGCTATTTTAGAATCGCTGGATCAGAACATGCTGGCTAACCGATACATTGCTGCGGCTTTTTACAGCAATATTCTCAAAGACTCAGCAGGTGCTGTTGCGTATTTCAATAAATCGGAGACGCTTGCAAAAACATTGGGGAGTAAACCGGTGCTTCGTAATGTGTACCTGTACCTCTCTAACTTTTATAAAGGCCGGCAGAATTTTTCAGCTGCTTATGATTATTACACAAAGTATATTTTGTATCGTGACAGTTTAATTAATTCCGAAACCAACACCAGAATTGCATCCTTACAAACTCAATTTGAAACAGAAAAAAAAGATTTTGAGATTACACGTTTACATACCCTGCAGCGGATTAAAGAACTGGAAATTGAAAAACAAAAAGCCATCATTGCAGGCAATACTGCAGAAGCGTTGCAAAAACAGAACGAAATTGATCTGTTATCAAAGTCGAAAGAGTTGCAGGAGCAACAGTTGCAGCTCCAAAGCGATGAACTGGAAAAACAAAGTCTGTTATCAAAAAACAACGAGCAACGGCTGCAGCTTGCAGAAAAAGAAAAACTGCTTCAGCAAAAACAAATCAGCAATCAAACGCTTCTCCGTAATTTAATGCTGGGTGGTTTTGCTCTTTTGTTACTGCTCGGTTATCTTTCTTTCAACCGCTATCAGCTCAAGAAAAAACTGGAGCAGCAAAGTTCACTGCTGGCAATGAGGAATAACATCAGCGAAAACCTGCATGATGATATTGGTGCATCGTTGAGTAATATTCATATTTTAACAGAGCTGGCACGGCGTAATTTAAATAACACTCCAAAATCTGCAGAGTATTTAAATAAAGCAGGAGAAGATATTCAACGCATCAGTGAAAGCTTAAGTGATATTGTGTGGAACATCAATCCCAAATACGATGAGCTGGAGAAATTATTCATCCGCATGAAACGATATGCAGCTGATATGATGGATGGAAAAAATATCAGCTATGAAATGAATTTTGATGAAGCTGCAGAAAACCTTTCCTTCTCCATGGAGAAGCGGCGGAATTTTTATCTCATCTTTAAAGAAGCCGTGAATAACCTGGTGAAGTATTCAAAAGCCAGCAGTGCAAAAATCAGTGTTCAAACAAATCAGCAGGTACTTAAACTACTGATACAGGATAATGGAACGGGCTTTCAGCATTCGATGGTTACAATGGGCAACGGTTTAAATAATATGAAGAAACGGGCAGATGATCTGGGCGCTTCACTGCAAATACAATCTGCACCCGGCGAGGGAACTGCTGTTTCGTTAACAATGCCTATTACCTGATTGTGTAATAGTTTATTGAGCAATCACCGTTTAATTTAGCAGAAATGTCTACCGCTTTGATTCTATATGAAGACAATACAAGGTTGCGACAGTCAATGGAATTGCTTTTAAGCGAGGCTTCGGGTTATACTGTTACAGGTTCTTATCCCAATTGTGATCGGGTGGTGGAAGATATTGAAACCTGTAAGCCTGAACTGGTGATCATGGATATTGATATGCCCGGCATTGGTGGTATTGAAGGAGTAAAACGCATCAAAGAACATTCACCGGAAATTAAAGTGGTGATGCACACTGTGTTTGATGATGATAACCGGATCTTCGACAGTATTTGTGCAGGTGCTGATGGATACATGCTGAAAAATACTCCTCCGCTCAAGCTGATCCAGTCTTTGCAGGACTTAATGGACGGAGGTGTTGCCATGAGTCCCTTTGTTGCACAGAAAGTATTTCAGTTTTTCAGAACAAATAATAAAGCAAAAGAAGAGTTCCATCTTACAGTAAGAGAAAAAGAAATTCTGGAATTACTGGTAAAAGGGAACTCTTATAAAATGATTGCAGATAAAACAATGATTTCCATTGATACGGTTAAAAAACATCTGCAGAATATTTACCACAAGCTGCATGTGAACTGCGGAACTGAAGCGGTGGCAAAAGCTCTGCGCCATAAGATTATTCAGCTTGATTGAGTGTAACTCATCAGCATCAATTATACTATCCCATCAGGTAATTGACAGCCTCCAGTTCTTTAAAGAAATTTGCAGAAGTCATTCTTTCCTTACCTGTAACATGGTCTGTTTAATGAACTTCATACACAGCCTTGCTGTTGGTTCTGCCACTCAGCAAATAGCAAGTAATAAAACAGCAGAAGGAAAAGCCGGTAACCGCAGGGTAGAATGAATAAAAAAAAATAAAAGTGATGTTATATGAAACAAGCAATTGTATTTTCTTTCGCACTTTTACTTGCTGTCTCTGTTGTAAATGCACAGCCTGATACTACAAGAAGAGATACAGCATGGTCGGGTTCACCACATCGCCCTTACCTCAATTCCATACTCGATGCAGATGTGCTTGACGGAACATCAACCGCAACAACCATTACTCCCAGGGGTCAACGGCTTTGTTTTGATAAAATCTTAAAAATAAAAACCATGACAGGCAGGGGCCCTGCAGAAGTATGCGTGTTCATCAATACCAAAATCGGATTAATTGCATACACTCCTTTAAAACCGGATGCTGTTGGTATTTGTGATATCAAACAGGAAGCTCCGGACTTCCGGTTAACAGTCGTTGGATTAAAAGGCAACACGTATACTTATCTCAACGCTAAAAAGAAAAATACCATTGAACATTGGGTGCAAACAGGCAACAGTGAAACCTATGAGTACCAGTTTACCAATACAGGTTCAAGTGTGCCGTTAAAACGCAAAACAGAACGTAGAAGTTATTGCAATGATAAAGTAAAGGCACAGGCATATAAAGTGGATGGCCGGCCTGAAGTATGGTTTCTGTTTGGAAAAACATTTCCTGAAAGCATTAACATGACACCAAAGAAATTTCTGGGCAGTTATGCTGTGGGATATCAATACACCGATAAAGGCCTGTTCATCATTATGCAAATGGAAGCAAGCGGCTACAATGCAAAAATTGAAGAGATACAGGATATGAATGTTTGTTTTGATCCTTCATCCTATCAGGTAATGGAAGATGAGCGGGAAACCAAAATGCAACAGAGCATTCAGCGTGAACGTGAAAAAATTGCAAGAGAGGAAACGAAGGCTGAAAAATATCCATCCTGCCAAAGCAAGAAAACAACCTTGCTCAATTATCAGAAAGAATCATTAAACCGGCAGGAGCAAAACCTGCAGGAAGCAAGAATAGGAAATGCCATGCAGGATGTAAGAACGCAACAGGCACAGGCCAATCTCATGAATTATGATGATGCCATACAGCAAATGATTTACGAAACCGAACTTAAACTTTGCAGGGCCGAACAACGGATGAATGAGATGAGTGAGCAAACTTCTGCAAGCAGCAGACAAAAGCAACAGGAAAAAATAACCTGTTTAAACAGGCAACTGGCTGAACAAAGAAGTACACAGCAATCTTTCCAGCGGATTAATACACAATACAGAAACGAACCGGGAAGGCAATATGCAGAAAAAGCAAAGCTATTTATGCGGGGACTTGTTGGTTGCGATTAAGAAGGCAAAATGAAACGGGCTGAATTCATTCAGCCCGTTTCTGTATTTCGTCCTTGTACTATCCCATATTATGAAACACCTTTTGCACATCTTCATCCTGTTCAAGGCGTTCAATTAGTTTACTTACATCTTCTGCCTGCTCGTCGGTAACAGGAACAGTTGTAGAAGGAAGCCATTCCAGTTCTGCACTGATAGGAGTGATGCCTTTTTCTTCCAGTGCTTTTTGCATATTACCAAAATCAGTAAATGCACAACGCACTACTAAAATTTCTTCACCATTTTCACCGGTACTTTCACCCAGTTCTTCCAAACCAAAATCAATCAGCTCCAGTTCAAGATCTTCTGCATTTAAACCCTCGGGTTTCAGTTTAAACACCCCTAATTTTTTAAACTGAAAACTTACACTGCCACTGTTACCCATTGAACCGTGCCCTTTTGTAAAATGACTTTTTACATTCGCCACCGTACGTACATGATTATCCGTTGCAGTTTCAACAAGAATGGCAACGCCATGTGGTGCATAACCTTCGTACAAAATTTCATCATAGTTCACCAGCTCTTTTCCCTGCGCCCGTTTAATGGCAGCTTCCACACGGTCTTTGGGCATACCCACACTTCTGGCGTTTTGAAAACATCTGCGAAGTGCAGCATTTGTAGCAGGATCCGGTCCGCCGGCTTTTACAGCTATAATAATTTCTTTACCAATGCGTGTAAAGTTCTTTGCCATTTTATCCCAGCGGGCAAACATGCTGCTCTTTCTAACTTCAAAAATCCGTCCCATAACTTTTCTGATTAGGTCGCAAATTTAGTGGAATGCCTGTAAACAAAAAACCGCTCTGCAATAGTCAGAGCGGTTTTTTTAAAATGAAAATCATTTATTTTTTCTGCTCAAAGTCAGAAGCATGCGGTAATATTTCACTGAAGTTTTTCAGCTTACTGTGGTGCCTGCTGTAAAGGAAATAAACAACAAGACCAACAGCCATCCATGCAAATGCAACTTTTAAGGTTTGTGAATCCAGGCCAATGATCATGGCTGTACAAATAATTACACCCAATGCAGATACAACCGGATAGATAGGTGTTTTAAACGGACGTTCGATATTTGGTTGTTTTACACGTAAAATCCAAACACCTGCGCTTACCAGCACAAAGGCAAACAAGGTTCCAAATGAAGTTAAGTCGCCTGCCACATGGCCGGGTACAAATGCAGCAAACAGTCCTACAAAAATAAACAGGATCCAGTTGGCTTTGTACGGCGTTTTATATTTCGGATGTAATTCGCCAAATGCTTTTGGAATTAATCCATCGTTACTCATGGTATAAAAAATACGGCTCTGTCCCATTAGCATCACTAAAATTACAGAAGAGAAACCCGCCAAAATAGCAACAGTAACAGCCTGTGCAAGCCATCCATATCCGGTCATGTATTGTGAAATGGCATAAGCAACAGATGCTTCACGACCTTTTTCAGGATCAACAAAATCTTTCCAGTTGGCTACACCGGTTAATACGTGTCCAAACAAAATATACAGGATAGTACAAACCACTAATGAACCGAGGATACCAATGGGCATATCTCTCTTTGGATTTTTTGCTTCCTGTGCTGCAGTACTCACTGCATCAAAACCAATAAAGGCAAAAAATACAATGGCCGCACCACCCAGCACACCGCCCAGTCCGTGTTTGTTCCATCCGCTGTAATCGGCAATTACTTTTCCTGCCTGATCAGTAACAGGAGCAGTTCCTTCAGGAATGAGGTAAGGCGTATGGTTAGCCGGATTAATAAACTGCCAGCCAAGTGCAATGAATAAGATCACAATACCTACTTTAATAATTACAATGATCATATTTACAATGGCACTTTCCTGTGTTCCTTTAATCAAGAGTAACGTAAGAAGTAATAAAATGATAAGGGCAGGAGCATTCATAATACCTGAATGGTGAACGCCTGCAGAATCGGTAAAGCTTTCAAAAGGTGAGTGGCTCCATTCATATGGTATGGCCCCTCCAAACAGCTTGTTTAAATATTCACTCCATGCAATAGATACTGTTGCAGCACCCAATGCATATTCCATAATCAATGCCCAGCCAATAATCCATGCAATCAGTTCTCCCATGGTTGTATAACTGTAGGCATACGCACTGCCTGCAATAGGGATCATTGCAGCAAACTCTGCATAACATAAACCTGCAAAGGCACAACCGATCGCTGCAACGATAAAGGATAATGTAACACCCGGACCTGCTGCCTGGCCGGCTGCAGCCGCCGTTCTTACAAATAAACCGGCACCAATAATGGCACCAATACCCAATGCAACAAGATTGCCTGCACCGAGTGTACGTTTCAATCCTTTTTCACTGTCTTCGGCCTGAGCCAGAAGCTGGTGCAAAGGCTTTTTTGCAAATAAACTCATACTTGATTGGTTATAGATTTTAGTAGACTAACAATAATAAGCTGGAAAAATAGAGATTTATTCTAAAATAGAGCCAAAAGATTTATTAACGGTGAGCCGAAGTACGCTTTCAAACCCGAATCTGTATATTGCGGCACATTAAATTTATTACATGGGTAAGGGTAATCGTTTAACCATCTATATATTAGGGGCAATGGTACTGGGTATTGTTGTTGGATATGCCATACATGTGTCTGCTTCGGATGAATTCATCAAAAGCTTTTCAAAAAACATCAAACTCCTCAGCAATATTTTCATACGACTTGTACAAATGATTATTGCTCCGTTGGTGTTTACCACATTGGTGGTTGGTATATCCAAACTGGGCGATCTCAAAGCTGTTGGCAGAGTAGGAGGTAAGGCATTGCTCTGGTTTATTACCGCATCGCTTGCTTCTTTATTATTGGGTATGTTACTGGTAAATATTTTTAAACCAGGCACCTATATTGATCTCAGTCAGGCCGACACAGAAGGTGTAAAAGACCTGATGACAAAAACCTCCTCTTTCTCTTTACAGAATTTTGTTGAGCATATTATTCCAAAGAGTTTGTTTGAAGCGATGGCAACAAATGAAATTCTGCAAATCGTTGTCTTCTCAATCTTCTTTGGTGTGGCAGCTGCTGCCATTGGCGATTATACCAAGCCATTGGTAAAAGCTTTGGATGTAGCATCGCATATCATTTTAAAAATGGTGAACTATGTCATGAACTTTGCACCTGTGGGAGTATTTGGTGCATTGGCCGCTGTAGTTGCTGCGAAAGGGCTTGGTATTTTTCAGTTTTATCTCATCTACTTTTTATACTTCCTGTTGGGTATTGCCATTTTATGGTTTATATTAATTGGTGTTGGATATCTGATTCTTGGAGCAAGAATGAAAGTGTTACTGAAACGCATCTGGGGGCCTTTATTAATTGCTTTCAGTACAACCAGCAGCGAAGCAGTATTTCCAAAACTCACTGAAGAACTGGAACGTTTTGGTTGTAAAGACCGGATTGTTGCATTTGTATTACCGCTCGGTTATTCGTTTAACCTCGATGGCAGTATGATGTATATGACATTCGCCAGCCTGGCTATTGCACAGGCATATGGTATTCATCTCGATCTGGGAACACAATTGGTGATGTTACTCGTACTCATGTTAACCAGTAAGGGAATTGCAGGTGTGCCGAGAGCTTCGCTGGTTGTGGTACTTGCAACCTGCGCCATGTTTAATATTCCGCCCGAAGGTGTGGCATTGATTTTACCAATTGATCACTTTTGCGATATGTTCCGCAGTATGACAAACGTGGTAGGAAATGCTCTTGCAACAAGTGTGGTGAGCAAGTGGGAGGGTGAACTGGCCGATGAACACGGTCATCATCATACACATCATCACGGAAATCATCCGCATGATCATCATGCACATGGTCATTAAGTATGTTCTTGTTTATTCAATGTATTTAAATTATTAAAGGAATTTATGAAGCTGAAATGGATGTTTGGTTTGATTGGATGTATGATCTGCACCGGTTTGTACGCACAAAAAGAAGTAACTGTAAAAGTAATTAACCAGTACGAAGCACCGGTGGATGCATTTACTGTTGATGGGGTTGAATATAAAACAACCAAAGACGGGTCTGTAAAGATTGTAATCAATGCCACCGACTCTGCTTCATTTGCGGGAAAGGAATATGATGCTGTAAAAGTTGCTGTTACTGAAATTACAGAAGGCGGTACCGTTACTATCCGTAAAAATTTTACATGGAAAGATATTCTCAATCCCATGTTCTATATTAAGTACGGTGGTTTGTGGTTGCTGATCTTTATCATTTTTGCAGAAACCGGTTTGCTGGTTGGATTCTTTTTGCCGGGCGACAGTTTATTATTTGTTGCCGGTATTTACAGTACCAATCTTGCTCAGGAATTTTTAAAACTGTTTGGATTAAAAGGTTTGCAAAATGAATGGCTTGAGCTACTCGTCTTGTGTGGTCTTCTTTCTGTTGCAGGTATATTGGGGAATCTGGTTGGTTACTGGACCGGACGTAAAGTAGGACCTGCCATGTACAGCTGGAAAGATAATTTTATTTTCAAGCAACGTTATTTACATGAGGCTCATGATTTCTATGAAAAATATGGAGGTGGTGCTATCGTGTTTGCAAGGTTCCTTCCGTTCATCCGCACATTTGCTCCCATTGTTGCAGGCATTGTAAAAATGGACCGCAAGAAATTTGTGTATTACAATGTTGTTGGTTGTATTGCATGGGTTGTAACTATGATTTTTGCCGGACATTTTTTACAGATATGGGTGAAGAACCAATTTGGTATTGAGTTGAAGGATAAACTGGAGCTCATCATCATTATTATTATTGCTGTTACCACAGCTCCGGTAATATGGAAATTCTTCTTTGGGAAAAAAGCAAAAAAGCCAACACACAATCCAGAATAATTGAAACATGCTTGCCCGTAAATCAACTTCCGTTTTATCCCTTCCGGTGATTGTAGCCGCACTTGGTTACTTTGTTGATATTTATGATCTGCTCCTGTTTACCATTGTGCGTGAACCAAGTCTTGCAGGTGTTGGAGTAAATCTTGCAGATACTGCATCTGCCATTGCAGCAAGTACAAAGATCATTAACTGGCAGATGGTGGGTTTGCTTATTGGCGGAATCCTTTGGGGTATTCTTGGTGATAAGAAAGGAAGATTAAGTGTGTTGTTTGGATCTATTCTGTTGTATTCTGTTGCCAACTTTATTACCGGTTATGTTACAACCGTTGATCATTATGCATACGCAAGGTTTATTGCCGGTATCGGTTTAGCAGGAGAACTTGGTGCAGGTATTACATTGGTAAGTGAGTTACTTCCAAAAAATAAAAGAGGTATCGGCACTTCACTTGTAGCGGGTATAGGTTTGTTTGGTGCTGTGTTTGCTTACTTCACCTATAAATTCACCAACGACTGGCGTCTTTGTTATAAGATAGGTGGTGGCCTTGGTATTGGTTTGTTATTACTTCGTGTAAGTGTAGCTGAGAGCGGTATGTTTAAAGAAGTAAAAGATCTCAAAGTGTCAAGAGGAAATGTGTTGATGTTCTTTAATAACGCTACCCGTTTCAGAAAGTATATACTGGCTATATTAATTGGATTACCTACCTGGTATGTGATTGGTATTTTAGTAAACCTCAGCAATCGTTTTGCAAAAGAATTTTATGGCGATACACATATTGAAAGCGGACGTGCCATCATGTTTGCTTATGCTGCTATAGCTGTTGGTGATATTTTAATTGGTTTTGTAAGCCAGTATTTCAAGAGCAGGAAAAAAGCGTTGTTTCTTTTTTATGGATTAACCATTATTGGTTTGGGGCTTTTCTTTTCGCCATTGAATCATTCTGATACAGCTATGTATGCGATTTGTGCCTTGCTTGGTTTCAGTACAGGTTTCTGGGCCATTTTTGTAACCATGGGTGCAGAACAGTTTGGCACCAACTTACGTGCAACAGCAGCTACAACTATTCCCAATATGGTGCGTGGTGCATTGCCATTGATCAATCTCATGTTCCTCAATTTGTTTCAGAAAAGCTGGGGATGGGGTTTAACCCAAAGCGGCATCATCACCGGTGTGGTTGTAATCTCCATTACATTAGTAGCAGCCTATTTTACAGAAGAAACTTTTCATAAAGATTTGAATTATGTAGAAGGCGGTGAGGCATTGCCATAAGTATTATACAATCGAATATCTATTCAATGAATACCGATGTTACAAATAGTGAGATTGTTTCGGGTACTAATCCTGAGCGTACTCGAATGGACAGGGGGCGGAGGGGGCTTAAATTCCTCATCATCCGTTTCAGCTCCATCGGCGATATTGTGTTAACCACTCCTGTTGTACGTTGTTTAAAACAACAGTTATCTGATGTTGAAGTGCATTATCTCACCAAATTCAGTTTTCATAAAGTCATTGCATCGAATCCATACATCGATAAATTCCATTACTTAAATAACGATTGGGATCTGCTGATACATCAGTTAAAAGAAGAACAATTTGATTATATCATAGATCTGCATCATAATCTCCGCACCATCAAATTGAAAAAGGAGTTGAAAGTAAAATCATTTGCATTCAAAAAACTCAATATTCAAAAATGGTTGCTTACAAATTTCAAGATTAACCGAATGCCGGCTTTGCATATTGTGGACCGCTATATGGATACTGTAAAATCATTCGGTATAAAAAATGATGGAAAGGGGCTGGATTATTTTATTCCAAAAGAAGAAGAAACACAGCAGAAAGATTTACCGCAGGCCCATGCATTGGGTTATATCGGAATTGTGATTGGCGCAGCGCATGCCACTAAAAAATTACCAGTCCATCAATTAACGGCATTGTGCGCTGCACTTGATCATCCCATTGTATTGATGGGCGGACCTGAAGACAGAGCCGCAGGAGATCAAATTGCAGCAATTGATCCAATCAAAGTTTACAATGCCTGCGGAAAATTTTCCATTAACGAAAGTGCCGATCTTGTACGCAAAGCAAAACTCATCATTACTCATGATACCGGGCTGATGCATATTGCAGCCGCATTTAAAAAACCAATCATCAGTGTATGGGGCAACACTGTTCCTACTTTTGGAATGGAAGCATATTATGGAAGTAATACCCAAATTCCAAATTCCAAATTCCAAATCTCAAATCTCAGCTGCCGTCCTTGTTCAAAAATTGGGCATGATGCCTGTCCCAAAAAACATTTCAAATGCATGGAGCTGCAAAATGTAAATGAAATAGCAAAACTTGCACAGAGCTGGGCAAAAACATTGCGATAAAAAAACGGTTTCACATTTGTGAAACCGTTTTTATTTTCAAATTATCCGATTTTCTAATCTTCAAATCACAGCGTCTTCAACACATCATTCATGCTTCTTACAGCGTCTGCGCTTTTGTTGAAAGCAGCCTGTTCATCTGCATTCAATTCAAAATCTATAATTTTTTCCCAGCCGTTGCGGCCAATAGTTACCGGTACACCTAAACAAATATCTTTTTGTCCGTATTCACCATCTAACGCAACGCAGCAGGTAAAGAGTTTCTTTTCATCACGCAAAATACTTTCTACCAACGCAGCACCGGCAGCACCGGGTGCATACCATGCAGAAGTACCAATCAATGCTGTTAATGTAGCACCGCCCACCATAGTATCTTTTACAATTTTTTCCTGCTGCTCAGCGCTTAAGAATTTTGTTACAGGTACACTGTTCCATGTAGCTAAGCGTATCAATGGAATCATTGTTGTATCGCCATGACCGCCCACAACTACAGCATTTAAATCAGAAGCTGAACAACCTAAATGCTGACTAAGTTGATATTTGAAACGGCTGCTGTCTAATGTGCCACCCATACCAATGATGCGGTTCTTTGGTAAACCGGTTGAGGTTAATGCCAGATACGTCATTGTATCCATCGGGTTACTGATAACGATGATGATGGCGTTGGGAGAATGTTTCAGTATGTTTTCGCAAACTCCTTTTACGATGCCTGCATTTACTCCAATCAGTTCTTCACGGGTCATACCGGGTTTGCGTGGTAAGCCTGACGTAATTACAACCACATCACTGTTGGCCGTTTTGCTGTAATCATTTGTACTGCCGCTTATTTTGGTATCAAAACCAAGCAAGGTAGCAGTTTGCATCATATCCTGGGCCTTACCTTCGGCAATGCCTTCTTTAATGTCTAACAAAACCAGTTCAGAACACAGCTCTTTACGGGCAATATTATCGGCACAGGTAGCACCTACAGCACCGGCACCTACAACAGTAACTTTCATGGAACATTTAATTTAGAAAATGAAGAAATTTTTTCCGATCATCGTCGGGTCGCAAAGGTATTGGACGAAAGGCGAAAAGTCAAAAGAAGGATTTACTATCTTTAAAGGAACCAAAAACAATCATCATGCTTATTTTGTATGTTCTCCTCGGCATCATTGCCCTCGTGTTAATCATTGCAGCAATGCTGCCCGGTAAGTATCTGGTAGAAAAATCAACAGTGATCAATCGGCCATCGGCAGAAGTGTATAATAAAATTGCTGATCTGCATCATTACCGTGACTGGAACCCTTGGGCTAAAATGGATCCGGATGCACAAACAACCATTACCGGTGATCCCATGCATGTAGGGCATAAATATCACTGGAGTGGTAAGAAAGTAGGTGAGGGCAGTTTAACCGTTCGATCAGTTGTGCCCAGTAAAGCAATTAATTTTGATCTGGTGTTTTTAAAACCATTTAAGTCGCATGCAATGGATGCATGGGATTTTACAGAAGTGGATGGTGGAACAAAAGTAGTATGGCGCAACAGTGGTGGATTCCCTTTCCCCGTTGCCCGTTTAATGGGACCGTCTATTACCAAACAACTCAACAAACAGTTCGATGAAGGTTTGCAAAATCTGAAAGAAATGTGTGAGAAATAAAACAACAAACTTTACTAGAAGCCGTACGAATATGATTTTGTAAATTTCTTAAACGACTAACAGTGGTCGGTGAGGACACCGACCACGGCGTGGGATTCTGAAAGAAATGTGTGAGAAATTAAAGAACAAACTATACAAAAGAGAGCCGGTCCATTTGGACCGGCTTTTATTTTTTCAAGTTGTTAACAAAGAAAAAGGAAAAAATAGTTTGTTGATTACGAATAAGTCGTAGATTTACGAAAATTTCGTAGAATGTTAGAAAAACTCACACAACAGGAAGAAGAGGCGATGCAGGCTGTTTGGCGTAATGGCGAAGGGAATGTAAAAGCGTTTTTAGATAATCTGGATATTGATATACCCTACACAACCCTTGCATCAACAATCAAGAATCTTGAAAAGAAAGGATTTCTTACAAGCCGTTTGGTAGGCAATGCTTATTTGTACAAACCTGCCATTACAGAAGAAGAGTACAAGAAAAAATTCATGAGTGGATTTGTGAAAGAGTATTTTGAAAATTCTTACAAAGAGCTGGTGAATTTTTTTGTGGAGCAAAAAAAATTAACACCTAAAGAACTGAAAGAAATTGTAGAGATGATTGAAGGGAAGAAGTAGTAGATAGCCGATAGTCACAAGTCTTTAGTTCTATAACGGTTGAGTGATAAAACGTAGATGATAGTTGTTGATTCGTTTAGTGGTTCAGTTGAAATAAAATTAGTAAACAATAGCCTGGCCTCCCTCTCTTTTGGAGAGGGAACGAGGGTGAGGCCTTTCAAATTTTCAAATTAAGATGCCTGTTATCATAGAATATCTCTTTAAAGTTTCCATTGCTCTTGCAGTGGTGTATCTGTTTTATCAGTTGGTATTACGTCGTTTAACATTTTACCATTGGAACAGGTGGTACCTCGTTGGCTACAGCCTGCTTTGTTTTGCAATACCCTTTATGAACATCACCGATTTTTTGTTCAGGCATGAGTTGGAAAGTACTCAGATTATCCGCTTAATACCTGTGTACAATATTGAACTGAAAGATCCGGGCTTTGAATGGAACCAATGGACAATAGCCATTGCAGTCCTTATTACAGGTATGCTCATTATGGGTGTGCGGATGTTACTGCAGTTGTTGAGTTTACATCGCATCAAAACAAAAGCAACCTTGCTCAATGAAGGAACTGTAAAATTATTTCATGTAGATGAACAGATTACACCATTCTCTTTCAGCAATGGTATCTATATCAACCGGCAGTTACATACAGAAGCTGAATTAAAGGAAATCATCCGTCATGAGTTTGTTCATGTAAAACAAAAGCACAGTATTGATATTCTGTTTGCTGAACTGTTATGTATGCTGTTATGGTTTCATCCGGCTGCATGGCTTATCCGGAATGCCATCAGGCAAAACCTTGAATTTATAGCCGATGAACAGGTGCTGCAGGATGGTGTTGATAAAAAACAATATCAATACCTGTTATTGAAAGTGGTAGGCAACAGTCATTACAGTATTGCACCGAATTTTAATTTCTCATCTCTAAAAAACCGAATCATCATGATGAATCAAATCAAATCTGCACGTGTGCAGGCCATCCGATTTTTATTTGTATTACCGCTCATTGCGGTGTTATTACTTGCATTCAGACAGGTTAAAGAAAACAAGATTGCTGCTGCCACAAATCCAATTGTAACAGATACCGTGCCGCCGCCACCTCCTCCAGCTTTGCCAACCGAAGAACAGTGGATGAAATCTGCAAACGAAAACATTGCAAGTATAGATGTTACAAAAAAGAATGGGCAGCAACAGATTAAAATTACACTCAAGAACGGTACCGTTGAAAATTATGATCTCAACGACCCCAAACAAAAAGAGGCTTTTGAAAAGAAATACGGAAAGCTGAAACCTGTTATAGAAACAGTAGATGTAAAAAAGAAAAATGGAGAAAACACAGTTACACTCCGCTTGAGTGATGGACAAGTTGAAACCTTTGATTTAAATGATCCCCAACAGCGAATTGTACTTGAAAAGGATTTTGGTTTCAGTGAGGCAGGCGATTCATTACCGGCACCTGCTGCTCCGCCAATTCATCGTATAAATCAACCCAACAGTAAAGGGTATATTGTAACCATTGCAGATAATGCGGGTGAGTGTATTGTAATTGTAAAAGACAAACAGCAAAAAATAGTTACAGCATTAACACTTACTGATTGGTTAAAGAAAGAAAAGCAATATGAAAAGCAATACGGTGAAATTCCTCCTCCGCCACCACCACCGGCTGCACCTGTGCATCATTCTAAGGTTATTGTTGAAAAAGTATCGGTTGTTTCACCAAAAAGAATAAAGACTGCCCCTGTATCAGCAGTATCTCCTGAAGGAGCGGTTTCAAACGAGACAGTTGAAGTAGAAGTAATTGCTGTTGCACCGGCGCAGGTGCAGGTACAAAAAATAAAGGCAAGAGCACTTAAAGAAAGCCGGTTGAGGGAACAAAAAATAAAGGAAATTGAGTTGAAGCAAAACCGTTTGAATGAGCAAAAAATAAAAGAGAGAGCATTGAAAGAAACACGTTTATCTGAACAGAGAATCAGGTTGACCACATCACAAAATCAGGAGCCTGTCTACTATATTGATGGAAAGGAAGCAACTAAGGAAGAAATTGAAAAACTAAATCCTGCAATGATCGAAAGTATCAATGTGATTAAAGATGAACAGGCGCTGAAAATATATGGAGAAAAAGCAAAAGGAGGCGTAATCCTTATTAGAACAAAAAAGTAAGAAAATTCTTAGCAAATCATTTTAATACTCTGGGAATAATAAAACGAATTACAGTTGTAAATCATTAAACCTTATTTACCGGTTCACCAGTTTTATCAACTCTTCTGTTTTTACACCACCATCGTAAAAGTTCAGAAGAGTTTTGTTTTTATCATATACCGCAATGCCGGGCAGGTATTGGTTTCTGAAATATTTAGGAAAGAAGAACAGTACATCCCGGCCCATGATGATGTTTTTATACTGACTGATTTTTAACTCATCATAGAATTGCTTCATTTTTTCAAATGGTAAAACAGTTGCCATCACAATCTGCAACTCACTCAATTCATTGATGTGTTTGATGATTTCCAGCGTTTGATAGCGGCAATGATCACACTCCGGACTGAAATACATGATCATGGTTTTTTTATCAGGCGAAAGCTGTTCGGTATAAAAATCTGTTTTGCCATCAACCAGTTGAATTTTAAAATCGGGTAGTGGCAATCCTTTTAGATGTGCAGGGATAGAATCAGTACTTGCAAAAACAGTCAATTGAAATGCACCTGTAAAAAGAAGCAACAGAAGAAATTGTTTTTTCATAGCTGAAAGGTACTGGCATTCCTTCATTTTATGATATTCTGCATCCAGGGGAATTGTTAATTGCCGGCTTGAATAAAACTGTATGTATCCGCAGACGGTGTTCATCCTTTTAGCTAAATACAATGCATCAATTTGCAGGCAAGAGCGGTTACCTTATATTTGCAGCCTCAAATAAAAATCACCAGTAATATGGCAACTACATCAGACATCAGTCGTGGTATGATTATTAAGCTCGACGGGAGCTTGTATAAAATTGTAGAGTTTGGCGAAAATAAAACAGCACGTGCAGCAGCAAAGGTGTGGGCCAAGCTGAAAGGTGTTGACAATAACCGTTCGGTAGAACAAACCTGGAACAGTGGCGAAACCATTTACCCCGTTCGTGTGGAGCGAAAAGAGTTTCAGTTTTTATATAAAGATGATACCGGCTATAATTTCATGAACAATGAAACCTTTGAGCAAATGGTGGTGCAGGAAGCAATGATTGATGCTCCGCAGTTTTTAAAAGACGGCGGTGAGGTTTCGGTTCTGATTAATACAGAAACCGATCTGCCAATGACGGTTGAATTACCAGATAAAATTGTGATGCTTGTTACTTACAGCGAGCCGGGTATGAAAGGCGATACAGCTACCCGTACACTCAAAGCGGCAACCATTGAAACAGGCGCTACTGTTATGGTTCCTCTGTTTGTAAATGAAGGGGAGCTGATACGCATTAACACCAAAACCGGTGATTATGTAGAGCGTGTAAAAGAATAAGAATCCGGCATAAGCAAAAAGGGCTGTTTTTAAAAAACAGCCCTTTTTTTGTACAAAATCACCGATTTTTGGGCCAAAATGATGGATTTTGAAGCAAAATTTGAAAAAATCGCACTGTTCTGATTTTGAAATACTATCTTAGCCGCCATTATTATTGTTCATATATAAAACCTTGCGAACATGGATTTTAAACAAATTCAGGAGTTGATCAAAATGGTCAACAAATCAAACCTCAGCGAGCTTACGATTGAAGAAAAAGATTTTAAAGTAACCATAAAACAGAAAGATGAAATCATCCAGCAAACGGTGATTTCGGGTCAGTTTCAACAGGCGCCTTCTTATGCACCTGCTCCCTTGGCTGCACCTGCTGCAGCTCCTGCTTTGCCAACTGCAACAAAACCTGCTGGTGATGACAATAGTAAATACATTACCATTAAAAGTCCTATGATCGGTACGTTTTACCGCAAGCCTTCTCCTGATAAACCATTGTTTGTAGAAGTGGGTACAGAAATTACACCCGGTAAAGTGGTGTGTATTATCGAAGCCATGAAACTCTTCAATGAAATTGAAAGTGAAGTAAAAGGAAAGATTGTAAAAATTCTGGTAGAAGATCAATCTCCTGTAGAGTACGATCAGCCTCTGTTCTTAGTAGACCCGAGCTAATTTGAGAATCAATGAATTTGAAAATTTGAAAATGAGTCAATTTGAAAATGGTCATACAACTTCAATGCTCATCGTTTTTTTCATTCTCAAATTTTCAAATTGATAAATTTTCAGATTACAGACTATCTAATTTTCAAATTTTCAACTTAAACGTATGTTTAAAAAGATATTAATTGCAAACCGTGGTGAAATTGCATTACGCATTATCCGTACCTGCAGAGAAATGGGAATTAAAACGGTAGCAGTTTATTCAACGGCCGACAGAGAAAGTCTGCATGTGAAATTTGCAGATGAAGCAGTGTGTATTGGAAAACCTGCCGGTGCAGATTCGTATTTAAATGTGCCCAACATTATTGCTGCTGCAGAAATCACCAATGCAGATGCTATTCATCCGGGATATGGATTTTTGGCAGAGAATGCAAAATTTGCAGAGATCTGCGGTCAAAATGGAATTAAGTTTATTGGTCCCACACCGGATCAAATCCGTTCGATGGGCGATAAGATCACTGCAAAAGAAACCATGATTAAAGCAGGTGTGCCTGTTGTACCCGGTGGTGGCGGACTATTGGAAAGTGTGGCTCATGCAAAACAGATTGCAAAAGAAGTAGGTTATCCTGTTATTTTAAAAGCAACTGCAGGTGGTGGCGGTAAAGGTATGCGTGTAGTGTGGAGCGAAGATGAACTGGAACGCAACTACGATACAGCAAAGCAGGAAGCTGGTGCTTCGTTTAAAAACGATGGCATCTACATGGAAAAATTTGTAGAAGAACCCCGCCATATTGAAATACAGGTTGCCGGTGACCGTTATGGAACAGTTTGTCATTTAAGTGAGCGTGATTGTTCTATTCAACGCCGTCATCAAAAACTGGTAGAAGAATCTCCTTCACCTTTTATGACACCTGAGTTGCGTAAAGCAATGGGCGAAGCTGCCTGTAAAGCTGCGAGTGCTATTGGTTATGAAAGTGTGGGCACAATTGAGTTTTTGGTTGATAAGCACCGCAACTTCTACTTTATGGAAATGAATACACGTATCCAGGTAGAACATTGTGTTACAGAGGAGGTAACCAATTTCGATTTAATTAAAGAACAGATATTAATTGCTCAGGGCGAAAAAATAAGCGGCGAAAATTATGAACCGCAAATGCACGCAATCGAATGCCGTATTAATGCCGAAGATCCATACAACGATTTTCGTCCATCGCCGGGAAAGATTACAACCTTACATCAGCCGGGTGGTCATGGTATCCGTATTGATTCGCATGTATATGCAGGGTATGTCATTCCGCCTTATTACGATTCAATGATTGCAAAGATCATTGCTGTTGCACGTACAAGAGAAGAGGCAATCAACACCATGAGTCGTGCTTTAAGTGAGTATGTAATTGAAGGTGTAAAAACAACCATTCCGTTTCATCAGCAATTAATGAAAGATGAAAATTTCCGTTCAGGAAATTTCACTACTAAGTTTCTGGAAAGTTTTACAATGAAGTAATGAATAACTGAATCAGTTAAAAGCCACTCAACCGAGTGGCTTTTTTTATGTTTCAGGTTTGTGCAAACTGCAAACAAAAAGACCTGCAGCAATGCAGGTCTTTTACTATTGCTAAATCTGAAAAAATCTTAGCGTAAGAACAATAGCTCTCTGTACTTCGGCAGGTACCAGCTGGCATCGTCAACCAACAGTTCAAGCTTATCTACATGGTAACGTATTTCATCAAAGAACACACCTTTCACATCATCGCAATAAGCAATGGCTTTTGCTCTGGTGTCTGTAAGGGTATTTGCTTTTTTACGTGCTTCAATCATTTCCTCAACCAGATTGCTTACTTTATTGATGTGCAAAGAAATCTTTTCGAGAATCTGTAATTGATTTGCATATGAATCGGCGCTGACACCAATCTCTTTTAAGCCTTTGATGTTGTTGATTAATACATTCTGGTATTTAATGGCTGCAGGCAGAATATGACTGGTGCAAAGCTCACCCATGATACGTCCTTCAATCTGTACCTTCTTAATATAGTTCTCCAGTTCAATTTCATGACGGGCTTCCAGTTCTGCATGTGTAAATACGCCTGTACTTTCAAACAGCTCTTTTGATTTTTTTGTAATCATTGCATCTAATGCAAGCGGCGTTGTTTTTACATTCGGCAATCCACGCTTTTCTGCTTCCTTTGCCCATGCTTCGCTGTAACCATCACCTTCGAACAATACTTTTTTACTTTCAGTAACATAACGCTGTAATACATGCATGATGGCAATTTCTTTCTTATCGCCTTTTTCAATCATGGCATCAACCTCTGCTTTAAATGTAATGAGGGTTTGCGCCATAATAGCGTTCAGCACAGTCATTGCATTTGAACAGTTGGCACTGGAGCCTACTGCACGGAACTCAAATTTATTTCCTGTAAATGCAAAGGGCGATGTACGGTTACGGTCTGTATTATCGAGCAATAATTCAGGAATGCTCTTGTGTAAATCTAATTTTAAGATCGCTTCATCCTGCTCATCAAATTTATCGGTTACTCTTTTCTCAACTGCTTCTAATACTTCAAACAAATACTTACCAACAAATACAGAAATGATAGCAGGAGGAGCTTCATTTGCACCTAAACGATGATCGTTACCGGCACTGGCGATAGACGCTCTTAAGATGTCAGCATACTGATCAACTGCACGTACCACATTCGTAAAGAATGTAAGGAACATGAGATTTGTTTTGGGCGTTTTACCCGGTGCCAGTAAGTTGATACCGGTATCTGTTGCCAGGCTCCAGTTGTTATGTTTACCACTTCCGTTGATGCCGGCAAATGGTTTTTCATGCAGCAACACTCTTAATTTATGACGGCGTGCAACACGATCCATCACATCCATTAACAAAGAGTTATGATCAATGGCTACAGCCACTTCTTCAAAAATTGGCGCACACTCAAACTGTGCCGGTGCTACTTCGTTATGACGTGTACGTAAAGGAATACCGAGTTTGTATGATTCGTTTTCGAAATCACGCATAAAGGCATACACTCTTTCAGGGATGGAACCAAAGTAATGATCTTCTAACTGCTGTCCTTTTGCAGGTGAGTGACCAAATACGGTACGTCCGCTCAATACTAAATCCGGACGTGCATTGAACAAGGCTTCATCAACCACAAAATATTCCTGTTCCCAACCAAGAGTTGGAGTAACTTTTGTAATGTTTTTATCGAAGTAATGACAAACATCCAAAGCCGCTTTGTTCACCGCTTCCAATGCTTTCAATACAGGTCCTTTATAATCGAGTAATTCTCCGGTATAAGAAACAAATACAGTTGGTATGCACAATGTTTTGCCATTGCCTATCTCCATAATAAAAGCAGGAGAAGATGGATCCCATGCTGTATAACCACGTGCTTCAAATGTTGCACGCAATCCGCCGCTTGGGAAAGAAGATGCATCGGGCTCCTGTTGAATGAGGGCAGCACCGTCGAATTCTTCAATGGCAGTACCATCACTTTTTAACGTAAAAAACGAATCATGTTTTTCAGCAGTAGTTCCTGTTAATGGTTGAAACCAGTGTGTGTAATGTGTAACGCCTTTTGTTTCGGCCCACTGACGGATGCCGCTGGCGATCTGGCTGGCCATGCTGCGATCAATACGTTTGCCGCCTTTAATTGATGCAACTAAGCTCTTATAAGCCTCATCGCTCAAAAATGCACGGGCAACTTTGAGTGTAAAAACATTTTCCCCAAAAATGGCGGTGATTTTAGTAGAACCCACTACAACGGGTTCTGCGTGGTTGTTTAAATTGTCAATTGCTTTAAATCGTAATGATTGCATGTGGTGTAAATTTTATCGGCCACAAAGCAACGGAAAAAAGATGAAAAAAAGTGATGTATTACGTATATCAACACACGAAAACGGTTGAAATTCGAAAAATTGTGGAAAAAAATTTGGCAATTCCTGATTTTCGAACAGGTGTTAGTTGAAAAAACAAAACATATAAATTTATTTTAATTTGAATCCCTTCCAGTCTGTTGATGCCAGGATGGGAACCAGAATAAAGGGGAAAAAGATAGCTCGATACCTGACAATAGCACCTAACTGCGGAACAATATATCCGGTTAATAAAAGCAACACCATCGAGACAAGAAATAAAAACTGAACAACTGAATGTTGATAGGGATTTTGTCCGTTTCTGAAAAACCATACTGATACCAGGATCCAGATAAGCAGAATTTCAATTGCACTGATGAAATACAGAGGACTGATGATTTCTGTAATATACGGTCGTACCAATGTGTGATTGAGTGCCTGTGGTGCATTTTTCAGAAACCCTGTAAAAGTTGGTTCAAGTTTTCGTTGTGGCAGAAACGAATTGCCTCCCAGTCGGATAAAATCTTTGTTTCGTAAAACAATGGATATAGGTAAATCAAATTTTGGATGGATATACTTTGCCGAAAAGAATAATGAGCTGCAAATAACAGTCACCAGTAAAAATGCAAGCCACTTTCGTTTAAAGTAGTTCTCTGCCAGCCACCATGCAAATAAACCCGGTACACTTGCCAGCACTACATGATTTCTTACCGGAAAAATAAGAGCCAGTAAGAGGGCAATCAGTAAAAACGGGCGAACACCCCATTTTTTTTCTTTGAGTGAAAAGTACATCACAAATACAATCAGCGAAAGGAATGTAAAAACCAGCCCGTCTTTATGAATACCCGATGACCAGAACAGAAATGATGGCAGCAGGAACGTGCAACAGGCTATTAATTTTACTTTACCGGGAAACACATCATTCATCACCCTGATGAAAGCAATGGGTCCAAAAAAAGTAAGAAAGGAATAAAAAATCACATTAACGTAGTAACGGGAACCGGTAAATACATTGAACAGTGAAACCAGCTTCACCATGTATTTATGTTTCAGATCGTTCCAGTAAGAATTTACACTTGAAAATAAATGCCGGTATTCCTTATCATGCGGATTGTCAAGTATGCTTTTGAAATATTGCACAGGGTCCTGAAAAAGCAATGCGGTATCTTTTTTTCCATCAAAGAAAAACTTCCAGCTGTCTGATGATTCTTCGTAATTGGGAATTTGTGTAAAAAACCATCCATAGGCAATGCCTGCAGCTATTTTTATAACAAACAGCCCGATGAGCCATTGATTATTTAAACCGGCAAGTTGTATAAACCGGCTTTTGGTAACAAGCCAGCAGAAAAACAGTAAGTATGCAGCAAACAGTAAATAAGTCATGTATCTGCAGCAAATTAAAATATTTATTCTTACAGATTCAAACCATTCATTGCACATTCATACTTTTGCGCTTTCTTACACACCATGGAAGTAACAGTTAAAACCGCACAGCAACTTCGTTTAACCGAAGAAGAGTTTGAGTTAATTAAGCAAAAACTCGGTCGTACACCCAACTTTAATGAGCTCTGTGCCTTCAGCGGCATGTGGAGCGAACATTGCAGTTACAAGAACTCCATCAAATGGCTGAAAACATTGCCACGTGAAGGCGGACGCATGTTGGTAAAAGCAGGTGAGGAGAACGCCGGGCTGATGGATATTGGCGACGATCTGGGTGTGGTATTTAAAATTGAAAGTCATAATCACCCGTCGGCAATTGAACCGTTTCAGGGAGCAGCAACAGGTGTTGGTGGTATTCACCGTGATATTTTCACGATGGGTGCCAGACCCATTGCTGCATTAAACTCACTTCGCTTCGGTAATTTGAAAGAAGCAAAAACACAGCACCTGTTGGGTGGAGTTGTACATGGTATTGGTCATTACGGCAACTGTTTTGGTGTACCTACTGTTGGTGGTGAAATTTATTTTGAAGAATGTTATCATACCAATCCGCTGGTTAACGCCATGAGTGTTGGAATTGTAAAAGCAGGTGAAACGGTTTCTGCTACTGCACTTGGTTTAGGTAATCCGGTGTTCTTTGTTGGAAGTGCTACCGGTAAAGATGGTATTGGCGGTGCAAGTTTTGCAAGTGCTGATATTACGGCCGATAGTGCAGAAGACTTACCTGCGGTGCAGGTGGGTGATCCGTTTCAGGAAAAGAAATTACTGGAAGCTTGTCTGGAAGTAATTCAAACGGGCGCTGTGGTTGGTATGCAGGATATGGGTGCAGCAGGTATTATTTGTTCTACTGCTGAGATGAGTGCAAAAGGTGAAGTAGGTATGCGGATTGATTTGGATAAAGTTCCAACACGTCAACAAAATATGAAAACATGGGAACTGTTGTTGAGCGAAAGTCAGGAACGTATGTTAATGGTGGTAGAGAAAGGAAAAGAACAGGCTGTGTTAGATGTGTTTGAAAAATGGGATCTGCCCTGTTCTGAAATAGGTGAAGTAACAGACGATGGTATGCTGCGTTTTTATATGCATGGGCAACTTGAAGCAGAATTACCGGCGTACGAATTAGTATTGGGCGGAGGTGCACCACAGTACACAAGAGAATACACAGAACCAAAATACTTCGAAAAAATAAAAGCATTTGATGCAAACGCCATTGAAGTACCGGATGATTTAAAAGCAGTGGCTGAGCAACTCATACAAATCCCCAACATTGCAAGCAAGCGTACCGTGTATCATCAATACGACAGCATGGTGGGCACCGGTAACGCAAGCACCAACGCACCAACGGATGCAGCAGTGGTGCATGTAAAAGGAACGAACAAAGGGTTGGCGGTTACAACCGATTGTAACAGCAAGTATGTATTTGCTGATCCGTACAAAGGCGCTATGATTGCAGTAAGTGAAGCGGCACGTAATATTGTTTGCAGTGGCGGATTACCGTTAGGAGTTACCAACTGTTTAAACTTTGGTAATCCATACGATCCGCAAGTGTATTATCAATTTGTACATGCTATTAAAGGAATGGGCGAAGCCTGTGTGAAATTTGATACACCTGTTACCGGTGGTAATGTGAGTTTCTACAATCAAAGTCCGGATGGCGCTGTGTATCCAACACCAACAATCGGCATGGTGGGTTTGCTGGAAAATATCAATGATAAGATGACGCTTGATTTTAAAGCAGAAGGTGATGCCATTTTCCTGATTGGAAAATCAACCAATGATATTAACTCAAGCGAGTACTTACATAAACTGCATGGAGTGGAATATAGCCCTGCTCCTCATTTTGAACTGGAAGAAGAGTTTGTACTGCAGCAAACGATCGCCTCACTCATCAAACAAAAATTAATTGCATCAGCACATGATGTGAGTGAAGGCGGTTTGTTTACAACATTATTAGAAGCATCCTTTAATAATAATCTCGGGTTTGATGTAGTTGCCAACGACAGTAACATCCGTAAAGATGCGTATTGGTTTGGTGAAGGACAAAGCAGAGTAGTTGTAACCGTAAAAGAAGAGCAGATCGCTTCGTTCAAAGCTGTATTGGGAAATCATCCGTATGCAGAACTGGGAGTAGTTACCAGCGGAAGCATTGAAGTAGATGGTATGGAGTGGGGAACTGTGTTGAATTGGAAAGAAAAGTATGATACAGCCATTGAAAATTTATTGGCCGGTCATGAAAGTGAACATGCGTTGACTGCGTTGTAATTTGGTTCGGAAAACTTTTTACAGCCGAAGACTAAATACTTGTTTATGCCTCTAACTGATTTTGTTGGTGAAATTTTCGTTCAACTAATATGGGAAGGGGCCCTTAGATTTGTTGGAGCTTGTATTCGATTTATTTTTACGAAAGAAAGTTTTGCCGAAGCATTAAAAAATGAAAAAAGCTCATCTATTGGATTTGCTTTTTTTCTTCTTGTTTTAACTGTATTTATTATTTGGTTTTTAGATTAATTTTTGCAAGCCATTGCCTGCGGATTCATCAACTATTTTCAGCCGAGTAAGAAATTCTAAATTAATTTTAGACAGCTTCTAATTTATAGTATACTTCTTTTTTAACTTCAGAAAGAAGCTTTCAAAATACTTGTATGAAATTGAACTGATGATCAGCGTCAGTACAAAACATGCAGTGCAGAAAATGGTATAGTTCAGCCAGCTTGTTTTGATATTCAGATCTATCCTGTTTGCAACAACCAGCAAAACAGAAATGACCACCGTGTGATAGACATACAGCCCAAAGCTGACCTTACCCATTCTGTTGAAGATATTTTTGGTATTAGAAAAGTAGCTCTTTTCAAAACTTACTATGATTAAGATTAATACAGAAAAAAGTACTGCAGAAATAATGGGAAAATAAATGGCATCCACTCTCGACAGCTGAAAGATGAATTGATACGAAACCAGAAAGAACAGAATGAGAAGAATGATTGCTGACCTGATGCGGGCTGAGATTTTTTTCATGACAACCATCAGTTGATCGTATTTGTAGCAGAGGTAGTAGCCACTCAATCCCCCCAAACAGAAATAATCTAATTTAGAAATTACATCCAGGTCGTAATACGCTTTGTGTGGATAGAGTTGATAGAAACCAACTCTGTAAAGAACTGCACAAATCCATAACGTAAGAAAAGCAAGGGGCATCTTTGCCGGTTTCACAAAAACAACCAGCAAGAGCCAGAGAACATAAAAATGTTCTTCCACACACAAAGACCAGAACGCTCTTAACGGTGCTCCGTTTGGAAATGTATCCAGATAAATCATCCGGTAGTTTTCCAAAAAGCTGAGTGAGAAAAAAGGATGCGGTTGATAACCTTCAGTACCACCAATGCCTGCAACTGCAGTAATATAATTTCCGGCATATGCAATGGCAACACCCAAAAAATACAACGGCCATATACGAAGTGTTCTTCTTGCCAGATAGGGTTTTTTGTGAATCGTTCCTGTCCTGTTGATTTCTGAACATAATAAATAAGTAATCAGAAATCCGCTGAGTACAAAAAAAAGATCAACACCAATTTCGCCGCCGGAAAATAAAGTAGCTAAAAACGGATTATCTTCGTTTTGCGGCAGATGCAATAAGAATACCCGAAAAAAAGCGAGGAATCTTAAGGCATCGAGTGAATGAAAATACAATCTGGTTTCCGGCATACAGACAAATATATTTTTTTAATTACAAACCTTCATGAAAGAACATTCTTCCATTATTGTTACAGGTGCTGCCGGTTTTATTGGCAGCTGTATGGTGCAGTATTTAAATGAGCAGGGTTACAGTAACCTTATTCTTGTTGATGAGTTTAACCGTGCAGATAAAATTCCCAACTTAAAAGAAAAACAGTTTACAGCTGAAGTAGAACGTGAAGATCTGTTCAACTGGTTATCGAAAAATAAACCAACTGTTGATGCTGTCATTCATCTTGGTGCAAGAACAGACACTACTGAGTTTAATTATGCTATTCATCAGCATCTCAATGTGGAATATTCTCAGCTGATCTGGAATTACTGTACACAAAATAATATCCCTTTAATCTATGCTTCATCTGCTGCCACCTATGGTGATGGTGCATTGGGTTATAAAGATGAACATGCAATTTGTGAGCAGTTAAAACCATTGAATCCTTATGGCATTTCAAAAAATGAATTTGATAAATGGGTACTACATCAGGAAGATCATCCACCGTTTTGGGCAGGGTTGAAATTTTTTAACGTGTATGGTCCCAATGAATATCACAAAGGCAGAATGGCGAGTGTGATTTTTCATTCGTATAATCAGATTCAGCAAAACGGATTGGTAAAATTATTCCGATCGCACAAAGAAGGATTTAAAGATGGAGAGCAGCTCAGAGATTTTGTGTATGTAAAAGATGTAGTGAAAGTTATTGGCTGGATGATGAAGGAGGCAGGTCGTCAGTCGTCAGATGATAGTGCTCTATTAGCACCTTCAAAACTAACATCTGCTATTTACAATTTGGGAACAGGAAAGGCCCGTTCTTTTCATGATCTGGTTGCTGCAACCTTTGCTGCACTTGATCTGGAAACCAACATTGAGTTTATTGATATGCCCGAAGACATCCGTGATAAGTACCAGTATTTCACCGAAGCCGATATGCATAAACTGAAAGCTGCAGGATATTCATCAGACTTTTATTCATTAGAACAGGGTGTAGGAGATTATGTAAAAAATTATCTCAACGGTCATCAGTATTATTAATTAACTTTAAGCTATCAACGAACGCATTGCCGCAGTGAAAATCGCTGCGGCATTTTATTATCAAAAACCGAGTTATGAATAAGAAAATTGCCATCATTGGCGGAGGAAATCTGGGTGTTGCTATTGCAGAAGGATTAATTAAAAGCGGGTTTGTATTGCCGCACCATATCATCATCACCAAACGCAATATCAAAACACTGGAGCCACTTGAATCAAAAGGAGTGCTGGTTTCAAATAATAACAAAGAAGCGGTTTCGTTTGCAGATCTGGTATTGCTGGCTGTAAAACCTTTTCAGATTGAAGAAGTGATTGTACAAATGAAAGATGAACTTGATCCTGCAAGACATACTCTGGTGAGTGTTGTAACAGGAGTGTTGATTGATGATATGCTGAAATGGGCCGGTAAAAACATGCCCATCGTACGTGCAATGCCAAATACAGCCATCGCCATACAGGAAAGCATGACCTGTATTTGTTCCAAAGAAGTGGCTGGTGAACAGTTAGATTATGTAACTGCGGTGTTTAATCAACTGGGGAAAGTGGTGGTTATTGAAGAGAAGCTGATGGATGCATCAACTGTGTTAGGTGCATGTGGTATTGCTTATGCGTTGCGTTATATCCGTGCAAGCATACAGGGTGGTATTGAAATTGGCTTTGATGCGAAAACAGCAACATTGATTGCAGCACAAACGGTGAATGGTGCTGCTGAATTATTATTACAAACCGGAAGACATCCTGAACAGGAAATTGATAAAGTAACTACACCCAAAGGTTGCACCATTGCCGGACTCAATGAAATGGAGCACCAGGGTTTCAGCTCATCATTGATTAAAGGAATTGTAGCCAGTTATAAAAAAATAGGAGAGTAGTGATCAGGATCAGGTTAAATCATCGGTAAGTGTCCGGAATTTTATTTCATCTTTGTTATGAAATGAAAACGGTCATTATAATTATCAATTTGCTTTTTTATTTTAACATCACCTGCTTTGCTCAGGCAGATTCTCTGTCTTTTCAATTTTATGCAGAAGGATATGCTACCTACACGTCAAATAAACCGGAGAGTAAACAGCGGCCTGCTTTTTTTTATAATCATACAAAAGCAAACAACGCCGGTGTAAATCTGGCTTTGGCCAAACTGCATTATTCATCCAAACGTTTCCGAAGTAATATTGGTTTCATGGCCGGCGACTATGCCAATGCAAATCTTGCGAACGAAGAAAAATGGGCCAGAATAATTTATGAGGCCAATGCAGGCGTTCTGCTTTCAAAAAAATATCCTGTTTGGCTTGATGCAGGTGTAATGCCCTCTCACATTGGCTTTGAGTCGGTGATTGGAAAAGATAACCGGACCGCAACCCGAAGCATCACCGCCGATAATTCGCCTTATTACGAAACCGGATTGAGAGTAAGCTATAAACCAACACCCGAATGGTATCTCGCTTTATTGATGCTCACTGGCTGGCAACGCATTACTGTACCAGCGAATCAACTGGGTACACATTGGGGTATGCAAATCAATTATACTCCAAATGAAAAACTCAGTTTCAATCACAGCAGTTTTATCGGTAAAGTTTTTTACGGAAGAAACGTCACAAGAATTTATTCAAACACATCAGCAACATTTGGTTTTGGTGAACGTACAGGCTTAACCATTGGCTGGGATGTTGGCCTGCAGGAAAATGCGTTTGATGCCAACCGGACAGATACATGGAGTGGATTGCAGGCTTTACTCCATTATCAGATCGTTCCCGGTAAATGGAATGCAGCAATCAGGTATGAGCGGTTTGTTGATAAAAAGAATTTGCTGTTTCAACTCCCCGCTGATATATACCATCAGTTTTACGTCCATCATGCTTCGTTTAATCTCGATTGGCAGCCACTTAAACAAATGCAGCTGAGGGCCGAAGCAAATTATCTGCAATCGCCTTACAGCCTGTTTTTTAAAGAAACCCGGCTCACAAAAAGCCAGTTGACCCTGTTCCTGATTGCATCTTATAATCTGCAGTTTACAGGAAAAACGAAACACTAAAAACAGAGAGCAACTGCATACTTATGTCCGTCTTTTTTCCACATCATACAGAAGCTTTTTTTCAAACAAAAAAATCATCGTAGGTTTGCACGACCTCCACGATTTTTTATTTCCATTTTACATTCAGGCAGGTCCGTTAAACCAAAAATCTTTTTTTATGGCCAAGTACATTTTTGTAACCGGTGGCGTTACATCTTCATTGGGTAAAGGTATTATTGCGGCATCGCTTGCAAAGCTGTTACAGGCCCGTGGTTTTAAAGTAACCATTCAAAAATTCGATCCCTACATTAATGTTGATCCCGGAACCCTCAATCCATATGAACACGGTGAATGTTTTGTAACAGAAGATGGTGCAGAAACCGATCTGGATCTTGGTCACTACGAACGTTATTTAAATATTCATACCACACAGGCCAATAATGTTACAACAGGTCGTATTTATCAAACGGTGATTAATAAAGAACGTGAAGGTGCTTATCTCGGTAAAACGGTACAGGTAGTACCACATATTACCGATGAAATTAAACGCAGGATGTTGCTGTTGGGCAAAGATTCAAAGTATGATATTGTAATTACTGAAATTGGCGGAACGGTGGGCGATATTGAATCGCTTCCATTTGTAGAAGCTGTTCGTCAAATACAATGGGAATTACCCGAAGAAGATTGTCTGGTACTTCACTTAACGCTCATCCCTTATTTAAAAGCAGCGAAAGAATTAAAAACAAAACCAACCCAGCACAGTGTGCGTATGCTGAGTCAGGAAGGTGTGCATCCGGATATTATTGTTTGCAGAACTGAAAAACCATTGAGTACAGAAATACGCCGCAAGATTGCCTTGTTCTGTAATGTAAAACCGGAGGCGGTAATTGAAGCAATGGATGCATCTACCATTTATGAAGTGCCATTGTTTATGCTCCGTGAAAAATTAGATGTGATTTGTTTAAAGAAGTTGAGTGTAACGATTTTCCCTGAACCCGATCTTGAAAACTGGAAAAAGTTTTTAGATAAGTTAAAATACCCAAAGAGCCAGGTAAACATTGGGTTGATTGGAAAATATATTGAACTGCAGGATGCATACAAATCCATCCTTGAAAGTTTTATTCATGCCGGTGCAATGAATGAGTGTAAGGTGAATGTGGTGAATGTGCACAGTGAATTTATTACCGATCAGAATGTGGCAGAAAAACTTTCCGGTTTAGATGGTTTACTGGTGGCACCCGGTTTTGGAAACCGTGGAATAGAAGGAAAAATTACAGCCATTAAATATGCCCGTGAAAACAGTCTGCCTTTTTTTGGTATTTGTCTGGGTATGCAAATGGCTTGTGTGGAGTTTGCAAGAAATGTGTTAGACATTAAAGATGCACATTCATTTGAAATGAATGCAGAAACAGCCAATCCGGTTATTGATATGATGGAGGAACAAAAGAAGATTACGACTAAAGGCGGCACCATGCGTCTCGGTTCTTATCCTTGTGATATTAAAGAAGGAACATTGGCTGAGAAGATTTACGGAAGCCTTCATATCAACGAACGTCACCGTCACCGTTACGAATTCAATAATAAATATCTCGACGCATTTGAGCAGGCAGGCATGATCCCCAGCGGAAAAAATCCCGAAACAGGTTTGGTTGAAATTATTGAGAGCGCCAAACATCCGTTCTTTATTGGTGTACAGTATCATCCTGAATTAAAAAGTACAGTTGAAAGCCCTGCGCCTTTGTTTGTACATTTTATTAAAGCAGCCAAAGACTATTCAGAAAAACAGCAGTCGGTTAAAAATCCGTTGCTGGAGAGTGAAATGATTTAACTGATACAGGAGTGATCGTTTAATTGATCAGCTCATTTTATCTTTCATCAACTCAAATTATTGAGTAACTTGATGCATCTTCATAAAAATGCATTCAATTACTTTTATTATTGGCGTTGCCGGCAGCGGCAAAACAACCATTGCTCAGTTGCTTTCACAAAAAACAGGTGTTCCTTTTTTTGATGCAGATGATTTTCATCCTGTTTCCAATATTGAAAAAATGAAAGCAGGAATTCCATTGACTGATGAAGACCGGTTCAGCTGGTTGCAGCATATCAACCAAATTGCAAGGGAGCAGCAGCAAATAAAAGGAGCTGTAATTGCTTGCTCAGCATTAAAAGAAACATACAGGCAATTACTTTCAAATGGACTGGAAAACGTACAATGGGTTTTACTAAAAGCCAGTTATGCAACCATTTTTAAACGATTGCAGCAGCGCAGTGATCATTTCTTTCCTGCTTCCATGTTGCAATCACAGTTTGAAACTCTGGAAGAACCAACGAATGCATTGATTGCAGATGGCGAAGCTGATAGTAAAACAATTGTTGAACAAATCATGTTGACATTAACAATGCAATCTTCATTAGGTATCATTGGTTTGGGTGTAATGGGCAAAAGTCTTGCACTCAATTGTGCAAATAACGGAATTTCACTTTCACTTTATAACCGGTTTGTTGCAGGTAAAGAAGAGAATATTGCAGCGCAGTTTGCTGAAGCACATCCGCAATTAAAATCTGCAAAAACATTTGAATCAATTGCTGCATTTGCAAATTCATTAAGCAGTCCGAAAAAGATTTTACTGATGGTGAATGCCGGCAAAGCTATAGACGATGTAATCAATGAGCTAAAGCCTTTTTTAACTGCGGGTGATATTATGATTGATGGGGGTAATTCGTTTTATAAAGACACAGCAGAAAGAGCAGAAAAACTTGCTGAGGATGGAGTTTATTTCATGGGTTCAGGAATTTCGGGAGGAGAAGAAGGTGCTTTAAAAGGTCCGTCAATTATGCCGGGAGGCAATAAGGATGCTTATGAACAAATAAAACCTTTGCTTGAAAAAATTGCTGCAAAAGATCAAAAGGGTAATCCATGCTGTACGTATATTTCTGATGCTGGCTCGGGTCATTTTGTAAAAATGGTTCATAATGGAATTGAGTATGCTGAAATGCAATTGATCAGCGAAGTATATGATTTGTTACGTAACGGACTGCACTATCCACCCGATGCAATTGCAACCTTGTTTGAACAATGGAACAAAACAGAGGCAGGTAGTTATTTACTGGAAATAACGGTTGATATTCTCCGCACAAAAGAAGGAGATGGCTGGCTGCTGGATCAAATTGTGGATGCGGCATCAGGAAAAGGAACTGGTAGCTGGGCAGTTACTGCTGCTGCTGAACTGGGTGTTCCTTGTGGAATGATTACTGCAGCTTTATTTGCAAGGGCTGTTTCTGCTCAGCAAAAAGAAAGAACAAAAGCCCGGGAGTTATTTGCTGAGGAGATTGTATTATCATCTCAGCTTACAGTTGATACCATCCTCCATGCATATCAATTGGCAAGAATCATTAATCATCAGCAGGGATTTCAACTCATTAAAGCAGCAGCAGAAAAGCATAACTGGCATATTCAGCTTAATGAAGTAGCAAGAATATGGACCAATGGATGCATCATCCGTTCTGTTTTCATGGAAGAGTTAGTGAATGTACTCCTTACAACAGAAGACATTTTGTTTCATTCATCTATTGTACATTATGTAAAACAACAGAAAGGATCATTGATTACAGTTACTTCAACAGCAATGCAATCAAATATTGCTGTTCCTGCATTAACAGAAGCATTGAATTATTTGAATGCAGTTGCAAGAAAAGAGTCAGCCGCAAATTTAATTCAGGCGCAGCGTGATTATTTTGGGGCACATACTTATCAACGAAAAGACAATAAGGAAGGAAAGGCTTTTCATACAGATTGGAAAAAGAAATAAAACTAACCGAGGATCAGTTGCAGCGCTAATACGCCAAGCAATCCCATAACTGAAACTATTGTTTCCATCACTGACCAGGAACGAAGCGTATCTTTTACAGATAAATTGAAATACTCTTTAAACATCCAGAAGCCGGAATCATTTACATGCGAGAACAGTAAACTGCCTGCACCAACAGAAAGCACCATCAGGTTCGCATCTACATGGGCAGTTTGAATCAATGGTGCAATAATGCCTGCAGCTGTTAAACCTGCTACCGTTGCTGAACCTAAACAAACACGTATAACAGCAGCAATCAGCCATCCCAAAACAAGCGGATTAATTGAGAGATTGCTCAGTTGTATGCCAATTGCTTCGTTCACGCCACTATCAACCAACACCTGTTTTAAAGCACCTGCACCTGCAATAATGAGCAGGATGACAGCAATATCTTTTACCGCTTCACTGTAAAAATTCATGATTGTTTTTAATGAGTAACCATTGGCAACGCCAAGTGCACCTGTTGCAAATAAGAGCGATGCAAGTAAAATGAGAACCGGATCGCTGATAAAAGAAATGATGTTCATGGCTGTTCCTTCAATGTTGATGATTACAGGCAATGCTGTAAATAACATGAGCAGGATTGCAGGAAGTAATGCACAAACAAAACTGTTGAATGCTCCGGGTAATTTAGCAGGGTATTGATTGGTAGACTGAAATAATTGTAATGGTTTTGACTGCATGTTCTTCAATGTTTTGGCAAACAAAGGACCTGCAACAAGAATAGTTGGAATGGCAATGATGATTCCGTAAAAAAGAATGGTACCCGGATTGGCATGTAATTGTGCAGCAAGTGCAAGGGGCGATGGGTGAGGAGGTAAAAAACCATGCGTTACCGAAAGTGCAGCAAGCATGGGTAATGCAGTGTATACTGCAGGCATACCTGTTCGGTAAACAACTGCAAAAACCAATGGCACCAGCAATACAAAACCAACATTGTAAAACAAAGGAATGCCAACGATAAAGCCTGTTATCATCATCGCCCAGTGCAGATTTTTTTCTCCAAATAATTTCAATAATGTATCTGAAATTTTTTGTGCAGCACCTGTTTCAGCAACCAATTTCCCCAGCATAGCACCTAAGCAAATGATCATAGCAAGATCGCCCAACAGAGAGCCGATGCCTGTTTTTAAAGAAGTAGTCAACTTTTCAACCGGTATTCCCAGCCACCATCCTGCCAGCAATGAAACAATAAGAAATGCAAGAAAAGGATGAAATTTTGCCCATGCAATCAGCAATATTAGTATAAGCAGACTCAGCAATACAAGCAGTGTGGTCATGAAGGATGCTGTTTAAAAGCAGCATCAATTTATTCAAATAAAGGAGAATGAAAAAGAATAGTTTCTAATGAAAGAAGAAACCGGCTATTCGACTGTAATTGCAATATAAAATTTTAGATATTCAAACTGAAGTTGCATTCATTCTCCATTCTCCCAATAATCTGCTCTAGAATATCTTCTCAAAACCTTAAATCTGAATCTCTGGCTTTCAACTGTCCCATAGGGACAAACTATTGGTAGAAAAAAATCAAAATAGTTGTATCCGTCCCGTAGGGACGGTATATTTATTAAAACATCGTTATGACAAATACCTACACCCAAATTCATCTGCAAATTGTATTTGCTGTTCAAAACAGAGCTTCTTTAATTCTCCCAAATTGGAAAGATGAATTGTATAAATACATAACAGGGATTGTACAGCATAACGATCATAAAATGATTATTGTAAACGGAATGCCGGATCACCTGCACCTTGTAATTGGTATGCGGCCTGTACAGGCTTTATCTGATTTACTGAAACATATAAAAGGTGATTCATCTAAATGGATCAACGAAAAAGGATTTGTAAAAGGAAAGTTTCAATGGCAGGAAGGGTTCGGCGCTTTTTCATATGCTAAATCTCAACTCCCTGCAGTAATCAACTATGTACAGAATCAGGAAATTCATCATCAAAAGAAAACGTTTATCGAAGAGTATAAAGAGTTTCTTGAAAAATTTGAAGTGCAATATGACGAGCGATATATCTTTAAAGCAATTGAATAGAATAATATGTCGCCCCTAAGGGGCTCAGGTAATGCATCATATATTATTACCAATATTTTGTCCCGCCGGGACAGGCAGTATGATTACCTGTTAGATAATTAACAAAACAAGAGTATAAAAACAGGAAACGGAATTTCTGACTGATCTTCATGGTCTTAGGACTTTGGTGTTAAGCATTCAGTCTCTGACAGGATTAAAAAGAAAAGAGGGATGACTTTTAGCTTATAACTGATAAGTCTGGGTGAAAAATAAAAAACGAAGCTTGGTAAGGCTTCACTTTTTTGTCAGTCAAACATTTTGGAAAGCATTTCACAACTCTCAATTGTTTTCTTTAAATACTTATTCCGTTGTGTGCTCCCTTGTTTGCTGAAGCCGGTACTATCTGCTATCATGTTGTTCAGCCAATCAGCAACTTCATCGCATAAAGGACCGTTTTCTGCCTGCAGATTATTAAAGGTGTTGAAACAGATGAAGGCAGATCTGTTGCCATCTGCTTCTGCCAGATAGGTTATACCGCCAATGATGTCATAGAAATACCATTCGAACGCAGATTCGGAATCATCACCTTTGTTTCCGTTTACGGCATAAGTTTCAATATCTTTTATGGTGCTGATTAACTGGGCACATACAATCTTACCGGTTTCTTTATTGGCAAATAAGTCGTTCTCTGCTGCATATTTTATTTGTTCAATACTGTTGAGTGATAAATGATTGGTCCAGATTTCAACTGATGGAATATTTTTATACAGTTGGTAAAGTTGTTCGGCAGTTTTTAATACAGATTGATCAAAACCGGTGTAATCAAATTCAGCAGTGGAATGATTTGCAATTCGTAAATTCCAGAAATGCAGTTTAAATGCAGCAAGCTCCGGATATTTAAACAGGTGAAAAAGAGGGATATCGTTTGTGGCACAAATAATTTTTTTGTGCTTTGCCTGACTCATTTTTACAAGGAATGATTCTAATGATTGAATATAATCATGTACTGTATATTCAATTGCATGAAAAGGAATGAAACTTACTTTTGCAGACGATTTTCCTTTTTCACGGACGATGTTGAAGTCTATACCATAAGTATCACAAAGTTGTAAAATCTGTGTTGTTGTAAGTAAACTTGATCCGTTTGCTTTTCCGTAAGCTTCACTTTTAGAAATACCTAATACACTGCTCAGTTCAACTGCTAATATTTTATCAGCTCCTATTTTATGTGCTATTTGTTGGAGAAAGTCTACCTGAATGTGTTTAATCATGGCAAGTCTTTTTGGTCAGCAAACAAAGTGTAAGTTTCACATATCAGCTGTGTTAAAATTAGAATTTTTTGAAATGTATGGTATAACCATAATCTCTTTCAAGTTATTGATAAATCAGAAAACTTGGTTATGAAACATTTGAAATGGGTATTAATTTTAACGGTAGTGTATTGCCTTTGGGAACTTCTTTCGCTTATAAAAGTAAAGACTCAAAAATGAAAAAAGCAATTTCAGTTTTTCTTTTCATGATCTTTTTCAGTAACTGTCTTTTTAGTCAAAAGGTTGTTTTGGAATTGAACATCGGGAATTCACTTTCACGTACCTTTTTAAAAGGTGAAGGTATTATCAGCGACAGGAATCATCAGTTTAGTAAAATGCAACCAACCTATTCCATTGGTGTAAGCGGGAAAATTTATAAGTTTCTTTATCTTAAATCTGAAATTGGATATAATAAAATCCAGAATCGTTTAGAAGCAAGTTTTATTGAGAGTTATGGTGTAAAACCAACTGTGAACAGTGAGTATTCTGCTAGCTATCTCAATTTTTCCCTCCTGCCCGAAATAAGGTTTGAAGATAAAAATTCCTGGTTCTTTCTTAACGCAGGAATAGGTTCCTTTAGCTCAGTTTCCAGTGAGTTCTTTTATCCGGCCTATAATAACGGAGTTTATGCCAGAGACTTTAGGGGTACTAGCATTGCTTTTGAATCGAACTTAGGTGCGGCTTTTAAGTATAAAGGAGTAGGCTTATTATGGAATGTTGGATATAAGTATGTGGCCCCCCAAAAGTCTGTTAATTATTTACCCGGGCTTGGATTTAAACAATTGAACTATCGTTTCGGTATCTGCTATGATGTAAAATAAACTGCAAACTGTATTAATTTTCCGGCCTCCCAATCATCTGCTGTTTTATTTTTTCCCAGAAGCCCTGCACATTTTCATCATTTCGTTTCCAGTCTTTTCCAAAATGGTTGAGCTTGGCTTTTTGTTCTTCTTTCTGCATGCGGAAAAATTCTTCCATGGTTTCTGTATCCTGCTGCATAGATAATTTATTGTACAACCGTTTCATGTCCTTTTCATAATCTGCACTTTCTTCGGCCATGATTTTTTCAAGTGCCTCCCGTTGTTTTACTTTTTCATCGTACACACCTACAGGTAACAATGTTTTTGCAATAACCGGCATCAGTTCAATCAACATTAAAATCACCAGAATAAGATAGTAACGGAATTGCAATGCAGCATTATCCTTCAGCAAATTATTCATGGCTTCAATACGGGTTAAAAAACCGGTGTTGAGATAATTGAGAAAATCGGCTTCCTGTTTTTTAATGGTCGTTTCCATTTGGTTCAATTCTTCATCTATGGCAGTTATGCGTTGTTGTTGTTGCCCCTGCAATGCTTTATATTCTGCATCCAGTTTTTGATACTCATTGCGTTTAGCAATAGCAATATCCTGTATACCTACTTTACCGCTGCCGCCACTGCCATCTGTTTCTGCAATAAATTTTTCACGTGCAGTATTCACATCCGCATATTTCAGATCCAGCTCTTTTTGTATGCCGGTTTTTTCTTTCAACAGTTCATCCTTTCTGTTTTTATACAACAGATCGAGCTCTGTACGTTTGCTGAGCTTTCGTTTTTCATTATCCAGCGATACTTGCATGTTGATTTCTTTATCAAACATGTAAAGGATGGCAGGCTGCGCCATAAATGTACCAATGGTTAATGCCAGTAAACCACGAAACAGGAGAGGAGTAAATTTTCGTTTGTTGAATTGATTGATGCCTTTAATGAGTGCACGGTCAATGGTAAGAATCACAAAGCCCATAAACAAACCACTGCACACATAAAGAAATACATTGTCAACAACAGTGGAGAAAAAATAAGTCCAGGCAAGACTGGCAAAAGTCCAGGTGGCCAGCACACTCATGCCCACAATACGGTAGCGGTTCCTGTCTACCACGCAATCTTTGATCAGTTCTTTTTCGGCTGTTGCCAGCCACCACAATAGTTCATCTGTTTGCGAAGGAGTATACGCATCCCCGGCATACATGGGAGTAGCCTCTTTGGTCATAATTGTTTGATTTAATAGTTGGCTTGGTTAAGGCCGGAACAGCGAACGTGGTTAAAGCAGGAATTAAACGAGTGGTAAAAATAGTTATTGTAAAGGAAATGGTAAAGAGCTATAAAGAAAATCCAAAGCACAAGATTCAAGGCACAAGCAGGAAAGCAAGGCACAAGAAAAGAACAAGATGGCCGAATTTAAACCTTGAATCTTGTGCCTTGTACCTTGGGTTTTCTTCTTTAACCTCGTACTTCTAACCCTGTACTTCGCCTCAAATACTTACCTTTGCGGCTCAATTTTAAAAACATGAATTTCGACCGGAATACGATTATTGGTTTTGTTGCAATGATGGTTTTGCTTTTTGGCTATATCTTTTTTACCCAACGCCAGGCAGGCGCTCTGGAGCAGGATAAACAACGTGCAGCTGATTCATTGGCTCAAATTGAAGCTGCTAAAAAGAAACTGGTTGATACCGTTGCGCTGAAACAGGATTCAGCCAACAGAGAGACCGCAGCCAATTTACAGGCAGCTGGTGGTTTTCAATCTGCCGGAGCTGAGCAACTGACTGTGGTAGAAAATGAGTTGATCAAAGTGAGCTTCACCAATAAAGGCGGATACCCCAAATTCATCGAACTGAAGAAGTTTAAAAAGTATGATGGCAAACAGGTAGTGCTTGGTGGTGCCAATCACCAGTTGATTTATGCTGTCAACACAGGCAACAATAAATCGGCTCTTACCTCACAGTTAAACTTTACTGCAGGTGCCGTTACCAAAACTGCCGATGGACAAACCATTTCATTTAAAATTGCTGATTCATCCGGACAATCAGTAGAACATGTGTATACCATTAAGAACAACGATTATCTGATAGGTTGGACTATTCAACTGGCAGGTGCAGATAAATTACTTACACAGGGAATTTTAAATCTCAACTGGGATATCACTGCGCAGCAGCAGGAAAAAGATATCAAATATGAAAAAGGCCAGAGCAATGTGGCGTATGTAGAAGATGGTGATTATGATTTTGCAGCTGCTGGTACAGGCGACAGTAAAAAACTAGGCGATAAAACAAAATGGGTAGGTGTAAAACAACAGTTTTTTAATACAACTGTTTTAGCGGGCAATACATTCAGCTATGCAGAAACTAACTGGACTGTTCCAACTGAAGAAGAGGATTCATTACAAAAAGTAATGGATGTAAAGAGTGTCCTTCGTTTTAATCTTGCAGGTACAACTTCAGCAACAGTTCCGTTGCAGTTGTATTACGGCCCCAATGATTATCACATCCTCAAAACGTATAACAACAGTTTAGAGAGTCATGTACAATTAGGCTATGGCATTTTTGCTTTTGTAAAATACATCAACCGTTTTGTGGTGATGCCTGTGTTTGATTTCTTTGATAAATACATTGGCAGCGTAGGTATTGTAATTTTGTTGTTGACATTCTTTATCCGTTTAATCATTTCTCCACTTACATACAGCAGCTACCTCAGTGGTGCAAAGATGAAAGTGTTACGTCCAGAAATTGATGAGTTAAAGAAAAAGCATGGTAGTGATCAACAGGCCATGAGTATGGAACAGATGAAACTGTTTCGTCAGGCCGGTGTAAATCCATTGGGTGGATGTATTCCTGCATTGCTGCAGATCCCGATCTTCTTTGCCTTATACAGTTTCTTTAACGCCAACATTGGTTTGCGTGGCGAAAGCTTTTTGTGGGCACAGGATTTGTCGTCGTACGATACCATTGCTCATCTTCCGTTTAACATTCCTTTTTACGGTGATCATGTAAGTTTGTTTACCATCACCGCTACGTTGACCAGCTTTTTGATTTCAGCATACAACATGCAAATGACTCCAACGCAGGATAATCCTGTAATGAAGTACATGATCTATTTCTTCCCCATTATGCTGTTGTTCATCTTTAACAGTTTACCATCGGCATTAACCTGGTACTATACCGTTTCAAACATTGTAACACTGGTGTTGCAGTTTGTGATTCAGAAGTTTATTATCAGCGATGAAAAAATCCATGCCAAGATGCAGGAAAATAAAAAGAAGCCCGTCACCAAATCCAAATGGCAGGAACGTTTGGAACAGGTGCAGCAGAGCAACCAAAAGTTAAAGGATATGCAGAATAAAGGCGGTAAAAAATAAAATTAACAGCAGTTATACAACCCCGGTCACTCAACCGGGGTTTTTTTATCTTCAACTCATGCAACTTGGCATACTATTTCTATATCTTTAACCTGTACAGAATCAATAAAAACTATGAAGCAGATGATTAAGATTGGATGGATGTTTGGATTAGCATTACTGGCAGTAAAGGCACAGGCCCAGCAGGCGTACAGCGAGGGTGTGGTTGTTTACAATGTAATTGTAAATACCGGTAATAACGAAGCAAAGGCGGCTGATTTACTGGATGGGGCCACACAAAAAATTTGGTTCAAAGGTGTTAATACCCGTACAGAGCTTACAAGCATCTTAGGTAAAACAATCACCCTGCACGATTCAAAAGCTGGTAATGCCGTAGTGATGAATGAATATGGTGATCAGAAAATTCTGATCCGGATGACGAAAGAGAATTACCAGGACCGTAACAGCAAATACGCAGGCATACAATATGAGTTTTTGCCCGATACTAAAAAAATTCTTGGGTACAACTGTAAACTGGCCATTGCTAAAATGAAAGATGGCTCAACGTTCAGAGTGTATTACACTCCTGAAATTGCTTTCCAGAATAAAGATTATGGTGTACAGTTTCAGAACCTGCCCGGTTTTCCTTTAGAATATGAGTCGGAGTTGGGTAAAATGAAGGTCACCTACATTGCAGATAAAGTAAGCTTTGATCCCGTTGCAGCAGCATTGTACGATGTACCTAAATCGGGCTACAGAGAAATGACGTACGAGCAGGTGAAAAATGCAAGAAGTAAAAATTAATTCAACAGAATAGATGTAAATAAAAAAACCTCCAAGCGGAGGTTTTTTTATTTATCTGTTTTCTTTTTGAGGAGTTTTAAATTTCGTGAAAATCACTTTCTGTTTTACCGGTAATACATACAGGCTGTTGCCTTTTTGAAACCGGATACTGTTACCATGCATCACCAATGTGTTAGATGAATTGGTTGAAAAGCTTAATCCACTTCTGAAACGGTAACCGTTGTTAAAACTGAGCGGACTGTTTTTTAAACTTAATGTTGTAACAGGAGCTTTCTTTGCATTTTTATTTTTACCGCCACCGGTAGAAAATGTTGCAGATGATGCTGAATGTAACATAGCAAAACATCCAATCAACAGTAAACTGTTTCTCAGCAATTTTGGTAAAGAGGTTGTTTTGGTTTGCATGTTGTTACAAATTTATGAATTAATAATCGGGCTTTCCCAACCACCTGTCATTATTTTATATTTATATTAACGTATGTTGATAACTAAATGTTACATACCTATGGTAATTTTTCTTGAATTAAGGCTAACTTGGGATAACCCACAACGAAATGAAGCAAAATCCTTTCCGTCAAGACAGAGAAGAAATCAAAGAGCTGCTACGTTTGTTCGAAAACCTCAAAAACGGCCGTTCCCATTCATTTTTAGAAGA
>JALHRP010000007.1 GCA_022841365.1 Chitinophagaceae bacterium | reverse complement strand
TACAGCATGGATCATGGCTAAACCAATTTCACGAAGTGATGAAATATAGTTCGGACCAATTGTTTTAATTAACGGTAACAGCCAACCAAAGTATTTATAAAAAGAGAGTGTGTTTTTTAAACCTTTGGTTGGTTCAATAATTCCCGGGCGAAAATTATACACCTGTTTAAAAGGCAGTTTCATTAAATCATTTTCCGTTTTGCCTTTTACTCTCGCCCACATCTGGCGGCCTTTTTCGCTGCTGTCTGTTCCTGCACCTGAAACATAACAAAAAGTCATTTCAGGATTTTGTGCAGACAGCAGCTCTGCCATATGCATTGTTAAGGTATACGTTAAACGGTAGTACTCCGGTTCTTTCATACCAACCGATGATACACCCAAACAGAAGAAACAGGCATTGTAACCGGCAAGCTCTTCACGAATGGGAAACAAATGATGGAAGTCTGTATGAATGATTTCTTTTAGTTTGGGATGCGTTACTCCGCATGTACGACGGTTAATTACCAGCACCTGATCTACATCAACATGATGTAAACATTCATGAAGTACACCTTCACCTACCATTCCTGTTGAACCGGTAATAATGACACGTAATTTTTTTGTTGATTCCTTTTGCATCATACACTAATGTAACTCATTTATGTCGTGAGTAAACAGTTATTGTAAAACAAAACCCGAAGCAAGGCTCCGGGTTTTGTTTATTTTGATGATTTATTTATTGCATCGGTGCATCATCTGTTTCAACACGATTGTTTCTGCGTTTAAATAACGATGCATCAAACTTGCCAAAACGATAGTTGAAGTTGATCCGCACAAACGCAGGATCTCTTCTTCTCCAGCTGTACTGATCAAAGAATTGTGATTCAGAAAATACATTGTTACGGCGTGTACTTAAAAAATCACTCCAGTTTAAAGAAAAGAAAGCGGTATTCTTTTTTATTTTGAATTCTTTGCGAATTCCAAAATCAAGATAGTAGTTGTCATCAATATAACCTTGTGTGGTTGAGATGCTTCCGCCACCAAAACCACCACCGCCAAATCCGCCACCGCCACCACGGCCACCACGACCGCCACCACCAGATGAAACCGGAAGAATTGAACGTGAATTGTAATCGCCGCTTAACTGCATACTCCAGCCTTTCCCTAAACGGAATGAGTTGTTGAGTTTAATGGTATAACTGGTACGTTCGTTTTTCAACTCAGGTAAAATACTGCTGCCGTCAATTTTAGAATAGTAAACATTCACGTTGTAATTGATCTCCCACCATTTGGCAATTGTATTACGGAATACCAGTTCAAGCCCTGCAGCATAACTTCTGTCTGCATTCACCCATGTGCTGATAACCGCTGTGTCTTTTGTATCAGCAATTTGCTCTCTGTTCTGATAGCGTGAAATTAAATTGTTGGTTTGCTTTCCAAAAATGGTAGCAAGAAAAGTATTGTTCTTTTCGCCGTATGTTTTTTGGTACGTTAATTCCAGTGAGTTGGTAAATTCAGGTTTCAGATTCGGGTTACCTGTCTGGTAGTTAAAGATATCGCTGATATCTGTATTGGGCAGCAACTGAAAAAAGCTCGGACGATTGATTCTGCGGCTGTAGTTCAATTGCAAATCCTGTTTTTCTTTGAGGCCTTTTGATAAAAACACACTGGGGAACAACGCCAAAGGAAACTGGTTGCTGAATGTGCCGGGTTTACCAACCTGCTCTCCTTCGTATTTTGAGCTTTCCAAACGCAACCCAACCTGATAATTTAAATTTGCTTTTTTAATTTTTTGTGAGAAGCTTGTATAAGCAGCATGCACATAATCAACATACTCAAATCGGTTGCTTAAACCTGTTTGTGCAACACCATCATACAGCACATCCTGAAAACTTTCAAACAAACGGATTTGCGTACGCAAACCGGCTTCAATCTTCATGGTTTCGTTAATAGGATCTGTATAATCTGTTTGGGCAACAATAAAACTGTTGTTACCACCGCCGTTATTAATCTGGTTTTGTTTGGGGATATATACCGATGTCCAGTCTTTATCAAGCCACTTTGTAAAATCAATTGACTGGTTGTTTTCACTTCTGCTCTTGTTGTAGTTTATATCAGCCGTCCATTCTCTCCCTGCCCGTGGAAAAATATATTTATAGCTTATAGCTGCGCCGGCATTACGGAATTTGTTGGTTCCGTTTGTTTCACGGTATTCGTAAATAGTTCTGGGTGCACTGTATGAAGTGTCGTAACGAATGTAGTTCTGATCGAGTAAATCAAAATTACCACCACCAAAGTTGCCCGAAACCGTTATAGTATTTCTGTTATCAATGAGAAAATCGAAACCGGCCCTGCCAAAATTAAACAGGCCTTCACTGTTGTTGCGATTTCTGGTAAACAATTTATTGGGGATTCTGTCTCCAAAATTATCACGGTCAGTTTCACCAAAGCCAATTCCTCTGCGCTGGTTAACACCAATGTTTGCAAAGAAATTTACTTTTCCCTGGCGGATATTGATATCGCCGCCGCCGTTGAAGCGTCCACGCATATCCACACCCACACGAACACTGCCACTGTAACCAACACGGCGGTTCTTTTTTAATACAATATTGATAATGGCAGATTGTCCGCCACTTGCATCAAACTTTGCAGAAGGGTTAGTGATGAGTTCAATACTCTGAATAGCATCTGCAGGTATTTGATCAAGCGTTAAAACAGTGGGCCTTCCATCAACAAAAATTTGAGGAGCACTGTTACGCATGGTAATGTTGCCGTCAATATCAACATTTACGGTTGGTACATTACGCATAACATCAACGCCGGTACCTCCCTGCGAAACAATATTTTTCTCCACATTAAATATCTTACGGTCTATACCTAACTGTAAGGTTGGCTTATCACCGGTTACTACCACTTCGCCCAATTCTTTTACTTCTGTTTCTAATTTAATGTTACCGAGATCTTTGTCTAACTGCGCCATCATTTCTTCAGGTGTGCCACCCGGTTTAATACTGAAGCTGATAGTCTGCTGTATGGTTTTATACCCTATTGCTGTAACAAGAAATTTATAATTACCCATCGGGCTTAATCCTTCCAGACTGAAATCTCCATTGGCTTGTGTTAACTGTCCGTTTACCAGCACTTCTTTTCTGGTTTTTGTAGCCGTATCCATTCTGTTTTGATAGAGTTGTACCGATGCTGCATCAATTGGTTTGTTTGTTTTAGCATCTACAATTTTGCCATAGAAACGGCCAATATTCATTTGTCCGCCACCGCCGGGTCTGCCATTTTGTGCTTTTACAGTGAGTTGTAATGCAAATAGAAAAGAAAATAAACTGAGAATCAGTTTCATGCTGTTTGTTTTATTTTTTAAGAGCCGCAAATTTCCCATAATTAATGTTTATCGCATATTCATTTAGTATGAATGGTATGCTTAACCAACTTCGACGGCTAATGTTCATCGTACAGGTTTCCCTTTGTGATGAGTGGGTATTATTGGGTAAGAAGGGTGATAAGTATTTGTAGTATACCAATGAGAAAGCCCAGAACGCCACCAAGAATTTCTACAAAACGGAATTCTTTGGCCATCACCTGATACAGGATATCTTCTAATTTATCACTGGAGAAAGCGTTTACCTTTTCTGTAACTATTTTTTCCAGATCCAGCTGGCTTTTGAGGGAAGTTGCATATTCTTTCATCATTTTAGGGAAAAGAATTTCAAGCTCTTCCATAAAAACAGATTTCAGTTTGTCAATGGTTTTATCACCGATAAACATACTTACTACCGGCATGCTGTCGCTTAATTTTACACGCAGAAAATGGTCAATATGAGTTTCAACCTGTGGTAAAATATTTTTCAGGTTTTCAGGATTGGTTATTTTTTGTTCAATATCCGAAAACGATAACAGTTCATCTGCAACTAATTTGCCCAGTTTTTGTGCAAACTGTTCCTGACGTTTTGGAAAAATGCCTTGTATGTTATAACCAAAAATAAATTTCGGTTCTCTCGGGTGAAAAAGCATTTTAATTGCCACCCAGTTGGTAACCCACCCAATAAAGCCGGAAATAACAGGAATCAGTAAGAGCCAGTAATTCATATTTTTTTAAACTAAGCCGCAAAGAACGTTTATTTTTTGAATTGTGCTGAAGTGATTTGCTTGGAAAACTGAATTGCATTACTTTTGCTGTCCCAAATACGGAGGCTGTAGCTCAGTTGGTTAGAGCATCAGATTGTGGTTCTGAGGGTCGAGGGTTCGAAACCCTTCAGCCTCCCTTTAAAATCCCTGCATAATAAGTGCGGGGTTTTTTATTTTTAGTGTATGCCTTTCTTCGTTTACATCCTTTCTTCTGCATTATCTGATCGCTTTTATATTGGACAAACAGAAAATCTTACGGATCGCTTGAACAGACATAATCATGGGTATGAAAAGGTAACAAAACCTTATGCTCCATGGGAGTTGAAATGTTTTATAGAAAAGTAAACAAGATCAGAAGCGATGATTCTGGAAAAGAAGTTAAAAAATCTGAATCGTATTAAATTGATGGAGTTTATTGATAAATATTCTGATTGTTTAAATGCACAATAATCAGATTGTGGTTCTGAGGGGTCCAGACGTTTTAGTCGGGATGCCGACTTGAAGGCCGGTATTCGAAACCCTTTAGTCTGTCTGTAAAAAGCCCGCTTTCAGCGGTTTTTTATTTGGACGAATTTGTTTTGTGTAGCAGGCGTCCCGGAGTTAAACCATATTCCTTTTTAAATGACTTGGTAAAATTAGATACGTTCGCAAATCCAATACTGTATCCGGCTTCTTTAGGGGTCATTCCATTCTCAATCAGTTCTTTTGCTTTGCCTAACCGTTGTTTATTGTAAAACTCATAGAGCCTGTAACCATAAACCTGTTTGAAACGGAGTTTTAGTTTGGTGCTGCTCATTTGTGCAATACGTGCCAGCATAGTGATGGAAGGAAACTTTTCTGTGTCTTCGTTTGAAAGAATCTGTTCAATGTGTTTAAGTCTGCTGATATCTTCTTTTGAAATCGGTTCTTTATTTCTGATTTCGGGAAAGGCATTAAAAAACACACTCAAAAACTCTTCAAGTAATGCAATAACTTTTGTTTTAAGCTGAAGTTTTTCTGCATCCTTATCAAAATTTGTCTGAAAGATGCTGTTTAGCTTAACCTGCATGTCATCATTAATGAGAAATTGGTTTACCATCTTCAGGTTTTGTCCTAAAAGAACTTCCAGTTGAAATTTTGCATCTGCATCAAAGTGTTCTGTCAGCCATTGCGGACTAAGGTATATGCCCAAACGGCGTATAGTAGAACCTGCAGTATATAGTAACTCCAGCTCTGTATTGCTGGAGGAAATGAAGATATTGTTACGTTCTTTAAGACAGGAATCTTTTACAGAAGCTTTTTTACTTCGTAAACTGATGTAATCACCTACCTGTATCTGATTAAAGAAAATAATCAACCCTTGCTGATTGTTGCTCATTCGATGAATGGTGCAGTTCTCTTTCAGATATGCATGCATCAGCACATAAGAAAACGAACGGTCTACACTATCTGCAAAACAGAAACCCTTAGCTGTTTCATGTGGTAAAACAAGTACACAGTTTTTTGCCTCCACGCCAATTAAATCAGCTGTTTCCTGAAGCCAGGTTTTAAAATTTTTTTGTTTAAAACGGAGGTACATGATTGATTAAAGGTACATTTTTGTCCGCCTGTTTTTGTAGAGCGAACTATTATTCTTTACAACTTTACCTTAGTTTTTGCTTTATCTCCTGCAGCTTCAGCAAAGCTTCAACCGGAGTAAGACGGTTAATATCCATCCCTTCAAGTGCTTTCCGGATTTCCTCAAAAGTCTGTGAATGAATATCAAATATATTTAACTGCATTTTTTGTGTGGGTAATTGTTTTAGCTGCTCCTGTAAATGACCGCCGCTCCGCTGATCTTCGAGTTGCTTTAATATTTCATTTGCTCTTTGAATAAGTGAAACAGGCATACCTGCCATTTTTGCTACATGTATTCCAAAACTATGCGTACTGCCGCCTGCTGCAAGTTTACGGAGAAAGATGACTTTATTTCCTAATTCTTTATTTGTAATATGATAGTTTTTGATGCGGGGGAATTTTTCTTCCAGCTCATTTAGTTCATGATAGTGCGTGGCAAATAATGTTTTGGGTTGATGGGGTGATTGATGTAAAAATTCTGCGATACTCCAAGCAATGGAAATGCCATCGTAAGTAGAAGTTCCTCTGCCGATTTCATCTAAAAGGATCAAACTTCTGTCAGAAAGATTATTAATGATACTGGCTGTTTCATTCATTTCAACCATGAATGTACTTTCACCTCCGCTTAAATTATCGCTTGCACCAACACGGGTAAAAATTTTATCTGTTAAAGGAATTTTCGCAGCAGAGGCAGGAACAAAACTGCCCATATGAGCCATGAGCACAATTAAACCGGTTTGGCGAAGCAATGCACTTTTACCACTCATGTTTGGTCCGGTAAGAATAATGATTTGTTGCTGCTCCTTATCTAATAACAAATCGTTGGCAATGTATGGTTCACCTGCGGGTAAGTTGCGTTCAATAACAGGATGCCGTGCATCTTTTATTTCCAGTTCAGATGCATGATGCATCTGCGGACGAACATATTTGTATTGCAGCGCATTTTCAGCAAAGCAGCAAACACAGTCAAGGATGGCCATTACCTGCCCGTTAGTTTGTATTGGACCAATATATTCCTGCAGTTCAGTTAATATTTTTTCAAAAAGCTCTGCTTCAATTTTTACAATCTTCTCTTCAGCTCCTGTAATCTTTTCTTCATACTCTTTCAGCTCAGGTGTAATATACCGTTCGGCGTTGGCAAGTGTTTGTTTTCGTGTCCATTCTGCCGGTACTTTATGTTTGTGTGTATTGGTTACTTCTAAATAATAACCAAATACATTGTTGAACGAAATTTTAAGTGATGGAATGCCGGTTGCTTCACTTTCCCGTTGCTGTATTTCCAGTAAATATTCTTTGCCATGATGTGCAATTCGCCGCAACTCATCTAACTCAGCATGTATACCATCTCTGATCACATCGCCTTTGCTTACCATTACAGGAGGGGTATCAACAATTTCATGAATAATTTTTTCAGCAATGTAATGACAGGGGTTAATTGTATCTGCAAGGCGTTTTAAATACTTATTTGATGAAGTGTTACACAACTCTTTTATTTTTTCTGCATAACCGAGCCCTTTTGCAAGTTGTAACACTTCTCTCGGATTAATTTTCTTCAATGGAAGTTTTGCAACCAGCCGTTCCACATCACCGCAATGTTTCATATTTGTTTGCAGTTGCTTTCTGAATTCCGGTTCAAGAATTACAGACTGTACTGCATCTAAACGTTCATTGATGCGCTCCAGATCTTTCAAAGGCAGTACCATCCAGCGTCTGATCAACCTTGCACCCATCGGAGAAACTGTATTATCCATCACCTTCAGCAATGAGTTACCTGCATCGGCATTGCTCCCCAACAATTCAAGATTGCGGATGGTAAAACGATCCATCCATAAATAATCAGCTTCGTCTAAACGCTGAACGGATGTGATATGCTTGAGGTTGGGATGTTCAGTATCTCTCAGGTAATGAAGCACTGCTCCTGCCGCAATGGTGCCAAGTGTAAGTGAATCAACACCAAATCCTTTAAGTGAATGTGTTTGAAAATGTTTTAACAGCAGATCTGTTGCATATGCTTCGCTGAAAATCCATTCTTCTAAATGATAAGTATAAAACTTTGTTCCAAAGTTTTCTTTGATCAGTTTTTGTTTGTTGCGTTGAAAAACAACTTCGGCAGGTTTTAAACTCTGCAACAGTTTATCTGCATATTCTCTGTTTCCTTCAGCAACAAAAAATTCACCGGTGCTGATGTCAGTAAAAGCCAATCCGTATTGTTCATTCTGTTCGTGAACGGCTGCAAGAAAGTTATTGCTGTTGTGCTCCAGTAATTTATCGTTGGTTGCTGTGCCGGGAGAGAGTAATTCTGTAACACCTCTTTTTACAATGCCTTTTGCCTGTTTGGGGTCTTCTAACTGATCACAAATGGCCACACGATGACCGGCTTTCACCAATTTGTGTAAATAGGTATCCAGTGCATGATGCGGAAAACCTGCTAATTCATTGCTTGCAGCCGAGCCGTTATTACGTTTGGTTAATGTAATTCCCAGAATTTGCGATGTAAGAATTGCATCTTGCCCAAAGGCTTCATAAAAATCACCAACCCTGAATAAGAGAATTGCATCGGGGTATTTTGCCTTGATAGCCCCGTGTTGTTGCATTAAGGGAGTATCCGATCCTGCTTTTGCCATGGCGACAAAAATAAGGAAGCCACTTATTCAGCAACAGATTAATTGTTCAGATCAAGCTTATTCAAATACAATTTCATATTCCAGTGTTGCAAACTTTTCAAACATGGCACTCACACCGCAATATTGCTCTTTCGACATTTTTACAGCTCTTTTCACTTTATCCTTGTCTTCCTCATTTACTGAAATCCTGTAGATGATTTTTACCCAGGTATAAGTTTTAGGAGTAGTTTCTGAAAGATTGGCCTCAATATCCATGCTGAAATTGCTGAATTCAACCCTCATTTTATTGAGTGTAGATACCACATCTATCCCTGTACAGCCGGCCAGAGAGGAGAGCATCAGTTTTTTTGGGCGGGGTCCGCCATCATTTCCGCCATCTTTTTGGGGTGTATCAATGGTAATGATGTGATTATCCAGTTCACTTTTAAACGTCATTCCCCCTTCAAATCGGGTAGTTACAACATGATCTGCCATAAATAAATTAGAATTTGAGCGCAAACCTATGCATTTAGGGGAGATCTTTGCGGCACAGGTTTTCGGGTTGTGGAAAACCGGAAATAAATTCCCTTTTTTATTTCTGATTTTTAGCTGAATTCTCCTACCTTTGCCGTCCAAAAAATTTGTATCATGGCAAGAGTATGTCAGCTTACAGGAAAGGTGCCGGTTGGTGGAAACAAGGTGTCTCACTCAAATATTAAAACCAAACGTCGTTTTTTGCCTAACCTGCAAACAAAGCGTTTTTTCCTTGCAGAGGAAGATAAGTGGGTAACCTTAAAGGTTTCTACAGAAGCAATCCGTACAATCAATAAAAGAGGATTGTACAGTGTTGTAAAGGAATTAAGAGCAAACGGAGAACATATTTAATCAGCATATTTTAAATTGAGCTAAAATGGCAAAGAAAGGTAACCGTGTTCAGGTAATTCTGGAGTGCACAGAGCATAAGACCTCCGGTCAGGCAGGCACCAGCCGTTACATTACCACAAAAAACAAAAAGAACACACCTGAGCGTATGGAGTTGAAAAAATTCAACCCCATTCTCAAGAAAGTAACTGTACACAAAGAGATTAAGTAATTTATCTCTTTCGTTGTATTCATCTAATGTTTAAATGATTTTGTAAAATGGCAAAAGCAGCAAAAACGGCGATTAAGACAAAAGATCAAAAAGCCGCAGCAGAAGCAAAGAACTGGAGTAAAGTAATTAAGGCTGTCCGCAGTCCTAAATCAGGTGCATATACGTTTAAAGAAGCGATTGTGCACAAGGATAAGGTAAAAGATTACCTGGCTCAAAAATAACTTATACCTGATCAGTATAGGCAAAGCTGTTCCAATTCGAAAATGGAACGGCTTTGTTGTTTTTATACTGCATCCAAAGAATGTAATATTGTAAAGAAAAAATGTAACCATGGGATTTTTTGGAAAACTATTCGGTAAAAAAGAAAAAGAAAGTCTTGACCAGGGACTTGAAAAAACCAAAGAAGGGTTCTTGGGAAAAATTGCAAGAGCAGTTGCCGGCAAAACAACTGTAGATGCTGAAGTGCTGGATAATCTGGAAGAAGCATTGGTAAGTGCAGATGTTGGTATTGAAACAACAGTTGAAATTATTGAACGCATTGAAGCAAGAGTTGCGAAAGATAAATACATCAATACTTCAGAATTGAACTCTATCCTTCAGCAGGAAATTGAAAACATACTTGTTGATGCGCCAATCGATACAACTTATTCAAACTTTGATTTGCCAGTTGGTAAAAAACCATTTGTGTTGATGATTGTTGGCGTTAACGGTGTAGGCAAAACAACTACCATCGGAAAACTTGCACATCATTTTACACAAGCCGGAAAAAAGGTGATGTTGGGTGCGGCCGACACATTTCGTGCTGCGGCGGTTGATCAATTGACTATCTGGAGTGACCGGGCCGGGGTGCCAATTGTGAAACGGGAAATGGGAAGTGATCCTGCATCAGTTGCTTTTGATGCAGTGAGCAGTGCTGTTGCAAAAGATATTGATGTATTGATCATTGATACTGCAGGAAGACTCCATACCAAAACACATTTAATGGAAGAGCTCAGTAAAATTAAACGGGTTATTCAGAAAGTGATTCCCGATGCACCGCATGATGTGTTACTGGTGCTGGATGGTTCAACAGGTCAAAATGCACTTGAACAGGCAAAACATTTTACCGCTGCTACAGATGTAACCGGACTGATGATTACAAAACTGGATGGTACCGCCAAAGGCGGTGTGGTATTGGCTATAGCGCATCAGTTTAAAATTCCGGTAAAGTTTATTGGCGTTGGTGAAAGGGTAGAAGATCTGCTGGTATTTAATAAACATGAATTTGCAGACAGTTTGTTTCAGTTGCGTAAATAGAAACAAAAACGGATTGTATATAAAAAGAAAAACCTCCTGTAAACAGGAGGTTTCTTTTTTGATTCTTTCGAACCTTATTTTTTCTTAGCGGCTTTCTTTTTAGGAGCAGCTTTCTTTTTAGGAGCAGCTTTCTTTTTAGGAGCAGCAGCTTTCTTTTTTGGAGCAGCTTTTTTAGCAGCTTTCTTTTTTGTTGCCATTTTTAGTAGAATTTAATGATTAGTAAAAAACTTAACAGAGTAAAAATAAAAAAAAAATGATAAAATCAAAATTTTTTTACGCACCTGCTTCTACGGGAGCAACAGAAACGAAAGTACGATTGTCTCTTCCTTTCTTAAATTCAACCACACCATCAGCTAATGCAAAGATGGTAAAGTCTTTTCCAACACCTACATTTTTACCGGGATGATAAACCGTTCCACGTTGACGAAGAATGATATTACCGGCAGCAGCTGGCTGGCCACCAAAGATCTTAACACCAAGGCGTTTGCTTTGTGAGTCACGACCATTCTTTACACTACCTTCACCTTTTTTATGTGCCATTTCAAATGATTTTTGAAGTTTTTAATTTTGGAATTGAAAAATGAATGCAAACAATTATGCAATTCCTGTTACTTTAATTTGCGTGTAAAGTGTACGATGACCGATTTTTTTACGGAAACCTTTACGACGTTTCATTTTAAACGCAATCACTGTTTTGCCTTTTTTCTCAGCAAGAATTTCAGCTTTCACTTTCACTTTCGCATCAGCACCAATGCTGATCTTACCATCGGTATCAACAAAAAGCACATCAGAAAACTCAACCTGATCTCCTGCATTACCTTCAATATGAGGTACGTACAGGCTTTGACCTTCTGAAACTTTGAACTGCTGACCGGCAATTTTAATTACTGCAAACATAACTTTCCAATATTAGGGCTGCAAAGGTAGGGATAAAATTTGTTTGAACACAAGTTTCAATCAAAAAATTTGCCCTCATTTTAACGTAACAGTTTGGGGCCGTAAAGCTACATTTGTGGCTTAAAACGGGGGCTTGGGCATGAAAATTAAGTCGATCCTGGCAAAACCATTTGCAGGGTATATCTATAAAACTATCCAGAAGAATAAATTAACCGCTGTTTCTGATCAGGAGCAGATCATGAAACAACTCATTAAGGTGGGGCGCAGCACAGATTATGGGAAACAACTGGCACTAAAAGATGTTAACTCCTACGGGGAGTACAAGCAGGCCGTTCCGGTGAGGGATTATGAACAGATGCGGCCCTGGATTGATAAAATTATTGAAGGCAAACACAATGTTCTATGGAAAGGGCAGCCCCTGTATTTTGCAAAAACATCGGGCACAACAAGTGGCGCTAAATACATCCCCATCACCAAAGAATCGGTAAGCAACCATTTTGGTACAGCCAGAAATGCAGCACTTTGTTATGCTGCAGAAACGGGCAATACCCGTTTTTTTGATGGAAAACTGATCTTTCTGTCGGGTTCACCGGAACTGGAACGGGTGGGTAATATTCCAACCGGCCGTTTAAGTGGTATATCAAATCATCTGATTCCAAAATATCTCCGAACCAATCAACTGCCTTCTTATGAAACCAATTGTATTGAAGACTGGGAAACCAAGCTGCAGAAAATTGTGGATGAAACGCTTCATCAGAATATGACCCTCATCAGCGGTATTCCGCCATGGATGCAGATGTATTTTGATGAATTGATGAACCGCACAGGTAAAAAAGTAGGGGAAATCTTCCCCAACTTCAGTGTAATGATTCAGGGCGGAGTAAACTTTGAACCATATAAAGCAAAGTTGTTCGAAAGCATCGGCAGGCCTATTGATTGTATTGAACTGTTCCCCGCCAGTGAAGGTTTTTTTGCTTTTCAGGATTCGCAGAAAGAAGAAGGGTTACTGCTGAATACCAATGATGGAATCTTTTTTGAATTTGTTCCTGCAGGCGAAATTTTTAACGAGCATCCCACAAGACTCACTCTTGCTGATGTAAAAGTGGGAGAGAACTATGCCATGATCATTAACAGCAATGCCGGACTTTGGGGATACAATCTGGGCGATACGGTGAAATTTGTATCAACCAATCCTTACCGTTTGGTTGTAACAGGCAGAACAAAACATTTTATTTCTGCTTTTGGCGAACATGTAATTGGAGAGGAGGTTGAACACAGCTTATTAAAAGCTGCTGAAGAAGATGGAATTCAAATTACCGAATTTACGGTGGCTCCTATGATTCAGCAGGGGAATGGAAAAAGTTATCATGAATGGTTTATTGAATTCGAAAATAAACCACAGGACATATATGGCTTTGCAGAAAAAATAAACAATCAATTACGCAGCCGTAATATTTATTATGATGATTTGATTACAGGAAATATTTTAACCCCATTAAAAATTACAGCGGTTAAAAAGAACGGGTTTATAGATTACATGAAAAGTATTGGTAAATTGGGCGGACAAAATAAGGTTCCCCGCCTCAGCAATGACCGTAAAATTGCCGATGACTTAACGAAGTGGGCCGAGAATTAAATCAGACATCCGTATAATGTAAAACCATCCATCAGCTAGTATAAAATAAAATGCAACAACAGATAAAACGTATTGCCATATTCGGATCTACCGGTTCTATCGGTACACAGGCATTGGAAGTAATTGAAGCCAATCCGGAATTATTTGAAGTAGAAATTTTAACTGCTCATACCAATCATGAACTGCTCATTCGACAGGCCATGCAGTTTAAGCCAAATGCAGTAGTGATTGTTGATGAGAAGAAGTATGAAAAAGTAAAACAGGCTTTATCATCAACCGATGTAAAAGTATTTACAGGGGAGCAGTCGTTAGAAGAAGTAGCTGCTTTTGATACGTATGATATGATGCTGGCTGCTATTGTTGGTTTTGCCGGTTTAAAGCCTACACTCAAAGCAATTGAACATAAAAAAGCAATTGCCCTCGCCAATAAAGAAACGCTGGTGGTTGCCGGGGACATTGTAATGCAGAAAGCGGTTGAAAACCGTGTGCCCATTATTCCTGTTGACAGTGAGCACTCCGCCATTTTTCAATGTCTGGTTGGCGAATCCCGTAATAAAATTGAGAAAGTAATTCTTACAGCCAGTGGTGGACCGTTTCGTGGAAAAAAACCAAACTTCCTGGTGAATGTAAAAAGAGACCATGCACTCCAGCATCCCAACTGGAGCATGGGTGCAAAAATCACCATTGATTCTGCAACACTCATGAACAAAGGTTTGGAAATGATTGAAGCCAAATGGCTGTTTAATCTTGCTCCTGATCAGGTGCAGGTGGTAATACATCCGCAAAGTATTATTCACAGTATGGTGCAGTTTGAAGATGGAAGCATAAAAGCACAAATGGGTTTGCCCGATATGAAATTGCCCATTCAATATGCAATGGCTTTTCCGCAACGCATTCCAAATCAGTTTCCACGATGTGATTTTAAAAAAATAAGTACGCTCAATTTTGAAGAACCCGATCTTAAAACATTTCGAAACCTTGCCTTGTCAATAGATGCTTTGAAGAAAGGCGGAAACCTGCCCTGCATTATGAATGCCGCCAATGAAATTGCAGTATGGGCCTTTTTGAAAAACAGAGTAGGGTTTTTAGATATGACCGACATCATTGAAAAAACAATGAACCATGTGCCGTTCATTGAAACACCTACACTTGATGAGTATTTTGAAAGTGACGCTGAAGCAAGGAACTATACCGCATCCCTTATCCAACTGTAACTTTCATAAAAATTTGGCAAGCAGCTGCTTTTTTTCAGCGATATTTGCAGCTTCCATATCAAAAATGAAAAACAACGATTAATTCTTCATCTATGTTATTAGCAATTAACTGGGCCGAATTCGGGATCAAAGCAGCACAATTACTACTGTCACTTTCTATCCTTATTGTGTTTCATGAATTCGGGCACTACATTACTGCCCGTTGGTTCAAGTGCCGTGTAGAAAAATTCTATCTCTTCTTCGACCCATGGTTTTCTTTATTTAAAAAGAAAATTGGCGAAACAGAATATGGTATCGGCTGGCTGCCCTTAGGCGGTTATGTAAAAATTTCAGGAATGATTGATGAGAGCATGGATAAAGAAGCTATGAAGCTTCCTGCACAGGATTGGGAGTTTCGGAGTAAACCGGCCTGGCAACGTTTAATCATCATGATTGGGGGTGTTACAGTGAATATAATACTTGCCTTTATTATTTATGCCATGATCCTTTTTGTTTGGGGTGAAGACAGAACACCAATGAACAGTTTGAAGGATGGTATTTGGACACAGCACTCATTGATGAATGAAATTGGCTTGCGAAATGGCGATAAAATTTTAAAGGTAAACGGAAAGTCAATTGAATATCTTGAAGATTTAAATCTAAAAGTTCTTACAGGTTCTGGCGGGCAAATACTCGTGGAGCGAAATGGGAAAGAGCAGTTAATTAATATACCCGTAAGCCTAGTTGGAAAGTTAGTTGAAAGCAGGCGTAAAAGGGGGTTGCTTGCTTATCGTATTCCAACAATTGTTGGTGCATACGATCCCAAAGATACTGCGTTTGGTAAACAGGCAGGATTACAGGAATATGATAAAATCATTGCAGTAGATGGAAAACCCGTTTCTTTTTATGATGAAATGCCATTACTCTTCCAGGAAAAGAAAAATGGAACAGCAATAATGACTGTTGTGCGTAAGAATGACACATTGCAGCTTACTACAAAATTAGATAAAGATGGAAGGGCGGGTATCCCTTATCTTAATCATGAGCAATATGCAGCAATGGGTATTATCAAGATCAATCATCAAAGCTTTGGTTTTTTTGAATCGTTTCCTGCAGGGGTAAGTAAAACTTTCCGTAAGCTGGGCGAGTATATTGATCAATTTAAATTGATTCTTAATCCAGACACCGGAGCTGCTAAAGGCATTGGTGGGTTTGCTTCAATGGGTTCTATATTCTCACCAATCTGGGATTGGCAAAGTTTCTGGAACATCACAGCATTGTTCAGCATCATACTTGCATTTATGAATCTGCTTCCAATTCCTGCATTGGATGGCGGACATGTGTTGTTTACATTGATTGAAATGATTACCGGACGTAAACCAAACGAGAAGTTTTTAGAGTATGCACAAATTGTGGGTATGGTAATTTTGTTTGGATTACTCATCTATGCAAACGGTAATGATTTGTTTGGATGGAACAGGTGATCTTGAATTGATCATTATTTAATTGATAATTGAAAATGAGAAAGCAACCCTGCTTTCTCATTTTTTTTGATGTTATTTAAAGTTCTATACCAATTTTCTTCATTAAGATAGAGGCATTCATACTTTGGCAGATGCCTCTTTTTAGTTTGTAGTCGAAGTATAATTCATCAGCATTTACCTGCACATCAAAATGATAATTATGAATACCTGCAGGAAATTCGTTGGTAAGATTTGCCAGTTCCAGATCATGTGTTGCTAAGATACCTGTTGCTTTATGGTGCAGTAATTGCTTGATCAGTGCTTTTGATCCTGTATGCCGGTCGTTACTATTGGTACCACGCAAAATTTCATCGAGCAAAATAAATACAGCCTCGTTGTTGTTCACAGCATCAATGATCTGTTTTAATTTTTTCAACTCTGCATAAAAAGTGGACGTGCTTTCTTCCAGATTATCTTTAATACGCATGCTGCTCATTACTTTCAATGGTGTAACCGTTAACTGCTTTGCACAAACAGGCGCCCCCATTCCCGCCAATACCATATTTACACCCACACTTCGCAGAAAGGTGCTTTTGCCCGCCATATTGGAGCCGGTGATAAGATTGATCTGTTCTTTGCCGATAGTAGAAAAATCATTCAACACATTCTTTTGTTCATCAATTAATGGATGACCTAATTGCTCTGCAACAAAAGTTGGTTCATTTGTTTTTAATTGCGGGAAAGTCCAGTTTGGATGATTGAATGCAAGTGTTGCAATACTGTTCAGCGCTTCCAGTTGAGCCAATGCATGAAACCAATGATTGATCTGTTGGTTGTTTTTTTGTTTCCATTTCTCCAGTTGAAGCACTTGCTGCAAATCCCATAGCAGAAAAATATTCAACGGCACAAATACAACCGGATTTAAACGGTAATCGAACCGGTTGAAAATATTCTTCAGTTGCCGAATCTGTTGTGATGCTTTGTTTGACCCTGAATGAAATTCATGTTTCAGTTCAACAAGTAATGGGTCTTTAAATTCTGCCTGCTCAATACAGGCAATGCTGTTTGAAAGAACTTCCATTTGCCCGGTGATTTTATTCAACTTGCGATAAACCGGAACAATCAAACGTGTAATGGCAAAAGCAATCAATGTAAATACAAGCAGCGATTGAAGAAAACGCTGGTATGTAATTACATCCAACAAAAAACCGATGAGTGTTCCGGTTGCTATAACAGGAAGTATAAAACGGATCAGATGCCATATTTTTTTATTGATGAACTGATTGCCTTCTTTCAACCATTCTTCCATTTTCTGTTCTGTAGCAATGGTGATGGTAGAGGAAGATCCATGTGCCTGCAATTCCTGTCGCCAGTTGGTTTGTTGCATTAATTCCTGTGCAGCTGTTTGTCGTGCCTGTATTACTTCAGGAGTTGCGGGAGCAAGCAACCAATCAGCAAGCAGTTGATTGCCTTGTTGCGAATGTGTCCGATTAATATATTGATAAAGCGAAGCCCGGCCGAAAATATCAAGATCACCTGTATAGGAATGTTCATCTTTATAAAATTCACTGCCATCTTTTTGATGTGTGTATTTATGTTGCAGGTAAAGGATTTCCTGTTCGTTAATACCAATCAAACGTTCATGGTGACTGATGGCATCTTTGTTTGCAAGATCTTTTCGCACAGCAAGTAAAAAGATCGCCAGCCCAATAAAGAAAATAACTGCTGATATTAAAATGCCAGAAGAAGATAACAGCCAGATGAGCAAAGCAGTAAAAGCTAAAATGCCAAATCTCGTGAAGCCTAGAAGCTGTTTGCGTTTCAGCAAATGATTGAGTTTGATGTTTAGATCGTTGATCCGCTGTTTGTATATTGATTTCGGTTTAATGGTTTCTGCCATGCTGTAAAACTATGAAAGAATAGATTTGTTTTCTTTTGCATTTCATCAACAGAAATAAATGTATTTTTGCTGTCCGCATATACTTTGTACTTTTCACTTTGTACTTCGTACTTGCAATTGGGGCTGCCTGGTTTTGACAGCATAGATCTTTGAAGGTGTAAGCATGCAGTGCGTTGGATAATTAGCACTTTAATCTGAATATTCAAAAACTCAAATGGCAATACACAGTATGCCATGGCCGCTTAATCAGTGATTAGGTAGTCATTCGGGCCGCCGAACAGGTTGATCTGTTACCAGGTTCCGCCGCCGACTCAAACACAAAACAGGTTCCTGTAACAGAAGGCTGTGACTGTTGCAAAAGACTATTCAGCTACGTATTACATTGGTATGTTCATGTCCTGTGTAGTGCCGACAATCAATCATGAAATAAGCATGTAGAAAGCTTTTGGCGAATATGTTTGGACAGCGGTTCGAATCCGCTCAGCTCCACAGAAGGCAGTCTTTAAGGCTGCCTTTTTTTATTATTATTATATTCATCGCTTTTTGTTTTTCCAATAGCTTTACTCTTTCAATAAAACTGATGTATGATGATCTTTCGAAAACTCCTGCTGCTATTTATTTGTTTGATTCCTGTTTTTAATGTCCTTGCGCAGCGTTCACAAATCAACATGGATCAAAACTGGAAATTTGCTTTTGGACATGCGGCCAATCCCGAAAAGGACTTCAACTACAGCATCAAAACAATTTTTTCAAAATCGGGCGGAGCAGCAGGCACTGCAATTGACGCACGGTTTAACGACAGCAGCTGGCGCACACTCAACCTGCCACACGATTGGGCGGTGGAATTACCATTTGCTCATGTAGATCATTTTGATGTAGAGAGTCATGGTTACAAACCTGTAGGAGGATTGTTCCCTGCAACAAGTATTGGTTGGTATCGAAAACATTTTACTGTAGCAAAAGCCGATTCAGGTCGTCGTTTTCAATTACAGTTTGATGGAATTTTTCGTGATGCCAATGTGTGGATCAACGGATTCTATCTCGGCAATAACAAGAGTGGTTATGTGGGTGTGAACTATGATGTAACTGATTTTATCAATTATGATCGTAACAATGTCATTACTGTTCGGGTAGATGCAACACAGTATGAAGGTTGGTTTTACGAAGGTGCAGGAATCTATCGGCATGTGTGGCTCAATAGTTACCCCAATACACATATTGCAACAGATGGCGTGTTTGCATACGCAAATATCAACGGTAATAAGGCAACGCTGCAAGTTGAAACAACAGTTGCCAATGAATATACGGCTGCCGGTAATTATTCCATCAATACGTATTTAACTGATCGAAGTGGTGTAAAGATCAGTGCTGCAAAAGAAACATCAATTGCACTAAGTACAAACGAAAGGAAGACAATCAAGCAGACCATTGATGTGGCGAATCCAGCTTTATGGTCGTTGGAAAATCCTTATCTCTATCGTGTAGTAGTAGAATTAAAACAAAATGGAAAAGTAGTAGATAGCAAAAAGCTCCGCTTCGGTTTTCGCACAATTGAAATAAAGCCTGATGGGTTTTTCCTCAATGGAAAAAAAATCAAAATTTTAGGAACCAACAATCACCAGGATCATGCATGTGTGGGAACTGCGTTGCCCGATTATCTGCAGTACTACCGCATTGGTTTATTGAAACAGTTTGGAAGCAATGCATATCGTACCAGTCACCATGCACCTACACCTGAATTGTTAGATGCATGCGACAGTTTGGGTATGCTTGTGATGAATGAGCAACGCTTGCTCAACAGTGGTGCAGAATACATGAATCAGTTTGAGCGTTTGGTAAAACGTGACCGCAGCCGAACTTCTGTTTTTATGTGGAGCATTGGTAATGAAGAAGGCTGGATCCAAACAACTTCACATGGTAAACGGATTGCAGAAACTTTCATCAGTAAATTAAAACAACTCGATCCAACACGAACTTCTACCTACGCAGCTGATTTAGGAAATGTATATAAAGGTGTAAACGAAGTAATTCCTGTTCGCAGTTTTAACTACCGTCAATTTGCTGTTGCAGATTATCATAAAGAGCATCCCAATCAACCCATCATCGGAACAGAAATGGGCAGCACTGTTACTACACGTGGTGAATTGGTAAAAGATTCTGTTCGTGGTTATTTACCTGATCAGGATATTACTGCGCCTTGGTGGGCGAGCCGTGCAGAAGAATGGTGGAAGTTGGCTGCAACAAATGATTACTGGCTTGGTGGTTTTATCTGGACGGGTTTTGATTATCGTGGCGAACCGACGCCGTACAAATGGCCCAACATCAACTCACATTTTGGTATCATGGATGTATGCGGCTTTCCAAAAAATATTTACTACTACTATCAAAGCTGGTGGACGGATAAAGATGTGTTGCACATTTCACCACATTGGAATCATCGTAACGAGTGGGGACAACCGAAAAAACAAATTGATGTGTGGGTGAACAGCAATGCAGATAATGTAGAGTTGTTCCTCAATGGAAAAAGTTTGGGTAAGAAAGATATGCCCCGAAATGGACATCTGCAATGGAACGTAGAATTTGAACCGGGCAAACTGGAAGCAGTTGCTTTTAAAAAAGGGAAAAAACTGACCAGCAAAATTGAAACAACGGGCGTTCCTGTTGAAGTAGTCTTAACGCCGTACAAAACAACGATGCTGGCAGATGGTAAAGATGTAACGGTGATGAATGTTACTGTTGTTGATCGTGAAGGGAGAGAAGTGCCTGATGCTAACAATATGATCTATTTTAAAGTAGAAGGTGATGCCCGAATTATCGGCGTTGGTAATGGTGATCCCGGCAGTCATGAAGCAGATAAATGTGCAGATGGAATGTGGCAACGCAGTTTGTTCAATGGTAAATGCCAGGTCATTATTCAATCGGGAACAAAAGCCGGTATTTTTAAAGTAGAAGCCAGTGCGAATAATTTGTGGAGCGGATCAACTGATGTTATTATGGTTGACCCTGAGAATGTAAACAAACTTACAATTGATGAAACATACAAGCTGAAAGGTGAAGCAGCAAAACCAAGAGTGGTAGATCAAATGTTGGGTGCCGATATTTCTTTCTTGCCTGAGCTGGAAGCAAGAGGTGTAAAGTTTTCGGATAAAAGCATAACAAAAGATGCAATCGAGATCATCAAAGATCATGGCATCAACTATGTGCGTCTGCGCATCTTTCATGATCCTGCACAAGACAGCGGCTATTCGCCAAAGAAAGGTTTTTGCAATTTGGATTATACCAAACAAATGGCGAAGCGTGTAAAAGCAGCCGGTTTAAAACTGTTGCTCGATTTTCATTACAGTGATTACTGGGCCGACCCGGGTAAACAGTACAAACCAGCCGCTTGGAAAAATCTTTCGTTTGAAGAGTTGAAGAAAGCATTGTACGATTATACAAAAATGGTGATGGAAGAATTAAAAGCACAAGGCACACTGCCTGATATGGTGCAGGTTGGCAACGAGATCAATCATGGTATTGTATGGCCAGATGGTAATGTGAGCAATATGGATCAGCTTGCCCAATTACTTTGTGCAGGTACAGCCGCAGTAAAAGCTGTTGATCCAACGGTACAAATGATGCTGCATGTAGCACTCGGCGGGCAAAACAACGAATCCGTTTTCTTTATTGATAACATGATTGCAAGAGGTGTTCACTTTGATGTGATCGGTCAATCGTATTATCCTAAATGGCATGGCACATTAGCTGATCTGGAAAATAATCTCAACGATCTTGTTCGCCGTTATAACAAAGATGTGATTGTGGTGGAGTACTCGGCATTAAAAGAAGAAGTGAATAAAATTGCATTCAGTTTACCAAACGGAAAAGGGAAGGGCACCTGTATCTGGGAGCCGTTGAGTACATGGGAGCAGTTTTTTGATAAGGATGGTCAATCAAACAGCCTGTTACTTCTTTATGATGAAATGAGAAAGCGATTTATAAAGCAGTAGGATTGCTGCAGTTGCAGGTTTTTTTCCACAGAAAAAAAATCTACTTGGCAAAGTCTCGAAAATGGAAGTAATTTACATCAGAGAGAGATTGCTTTGCAGAATAATCATCCATATAAAAAAATTCAGGACTTACAACGTCGTATAGCAGTGTATGATGATGAAGCTGCATATAAGGAATTGTTTTTTTTCTTCTTTCATTCCCTCACAAAATTCTCTGCAGGCATTGTTCAATCTAAAGAAACAGCTGAAGAAATTGTTTCGGATGTATTTATCAGTATCTGGAACGACCGGGCACGTTTACAAGAAATAGAAGATCTGCAGCTGTATCTGTTCATTGCTGTAAAAAATAATTCTATCCGCAAACTGAAGCAGCAATCTAAAACCCGAACTGTTTCTATTGATGAGCTGGCAGTTGAAATGGATTCTGCTTATCAGGATCCGGAAGCAAAAGTTTTATCTGCTGAATCGCTGCAAAATATTGAGCAGGTGATTGAGCATCTTCCCCATCGTGCAAAGCTGATTCTGAAACTGGCCAAAGAAGACAGAATGCGCTACAAAGAAATCGCCATTCTGTTAAACATCTCCGTAAAAACAGTTGATCATCAGCTCGCCATCACATTAAAAAAACTGGCTACCGCATTAGGAGCCACTTTCCGCAAGAAAAAATAAACGTTAACAGCCCTTAGGGGATTTTTACAGTTTTTGTCTCCATATAGGTATACTTATATGAACAGAGACAAAATCTGGCACTTATTTGCACGTAAACTCAGCGGTGAAAGCAGCAGGGACGAATTACATGAACTCGAATCTTTAATAGAAGAAGACTCTCCGTTGAAATATGAAATGGATGCCCTTACCCAGCTATGGGAACAAAAACTGCCACAAGACGCAGAATATCTGGAAGCCACCTATCATCTCCACTATGAAAAAATGAAAAAGCTGGGTGTAGCACCCGTACCTGCAGAAAATGAACAGGTGTATTTTGAAACGGGAAAAAGAAACTCATTTAAGAAGCGCAGGTTTATTGCCGTGTTTGGATTTGTATCTGTTTTGCTTGCAGCAGCAATTGTTTTTCTGAAATCTGAAGATCAAACTCCTCAGAAAAAAAGCACAGATCAGATTACACATTCGCCCAATGAAATAAAGACCAAGCGGGGATCCAGTACACAATTTAAACTGCCGGATGGCTCAACGGTTTGGCTAAATGCAGACAGTAAGCTCAACTATTCAAAGATCAATGCAACAGGGATACGTGAAGTGTATTTAACAGGAGAAGGTTTTTTTGATGTAGTGAGAAATCCCGCCCGCCCGTTTATCATTCATACCGAATCAATTGATATAAAAGTACTGGGAACAACGTTCAATGTAAAAGCCTATCCGGACGATAAAACCATTGAAACCAGTTTAATTCATGGCAGTGTAGAGGTGATGGTGAAAAACAGGCCAAATGAAAAATACCTCTTAAAGCCAAATCAGAAACTGGTATTGATGAATGAGCAGTATGCAGCGAAAAGAGAAAAAGATCAGCGGATAATGCCGGTAAATATTCCGATTGTGTTTGTAAAGCAGATCAATTACCTGCAGGGCGATACCACAGTAAGCGAAACATCCTGGGTGCGTAATAAACTCTCGTTCGAAGATGAACCATTTGCAGAACTGGCCAAACGCCTCGAACGTTGGTACGATGTAAGCATTGAGTTTAAAAATAAAGAGATTGAGGAAGTAGAACTCAGCGGTTCTTTTGAACAGGAAACATTAACACAGGTGCTGGAAGCACTACGGTTTATTAATAATTACAAATTTAAATACAAGGTTGAGGGGAAACAGGTCGTTATTTTTTAATCAAAACCAAAACAACTGACATGACTAAACTGCTGAACTCGTCCTGAAAATAAAAAAACGGGAAATGCGCCAACATTTCCCGCCAGTAGTAAATCTTTATCCAGAAACCCTGTAAATCAAGGGAAAAACAGGTTTCCATTTCTACTACCAAAACATAAAAGTATGAAAAAAAGATCTTCGATTGTGAAGGCCCTTGTGGCCTTTAAAAAGCCATTATTGATTATGAAACTAACGATCTTGCTGGCTGTTTTATGTGTATTCCAGGCATCTGCAGGAATTAAAGCACAAAAGATTACACTCAAAGCTGCCGATACCGAAATAGCTAAAATTCTGACAACCATTCAAAAGCAGGGCGACTTCCGTTTTCTTTTCAACAGCCGCCTCAAAGACTTAAAACAGAAAGTTTCTGTAAGCTTTGATAATGTTGAATTGAAAGATGTGATGCAGCAGTTGTTTGCCGGCACAAGCCTTACTTATCTTGAACTGGAAAATAATCTGGTGGCTATCCGGTCAACTGATCCTGCTGAAGCAGATATAAAAGTGGAGGGAAAAATTACCAACGAAGCAGGAGATGGATTAGCAGGTGTTTCCATTACAGTAAAAGGAACCTCACAGGGAACTGCAACAGACATCAATGGTAATTACAGCATCACTGTTGCTGATAATGCAGTGCTCATCATTTCTGCAATCGGTTACGAAACACAGGAGATTGCAGTGAATAAACGTCAGGAAATTTCAGTGAAACTGGTGCAGTCGAACCGTAAAATGGATGAAGTAGTGGTGATTGGTTATGGATCTGCCAGCCGCAGAGATTTAACCGGTTCCATTGCAAAAATCTCGGGAAAAGAAATTGCAGACAGACCCAATACCAACCCCATTGCATCTTTGCAAAGTAAAGTAGCCGGTCTTTCTATCATCAACAACGGAACTCCGGGGCAGGCACCCGATATCCGCATACGGGGTACCACTACACTCGGACCTACACAAATTTTATATGTGGTTGATGGTATTTTAAACGATAACATTGATTACATCAACCCCAACGATATTGAATCAATTGAAGTACTGAAAGATCCATCTTCACTTGCCATTTTTGGTGTGCGGGGTGCAGGTGGTGTAATTGCTATTACAACCAAGAAAGCAAGACTCGGTCAGTACAACATCAGTTACAATACTTCATTTGGATTTAAAAAACTGGTTGATAAAATTCAATGGGCTAATGCAGATGAATTTAAAACGCTGTTTGAAGAAGAGAAAGTAAACATAGGTGTTACAGCTCCTTTTGATTATTCAAAGTGGAATGCCAATACAGACTGGGTAGATGCAGTAACAAGAACAGGCCGCTTTAATACACACAACCTTACCTTATCCGGTGCCAGCGAAAGAAATAAATTTTCGATGTCAATGGGATATACATCCGATGAAGGTTTGATCAGACACGAACGCCTAGAGCGGATGTTGTTTGCTATCAACGATGAATTAAAAATAGGCAAAGCCATTAAAGTTGGCTTTAACTTAAATGCAGTACGTCAAAACAATCCGTACAATGCAACCAATGTATTGAATGATGCACGCAAAGTAATACCCATTGTACCATCGGGCACTATTCCTGTAAAAGCAAGAAATCCGTATGGTGCAGACAGTACAGTTCAAAATTTATATTACGCATTACCTGATATACAGATTGCAGGTGTGGTAAACCCTTTGATACAGTTAGAAAATGAATGGAATAAAACCATCAGCATTGAATACAGAACAGTGGCAAGTGTTTATGCAGAAATCAGTTTCCTTCGTGACTTCAGTTTCCGAGCAGCACTTTATGGTGATGCAAGTAATGTAAACAGAAGACAGTATGTTCCATTGTACAATGCATGGGATCAGGCAACCAATCTTCCGTTCCTGTACAGCAACCGTACATCCATCAGCGAAAACGATGATACTTATCGCAAAGCACAAACAGATTTTCTGTTGAATTACAAAAAGAAAATCGGCGAGCATAACATCACAGCTTTAGGAGGTTTTACTACTTATTATACAGGAACATTTCAAAGAAGTGCATCTGCTGCACAGGGAAGCATTCCGATTCCTGATAATAAAAATCTCTGGTACATAACCAACGGTTTTTCCGATCCTTCAACAGCTATCGCCAGATCCAGTCAGCGTGAAAACGCACTGGTATCCGCTTTGTTCCGTGGCTTGTATAATTACGGAGGTAAATATTTCCTCAATGCATCTTACCGTCAGGATTATTCTTCACAGTTCAGAGGAAAAAATCAACGCCAGGATTTCTGGGCCGTAGGTGCTGCCTGGGAAATTACCAAAGAAGATTTTATGCAGAACCAAACCATCGTCAACTTTCTTAAACTGAAAGGTTCTGTTGGTAAACTCGGTAATCAGAATGCATTGGGTTTTGCATATCCTGCATATCCCGGCCTTCGTCAGAATGTGGTGGCGGTGTTTGGAAGTACAGGCGGTACCTTTAATATCTTCCCTGCGTTTACACCGGATTATATTGCATCACCCGACTTACGTTGGGAAACCACACTGGGTAAAGATTTTGGTTTAGAAGCAGAATTTTTAAACAGACGTTTACATGTTGAAGCTAACTATTACGATAAAGTAACCAGTGACATTCTTTCCTACATTCAACCCGTATCGGGTACATTGGCACAATTGATCAATGCCGGTAAAGTGCAGAATTCAGGATTTGAATTTTCAGCATCATGGAATCAGGTGGTGAATAATGATCTGTCTGTTTCTGTAAGCGGTAATCTTACAACCTTCAAAAACAAAGTGCTTGAACTGGTAACAGAAGACTATGCTATTTTCAGCGGACGTAACAGAAACATAGTTGGCTTACCCATTGCACACTTTTACGGATATGTAGTGGAAGGAATTTATCAGAGCTATGCAGAAAAACTGGCATCACCTGTTAATACTGAATTTGCATATGGTCCCGGTGATCTCAAATACAAAGATGTAAATGGCGATGGTATTATTAATACCGAAGACAGAACCATGATTGGTAATCCTACACCCGACTTTGCATATGGAGGTGCGTTAGAAGCCAGATACAAACAGTTTAACCTGAGTGTGGAGTTTGGAGGTGTATATGGTAATGAAGTATATCGTGAATGGGGTGGAACAGAATCGCCTTTCCAACGGGTGAATTATCCAAAGTTTAAAATCAACAGATGGCGTGGTGAGGGTACATCTAACTGGGATCCCATTCTTGGTCAGGATCATCGTATCAACTACGAATCATCTACCTATGGTATTGAAGATGGAAGTTATTTCCGTATCAGAAACGTAAACCTCGGTTACAATGTATCGCCAAAAGTGGCATCAAAAATTAAAGCCAAAAGTTTACGTCTGTTTATGAACATTCAAAACCTCAAAACGTTTAAAAACAATCTGGGTTATACACCTGAGTTTGGCGGCGATGCATTTTCATTTGGTGTAGACAGAGCTGGTGGTGCTATCCCAATGACGACAACGTTTGGTTTAAATGTTACTTTTTAAATTGTAAAAATCAATTGGATATGAAAAATAATAAAATGGTTTTTTTGAGCTTGTTGCTCCTGCTGCCCGGTGTAATGCTGATCAGTGGTTGTAAAAAGTTTTTAGACCGCCGTCCGCTTTCATCTATTGAAGATGACTTGTCGGCAGGTAACCTTGAAGGACAAATCTTCGGTTTGTACAATGCCGTAAAAAACTATGATGATGGTAATGGCTTTGGTGGTATTGCCTGGCTTGCCATGCACGATTTCCGTTCAGACGATTCTGAAAAAGGAAGCGATCTGGCAGATGGTGCAGAGTGGGTTGGTATTTACGACAACTTCAACTACAGTAAAGATTTCTGGGGACAGAACCTTTACTGGGATACACATTACAGTTTAATCTTTAAAGCCAATCAGGCATTACAGGTTGCAGACTCGTTGCAGTTAAACGATCCCTCCTCTCAGATTTACAGAGCTGAAGCCCGTTTCTTCAGAGCTCATGCATACTTTGAACTGGTAAGAACATTCGGGCAGGTGCCGTTAATTAAATTCAGAATTTATAACAACACTCAGGCCAATGTTCCAAAATCAAATGAAGCTGCTATTTATGCAGCTATTGATGAAGACCTTCAGTTTGCTGCAGCTAATTTACCAGCAGAGTGGGAAGCAAAGTTTAAAGGCCGTGTAACAAGTGGTGCTGCTAAAGCATTACTGGCAAGGGCGTATATCTTCCGTCAGAACTGGAGTGCAACATTGGGACTTTGTCAACAGGTAATAGCTTCAGGTAAATATGCATTGTTGCCTACTTACTGGAAAATTTTTAAAGATGAAGGTGAAAACAGCAGCGAATCAATTTTTGAATATCAAAATGAAAGTGGTCCAAACAAAACACAGGACTATGGTTCATGGTATGGTACCTGTCAGGGTGTGCGTGGATCTTCTTCTACCGATTGGAATTTAGGATGGGGCTGGAATGTACCAACACAAAATCTGGTGGATGCATATGAAACAGGTGACCTCAGAAGAAATGCAACAATCCTTTATACCGGTCAGTCCGATGATCCATCCAATGGTGGTTATGGACGAACATTACCTGCATTAGCACCTGCAAGTAATCTTGTTCGTAAGTTCTGGAATAAGAAAGTTTATGTTGATCCTGCGAAACGTATTTCAACAGGTTGGATAGATGGAGCATATTGGGTGAACCAACGCATCATCCGCTATTCAGATGTGCTGTTGATGGCAGCAGAATCGGCGAACGAACTGGGGCAGGGAGCAACCGCTGTAAATTGGGTGAATGATGTACGGCGCAGAGCAGGATTAGGAGATATTGCTTTCGTTAACCAGGCTCAGTTACGGGCTGCTATTAAACAGGAGCGAAGGGTAGAGTTTGCAATGGAAGGTTCCCGCTTTTTTGATTTGGTTCGATGGGGTGATGCGTCTTCTGTACTTGCACCATTGGGTTATCAAAACAGAAACCGGTATTATCCGTTGCCACAGGGTGTGGTAGACAGGTCGGGTGGTGTGCTGGTGCAAAACCCGGAATACTAACGGTGATGCATCTGCGCTGAAATGTGCGGCGAACATAAGGTCATTTTACATTTAAAAACTTTTCTAATGAAAAATAAACTTCAACTGGTGTTCATCTTTGCAACGCTGCTGTTAACAATAGCTGGTTGCCAAAAGCTGAAACGTCCTGCATTGGGCGATTATCCGAAGGATGCCAACCCTCCGGGTGGGCCTTTAAAGTTTTTTGTTGCGTTTGACGGTACTTCTCCCGATCCTTTACGCAATGCGGTAGACAGTATTCGTGCAAACTTTGCAGCTTCCAATCCTTTAGCAACAGTTAACGGTATAAATGGAAAAGCTGTTAAAGGAGCCACTGCAAAAGATAAAGCCATTAAGTATACCTCAGCAAATGACTTTGCAAGATCTACAAGCTGGAGTATCAGTTACTGGATGAAGAATGTACCGGCAACCGATGGTGAGCCTGAATTTCATTTTTCTCTTGCATCAAAAGATTTCTGGCACGAAAGCGGTTTGTTTTTACTTGTTGAAAAAGGAGGTCCCGATCCCGGTAACAGCACTTCCGATTTAATGGCATGTAAATTAGCTATTGAAGATAACTGGGTTGAATTTGTAGGGCCCAACCGTTTACCCGGCGGATTGCTGAATAATCAATGGCATCACCTGGTATTTGTGTACGATGCAACCGATTCAAAAGTGCGTGCTTATGTAGATGGGTCATTAAAAGTAACATCCGGAGCAGTAATGAAAAACGGATCTCCCAGAGGTGCTTCTACATTTGGGAATGCAAGTAATTTAATTGTTGGCGGATGGAACAAACACGGAGGGGTGTCAGGTGTTACCGATGGCTGGATTCATTCTTACTCGGGTGAAATGGATCAGTTCAGATTGTACGGTAAAGCATTGTCAGCAACTGAAGTGCAGGCTTTATTCAACAGCAAGTTATAGTCGGAGTCCTATCATAAGAATCAGTAGTTATGGTTTCAAATAAGGGGCTGAACAAATCTTGTTTCAGCCCTTTTTAATTCACACGAAACAGTTCCATTTTCATATGCCGTTTAATTGCAGATCAAAAAATGCATCGCTTACTGTTGTTGCTTTCATATTGCTGCTTGCAACAAGCTTTAGTTCCTGTAAAGAAAACAAACCGATCTTTGAATCGCTCTCTTCATCATCAACCAACATCAATTTTACCAACAGACTGGAAAAGCATAAGCTCTTCAGCATATTGTATTATCTCTATTATTACAATGGTGGTGGTGTGGCAACAGGAGATATCAATAACGATGGGCTTGTTGATATTTATTTTACAGCTAACAACAGAGGCGGCAACAAATTATATCTCAACAAAGGAAATTTTGAGTTTGAAGATATTACCGATGAAGCAGGGGTTGCAGGTAAAGCAGATTGGTGTACCGGCGTAACAATGGCCGATGTAAATGGTGACGGCAAACTGGATATTTATGTTTCAACTGTAAGTCAGAAATATGATCTGCAAGGTCACAATGAATTATACATTAATAACGGCAACTTAAGTTTTACAGAAAGCGCTGAGAAATTCGGACTCAACACATCCTGCTTCACTACACAATCCGCTTTCTTTGATTATGATCGTGACGGAGATCTGGATTGCTATATACTCAACCAGTCGCATCATCCGCATGCAAACATTGTAGATACCGGTAACAGACATAAGTACGATCCGTTTTCTGGCGACCGGCTTTACCGAAATGATATTAGCACAACCGGAAAGTTTACCGATGTTTCAAAAGAAGCAGGAATCTATCAGAGTAATCTGGGTTACGGTTTGGGTATTGCTGTTGCAGATGTAAATAACGATGGATGGGATGATGTGTACATTGGAAATGATTTTCATGAAAACGATTATTATTATGTAAACAACCGCAACGGAACATTTACAGAAAGCAGTGCCAGGCATTTTAAACATTACAGCCGTTTCAGTATGGGCAACGATATTGCCGATTATAATAACGACGGGCAATTAGATGTTGTAACAGTTGATATGTTACCACCCGATGAAAAAACATTAAAAACTTATGGCAGTGATGAAAATGCTGACATCTATAAAGTAAAACTTGAAATACAGGGTTATCAGAAACAATATTCTAAAAACTGTCTGCAACGAAATAACGGCAACGGGGTAAGCTTTAGTGAAACGGCTTTACAAAGCGGAGTTTCTGCAACCGACTGGAGCTGGTGCCCCCTGTTTGCAGATTTTGATAACGATGGGAACAAAGATTTATTTATTTCAAGCGGTATAGTCAAACGCCCGGTTGATCTGGATTATATCCGTTTTGTTTCTGATATGGAAATCAAAAAAAATATTCATCGCACAGATAAGTATGATGATGAAACCATTGAAGCCATGCCCGACGGAAGCTCTCATCCCTATTTTTTTAAAGGAAGCGGCGGCATGGGTTTTAAAGAAGTGAGCAACGAATGGGGCACCGGAAAAATGAAAGGTTATTACAGCGGTGCTGCTTATGCCGATTTGAATAATGATGGTAAATTGGATATGGTGGTGAGTTGTATTGATGCAAAGGCGCTGGTATTAAAAAACAATTCACCCGACAAACATTTTGTTTCAGTATCGTTTAAAGGAAATGCACCCAACAGTTTTGGTATGGGAGCCAAAGCCTATGTATTCAGTAACGGAAAAATGCAGTATCAGCAATTGATGGCTACACGGGGTTTTGAATCATCCTCCGATCTTACATTGCATTTTGGTTTAGATACCATTGATCGTATTGACAGTATGTTGGTTGTGTGGCCTAATCAACAGTTTCAGGTGCTGCGAACTGTTACAGCAGATAAAAAAATAACCGTACAGCAAACAGATGCATCCGGCAGTTTTGTATACGAAAACTTTTTTCCTCAACCACAACCACTGTATCAAAACATTACTCCACTTGTTAATAATAACTGGAAACATGTAGAAAATGATTTTTTAGATTATAACCGGCAATACAATATTCCGCACCTGCTTTCTAACAGAGGAACAAAAATGGCGGTGGCAGATGTAAATAAAGACGGGCTCGATGATTTTTTTGTTTGCGGTGCTGCAGGTATACCGGGTAAATTATTTATACAAACAGGTAACGGACAATTCAGTGAACAAAGTTTATCCATCACCGATAAAATTTTATTTACCGAAGAAGTGGATGCTGTTTTTTTTGATGCCAATAATGATGGTCATCAGGATTTGTATGTTGTAAGCGGAGGTAATGAATATCTTGATGGAAATCCTGCCTTAAGGGATAACCTCTACATCAATGATGGAAAAGGAAAATTTACGCAGGATAAGAATGCGTTGCCGCAATTGGCGGTTAACAAATCCTGTGTTGCTGTTGCAGATATAGATCAGGATGGTGATGCTGATGTATTTGTGGGTGGACTCAGCAATGCAAAACATTACGGTGAGCTGCAAACATCTTATCTGCTGCTCAACAACGGCAAAGGAATTTTCAGCAGGGCCGATAGCAGCATTGCACGTTTAACAGGTATTGGAATGGTTACTGCTGCTGCGTTTACAGATGTAAACAAAGATGGCTGGCACGATCTGATTGTAACAGGAGAGTGGATGCCTGTAAAAATATTCATCAATAAACAAGGAACATTTACATCAACGGATCTTCCGCAATCAACCGGTTTATGGCAAACAGTTTCGGCACAGGATGTAAATGCAGATGGATTTATTGATTTGCTTGCAGGTAACTGGGGACATAACACAAAACTCCACGCCGGTAAAAACGGTCCGGTTAAATTATACGTGAAGGATTTTGACAACAATGGAAGCGTAGAACAGTTTATGTGTTATACCGTGAATGGAAAAGAATACACTTTCTTGGCAAAGGATGAATTGGAACGATCATTGCCGGTATTGAAAAAGGCGTATGTTACTTACAGTGAAGTGGCTGGCGAAACAGTGCAATACATGTTGTATGATTTGTTTAAAGATTATCTGGAGCTGAAAGCAGAAACACTCAGCTCATCCTGTTTCATCAACGATGGCAAAGGAAATTTTACACGGATGGATTTACCTGAAGAGCTGCAGCTGGCTCCTGTAATGGCATTTGCGCCTGCAGGTACAGGAACTGAATCTTCATTTATTGCAGCAGGTAATTTTTATGGTGTTATTCCCTACGAAGGGAGATACGATGCATTGCTGCCCACCGTATTCACTTACGGGCAACAGACAAAATCATGGAAAAATCATGCAAATATTCCTTCGTTTATGGGAGAGGCAAGAGATATTAAATGGCTGCGCACAACAGGAGGTAATAAAATAATGGCCATCGCAGGGAATAACCAACCGATTCAATTTTATAAAGCCATAACAAAATAAAATTCACCTTATAAAGAACGTAACAATGAAATTTCTGCAATTACTTACAACACTCACCACCACGATTTTTCTATGCGGCGATTGTGCACCTAAAAAAACAAACAATCCGCCTGCAGAACAGCCACCTGCAGTAAATGAAGTGGAGATGTGGTTAACAAAAGCTGATCAATCGGTACTGCTGCAAAAACAAAATGCAGTGATATCATTTACTGCAAATACAAATAATCATATCAATATTGATGTAGACTCTTCGCTGAGTTTTCAACCGGTGGATGGATTCGGATATACCTTAACAGGTGGCAGTGCTTATCTCATCAACAGAATGAGCAGTGCTGCAAAAACAGCTTTATTGAATGAGTTATTTACAACAGATAATTCTTCCATCGGTATCAGTTACCTGCGTGTAAGTATCGGCGCATCCGATTTAAGTGCCGAAGTATTCAGTTATAACGATTTGCCGCCCAGTCAAACGGATGTTACGTTATCTAATTTCAGTTTATCAAAAGATACCGTTGATCTCATTCCTTTATTGCAACAGATTCGTTCTATTAATCCCAATATAAAAATTATGGGATCGCCGTGGAGTCCGCCAGTTTGGATGAAAGATAACAACAGTTCAATTGGTGGTAGTTTGTTGCCGCAGTATTACAGTGTATATGCCGCCTATTTTGTAAAATACATTCAGGCGATGCAGGCAAAAGGAATCCCTGTTGATGCTATTACAATACAAAATGAGCCACAGCATGGCGGCAATAATCCAAGCATGGTCATGAGTGCTGCACAACAGGCAGAGTTTATTAAAAATCATCTCGGCCCTGCATTTCAAACAGCGGGTATAACCACTAAAATTATTATCTGGGATCACAACTGTGATAATCCAGGTTATCCAATTGCTGTGTTGAACGACGCTGCTGCCAAACAATATATTAATGGCTCTGCTTTTCATTTGTATGCAGGCGATATAACAGCGCTCTCCACTGTGCGAAGCGCACATCCCGACAAGGCCTTGTATTTTACTGAACAATGGACCGGTTCAAACGGAACCTTTGATGGTGATTTGAAATGGCATATTAAAAATGTCATCATCGGCTCTATGCGCAACTGGAGCAGAGTGGCGTTAGAGTGGAACCTTGCCAATGACCCCACTTACGGACCGCATACGCCGGGCGGATGTACACAATGCAAAGGAGCATTAACCATTAACGGATCAACCGTAAATAAAAATGTAGGGTATTACATTGTTGCACATGCATCCAAATTTGTTCCTGCAGGTTCGGTGCGTATTGCAAGTTACCTGGCAGGTAATTTACAGAGTGTGGCGTTTAAACGCCCCGACGGAAAAAAGGTACTCATCATTTTAAATGAAGGGGCATCATCCGAAACATTTAATATCCGTTATAAAAATAAATGGGCTGTTACAACTATTCCCGGCAATGCTGTGGCAACTTATATCTGGTAATGACTAAATCGTTTTATATGGATCAACTCTTTGCTTTGTTTACGGTTTGTGCACACTGCTCCTGTTCCTCAGGTGCAGATCAAAAGAAAATAAACGTAAAGGGTAGTTTAATAGCCAACCCTCATTCAATCGCTGACATCATTTTACAGGATTAGTTTATGGCAACATGTAATGATAAGATTTTAGTTTATGGATTTCTTGCGGTTCTGTTGATTTCGGGCTGCAAGCCAAAAGGCACGGCAACTCCTCCTGTTATTCCGCCTCAGAATTTTATGATCAGCAACTGGAGTGTAGATGCAGTATCAGGAGTGAATGACTATAAAGGAGTACCTGTTACTCCGCAGATCCGTTTGCAATTTCCCGTTGCGATTGACCGCAACAGTGTAACAGCCGGCATAACATTCAATAACGGAAACTATACAGCATCCTATCTTAATGGTGATAGCGTTGTTATTATACAGCCCGCCGCTCCTTTGAACTATTTAACAAAGTATACGCTGCAGGCAGGTAACACATTGAAATCAAAACAAGGGGGCATTTTATTTTCACCGGCTCAATTTACACTGCTTACAAAAATGGATTCAACTAATAAGTTTCCATTGATAACAGATAACGAACTGTTGACAAAAGTGCAGCAGCAGACCTTTACTTATTTCCGTGATTTTGCTCATCCCATCAGTGGTATGGCAAGAGAACGCAACAGCAGTGGCGAAACAGTTACAACCGGTGGAACTGGTTTTGGAGTCATGGCAATTATTACTGGAGTTTCAAGAGGTTTTATTACACGAGCCGAAGGAAGGGATCAGGTGCTGAAAATCACCAATTTCCTGTTAAGCAAATGCACACGTTATCATGGAGCGTTTGCACATTGGATCAATGGATCAACTGGAGTCACCATTCCTTTCAGTGCAAATGATAATGGAGGAGATCTTGTTGAGACTTCTCTTTTATTACAGGGCCTCATTGCAGCCCGTGAATATTTTAACGGAACAGATGCTGCAGAAATTTCATTACGTACAAATATCAATACTATTTGGGATGGAGTAGAGTGGAACTGGTACAGGCAAAACAATCAAAATGTATTGTACTGGCACTGGAGTACAGATAAAGGATGGATTATGAACCTGCCCATCCGTGGCTGGAACGAAGCGTTGATTGTGTATGTGCTTGCTGCATCTTCCAGAACAGATGCTATTCCAAAAATTGTATATGATAATGGATGGGCCGGTAACGGTGCAATGCGTAACAATAACAGTTATTACGGATACAGGTTACCGTTAGGGCCCGCCAACGGAGGTCCGTTGTTTTTTGAACATTACTCTTTTCTCGGAATCAATCCCAACGGCTTAAGCGATGCGTATGCAGATTATGCAACACAAACCCTTCATCATACAAAAATCAATTTTGAATATTGTAAGGCTAATCCAAAACGTTGGTATGGGTACAGCGATCAAACATGGGGTTTAACTGCCAGTGATATACCCGGTGGTTATACTGCAAGTGAACCTGCAAACGATGTGGGTGTAATTGCACCAACTGCAGCTTTATCTTCTTTTCCTTATACGCCGGTTGAATCAATGAATGCGTTAAAGTTTTTTTATTATAAACTCGGCGATAAGTTGTGGGGTGCATACGGATTTTATGATGCATACAAACTGCATGAAGGCTGGTTTGCATCTTCCACACTTGCCATTGATCAAGGTCCCATTATTGTAATGATTGAAAATTACCGGACAGGTTTATTGTGGAATTTATTTACAGGTGCACCCGAAATAAAAAACGGAATGAGGAATCTTGGATTTACTGCCCCTTATTTATAACAGGTATGAAACAGATTGTAACGTTTGCTTTGCTTTTCTTTTGTTTGTTGCGTTCTGCAGCGCAGCAAACTTCTGTGTTTGATGCAACCAAACGTTCTAAACAGTTAACAGATTCTGCATTGCTTGAACTTACTCAAAAACAAACCTTTCGTTATTTCTGGGAGTTTGCACATCCTGTAAGTGGCATGGCCCGTGAACGCAGTAACAAAGCATACGACTACGGCAGCGAAGTGGTTACTACAGGTGGTACAGGATTCGGCATCATGAGTATATTGGTTGCAGCAGAACGAAAATGGATAACAAGAGATACCGCTGCAAAGTTTTTAGTAAAGATGCTGAAATTTTTATCCAAAGCAGATGCATATCATGGTGTGTTTCCGCATTGGTTGCACGGTGGTACAGGTAAAACCATTCCTTTCAGCAGAAAAGATGATGGAGCCGACCTTGTAGAAACAGCTTATCTGTTTCAGGGTTTGTTATGTGCCCGGCAATATTTTAACCGGGATCTGCCAATAGAAAATGAATTACGCAACCGCATCAACTGGTTGTGGAATGATATAGAATGGAACTGGTTTACAAAAGGCGGAGAAGATGTGTTGTACTGGCACTGGAGCCCCAACAATGGTTGGGCCATGAATTTTCCAATACGTGGTTTTAATGAATGTTTAATTGTTTATGTATTGGCAGCTTCCTGCAGCAACGAAAAATATAAAGTACCTGCATCTGTTTATCATCGGGGCTGGGCACAAAGTAACTTTTTTAATAATGGCCGTTCGTTCTATGGTATTGAATTGCCGCTTGGTTTTGATTATGGTGGTCCACTGTTTTTTTCACAGTATTCATTCCTGGGATTAGATCCACGACAACTGAAAGACCGTTATGCAGATTACTGGAAACAAAATAAAAATCATACACTCATCAACAGGGAGCATTGTATCCGTAATCCCAATAAATTCAAAGGGTATAGTGCTGATTGCTGGGGTTTAACTGCCAGTGATACATACAATGGTTATGCAGCTCATTCACCAACAGAAGATCTTGGTACCATTTCGCCCACAGCTGCATTAAGTGCGTTCCCGTATACACCTGCCTATTCCATGCAGGCCTTAAAATATTTTTATTATCAGCGTGGCGATCAGATTTGGAGTGAGTATGGTTTTACAGATGCTTTTAATGAAACAAAAAACTGGTATGCAAAAAGTCATTTGGCAATTGATCAGGGGCCGGTGATTGTGATGATAGAAAATTACAGAACAGGATTGCTCTGGAATCTCTTTATGAGTTGCGATGAAATTAAAAACGGGTTGTTGAAATTGGATTTTGAAAGTCCATGGCTGGTAAATAAAAAATAATGCATGCGTGTACGATTGTACCATAGTATTTTTTTATTGATGACTGTAACAATCCTCTCCTGTTACAGAGAAGAAAGTGTGGAAGGAAGAATTTCCGCAGGCACATCTGCAACGGCATCACTTGCAGTTGCTGCAAACGGTACCTGCCTGCTAGTAACAGTAACAGGAACATATACAGCAGGTGCAGATGTAAATGCAGCAAATTATTTGCAGTTGCAGGTAAATGTAACAGCAACAGGTGCATACAGTATTACAACAGACACAGTGAATGGCTATTCCTTCAGTGCAACAGGAGTATTTACAGCAACAGGAGTGCAAACAGTGCAGGCATATGCAAAAGGTAAACCGCTTGCAGCAACACGAAACCGTTTTATCATCCGTTTGAACAACAGTCGTTGTACAGCAGAAATTACAGTGCAGCCTGCAGCGGCAAATGGTACAGCAGGTTATGTATTGCAGACAAACGGTACCACTTGTCTTGATTATATTGTACAGGGTATTTGTACAGCAGGCTCTCCACTCTCAGCAGCAAATACAATAACAATAAAAGTACTGGTGAACAGTATTGGCAGTTACAGCCTTTCAACAACAGCATCTAACGGTATTCAGTTTTCAGCAAGTGGCACATTTACTGCAACAGGAGTACAAACAGTTATCTTAACAGGTTCAGGTACGCCTGTAAATGCAGGTGTATTATTAATTCTTTTATCAAACAGTTCCGGTTCCTGCAGTATACAATTAAACATTGAACCTGCTTCTTCAGCAACAGATTATTTCCCGAGAACTGCCAATAACAACTGGACTTATGAAATTGATGATGCTGCAACAGATACAGCCAGATTTTTTTCATTGCCTTCGGTTAAAAACAGCAATGGGTACAACTATAATATTTTCATGGTGAGTACCGGCACTACGCCCGACTCAGCCGGTTACTACCGAAAGTCAGGCGCAGATTATTTCAGGTATATGGATATGGGCGATTTTATTGGCTTTGATCAACCTCTTTGGGCCGAGTATATTTTTTTGAAGGAAGCAGCCGCAGGTACAAACTGGAAAACTGCTGCTTATCAGGGAACCGTTACCATTGCTCCTTATCCACCGCAAACACTCATTATCCGTTTCAGTAATACAGTTCTTGCAAAAGATATTTCGGTTGCTGTAACAACTTCCACAGGAACGGTTAATTATTCAAACGTCATTGTTATGGAAGAAAAGTATGAGCGTTTTGAAAGTGGTGCATGGGTAAACATCAGTCCGGTAGTGGGATCATTGAAACGTTATTATGCAAAAAATATCGGGATGATTAAATATGAATCAATCAGTGGCACAGGTTCCATCAGTGCATTGTTTGAACTGAAACGATATCAGGTATTCTGATTCATGTTGAATTTTAAATAGTGATGAACTCTAAACTATAAGCTACATGCGGAAGAAGTTGATCGTTTATTTATTTTATCGCCGCACGGTGCGGTTGTTACTTGTAACAGCAGTGAGTATTTTTTTACTTGTTCGTTGCATGAGTGATACAGCAGTTGCTGACAATGCAGCACCTTCTTTTTCAGACTTTGCAGGATCGGACAAATGCATGAGTTGTCATCAGGCTGTTTATGATGCACACATCAAATCGGCACATTACCTCACCGCAAAACCTGCAGAAGAAAAATGGATCCATGGCAGTTTTGAAAAAGGAAAGAATACCTATGCATATTCTGAACTCATCCGGTTATTTATGGAGCGGAGAGACAGTGGATTGTTCCAGGTAGTACATTATAAAGGAGAAGAAAAAAAAGCCATGCGGTTTGATATGGTGATTGGCTCAGGTGCAAAGGGGCAGTCGTTTGTAACTTTTAGAGGAGATCGTTTCTATCAATTACCCATCACTTTTTTTACGGCAGCTAATCTATGGTCAAACAGTCCGGGTTATCCCGCCGGTAAAGTGGTAATTGATAAACCCATTACTGCACGTTGTCTGGAGTGTCATGTAACATATGCAGAGGGCATTGGTGATAATAAAATGGAACCTGTTTCATTTAACAGGCAGAATATTATTTATGGAGTTGATTGTGAAAAATGTCACGGGCCTGCAGCAAAACATGTAACCTATCAAACAGAAAACCCAACAGATACTGCAGCTAAGTTTATTGTAAATACTGCATCACTGTCACGTCAGCAACAACTTGATCTCTGTGCGCTTTGCCATGGCGGAAGAATAGATAAAGTAACAGCCTCCTTTTCTTATACAGCAGGTGATCTTCTTTCTGATCATTTTAAGATAGATACCTTAAACGATGAAGCTGTTAATAACGGAAATATTGATGTGCATGGAAATCAATATGGATTAATGCGGGCCAGTAAGTGTTTCAGAATGAGTTCAACAATGACTTGTAATACCTGTCACAGTCCGCATGAAAATGAACGTGGAAGGAAAGAGTTGTTTTCGCAAAAGTGTATCAGTTGTCATGCAGTAACAGACAGTAAGTTTAACAGTCCTTCGCATAAAAATGTACAGATGATTACAAATAATTGTATTGACTGTCATATGCCTGCACAGCCATCAAAAGCTATTACCGTTTTTCTGGAGGGAGAGGAAGTGCCAAGAGCTTCATTGGTTCGTTCACATTTTATTGGTATTTATCCGGAAGAAACCAAACGTACTGCTGTTCATAAAAAAACTATGTATTAAAAAACATTCAATGAAATACAAGACACAACAACTCATGAAAATGAAAAATATTCTCAGCTGTTTACTGTTTATGGGAATGATGCTGCAGGCACAATCTCAATCACTCACCCGTGGCCGTTATGGAGATGGCCCTGACAGTATTGCACCCGTCGGCATCATCAAAAATTTAACGGATGATCAATTGATGGAAGTTGTACAGAAACAAACCTTCCGTTTTTTCTGGCATGGTGCACATCCGTATAGCGGTTTGGCATTAGAAAGAAGTAACACTGTACTTGCAGAACACTACTGGGATTATATAAACGAAGCATGGGATGAACCGAATTTTTCAAGAACAACATTTGGCCCTGATGCAGGCGCAATCGGTGGTACAGGCTTTGGCATCATGAGTACCGTTGTTGCTGTCTCAAGAGGATGGATCGGCAGAGATACTGCTGTTCGTCGCTTAATAAAAATTGCCGATTTTTTAATTAATGCCGATTGCTTCCATGGTATCTATCCGCATTTTATGGATGGAAGAACAGGTAAGACAATAAAATTCGATCGTCTTGATGATGGTGCAGACATTGTTGAAACATCTTACCTGCTCATGGGTTTTTTATGTGCAAGAGAATATTTCAATGGTAATACGCCGAGGGAAGTTTATTTAAGAAAACGCATCAATCAAATGTGGGGTGCTGCCAATTGGAAATGGCATACCAACAACGAAAAAAAATTATACTGGCACTGGAGTCCTACCAACGGATTTGATATGAACTTCCCGGTGTGGGGTTACAATGAATGTTTGATCACTTATATTATGGCGGCTTCGGCGCCTAATCCTTCCAAAGCAATTCCTAAAGAAGCATACGATGGCACATGGGCAGGAAGCAATGGATTTAAAAATGGAAGAACTTATTACGGTTATGTATTGCCACTTGGTAATTATGATAAAGACCAGGGCGGCCCATTATTTTTTGAGCAATATACGTTCCAGGGTATTAATCCCAATGGCTTAACCGATTCATTGGGCAACGATTATTTTTTGCAGGGAAAAAATCATACACTCATCAACAGGGAATATTGCAAAGAGAATCCAAAAAATTTTAAAGGTTACAGCGATAAAGTGTGGGGTCTCACAGCCGGCGACAGTTACAAAGGTTATGTTGCACACAGTCCCGAGAATGATCGGGGCGTTATTCAACCCACTGCTGCCATTTCATCTATGCCTTACACTCCCAAAGAAAGTATGGAAGCAATGCGTTACTTCTATTATAATCTTGGAGATAAGATATGGAGCAAGTATGGATTTGTTGATGGTTTCAGCATTCACCACAACTGGTATGCAAAATCGCATCTGGCAATTGATCAGGGGCCCATCATCACCATGATTGAAAATTACCGCACCGGTTTGTTATGGAAATTGTTTATGAATATTCCGGATGTGCAGAATGGATTAAAGCGATTAGGGTTTAGATCACCATTGATAAAAACAGGCAATTGAGAAAACTTTTGATCATATCGGCCTTGTTTATTCAGTGTATGGCTGTTGCACAACAAAAAAATGCAATGGCTGATACAGCATTTCTCCGTACTAAAATTAAAGGGTTAATCACAGGCACACTGCTTGGCGATGCTCTTGGTGGTCCGATTGAATTTCAGGGGCATCAGGAGATACAGGCATCACCCCGTCCGCCGAAATTATGGATTGATACAACTGATTTAATGGATGCTGATGAACTGAAAGCTGCTGCAGAAAGAATGTACTTCAGAGAATATAAATACATTCTGCCGCATGTGCAGCCATATGGCAGTTGGAGTGAGAATGCAGCACCGGGTACTGTAACAGACGACAGCAGGCATAAAATGATTTTAATGCACATGCTGCGTACAGCATTGAAAAAAAATCAATGGCCTCTTACAGAAAAACATTCAGCACTTGCTTATCTTGATTGGTCGAAGTCCAATACAATCAAAACACATTCCGGTTACGATACCTTGTGTCAACAATGGCTGGGCGAATCATACAAATCAATTAACTGGATACTGGGCAACAGAAAAATAGGCGAAGCGTATCCGGTAGAACGGATGTGGAATGCATTGCCCACCTGTTACGGGCAAATGGCTTTAACACCATTAGCTGCAATCTATCCGGGACAGCCGCATAATGCTTATCTGGCTGCATACAATACAGCATGGTTTGATATTGGTTTTGCAAAAGATATGACGGCCGCATCTGTTGCAGGGATATCTGTTGCATTAACACTCGATCCATCTAAAATGACCAATGAAGAATTATGGAAAAAAGTATTTGATGCAATGTCAACTACGGATCCGTATGATTATTTAAAAATACCCTGGTGCGAAAGACAGGTACAGCGATGGCTGAGCCTCTCGGATGTATTTGTACAACAGGCAAATGGTTCGCCTGCCAAATTATTTTCATTACTCGATAAAGAATTTATGTACACCACTAAGTGGGAAGCACAGGTTCCGTTTCTGGTTGTGTTTTCTATTTTAAAAATTTGTAAGTACGATCCATTGGCTGCAATGCAGCTTTCTATTGAATGGGGTAACGATCATGATACCTATCCGCAGTTTCTCGGTGCATTTGTTGGAGCACTTTATGGCCCGGAAATATTTAAAGCAGATATGCGGTCAACCATATCAAAACGATTGCAACTGGATTATGATGAAAATATAGATGAGTGGGTGAATACATTGATGCAGGTGCAGGAGTTGGGGAAGAAAAAAGAATTATTCACTGCAAATTAAGAAGCAGTTTATGATTAACAGAGATAGTGAATAGGTGCTTTTGTATTAGCCCCGGAGGGGCGACATATTTAAATTGAAGTACAGGAAATTTAGGAAAATAATTTACGATGATGCTATGAAAACGGAACGTACCAGAGTGCGACGCAACAGACGATGCCCAATGAACTGAACGATGACAACCAAAAAAATTATTTTATTCTATTATAAAAATTGAATCATGGAGAATAACAAAACAAAAAGCGGAATCAGCCGGCAGCAATTTTTACAACGCACTGCAATGGCAGGTGCTGCAGCATTGCTGTCGAACCTCGAAGGTTTTGCATTAACAACAGCCGATAAAAAATTAAGAGTTGCTGTGATAGGATGCGGAAGTGTAAGCAACCGTTATCTGCCGCAATTACAATCATCTAAACTGATTGAAGTGGTAAGCTTGTGTGATATAAAACCTGAACGGGCTGAAGCACAAAACAAACAATACAATGTTGGCGCAAAAACATATCCACATATTGATGCGATGCTGAAAGGTGTTCCGTTTGATATGATGGTGACATTAACTGATATGCAGATTCACGGTGAGTTAAATAAGAAAGCATTACTGGCCGGCAAACATGTATGGAGCGAAAAACCAATGGCCAATACCTACGCCGAAGGAAAAGCTTTGTTAGATTTAGCAAAAAGTAAAAAGCTGCGTTTATGGGGAGCACCTGCAGTAGTAAACAGTCCGCAGTTTGCATTCATGAGCAAGACAATCCAGGAAGGAAAGTTGGGAAAAATTGCCGCAGCACACGGACAGTACGGACATACCGGTCCAACATGGAGTGCATTTTTTTATGAAAAGCTTGGTGGCAGTATGCCCGATCTTGGTGTATATAATATGGCCACACTAACGGGCTTGCTTGGGCCGGCAAGAAGTGTGGTGGCGATGCTGAGTATTGTAAAGCCCGAACGTACTGTTGATGATAAAGGAAAAATAAAAGTAGAAGCAGAAGACAATGCACATATTTTATTGGAGCATGATAAAGGAGTGATCAGTCATGTGATGTGTGGCTTTAATTATTTTGATCCGCATGGACATGAAGCAGGTAACCAGACATTGCATTCGATACAGATTTATGGTGATGCCGGTAACATGCGGTTGATCGGTTACGATTGGGAAACCAATGGTGTAATATTGGATACGCATTGGGATAAACCTGCTGAACTGGTGAGCACTGACAAAGGTGGTTACGAATGGCAGGAAGGTGCAAGGGTTACCGGCGAAAGTATTATCACCGGCATTGAACCAAAAATAAATGTGGAGCATGCACTGCATGTTTTGGAAATTATTGAAGCAGCAAGAAAATCGCAGGCAACAGGGATGAGGATAAAATTGAAAAGTAAGTTTCCATTTCCGGTGGTGAAGTGAGTGTTGCCGCAGATTCGCAGATTTAGTTTTTGAAAGTGCATTGATGTTTATAATATAATAACCACAGGTTTGCAGTTTTAGTTTTTAATCTGCGAATCTGCGGCCAAAATAATAAACTGTTTTTATTATGAGATTGGCAATTTTAGGTTCCGGTTTTATTTCAAGATTCTACGCTGATAGTTTAGTAGCGCAGCGGCGTAAAGATGTAATAGTTTCGGTGTATAGCCGCACAGAAGCCAATGCAAAAAAGTTTGCAGATGATTATAAAGTGCCGCATTTTACTACCAGCATAAAAGAATGTGTAGAGAATAAAGAAGTAGATGTTGTTATCATCGGTTTATCAAACGATATGCATTTAGAAGCGGTGCTGGCCTGCGCCGCGGCAGGCAAACATGTGCTGTGCACAAAACCATTAGGAAGAAATGCAGCAGAAGCATTCCAAATGTTGCAGGCAGTAGATAAATCAAATGTGGTTGGCGGTTATTTAGAGGATCTTTGTTACACACCCAAATTTTTAAAATCATTAGCAGCAGTAAAAGCCGGCAGTATTGGTGAAGTCATCTGGACGAAGAGCAGAGAAACACATCCCGGTCCGCACAGCGATTGGTTTTGGGATAAAGAAAAATCCGGTGGCGGTTGCATCATTGATCTTGGTTGTCATTGTGTGGAGATCAGCAGAAATTTTATTGGAAAAAATATTAAGCCCATTGAAGTCATGTGCTGGGCCGATACAAGAGTGCACCCGATAGATGCAGAAGACAATGCCATTGGTTTGGTGAAATATGAGAACGGCGCCATCGGGCAATTTGAAGTGAGCTGGACTTTCAGAGGAGGAATGGATTTGCGGGATGAAGTGATGGGCACCGAAGGAACCATCTGGGCCAATAATTTTTTACGCACCGGTTTTGAAATGTTTACAAGTGGCAAGGGCGGCGATTACATTGCAGAAAAAGCAGAGAGCAACAGCGGCTGGTTATTTCCTGTTGGCGATGAAGTGCATGAGCTGGGCTACAGCCATATGTTTACCGATATGTTTGATGCGATTGATAACAAAGTACAACCTAATGAAACATTTTATGATGGCTATATTGTAAACGCCATTTTAGATGCAGCCTATCTTTCTGCCAAAACAAAAAACTGGGAGCCTGTAAAGATTGAAGACTGGAGAGGTGTTGCCGAAATAAAAACTGAAAAACAATTCAACAGTTTTGATAATGACTTTTATCTGATCAAAGAAGAAGTGTTGCCCAATGGAGAGAAGAAAATTATTTTAAAGAATAAAAAAACCGGATCAATCGAAAGAAGATGAATCTGACCCCGACGGCGGCTGAAAGCCCCGTCAGCGGTTAATAGAAAAATAAATATATGCTGAAGAACAAAAATATCGTCATAATCGGCGGCACCACCGGTCTGGGCTTATCCGCTGCAAAAGCATTTGTTGACAACGGAGCAAATGTTGTTGTAGTAGGAAGAAGTGAAGAAAGTGTGGCTGAAGCAAAAAAGATTTTGGGTAATAATGCCATCGCCATCAGCGGCGATGCAACAAATCCTGAAACTGCCATCAACGCCATCAAAACTTGCATAGAAAAATTTAAAACCTTCGATGGACTCTATCATGTTGCAGGTGGCAGCGGAAGAAAATTTGGTGATGGTCCTTTGCATGAACTCACACTGGAAGGATGGAATAAAACGATGGAGTTAAATCTTACTTCAATCATGTTAAGCAGCCAGGCTGCAGTAAAACATTTTTTACAAACCAAAACGGCTGGCACTATTTTAAACATGGGTTCTGTACTCGGCTATTCACCATCACCACAATTTTTCAGTACACATGCTTATGCAGCAGCAAAAGCAGCCATCATTGGTTTTTCAAAGTCAATTGCGGCATACTATGCAAAAAATAATATCCGCATTAATGTTATTGCACCTGCATTGGTAGAAACACCCATGGCACAGAGGGCAGCCAACGATGAAGAGATTTTAAATTTTATCAAAACAAAACAACCATTGGATGGTGGGCGCATAGGACAACCCGAAGATTTAGACGGACTGGCCATTTATTTTATGAGTGATCAATCAAAGTTTACAACAGGGCAGGTGATAGCGGTGGATGGAGGATGGACAACAGGAAGCCCCACCTAAATCCTCCCCCGAGGGGAGGACTTGCGAAGAGTATGAAAATTTGAAGATGGGTTAAAAATGATAGAGTAATTCAATAATTGTTGAGTAAAGATTTATTGTTGATATGGAAGATAAAATTTTTAGCGATGGTATACTGCACCGCTCCTTCCCTTCGGGGGAAGGAGATGGAGGAAGGGGCCTTTTCATCGGCATCGATCTCGGCGGCACCCGCATTAAAGGAGTTGCCATCGACAGCAATGGAAATGTATTGCATCAAACCTACACCCTTACCAATGATGGTGAAGGCGAAGTTTGGAAAGTGGCAATTAAAAAAACAGTTAATGATTTAAAAGAAAAATTAAAAGTTGACAAAGTTGCTGTCGGTATTTCTGCTCCGGGATTACCAAATTATAATAACACAGCAATTGGTTTTATGCCTGGCAGACTGGAGGGATTAGAAAATTTTATCTGGACAGATTATTTACAATGCCCGGCTTATGTGATCAATGATGGTGTAGCCGCATTAGTAGCCGAAGCAAAAACAGGCGCAGCAAAAAACAGTTCCAATGCAATCATGGTAACACTCGGTACAGGTGTTGGAGGTGCATTATTAATAAATGGGAAAGCATTTCAGGGTTCTTATAATAAAGCAGGACATATTGGTCATACAGTTGTGGATAGCGATGCGGATTGTGATGTAACCGGAATGCCCGGAAGTTTGGAAGAGTGCATCGGCAATTGCAGTATTGAAAAAAGAACCAATGGAATATTTACTTCCACACATGAATTGCTAAAGGCGTATCGCAATGGAGATGAGTTTGCACAAAATGTGTGGCTCACTTCTGTAAGAAAACTGGCCATCGGTATTGCATCAGCCAGCAATCTTATATCACCTGATACTATCATTATAGGTGGCGGTATTGCAGAAGCAGGTGATGATTTATTTGGCCCACTTAATCAATGGTTTGATCAATATGAATGGCAGCCCGGCGGTATTCGTCCGCAAATCGTAAAAGCAATGCATGGTGATTTAGCAGGGGCCATTGGTGCAGCCTGTTTTGCAATGAGTAAAGAACAAAAAATAATAATCGAGTAATGAACTTAACAGAAACGTATTTACAAAAATGCAGCGGCATTATTGAAACAGTAAAAGCACAACAGCAGCAAATGCAACAAGCTGCTCAATGGTTTGCTGAAAGTATTCTTGCAGGAAGAATGGTGCATATCTTCGGCAGCGGTCACAGCCGCATCATGGTAGAAGAAATGTGGCCACGATATGGATCTTTTCCGGGCTTTAATCCTATTGTTGAGTTGTCGTTAACCAATCATAACAACGTAATTGGTGCTAACGGTCAACGGCAGGCGATGTTTTTAGAAAACGTAAGCGGACTGGCTGAACGGATCTTACGCAACTTTCAATTAAGTGAAAAGGATTGTGCATTGATCGTCTCCTCAAGCGGAAGCAATATTGTTCCTATTGAAATGGCTGAACTTTTTCAGCAGAAAAAAATAAAAACCGTAGCACTCATCACCAAGGAGCATTCAGCAAAAAGCAAAAGCAAAAGAGCTGATGGAAAAAAGCTGAGCGACTTTGCTGATATCATTTTAGACAGTGGTGCACCCGTTGGTGATTCAATGATTTATATTGATGGATTAGAAACGCCGGTTTCACCAGGTTCTACCGTTGGGGGTATTATGATTGTGAATTGTATTAAAGCAGAACTGGCTAAACTGTTAACAGCAGCAGGTCAACCACCAAAAGTATTAACAGCAAGTGCTATTATAGGAGATGAAAAAGCAAAAGAATTATTTGAAGCTGCTTATGATGAACATGCAGAAAGAATGTCGGAACTTTATAAGCATACCTCTCAACGAAAATAGTAACTCATTTTCTTTACACAATTGAAATGAATATCAAAAGATCAAATAAAATACTTGTAGTTGTCGGTCTGCTTTTATTAGTAGGTACTGTCTGGTATTTTTTGATGCGTCAGGAAGATAAAATTGATTTCAACACACAAGTTAAACCCATCTTCAACAAACAATGCATCAGTTGTCATGGTGGTGTACGGCAAAAGGCTGGCTTTAGTTTGTTGTTTCGAAATGAAGCACTGGCCCCAACAGAATCGGGTAAACCGGCCATCATTCCAGGCAATGCATCATCAAGTGAATTAATCAAACGAATTACTGCCAATGATCCCGATGAACGGATGCCGTATAAACATGAGCCGCTTTCAAAAGAAGAAATAAAAATTTTACGGAAATGGATCAACCAGGGAGCAGAGTGGGGCGATCATTGGGCCTATGTTTCTGTAAAAGAAACTCCTGTGCCTGATGATGTGGAAGAAGACTGGAATAAAAATGCTATCGACAATTTTGTATTGCAGCAATTAAAAGAAAATGAATTTGCACATTCGCCGCAGGCAGATAAAAAAACATTATTGCGACGGGCAAGTTTAGATCTGATAGGCATACCACCTTCTGAAAATCTTGCGCAACAATTTTTAAATGATAAAAGTGATAAAGCTTACGAAAATTTAATTGATTCTTTATTGGCCAATAAACACTTTGGTGAAAAGTGGACTTCCATGTGGCTCGATCTTGCACGGTATGCGGATACAAAAGGATATGAGCATGATGCTACAAGAAAAATTTGGCGTTACCGTGACTGGCTCATCAAAGCATTTAATAAAGATCAGCCTTACGATCAATTTTTAACCGAGCAGTTAGCTGGAGATCTGATGCCAGATGCTGATGAAGATAAATTTATTGCTACAGCGTTTCACCGCAACTCGATGTGTAATGATGAAGGCGGCACCGATCCTGAGGAATTCCGTACAGCATCTGTAATAGACAGAGTGAATACTACTTTCGAAGCATTGATGGGTACCACCTTTGCCTGTGTGCAATGTCATGCTCATCCTTACGATCCATTTAAGCATGATGAATATTATAAGTTCATGGCTTTCTTCAATAATGCAAGAGATGAGAATACAGAGTTTGATTATCCACTGTTGCGCCACTTTTCTGATTCTGCAAATGAAAAATTAGATGAACTGGTTAGCTGGTTAAAAACAAATGCAGGCGAAAAAAGAACAAAGGAACTAACACAGTTTATCAAAACATGGCAACCATCTTACAATTCAGTCGTGTTTGATGAATTTGTAAATTCAGAATTAGGCGATGGAAGAAGAGTGATGCTGCGAAATAAATCCATCAGCCGTTTAAAAAATGTTGAGCTCACTAATAGAGATCATTTTATTTTTCGCTACGATGCATTTGTAAATAATGGCAAATTAGAAATTCATTTAGACAGGCCTGATGGGCCATTGTTATCTTCCATTAAATTAGATAAAGGCAAACCCGGTTTAAAAATTACCAGCAACGATTTTGTTTCACCGCAGGGTGTTCATGATTTATTTTTTATTTACAGCACTACTTCTCCCTTAAAACAAAAAGATGATGACTGCGCCATGCTGGAGTGGATTCATTTCACACAAAAATTTCCGGCAGAAGGCAAGCCCGGTTATGCCGACATGAAAAAAAGATTCTGGGATTTGTTGCAATTGCAAATGCCTACTACTCCGGTGATGATGGATAATCCGGCAGATATGTTTCGCCCCACCAATGTGTTTGAAAGAGGGAATTGGTTAGTAAAAGGCGATGAAGTAAATGCCGATGTGCCTAAATCATTAAATCCATTTCCCAATGCTGCACCAAGAAACCGGTTAGGAATGGCTATGTGGTTAACAGCAAAAGAAAATCCATTAACAGCAAGAACAATGGTAAACCGGGTATGGGAACAACTGTTTGGAATGGGATTGGCCGAAACATTAGAAGACATGGGCACACAGGGCATTGCTCCGGTGCATAAAGATTTACTGGATTGGCTGAGCTGGCGTTTCATGCATGAAAATAAATGGAGCATGAAAAAATTGATCAAGGATATTATGATGAGTGCAACATACATGCAGCAATCAAACGTAAATGAATTGCTCATTGAAAAAGATCCTACCAATAAATTCTATGCAAGAGGACCAAGAGTAAGATTGAGTGCAGAGCAAATCAGAGATCAGTCATTAGCTGTAAGCGGATTATTAAGCGATAAAATGTTTGGCGAACCTGTAATGCCATGGCAACCCAAAGGCATTTGGTTATCACCATGGAATTATGAGGACTGGAAAATCAGTAAAGGCGAAGATCAATACAGAAGAGCAATTTATACTTTTTGGAAACGAACCGCTGCATACCCAAGTATGTTATCGTTTGATGGTGTGGCAAGAGAAGCCTGTCAGGCAAGAAGAATAAGAACCAACACACCATTGCAGGCATTGGTTACATTAAATGATTCCGTGTATTTAGAAGCTGCCAATTATTTCGCTATTCAATTATTAAAGAAACATAAGGAGGCCAATGTGGAGGCCATACTTAAAGAAGCCTATGCAACGGCTATGTTACACCAGGCAGATGAAAAAAGTTTAGCAGCGTTAAAAAATTTATATCAAACGGCATTCATCAATTATACCAATAACAAAGAAGAGAGAGAAAAGCTTTTAGCCAACAATGAAATTAAAAAGCCAGAGGCTGCGGCATTAACGGTAGTGGTAAATGCCATTTTTAATTTAGATGAATTTGTGACTAAGAATTAGGCCGCAAAATAAATTGAGCCGCAGATTCGCAGATGATGTTTTAAAAGATCGAAACCGCTGATTCAAAGAATATGTATTAAATAATCTGCGAATCTGCGGCAACAAAAAAAACTGCGGCAAAAAAATAAACAATGAAAGATCATTCAAAAATTATTAACGAATCTCTGGAAGAAAAAAACCGTTTCTTCACGAGGCGGCATTTTCTTAAAGAAGCTTCTTTCGGTTTCGGCGGTTTGGCATTGGCTAATTTATTAGGTGGCTGCAACTTTAATGACACAACCACTTCTAATAATATTTTATTCGATCCTGCAAATCCGTTGCTGCCAAGGTCGCCCATGTTTGCTGGCAAAGCAAAGTCGGTAATTTATTTACACATGGCCGGTGCTCCATCACAATTAGAATTATTCGATTACAAACCTGAGCTGATGAAAATGGACGGACAGGATTGTCCGCAGAGTTTGTTGGAAGGAAAAAAGTTCGCTTTCATCCGTGGCGTTCCAAAAATGCTTGGGCCACAAGCCAACTTTCAACAACGTGGAGAAAGCGGCGCATGGATCAGTGATTACCTGCCGCATCTTGCAACGATAGCGGATGAAATCAGTTTTTTAAAAGCAGTTACTACCGATCAGTTCAATCATGCACCTGCACAATTATTAATGCACACTGGTTCACCACGATTAGGAAGACCAAGCATGGGTTCATGGGTTACGTATGGATTAGGAACAGAAAATCAGAATCTGCCGGGGTATGTAGTGTTAACATCCGGCGGTAGAAATCCTGATAGTGGCAAAAGTGTTTGGGGCAGTGGATTTTTACCAAGTGTGTATCAGGGTGTGCAATGCAGAAGTGAAGGCGATCCTGTTTTATTTTTAAATGACCCTGATGGTATCAACAGAGATTTGCGTAAAGCAAGTATCAATACCATCAATGAAATAAATCAACAACAGTATAAAGAATTTAAAGATCCGGAAATATTAAGTCGCATTGCACAATATGAAATGGCATACAAGATGCAGATCTCTGTGCCCGGTGTAATGAACATTGCCGATGAACCGCAATACATTCATGATATGTATGGCACCAAACCCGGCAAAGAAAGTTTTGCAAACAATGTTTTGCTTGCAAGAAAATTAGTAGAGAAAGGTGTTCGCTTTGTACAATTGTTCGATTGGGGTTGGGATGCACACGGCACCGATGCAAATCTTGCTATTGATATTGGCCACATCAACAAATGCCGCAGTGTTGATAAAGCAATGACTGCATTGATACTCGATTTAAAACAAAGAGGTTTGTTAGATGATGTGTTGGTAGTATGGGGTGGTGAGTTTGGGAGAACACCCATGCAGGAAAATCGTGCAGGCAAGGCCGTGCCTTTCAAAGGAAGAGATCATCACACCGAAGCATTTACCATTTGGATGGCAGGTGGTGGTATTAAAAAAGGTGGCAGTTATGGCGAGACAGATGAAATTGGTTACAGCAGTATTAGTGGTAAAACAAATGCATTCGATATACAGGCAACGATATTAAATCAATTAGGTTTTAATCATGAAAAATTTACGTACCAGTTTCAGGGGCGGCCATTCAGATTAACAGATGTGAGCGGAAGAGTGATAACAGAAATTTTAGCATAGTTGATTTTTTACAACCCCGTCAGCGGTTGCAAACCCTGCCTACCGGCAGGCAGGCCTGACGGCGGTTGAAAAGGATTTATTAACCAGCTTTAGTAACTCCGATCATCGTCCCTTGCGTCGCACTCTTGTGCTGCATGAATTCTATTCGACTATTTTAGAAAGAAAATGTATAAACATTAGTAAAGTAATGAATCAAAACCGGCGAAATTTTATCAAAACAACTGCCAGCGGCTCCGCTGCTTTGCTATTGTCATCATTAGAAAGTTTTGCTGCAAGCAATCAACCCGATTTTTCTTCCAATAAAAATTATGAGTTGAAAATATTCAATACCGATTGGGGTTTCGAAGGAAGCCGTGACGCATTTTGTGCAAAAATAAAAGCAGCCGGTTATGATGGTTTAGAAACAAGCTGGCCCGATGATGCAAAAGACAGGGAACATTTATTTGCAGCATTAAAAAAACATAATCTCGACGTTGGTTTTTTATGTGGTGCCTGGGGAAATACAGCTGGAGAACATCTTTCTAATTTTAAAAAATCAGTTGACGCTGCTGCCAAACAATCTATTCAAAGACCATTGTACATCAACTGCCACTCAGCAAGAGATCATTACAGTTTTGAAGAAAATAAAAAATTCATTGATTACACTTCGGCAGTTTCAAAAGAAACGGGTATCAAAATTTTACATGAAACACATCGCAGCCGTATTTTATTTGCCGCTCATATCACCAAACAGTTCATCCAAAAAATTCCTGACTTACGATTAACACTCGATATTTCGCATTGGTGCAATGTGCATGAAAGTTTATTGGGCGATCAGGAAGAAGCAGTAGCCGTAGCATTGGAACGTACAGATCATATACATGCAAGAATTGGATATGAAGAAGGTCCGCAGGTAAATGATCCCCGTGCACCGGAGTGGGAGTATGCCGTAAAAAAACATTTTGAATGGTGGGATATAGTAGTAGCACAAAAAAAGAAAAGCGGAGAACGAATGACATTCTTAACTGAGTTTGGTCCGCCGATGTACATGCAAACATTACCCTACACTTTGCAAACGGTAAGCGATCAGTGGGCAATTAATGTACACATGCTGCAGTTGCTAAGAAAACGTTACTCATGATTTTTATAAACAATTAATGATAGGAACTATTACAGAATTTATTGGCCATTTTCACCCGGTATTGGTACACCTGCCCATCGGTATTTTGCTGCTGGCATCATTACTCTTTTTTCTTTCTGCAAAAGAGAAGTATCAGTCACTGCGACCAGCAGTAGGTATTTCACTTCTATCCGGTGCATGCAGTGCAATTTTATCCTGCATCAGTGGATATTTTTTGTCAACAACAGATGATTATGATCAGCAGCTCGTTTCTCTGCATCAGTGGCTGGGAATTGCAACTGCATTCATATCAGTACTGGCTTATTTATTTTTTAAACAACAAAAGAATTGGTTTAAATGGATCATGATCTTGTTAACGCTGATGATAATTGTTACCGGTCACTTAGGCGGCTCACTCACTCATGGATCCGATTATCTCACCGCTTCACTGCGTAGCTCTGAAAATAAATCTGAACTAACAAAATCAATTGCTGATGTGCAGGAAGCGGTGTTGTATGCAGATATTGTGCAACCCATTCTGCAAAGCAAATGCTACAACTGCCATGGGCCTAATAAACAAAAAGGAAAGCTTCGGCTCGATCAACAGGAGTTTATTTTAAAAGGAGGTAAGAGTGGCGAAACGGTATTGGCTGGAAAGACAGATGAAAGTGAAATGATCAAGCGAATACTGCTACCAAAAGAAGATGATGATCATATGCCGCCCGTTGAAAAGGCGCAATTGTCTAAGAACGATATTGAGTTAATCCATTGGTGGGTAGCAAGCGGTGCAGATTTTAATAAGAAAATTAAAGAGCTGCCGCAAACTGAAAAAATTAAACCGGTATTGCTGGCTCTCCAATCGGGACAGACGACAGAAGAAATAAAAATTTCTGCCATTCCGCTGAAACCTGTTGAAAAAGCAAGCGACTCTGTTTTGCTGAAGTTAAAAGCAGCAGGTATTATGATTGTTCCTGTTGCGCAAAACAGTAACTATCTGTCGGCTAATTTTATTACAACAGAAAATATTCATACACACATTGAACTACTCCTGTCAATTGCTCCGCAGTTGATTTGGTTAAAACTAGGTAATACAAATATTTCTGATTCAAGTCTTGCAATACTGGCTAAGTTGCCAAACATTATCAGGTTATATCTGGAGAATACAACCATTTCAGATGCTGGTTTGCAATCTGTAAAAAAACTTTCTCAGTTGCAATATCTGAATCTTACCAGAACTAAAGTAACAGTGAATGGAATATTGCAGATAAAGGAGTTGAAAAATCTGCAGGAACTGTACTTCTATAAATCCGGAGTAACAAGTGCTGATTATACCTCGCTTAAAAATTTATTTCCAAAAACAAAAATAGATACCGGTGGCTATAAGCTGGAGATGATTGCAAGCGATACCTTATTGGTAAAGCCTCCATTAGGAAAATAGAAATAAAATATAAAATTAATTCAAGCATTAAATAATTAGTATGAATACAATTCCCATTCGCACAACAGTAGTAGGCAGTTATCCTTTTCCGGGATGGCTGGAGTTTGCTTCGCAAAACATGGATAAGTTTGGCAAAGCCGATATTGAAGAAATGATTGAAGATGCCGTGATTGCTGCCATCCATGATCAGGTAACTGCTGGCCTGGATGTAATTACCGATGGCGAACAAACCCGTCTCGATTTCAATTTATCTTTTTATGGTTTCATTAAAGGCATTGAAAACAATGATACCGAAACGAGAAAGTTTGGCCCGGCCGCACATGATCAGCGGGGAAAAAATAATATTACAGGAGAGTTGGTTGCACCAAATGGTTTGGGTGCTGTTGCGGAATATCTGCGTTTGAAAAAATTAGCACCTGCAGGCCCCACTTTAAAAGCAAGTATACCCGGCCCGTTTACACTAAGCGGAAGATTATTGCCGAATGATAAATACAAAGACCGTTATGCCATAACTGAAGCATTGCTGCCCATCATCAGTAAAGAGCTGGAAGCTTTGGTAGCAGCAGGGTGCACAGAAATAACAGTGGATGAACCCAGCATGAGTTGTTATGCTTATAAAGAAGACACCAAACGTTTTGTTGATATTTTCAACCGCACGGTAAAACCCATTGTGGGCAAATGCAACCTCAGTACCCATTTATGTTTTGGAAATTTTAAAGGTCGCCCTGTTGGTTTCAGAACATTAAAACCCATGCTACCCGATTTTTTAGAAATGAATGTGGATGAAATTCATATTGAAATGGCCAACCGTGAATTTGCCGAAATCGAATTACTGGCACCGTTTGCTGAAAAGATGAATGTGGCAGTAGGTATTATTGATGTAAAAAATTATTACATCGAATCGGTGGAAGATGTTGTGGAGAGAATCAACCGTTGTTTGAAATATATTCCTGCCGAAAAATTATCCGTAGCACCTGATTGCGGGTTGAGCCAAACTGCAAGATGGGCCAGCAGGCAGAAGTTGATTAATATGGTTAAGGGAGCGAAGCAAGTAAGAAATATGTTATAATTTTTTTCAAAGAAATAAACTCAAATGAACGAACCTAACAATACAGCATGGCATTTTTTTGTAATGGTTGCTGCTTCTTTTTTAGTATTTTTTTGGTTATCAGATTGGTAATTGGAAAGCAGGCATTTATTACTCAGTTCAGGAAAATATTTTTTTTATCTGTGCTGGTGGTAATTGTGGGAATGCTTTTTGGTAAGTACGGACAAAACTTTGGTTTGCCCTGGTGGATTTATTACCCTGTGCCCATGCTTGTAAATGTACTTTTACCACCACTGCTTTTAAAAATGAACAGGAAGAAAACGATACAATACCTGGTGCTGAGTTTTTTGTCGGCACCACTTATTCATGCGTTTTTCTCTTTCTTTTTTAACTGGACAGAATATATGCCGTTTTGGAAAATACCGTATGTAAAGACATTTTTTCAGTAAAAAAATACTTTTTATTGATAATAGAAGTAAAGGAATAAATAATGATTGAAGCTATAAATAAGAACGAGTTACTTGTTTCAGAAATGGATTCATTCATCCATGATGAAAGCCATTTTCATTTATGGTGGCTTGGCCAAAGCGGCTACCTGTTACAATGGAACGGCAAAAGAGTTTTAATAGATCCTTATTTATCTGATTCGTTGACCCAAAAATATTTAACAACCGATAAGCCACATACCAGAATAAGTGAGCTGGTAGTAAAGCCGGAGCTGCTGAAAAATATTTCTATCGCTACCTCCAGTCATAATCATACCGATCACCTGGATGCAGAAACATTGAAACCTGTTTTGCAAAACAATCCGGGCATTCAATTCATTATTCCTGAAGCCAACAGGAATTTTGTAGCAGAAAGAGTACAATGTGCTTTAGATTTTCCTATCGGATTAAATGATGGGCAGTCGGTAAATATCGATGGCTTTACTTTTCATGGCATACCTGCAAAACATAATGTAATAGACAGGGACGAAAAAGGCAATTGCAAATACATGGGTTATGTAATTGAGTTTGGCCCTTATAAAATTTATCACAGCGGCGATACGCTTTGGTTTGATGGAATGGTGGATTTATTAAAGCCATTTAATGTGGATGTGGCGTTGTTACCAATCAACGGCAATAAACCCGAACGGAAAGTGGCAGGTAATTTAGATTGCAAAGAAGCGGCAGAACTGGGAAAAGCTATCAATGCAAAAATGGTTATTCCTTGTCACTATGATCTGTTTAAATTTAATACTGCCGATGTAAATGAGTTTGTGATGGAAGCAGAAAAAATTAATCAGCCGTATAAAGTATTGAAAGGAGGAGAAAGATATACCTATACTAAGTACTAAATAATAAATAATAAACATGGCATTGCCTTTTAAATACTAATCCATAATCGGAGTAGTATTCCCCCCTCTCTTCTGGAGAGGGGTTAGGGGTGAGGTCAATAAAAACAATAATATGAACAAATTCTTTTCACCCTCATCATGCTATCAAAACTATGGCATTGCTTTGGTCCGAATCATCACCGCCATCTTATTAATCTGGCATGGATGGGAAAGTTTTGATGCAGAAAAAATGAAGATGTACACAGGTTGGTTTGTAGAAAGAAAATATTCCAATCCGGAGCTATGGGCTTATGCAGGAAAAGTTGCTGAACTGTTGGCAGGTATTGGTTTTTTATTAGGTCTATTTACAAGACTTGCATCCATTGCAACTATCGCTGCTTTTGCAGGTGTTATTTTTATTTTGGGTGATAAAGGAAAAATATTCCAGGGAGATCAGCATCCGTTTTTATTTATTTTATTAGCTGTGGTGTTTTTATTCACTGGTCCCGGTGCCTTGAGTTTGGATGGTTTGTTTTTTAATAAGAGAAGATAGGTTTCACGCAAAGGCGCTAAGGAGCAACGGCGCAAAGAAGAAAATAAAAGAGGTAGCTATATTGGTAGGGATAAAGATGCCATGAAAACTGAACGTACAAGTGAGTGACACAACAGACGATGCCATGAAAAACTATAGCTGGGAAAAAAAATTGCCGCAGATTCGCAGATTATCTAAATAAGTTAAATGCCAGATAGTACGCAAATAAATATTAATACAAAAGGTAAAGAGCAAAACACTTTTGATGCAATTGTGATCGGCAGCGGCATCAGCGGCGGATGGGCTGCAAAGGAATTGTGTGAAAAAGGATTAAAAACATTGGTGTTGGAAAGAGGAAGAGATGTACAGCATAATAAAGATTATCCTACTGCTAATTTATCAAGATGGGAGTTGCCGCATCGTGGAAGAGTGACGCAACAAACAATAAAACAAAATCCATTAATAAGCAAGGCTGCAGGATATGATGAGGCCACTCAACATTTTTTTGTAAAAGATGCAGACCATCCTTATGTGCAGGAAAAACCATTTGATTGGATAAGAGGTTACCAGGTGGGTGGCAAATCGTTAACATGGGGCAGGGCCTGTGCAAGATGGAGTGAGTATGATTTTACTTCTCCTGAACGGTTTGGTTATGGAAAAAATTTTCCGATTGGTTATGATGACATAAAAGACTGGTACAGCCATGTAGAAAAATTTATTGGTGTGTGTGGCAATGCAGATGGCATTCCATCTATGCCCGACGGTGAATTTTTGCCTGCGTATGAATTAAATAAAGTTGAGCAGCATTTGCAAAAAGTAATCAAAGAAAAATTCAACCGTCATTATGTATCTGGACGTTGGGCACATATTACCGAGCCAACGCAAATTCATATTGATCAGGGCCGCACCCAATGCCTCAACAGAAATTTATGTATGCGGGGTTGTCCGCTGGGTGGTTATTTCAGTTCGGTAAGCAGTACGTTGCCATGGGCAAAAAAAACCGGCAACTTAACAGTGCGGCCGCATTCGGTAGTCCATTCTATTATTTATGATGAACAAAAAGGAAAGGCTGTTGGTGTAAAAGTGATTGATGCCAACAGCAAGGAAGAAATGATTTTTTATGCAAGAATTATTTTCGTCAACGCTTCTGCATTAAATACCAATTTAATTTTATTGAACTCAACCTCCAATCGTTTTCCCAATGGATTGGGCAATGACAGTGGCGTATTGGGGAAATATATTTGCTTTCATAATTACCGGGGCAGCATGTGGGGTTATATGCCGGGCTTTGAAGATTGGTATTATAAAGTTTCCAAACCTGCGGAGTGCATCATTGCCAACTTTCGCAATGTAGAAAAAAGAGATACTGATTTTTTTGGCGGCTATGTTATTTACTCCGGTGCCAGTCGGGAAAAATTAAGTGATGCTGATGCAACAACTCCCTTAGGTGCTGAATATAAAGATGCATTGAGTCATCCCGGACGCTGGACGGTGTATATGTATATGCAAGGCGAAACCATTGCAAAGGAAAGCAACCATGTGCGGTTGAGTGCAACTGAAAAAGATCAGTGGGGCATACCTTTATTAATAACATCTGTTGATTATGATGAGAACGATGATAAGATGGTGCAGGATTTTTTGCAACAGGGCAAAGCCATGATGGAAGCAGCCGGTGTAAAAGATATCAGCACATGGGACAGCAAACAAGCACCGGGCCTCGATATACATGAAATGGGTGGTGTACGAATGGGCAGTGATCCCAACACTTCAATACTCAATGAATTTAATCAACTGCATCATTGTAAAAATGTTTTTGTAACCGATGGTGCCTGTATGACGAGCACCGGAAGCCAGAGTCCGTCAATTTTGTATATGGCTTTTACTGCAAGGGCAGTGGCGCATGCGGTGGAAGAAATGAAAAAAGGAAATATTTGAGTGCGGCCGATTCGCAGATTTTGAAACAAATAAATTTGAGTTATGATGAATTTCGATTCAAAAAACTATCCTCTGCAGGAAGAAACTTATGAAATTATTGGTATCGCAATGGAAATCCACAGGCTATTGGGAAAAGGATTTTCAGAAATAGTTTATAAAGATGCTTTTGAGTATGAGTTTAAACAAAATAATATCTTCTATGAACGAGAAAAAGAATTTTCAATAAAATATAAGGAAACGATACTGTCGCATAAATTTTATGCAGACTTTGTTGTTTTTGATAAGATTATTCTTGAAGTAAAGTCAAAACGTGGAGTGGTAGATGAACATTATGCTCAAGTTTTAAATTATTTGGCAATATCAAATCTCGAAGTAGGACTTTTGATAAACTTTCATGAAAAATCTTTAGAGCATAAGCGAATTGTATTGTCAAGATAAATTTGCCGCAGATTCGCAGATTTTACATTATGAATTAAAAGGGATAAGCAAATGAAAAAAAAATATTTAGTAATAGTCTTTTTAATAATCTGCGCATCTGCGGCAAAAGCTCAGCAGCGTACTTACTGCAATCCCATCAACATTGACTACGGCTACACACCCATCCCTAATTTTTCTGATTGGGGACGTCACCGTGCCACTGCCGATCCTGTCGTGGTAAATTATAAAAACGATTATTATTTATTCAGCACCAATCAATGGGGCTATTGGTGGAGCAGTGATATGCTTAACTGGAAATTTATCAGCAAGAAATTTTTACGTCCGTGGAATACCGGCACCTATGATGAACTCTGTGCACCTGCTGTTGGTATCATTGGTGATACAATGATTGTATTTGGTTCTACATATACCAGCAAGTTTACCATCTGGGGAAGTACTGATCCCAAAGCCAACAAGTGGTTTCCCATTGTTGACAGTTTCGATATCGGCGGATGGGACCCATCTTTTTTTACTGATGCTGACGGACGGTTGTATATGTACAACGGAAGCAGTAATAAATTTCCGATGTATGGTGTTGAGCTCAACCGAAAAACATTTCAACCGATTGGTACCAGAAAAGAAATGTATTTATTAGAACCGTGGCGTTATGGCTGGCAGCGTTTTGGTGAACATATGGACAATACTTTTTTAGATCCGTTTATAGAAGGCAGTCATATGACCAAGTACAACGGAAAATATTATCTGCAATATGGTGCACCCGGCACCGAGTTCAGTGGTTATGCAGATGGATTGCTGGTAGGTGATGATCCGTTGGGGCCATTCACTGCAATGAGTGATCCGTTAAGTATGAAGCTCGGTGGTTATGTAAGAGGTGCAGGACATGGAGCTACATTTCAGGACAACAATAAAAATTACTGGCATATCTCTACAACTGTTGTTTCAGTTAAAAATACTTTTGAACGCAGACTTGGTATATGGCCTGCAGGTTTTGATAAAGATGGGGTGATGTGGTGCAATACAAGTTTTGGAGATTATCCGCAAAGCCTCCCAAGCCCCCCCACCCCCCAAAGGGGGGATTTGGCAGACTCTGCTAAATTGAAAAACTCTAACAATTTCGCAGAGTATTCGGAGAACCCCCCTTTGGGGGGCAGGGGGGCTTGGATGTTATTAAACTATAACAAGCCCGTTCAAGTATCTTCCACACTCGGTGGTTATTTGCCTAACAATGCAGTTGATGAATTAACAAAAACTTACTGGAGTGCAGCATCCGCCAATAAAGGTGAATACATACAAAGTGATCTTGGAAATGTATCAACAGTAAATTCAGTACAAATCAATTATGCCGATCAGGATGTGGCTGATGATCATTTAGGAAAAATAAATGGCGGCGAACAGTATCATCAATACAAATTATATTCCTCACTAGACGGGAAGAAATGGAATGTGTTGGCAGATAAAAGCAAAAACAAAACAGATGTGCCGCATGATTATGTGGAATTAAAAAAGCCGGTACAGGCAAAATTCATCAAACTGGAAAACATTCATATGCCTACCGGTAAGTTTGCTATCAGCGGACTTCGTGTATTTGGTAATGGTAATGGGACAAAGCCGGATGCGGTAAAAGGATTTATTGTACTGCGAACAGAAAAAGACAAACGCAGTGCATTTATCAAATGGAGACCGGTGGATAATGCGTTTGCCTATAATATTTATTACGGCACTCATCCTGACAAACTATACAGCTGCATTATGGTGCACAGCAATAACGAATACTGGATGAAAGCCATGGACTCACAAAAAACATATTATTACAGTATAGAAGCGATCAACGAAAATGGAGTGAGTGAGAGAACAGCGGTAATGAAAGTTGAATAAAAAAATAAACAATGGAAACAAAAACTTATCCGGATTACGAAACTTTATCTGCAGCCGTTGCACAAATCATGTGTGACAACATCCGGCAAAAACCAACTGCTGTCATTTGTCTGGCATCAGGTCACACACCTTTATTGCCCTGCCGGTTATTTGTACAAAAAGCAAATGATGAACACCTTCATATTTCCGAAGCTACCTTTTTAGGCCTGGATGAATGGGTAGGTGTGCCACCGGAAAATGAAGGCAGTTGCCATTACTTTTTATACAATACTGTTTTTAATCCTTTGGGTTTACAGGCGGGACAAATACATGTATTCAATGGGATGGCAGAAGATTTATCAATAGAATGCGAAACTATGGATGACGTAATTGAAAATAATGGCGGCATCGATTTGATGATCGTTGGCATCGGCATGAACGGACATATCGGTTTTAACGAACCGGGAGTTCCTTTCAATCATTTATCGCATGTGATAGAGCTGGATAAAACGACCATTGAAGTAGGACAAAAATATTTTCCTGCTGCTACCACTTTAACCAAAGGTATTACTATCGGTCTGCAACATCTCATGAATGCAAACAAGGTTTTATTAATTGCTAACGGCGAGAAGAAAGCCGCTATCATTCAACAAACAATCGAAAGCGAAGTATCGAATCAAATTCCGGCAACGATCATGCAAACGCATAAAAATGGAATAATTATGATTGATGCCGCTGCTTCCTCGTTATTATCATAAAGTAAAACCAGAGATATATTTGTACAACTCTACAAAAAATAAACAGGGGACAAACTCTCATTCTGTTCAAAGCCCCTCCTTTGGAGGGGTTTGGGGAGGTTTTAGTAAAGCCACCACCGTCCGCATTATTTATTTTTTAGTATTCTGTTGCACGGGTGCATGGCTGCCCAAATTATATGATTACTGTATGTATAAAGGTCTCACCGGTCCGCAAAGTGCATTCATCTTAAGCATCACACCCATTATGATGTTTGCCGTGCAGCCACTCTATGGTTTTTTTGCTGATAAGCTGGGTTATAAAAAAACATTATTGTTCTCTACGTTATTAGCATCTATCAGTTACCTCGGCTTTTTATTGGATGTTGGCTTTGCAGAATTAATAATCGTAACCATTATCATGTCGCTGTTTTATAACACTATTCAACCGGTGCTGGATAGTATGGCATTGCAGATTGCAAAGACCAACCCCAAATTTTCTTATGGCAGTTTACGTTTTTATGGTGCAGCAGGTTTTGCTTTTACTACGATCATCACAGGTCAGGTGATTGATGCAGTTGATATCACCATCATTTTTATTGTTTCATCTGTCACCATGTTCTTATCATTTATCTTTTGTTTTTTTCTAAAAGACGAAGTGTATGAAAAAACTACAGTGAAAGCTTACAGCAATGTATGGGGAGTCATTAAAAATCCTCCACTGATCATTTTATTATGTTGTGTTTTCCTTGTGTCAGTAAGTGCCACTACTATCTGGAATTTTTATTCCGCTTACCTCAAAGAGAATGGGGCAACCGATTCCCTTGTGGGCTATGGCTTATCATTCCAGGGCTTGTGTGAACTGCCCATATTTTATTTTTCTGCCCGTATCATTTTTAAGTTGGGATTAAAAAAAACATTGCTTATTACCATACTTGCCACTGCCATCAGAATGAGTTTATATTCCATTGTCAAAACCCCTCAAGCCACTCTGCCTGTCGAGTTACTGCACGGACTTTCGTGGAGTTTGTTTTGGGTAGTGTGTGTAGAGTATGTAAATAAAATGGTAGATGAAAGATGGCTTGCCACAGGTCAGTCGCTTTTGTATGCTGCCTACTTTGGTGCCGGTGCTATTGCCGGTAATTATTGGACAGAATATTTTCTAAGCAATGGAATGAAACTGTCTGAAATCTTTTTAATAAATGCAGGAATTGTTTTAATAACTGTTTTGATAGCCGGGATATTCATAAAAAATAAACCAATGCAAATAAAAAAAGGATAATCGTTTTATACTACTGCTTCTTCAATCCCTTCTTCATCTCTTCCACACACCAGTTTACAAAATTGATGACCTGGTCTTCTACCGGTGCATAGGGACCGGGGCGATAGCCATTTGTTTCAATACCTCGGAAATTATTTTCACAAAGTTGTCCATCCTGCTCACCGGTAATTTCCCAAAATTCTGTAAGACGATTTAGATCATAGTCTTTTCCTTCAACAGCATTTTTATCAACCATCCAGCAAAATTCAACATCGGTTGTTGATGCATTTACACCTGTTACTCTCATCGTCCATATATAATCACTCACTGCATCCATCCAGAAGTTGGGATAATTCACCAAGCCAATCACTCCTGCATCATAATCTTTATGAGTGCCCATCGGTATAGAAACTTTTTTTCCATCCACACTATAACTTTCTACACCGGGTCTTAGTGGATAACGAACGGCATATGTAGTAGTGCCCGGAGTTACTTCTACCAACTCTGTAGCGAATCCGTTTGCTTGCCATGTTTTTTGTTTGGTTGCCGTAAGCACATCGGTATCTTCCCGCAGGTTGGCACCAATCACAGCACTGCAATATTCAGGATGAGCACCACCGCAATGATAACATTCACGAAAATTCTCTGCTACTAATTTCCAGTTGGCTCTTAATGTATAGTTTTTTATGGCAGCCACTTTTGCATCATTGATCAGGTAAGGTGCTACATAAGGTGATAAACTTTTTTGGATATTAGAAAAATCAGGTGCTTCATCAGCAAGACAAATAAAAATCAATCCTTCAACTATATTTACATGAACAGATCGTAAGTTGAATTCTTCTTTACAAAAATCATCGGGCATCATCCGTGCATTCAGCAATGTGCCATCTTTATCATACACCCATTGATGATAGGGGCAGATCAATTTTGCTGCATTACCTTTTTGTTCCAAGCAAATTGCAGATCCCCTGTGTGCACACGTATTATAATGTGCATACACCTCACCTTTATTTCCACGGATGATAATGATGGCATCTTTTTGCAGGGTGTAAATAAAATAGTCGCCCGCCTTTGGAATTTGTGCCATATTACCTGCAAATAACCAGTTGGTTTGCCAGATGGATTTCCATTCTTCAGCAAAGAAATCTTCACTGAGATAAAACGGCTGACTTAAGCTGTAACCGGGTGTGTAACTGTTAAGCAAAGACTGCAAATGATTCCTGTTCATGTGTAAATAATATACTTTATAAAGATACTTTTTTAATTCCGCAGAAAGCAGTGTAATAAGTATTTTAAAAGAAGAAAATACTCCGTTACAACTCCCTTTTTCTGAGTAAAACATCTTATCTTAATGCGGTATGAAACGGGTCGTCTTTTCACTTGTAATTTTATTTGCTTTTGAATTTTTATGTGCCTCTCACAGCATTGCACAAACTGCTTTTAGTAAAGAGATACAGGCATTTAAACATAGCGACAGCCTGCAATTTCCGGCCGCAGGGCAAATACTTTTCATTGGCAGTTCTTCTTTTACTAATTGGAAAGACGTGCAGGAATATTTCCCCGGTAAACGAATTTTAAACCGGGCTTTTGGAGGATCTGCACTAACGGATCTCATCACCTGTCGGTATGATGTAATCTTTCCATATCAACCCAAACAAATTGTTATTTATTGTGGCGAAAATGATTTTGCTGCAAGTGATACTGTAACAGTTGATATGGTGACAGATCGGTTTAAAACATTATATGCACTCATTCGTTCAAAATATAAAACGGTACCGGTTGCTTATATATCCATGAAGCCAAGCCCCAGCAGGGAGTTGTTACTTCAAAAATTTAAAGAGGCCAATAAACAGATTCATCAATTTATAAAATCAAAACCAAATGCAGTGTTCATCAATGTGTATCCGGCAATGTTAAATATAGATGGTTCTGTACGAGCAGAGCTTTTTTTAGAAGATCAACTGCACATGAACACAAAAGGGTATATGCTCTGGAAAAAAATAATACAACCATATTTGTTGAAATAAAAAAAAAGTAAAGAAAATGAAAAAGAATGTGCTACAGCTGTTACTCTTGATTGTTACAGTATTGTTGAGCTACGGGACTTCTGCACAGATAACAACTGATGCGAAGATGAAACTGTTTATTGATGGTTTGATGAAGAAAATGACAGTAGATGAAAAAATTGGTCAGTTGAATTTACCCGGTTCAGGAGATATTGTAACAGGGCAGGCTTCTAATTCTGATATTGGTAAAAAAATTAAAGAAGGAAGAGTAGGTGGTCTGTTTAATATTAAATCAGTAGCCAAGATACGTGCTGTGCAAAAAGTAGCAGTGGAAGAAAGCCGTTTAAAAATCCCGTTGATTTTCGGTATGGATGTGATACATGGTTATCAAACTGTTTTTCCTATTCCATTGGGATTAAGCTGCAGTTGGGATATGCAGCTCATTGAACGGAGTGCACGGATTGCAGCCATTGAAGCAAGTGCTGATGGTATTAACTGGACCTTTTCTCCCATGGTAGACATCTCCCGTGATCCACGCTGGGGAAGGATTGCAGAAGGTAGCGGCGAAGATGCATACCTCGGTTCTCAAATTGCCAGAGCCATGGTAAAAGGTTATCAGGGAAATAATCTTTCGCTCAACAATACCATTATGAGTTGTGTAAAACATTATGCGTTATATGGTGCTGCAGAAGCCGGTCGTGATTACAATACAACAGACATGAGCCGTTACAGAATGTACAACGAATACTTTCCGCCCTACCAGGCAGCAGTTGATGCAGGTGTGGGAAGTGTAATGGCTTCGTTTAACGATGTAGATGGTATTCCTGCTACAGCAAATAAATGGCTTATGACCACAGTGCTGAGAAATCAATGGGGATTCAACGGATTTGTTGTTACAGATTATACAGGTATTAATGAAATGATTGATCATGGGATAGGCGATTTAAAAACTGTTTCTGCCAGAGCAATGCAGGCAGGTATTGATATGGATATGGTAGGCGAAGGATTTTTATTAACCTTAAAGCAATCATTGAAAGAAGGAAAGATTACTATGCAGATGATTGATGCAGCATGCAGAAGAATACTGGAAGCAAAATACAAACTCGGTTTGTTTGATGATCCTTATCGCTATTGTGATGAACAGCGTTCTAAAACAGAAGTATTTACAGCAGCACACCGGAAGATAGCCAGAGAAACAGCAGCACAGAGTTTTGTACTGTTAAAAAACAGTCCGATGCGTACAGGAAACGGTACACCTGTATTACCATTAAAAAAAACGGGAACCATTGCGCTCATTGGGCCAATGGCCGATAATAAAGAAAACATGCCGGGTACATGGAGTGTGGCGGCAGAATTTGACAAGGCCATTTCTGTATTAACCGGATTAAAAGAAGTGGCAGGTAACAATGTAAACATATTGCATGCAAGAGGATCGAACCTTGATGCAGACAGTTTATTTGAAGAACGTGCAGGTATGTTTGGAAAATCATTGCGCAGAGACAGTCGTCCTGCTGATGTAATTTTAAAAGAAGCACTTGCAATCGCCAATCAAAGTGATGTAATTGTTGCCGTGCTGGGAGAGAGTGCAGAAATGACGGGTGAATCATCGAGCAGAAGCAGCATTGAAATACCGCAGGTACAGAAAGATTTATTACAGGCATTACTTAATACAGGTAAACCCGTTGTATTGGTTTTATTTACCGGCCGACCGCTTGCTCTTAAATGGGAAAATGAACAGGTTCCTGCTATAGTAAATGTTTGGTTTGGCGGTAGCGAAGCTGGTTATGCTATTGCAGATGTGTTGTTTGGTGATGTAAACCCATCAGGAAAACTAAGTACCACCTTTCCGCAAAACATTGGACAGGTTCCTTTATTTTATAATCATAAAAATACAGGCAGACCATTGGCAGAAGGTCAGTGGTTTCAGAAATTCCGCAGTAATTATTTAGATGTGAGCAACGAACCTGTATACCCGTTTGGTTTTGGTTTAAGCTATACATCATTTAACTACAGTAATATCAAACTCAGCAGTACATCTTTAAAAGGAAATCAAACACTCACTGCTTCTGTTACAGTAACAAATTCCGGAACAGTAACAGGTAAAGAAGTGGTGCAACTGTATATCCGTGATGTGGTGGGCAGTGTTACAAGGCCTGTGAAAGAACTCAAAGGGTTTCAAAAAATTGAATTAAAACCGGGCGAGAGTAAAACCGTTTCATTCCGCATAACGGCAAATGATCTCAAGTTTTATAATTACGATTTAAAGTATGATTGGGAGCCGGGCGAATTTCAGATCATGATTGGTACCAATTCCAGAGATGTAAAAATGGAAAAAGTAAACTGGCAGAAGTAAACAGATCGTTACGGAATAAATTGCAAGCGGCATCACCAACAACAGGTGATGCCGTTTTTTATAAGCATCAGTTAATGTTAATGAGATAATCGAACAGATTCACCTCTGAGCTGATCCCTAATTTTTTACGTAATCTGTAGCGGCTGATTTCAACGCCACGAACAGAAATATTCAACAGTTGTGCAATTTCTTTGGTTGATAAATTCATACGCAGGTAAGCACACAGCTTAATTTCATTATTGGTAATAGAAGGATGTTTTTCTTTTAAGCTTAAAATAAAATTACTGTGTACCTGATCAAAATGTTTGGTAAAGTTTTCCCATTCCTGATCCATATGATCATCTTCACTCAGCGTTTTAATCATCTTCTTCAGTTCATTCACCGTTTGCGGATGATCCATTGCCTTCATGACATGAGTTAACTCCGTTTTTATTTTTGTGAGCAGCTCACCTTTCTTTACCAGGTGCATGGCAGAAGATGCCAGCTCTGAGTTTTTATAATTGATTTCAACTTCCAGCTTTTCATTTCTCAATGTTACCAGCTCACTTTCTGTTTTTGAGCGTTCCAGTTCGTGAATGTATAAGAGACGTTTTTGTTCTTCTTCAAATTTTGCCTCCTGACGGATAAATTTTTTCTGCTGCCACCTGAACACGCTGTAGATACCGGCACAGACGATGAGAAAATAAAGTATGTTAGCCCAGATGGTTTGATACCAGGGTGGCAGCATTTTAAAATTAAAAACAGATGCCTGCGATTCAGTGCCCAGATTATTCCGCACTTTTACTTCAAACTGATAAGTACCTGCAGGTAAATTACTGTATTCTTTTTCTGTACGTTTCGTCCATTCAGACCAGTTATTATCAAACCCCTTTAAACGGTAGCTGTATTCCAGATTGGCCTGCATGCCAAACAACGCAGATGAAAATTCAAACCGGATACTTTTCCATTGATCTGCTACTTCAGGTATTGCATCTGTTTGTTGTGTCTGCACTTCATTCACATCTTTAAAGTAACCACCAAACAGCAGGCTGTCTTTTTGGTGAATGATCCGCACAGATCGTATTTGCACCTGCAGGTTGGCTGATGTTCGTTTATACTTATCGTAGTTCACATGAAAAAATCCTTTCTCACCTCCCATAAAAATATTCTGCTCGTTTACAGGATAGATAAATTCAAAACCACTCAGCAGTTTATTATTCAGTTCAGGCAAGAAAATAACCACCGGTGTTTTGCCGGAGTAATCAATCACTCCCAGTGATTTTTCATGAATGAACCAGATGTTGCCATTGGCATCTTCTTTCAGATAGCGGATACTTTTTGTGCCGAGTAATTGTTTATAAACAGGGGAGGGGTCAAAACTGTTTTTACTGCGGTTAAAGACATAGATCCCTTTTTCTGTAGCGGTAACAACTTCGTTTTTTATTTTATAAACATGATTGTTCAAAATGGATGGAAGTCCATTTTTGTTTGTATATGATTTTACAGTAAACAAACCGGTCTTGTCTTTCAGTATCTGATAAATTCCATGATAAGGATGCGATACCCAGATCTGATCCTGTTCATCAATGGTTACAAACCTTGATGATTCAATAAAATCCGGAACTTCTTTCGCCGGAATAAACCGTCCGTTTACATAATCAAAAAACTGAACACCTTTATAGTTGCCTGCAACAATTTGTGCTGCGGGGAATGTTGCTGTTACAGGAACAAAGTTCCAGAACCCCGGATTGCTGTTAAGAGGTTGTGCAGTATTTTCATTTACAGTAAATGCACCCTCATGGTGGCCCAGTAAAAGTTGGTTATTGATTTCTGCCAAACTCCACGCCTGTCCTTTGGTATTGGAAACGGCTGTAAAATTGCCTTTGCTGAAACTCAAGTCTGCCATGGGTTGCAGTGCTACACTAAACAATCCGTTTGAAGTACCTGTATACAACCTGTTTTTAAATATGGCAGCTGTATATCCTGATCCGTCCTGTTGATTGGGTATAATCCTTTTTACGGCACTGTTATAAGCAATAAAATCAATTCCATTATCCAAACCAAGCCACAGGTTACTCTGGTTGTCTCGAAAAATACTCAGCACATTATTATTCTGCAAACCTTCTGTTTTTGCAAAACGTTGAATGATGTTTCCCTTCCAGTCTGAAATGTATACTCCGTTATTACTGGTGGCAAATGCTGCCCATTCTTTGCTGATAGAAACAGAAGCATAAATTCGGTCACTTTCAAACAAACCTGAATTAGGTGAATTTACTTTTGAAAGATTGCCGGCCGAAAGGATATACAAACCGTTTTTAAGTGTTGTGATCAACACACTGTCTTTATTGCCTTGAAGCAAACCGGTAACCGGATCATTAAGCGGTAATGTACCCGAAACTGCAATTGGCGACAATACATTGTTTTCGAGTTGCATGAGGCCTGCACGGTAATCATGTGCATATACCTTATTATTACATACACCCATGTACGACCATTCAGAAACTGCTTTGTAAGTTGCAACTGCCAGGTTACTGAATTTAAAAATTTTGGTAGTTGACCGGAAGTACACATCTTTTTTAAACGAAACAATATCCCATACATCACCAAAAGGCTGATCTTTTTCGGGAATATAGCTGTTGAGTGGATAGTATTGTAAACGGCCATTTTTACCCGGCGAAAAATAACCCAGCTCATCCTGCCCACCCACATAAATTTTATTGTCGGTACCAATTTCAATGGAGCGAACGATGGTTTTGTTGGGCAGCGGGTACAGGTTCCAGTAACGGCCATCAAAACTCAACAATCCTTCGTTGTTGGCAATATAGATTATGCCATTTTTATCCTGCTTAATATCCCAGTTTTGAAGCCCCGCATTGTACGACGATTTAGAATAATTTATAACATCAGGTAGCCCGATGGTATTTTGACCATTCATCCAGAGCGGAAGAATTAATAAAACAAGCAATTTTTTCATTCCAGGCAATCCTATTGGTTTGTGAATGTATATAATTTCTTTTGATGTAGTAATGATGTAGTGCAAATAGCCTGAAAATCAATTTTTTGAATTTTCTGATGTAGTAATGTTGGGGCCTTGTTTTTCTTTTTTGTAGCAGGAGAAAGTAGTTTTAAGTTCTCAATTCCCTCGATTATTTTAAAACTAAAACGATTGCATTATGAAATGTAAGATCACAATTCTGTGTCTTGTAATTTTCCTCGGCACTTTTATGCAACAGGCACTGGCACAGAGCATCTCTGTTACAGGTACCGTAAAAAACAAGGCTACCGGCGAAGCGCTGGTTGGAGCCACCGTTCAGGTGGTGGGCACATCAACCTCTGTACTTACAGATGCCAATGGCCGCTTTTCACTTAACGCCAACAAAGGATCCGTATTACTGGTTTCTTATGCGGGCATGACTCCTTTCCGTTACACGGTTAACAGCAATGCATTGGCCAGTATTGTAATGGAAGAAAGCGCAGCAACCAGTCTTGGTGAAGTGGTAGTTGTAGGATACGGTACCCAAAAGGTGACCAAAGTATCCGGTGCTATCTCTACCATTAAAGCAGGCGATATTGACAAACTGAAACCTGTACGCACAGAAGATGTGCTGCAGGGAAGGGCTTCAGGTGTAAATGTAATCCAGAGTGGTACACCGGGATCAAAACCAACGGTGCTTATCCGTGGTATTCCGTCTTTTTCGGGAACAGATCCGGTGGTGATTATTGATGGTGTTCCCCAAACGCTTACAGATTTTAATGCAATCAGCCCGGCTGATATTGAATCCATCAGTGTATTGAAAGATGCTGCGGCTACTGCAATATATGGTGTGAAGGGTGGTAACGGTGTGATTGTGGTTACAACCAAGTCAGGCAAAAAAAATCAGAAATCTGAAATTACTTTCAGCAGTAACTACGGTGTGCAGGAAGTGATGAATACAATTGGTGTATTAAATGGTACTGAATATGCAGCCATGATAAATGAAGGAAGTGTTACGGCAGGTGGTTCGGTTATTTTCCCCAACCTCAGTACTGTTGGTGTAGGCACCAACTGGCAAAACGAAATATTTAAAAATGCCACCTTCCAGACTCATACAATTTCTGCACGTGGCGGCAGCGATAAGATGAGTTATTTCCTGTCGGCAGGTTATCTTAATCAGGGCGGTATTGTTGGAGGTAACGATAAATCAGTATTCAACAGAGGAAACTTTACATCCAACCTGTCGTTCAATCTTACTTCGAAGCTCAAGTTTATCTTAAACACATCGGCAGTATTGCTCAATGCAAAAGGCGTACAGGAAAATTCCTTTAACAGTGTACTTGGCAGTGCAATCAATTTCGATCCTACTGTTCCTGTGTATAATACAGTGCCGAACACCGTAGGTAAATATGGTTACAGTAATCTGTTGTTATCAGAAATTTTTAATCCGCTTACCAAGCTCGATAATACATACAACAAGAACATTGGTAATAAGCTGTATGGTAAGTTTGAATTGCAGTATGAAGTAGTGAAAGATCTTACACTTACTTCACGTTTTGGATATACCAAGTTCGATGGTAATGCCAAATCATTTAACCCATTGGTTTTTTATGGTCCGTTAAACGTAGAAAATACCATGTTTGCAGATGGTTCGCAGGTGCCGGGCCGTTTCAACAGTGTATCGCATGAAAAAACAAGCAACTTTAATTATACCTGGGAAACGTTTGGTAACTACGATTTTGAAATCAACAACAAACATCGTTTTGAAACCGTCTTGGGTGTATCCGTTGCCAAAGTAACCGGTAATGCAGCAGGTGCAAGCCGGCAGGATGTGCCATTTAACTCATGGGAGTTTGCAGATTTTACTGCAGCTACCGGGAATAATATTGCAACCAATACCAACGCATTATCAGGTTATTATTATCAGTATTTCAGAAGAAACCTTTCTTACTTCACACGTATCAATTACGATTATGAAGGAAAGTATCTGGCTTCGTTCACTGCACGCAGAGATGGTTCTTATGCATTTGGTACCGATAATAAGTTTGCCAACTTCTTATCCGGATCTGCCGGTTGGGTTCTGTCAAACGAAAAGTTCTTTAAATCAAACTTCATTGATCATCTCAAAATAAGAGGCAGCTACGGTTCTATTGGTAATGAGAATGTAAACCCTCAGTTTGTAGGTATTGTAACAGGTGGTGTTAACACCGGTTATGGTCCAACTGCAAACAGTAACGGATATACTTTTGGAGATGTATTTTTTAACGGCTCTACTGTTGGTTCTGCAGCTAACAATGCACTGCGTTGGGAAAAACAATTGCAGATGAACGCAGGGTTCGACATTACTTTCTTTAATAAGAAATTCTCTGTATCGGCTGATTATTTTCAAAAGAATGTAGATGGTCTGCTCTTTACACCATCTGCTTCATTATATCTGGGCACAGTGCCCATCCCTACTGCCAACATCGGTTCAACATCTACAAAAGGTGTTGATGTAACGGTGAATTACAATGAAACATTTGGAAAAGATTTCCGTTTCACTACATCACTCACTTTTACCACTGCTGAAAATAAAGTAACAGCAACGAACAGTGATGGTACAGCTAAAATTTTAGGTGGTTATTATTTCAACGGACAATCACAAAGTGTAACCGTATTTGAAAAAGGATTTACTCCCGGATACTTTTACGGATACCAAACCAACGGTCTGTTTCAAACCTTTGATGAAATTTCGAAAGCACCCACACAAAATGGTGCACAACCCGGCGATATCCGTTTTGTTGATACAGATGGTGATGGAAAGATTACTGCTGCTGATCAAACAAAAATCGGTGATCCCTTCCCTGACTTTACCATGGGCTGGAACATTGGACTGGAGTACAAAGGCTTCGACTTTAACATGTTTACCTATGCTTCTGTTGGTAACGATATTTACAAAGCATATGAGCGCAATGCCAACTTCTCAAATAAATCAAGAGAAGTGCTGGGCCGTTGGACAGGACCCAATACAACAAATGATGCACGTACACCACGCTACTCATTTACAGATGCCAACAGCAACATCCGTGTTTCTGACAGATATGTAGAGGATGGATCGTTTGTAAAAATTAAGAACCTGCAGCTGGGTTATACGTTTTCAGAAAAAATAACCAAGAAGTTTCTCAGCCGTGCACGCATTTATCTGCAGGTGCGTAATGCATTTACGTTTACAAAATACACCGGATTTGATCCTGAGATTTCAGGAGGTATTCTGGATACAGGAATTGATCGTGGTGCATATCCACAAGCAAGAACTTATTCATTTGGTGTAGACATTAAATTATAATCTTCCTTAAAATAAATTACAATGAAGAAGATCACAATAAAAATATCAACGCTGTTTCTGTTTACACTGATGCTTGCATCATGTAAAAAATGGGTGGATTACAATCCCCGTGAAGATTTCAAAATAACGGAACTGGATTATCTGCAATCAGAATCAGATTACCGTACAATGGTGGTAAGTGTTTACACACCGCTGCAATGGATTAACCAGGTAGTGCCTATCGGCGATATTGCATCAGACAATGCAGTTAGCGGTGGAGAAAATGCATCGGATGTATTATCACTGCAGCAAATAGATGATTACACACATACACCGGTTAACTCTACTTTAACCGATATCTGGGTATCGGCTTATGAAGGTGTGAACCGTGCCAATTATATGACGCAGTACAAAGAAAAAAATCTTGCCGGTAACAGTATTGAGTTTGCAGGCAAAGAAGCATTGTACGGCGAAGTATATTTCATTCGTGCTTACTACTATTTTACACTGGTAAAAATGTTTGGTGATGTGCCTTTATTTGTTGATAAACGTTTAGGTCTTACTGAAAGTAAAACCCTGCAACGTGCACCAAAAGCAGATGTGTACAAACAAATCGAACTGGATCTCAATAATGCAATTACAGCTTTGCCTGCTGTTCAACAGCAAAAAGGACGTATAACAAAGTATGCTGCACAGGCTCTTTTAGGAAAAGTGTTATTGTATCAAAACAAGTTTGATGCTGCAGCTACCGTACTGGAAAGCGTTATCAATGCAAATGCATTTTCACTGGTAAGCGATTTTGGTTCCATGTTTTTATCAACAGGTGAAAACGGACCTGAGTCTGTTTTTGAAATACAATATTCCAACACATCACCCTATTACAACTGGGGCGGTGTAACAAGAGGTCAGGGAAATTATGCAGCACAGCAGTGCGGCATCAGAGGTTTAAACGGTACCGCAGCTATGCCTTATGCAGCAGGTTGGAGTACCAATCTTCCTGCACAAAATCTGGCCAATGCATATGAAGCAGGCGACCGTCGCAAAGCAGTAACCGTTTTGGATATTGAAGCATATAAAAATGCCAATCCATCGTTTAATATTACCTATCAGGTAGCTCCTTATAAAAATACCGGTTTGTATAATCAGAAATATTTACCACGCAAAGGAGAAACATCGGGACAGATTGAACTCAACTATGCCAACAACTTCCGCATTATCCGTTTTGCAGAAGTATTGCTCATGGCAGCAGAAGCATTTAACCGTTCATCTGCTCCTAACGATGCAAAAGCACAAACCTATCTTAACAGGGTTCGTCAGCGTGCATTTGGAGATAACCTGCATAACATTACTTCAACGGGTGCTGCACTTCGCCAGGCTATCTGGGATGAGCGTCGTCTGGAACTGGGTATGGAAGGAGATCGCTTTTTTGATCTGGTGCGCACAGGACAGGCAGCAGCAAAAATTACAGGTTTTGTTGCAGGTAAGCACGAAGTGTTTCCCATACCGCAGCAGGAAGTACTTGTATCGGGTTTAACTCAAAATAATGGATATTAATTCCAACACATTTTAAACTGAAGATCATGAACACAATAAAAAATATGTTTCGGTTTGCGCTTCTGCTGTTGCTGCTTACGGGTTGTAAACAGGAATTAACAGATGATTTATCATTCCTCGAAAGTGCAGCTAAGGCCGATAAATTATCTGCCATGTTCGATATTACACAAGATAACACAGGTAACGTAACCATTACTCCAAACGGAGAGGGTGCTGTTTCTTATGATGTTTATTTTGGCGATGCCACAACAGCACCTGCAAAAGTTGCAGCAGGAAAAAGTGTTACACACAAGTATGCTGAAGGAGTATACAATGTAAAGCTGGTAGCTTACAATATTACCGGTGTAACAACTGAAGCAACCAGGCAGCTTACTGTTTCTTTCAGAGCTCCTGAAAATCTGGAAGTAATTGCAGAAGTTGATGCAGTGAATAATTTTAAAGTAAACGTTTCTGCTAAAGCGTTGTACGAAACCATGTTTCGTGTATACTTTGGCGATGTACCGAACGAAGTGCCGAAGTCTTTCTTAGAAGGTGAAACCATCAGCCATACATATGCTGCAGTTGGTACTTACACTGTTCGTGTAGTTGCATTGAGTGGTGGTGCTGCAACAACAGAGTTTACAAAAAACATTACAATCGTAGATCCGGTTTTACTGCCTATCACATTTGAATCGGCCACTGTACAATACAACTTCATCAATTTTGGTGGAGGTGTGGTAACGGTGATTAACAATCCGCAGTCGGGTGGTATCAATACCAGTTCAAAAGTAGGGCGGATGGTTAAAAACCCAGGTGAAGTATACGGCGGCAGTCTTATAACATTGGGTGCACCGATTGATTTTTCTGCAAACAAAGTTTTCAGAATGAAAGTGTTTTCTCCCCGTATTGGAGCAAGAGTGTTACTGAAAGTGGAGAATGCAACAAACGGCGGTATCTTTTTTGAAAAAGAAGTAGCCACCACCGTTAGTAATGCGTGGGAAGATCTGGCGTTTGATTTCAATGCCGTTAATACAGCCAACAGTTATCAGAAAATCGTACTCATTTTTGATTTGGGTGTTGCAGGCGATGGGTCGCCCAACTTTACATTCCTCTTTGATGATATCAGACTAACCAATCAACTGCCTGTAGGATTGCTGGCCTTGCCGGTTACATTTGATGAGCCTGGTGTAAACTATGCCGTGATTGATTTTGGCGGCAACCAGTCTGTTACAGCAGTTGATCCTACAAGTGCAACAAACAATGTAAAACGTACAACCAAACCAAACGGAGCCGAAACATGGGCAGGTACTACAATCGGATCAGGCTTTACAGCACGTATACCTTTTACAGCTACTACCACACAAATGAGTGTACGTGTATACTCTCCGTCTGCAGGGTTAAGAATTCGTTTTAAAGTAGAAGACAGAAATGATAATACCAAGTCGGTTGAAACAGATAAACTTACTACTGTGGCCAATGCATGGGAAACACTGGTGTTTGATTTTGCCAACCAGGCTCCCGGTACCGCTGCTTTAAACTTATCGTACAACTATAATATGGGTTCTCTGTTTTTCGATTTTGGAAATCCGGGAAATGGAAAAGTGTTTTTGTGGGATGATGTAAGATTTTTAACGACCAACGTTGCAGGTGTTGTGCTGCCGCTCGATTTTGAATCTACAACACTCGTTTACAACATTACCAATTTTGAAGGAGGTGATTTAACCATCATCAACAACCCGCAGTCGAACGGTATCAATACCAGCAGCCGTGTTGCACGAATGATTAAAAATGCCGGCCAAACCTACGGCGGCAGCTTTATTACACTTGATGCACCCATCAATTTTTCAACACAAAAGATTGTACGGATGAAAGTGTTTTCACCAAGAGTGGGAGCCAAAGTATTACTAAAGGTTGAAAACTTAACAAACGGTGCTCTCTTTTTTGAAAAGGAAGTGCTTACTACTGTTGCAAACGGCTGGGAAGACCTCACGTTCGATTTTACTGCCATCAATACTGCAAATTCTTATCAAAAGGTGGTGTTGATATTTGATAACGGTACAATGGGAGATGGTTCACCCAACTTCACCTTTTACTTAGATGATATCAGGCTTAATTAATTTAATAAAAAGTAATTTTTATGATCAAGCATAATCAATATACAATCGGATTTCTTTTTGTGTTGCTCGCCTTTATTACGGGTTGCGAAAAGAAAGAATATTCACTCGGCAATTTAACTACGCCTGCAGCTCTTACTTTAACGACTGCGATTGCGGGTGCAGATCTTTCAAATCCTAATGGTAACGGAACAGGTGCTGTTACCATTACAGCATCTGCAACCAATGCCATTACGTATAAAATTGATTTTGGTAACGGCGATTCGTTAATAGTGCCATCGGGAACTGTCAATTATAAATACAGAACACCCGGTACGTTCAGTTATAACATTACAGTTAATGCAATTGGTACCGGTGGTATTACATCTACCATCAGTAAAAAGATAACAGTGTTTGTTGCTTTTGAAATTCCTGCTGCTATGCTGGCATCGCTTACAGGAGGCAGTTCAAAAACATGGGTTACTGATAATGATGCCGTAGGCCATTTTGGTGTTGGTCAACCTGATTTGTTTTTCCCTAATTATTATGGTGCAACACCTAATTCCAGAGAGGCCTGTGCATATGATGATGAGATCACACTCACCAAAGATGCAAACAATGGTATTTCCATGCAGGTAAACAATAAAGGCGAATCGTTCTCCATTGGAGCAGCAACAGCTTTTTATGGTTTCGGCGGTGGTGATGGTTGTTATCCCATCAATACTGGCGGACTAAAAAAACTCATCTTTATGGATGCTTCTTCAACATCTACACCAGCCAACTCTACAAGAATTCAATTTGTAGTTCCGGGTAACGGAATCATTAATTTTGGTACAGGTGCAACGGAGTATGAAATATTATCTGTTACCGATACGCAGTTACACCTGAGAAGCGTTGGTGTAACAGGGCTGGCATGGTATATGAAATTAAAAGTAAAACCCTAGTGTATGAATAAACTGTCCGTCATCAGTCTGTTGTTAGTAGTTATGTTTTCTTTTTGTAAAAAGAAAAATAACCCGCCACCTGCTGATGCTGCACCGGAAAATCTTACGTTAACTGCAGTAGTCAATTCAGATAACAGCGGTAATGTAACGTTTACTGCTTCTGCAGTTAATGCAGTGAGTTATGAGTATGGATTTGGTAACGGTTTTTTCCAGATTGTTACATCAGGTACAGTAACATATAAATATCCTGCTTCGGGCACATATACTGTAAATGTTATTGCTAAAAGTGCAGGAGGTAAAACTGCTTCCAAATCAATACAGGTAACAGTTACAGTTGCATTTTCTCTGGTGTGGAGCGATGAGTTTAATACCAATGGTGCTCCCGATCCTTCAAAATGGGGATACGATATTGGTGCTGGTGGATGGGGTAATGGTGAATTGCAATATTATACCAGCCGTACAGAAAATGCAGTAGTGCAGAACGGTGTTTTGCGCATCAACCTCATCAAAGAAAATTTCAGCGGAAGCAATTATACATCGGCCCGTTTGCTTTCCCGTGGAAAGTTTTCTTTTAAATATGGTACGGTTGAAGCAAGAGCCAAATTGCCTGCAGGTGGTGGCACATGGCCTGCTATCTGGATGCTGGGGAATAATATTTCTACTGTGAGCTGGCCTGCCTGTGGCGAAATTGATATCATGGAACATGTGGGTAACAGTTTAAACCGTATACATGGCACACTGCATTATCCGGGAAGATCGGGCGGTAATGCAGATGGTAGCAGCAAACTCATCAGCAATGCAACAACGGAGTTTCATTTGTATAAATTGGAATGGACTGCTGCAACAATAAAAATTTATGTTGATAACGAATTGATTCATTCTGTTGTTAACAGCACAGCACTTCCCTTTAACCAGGAATTCTTTTTCATTCTCAATGTTGCAATGGGCGGCTCGTTTGGAGGTGCGGTTGATCCTGCTGTTACAAATGCAACAATGGAAATAGATTATGTAAGAGTATATCAGTAAAGCATTTTTCTTATAATCAATAGCAGAAGTGAATCATATTTTCTTTTTCAATTAAATATCTTTCACTTTCATTTTAAGGTAACACGTTCTTTTATTTCTCAACCGTATGCATATGATTCACAGAAATCAATTGATTTGTTTCTTGGTAACGATTGTCTTTTTTTGCTGTTACAGTGTACAGTCTGCAGCACAAAAAAAATATAAAAAACTGGTGTGGGCCGATGAGTTTAATTACACCGGCTTACCCGATTCTTCAAAATGGAGTTATGATCTGGGGCGGGGCTGTCCGCAAAACTGCGGTTGGGGAAATAATGAACTGCAGTATTATACGCAACGCCGCAAAGAAAATGCACGGGTCGAAAACGGAAAGCTCATCATTGAAGCACATAAAGAAAATTATCAGGATGCTGCTTATACTTCTGCACGTATAGTTTCAAAAAACAAAGGCGACTGGACTTATGGCCGCTTTGAAGCAAAAGCAAAACTGCCTGCAGGTACGGGTATGTGGCCAGCCATCTGGATGTTGCCCACCAAGTGGGAATATGGCGGATGGCCGCACAGCGGTGAAATTGACATCATGGAAAATGTCGGCTACTGGCCCGATTCCGCTCTGGGTACCGTGCACACCAATGCATACAACGGTATGAAGGGAACACAGCGTACCAATGGTTTACGGATCACCGATTTATCAACAGCCTTTCATGTATATGCTATTGAATGGACACCGGAGAGTATTCTTTTTTTTATTGATGGTAAAATGTATAATGAGTTTAAAAACGAACATACCGGAAAAGATGCCTGGCCATTTGATAAAGCTTTTCATTTGCTGTTAAATGTTGCAGTGGGTGGTAACTGGGGTGGTAAATTTGGTGTAGATGATAAAATTTTTCCACAAAAAATGGAAGTTGATTACATCCGTGTATATCAGTAGTAAAACAGCAGCCGATTACAGTATCTTTCAGCCGGCAAACAATTTCCAATCATATTTACAATTTCACAACTTTGAAATCAAGAGTCTTTAAGCATGCCTTCATGCTGTTGCTTGTATGTTATCAGGTGCAGCATGCAATTGCACAGATCAGTAAAATTGATCAACGGGTTGATTCTGTTTTAAAACGGATGACACTCGAAGAAAAGATCGGTCAAATGAATCAGTACAATGGAGACTGGGCAGCTACCGGTCCTATTACAAAAGATGGTGATAAACAAAATCAGATCAGAAAAGGAATGGTGGGCAGCATGCTCAATGTAACCGGTGTAAATCATACCAGAACATTGCAGGAAATTGCCATGCAGTCAAGAATGAAAATTCCGTTGTTGTTTGGTCAGGATGTGATTCACGGTTACCGAACAACCTTTCCCATTCCTTTAGCCGAAGCAGCAAGCTGGGATATTGAAGCCATTGAACGCAGTGCAAGAATAGCTGCTGTTGAAGTAGCTGCAGCTGGTATTCACTGGACTTTTGCGCCCATGGTTGACATCAGCCGTGATCCCCGCTGGGGACGGGTAATGGAAGGAGCAGGTGAAGATCCTTATCTGGGAAGCATCATAGCAAAAGCAAGAGTAAAAGGTTTTCAGGGAAAAGGTTTTGGAAATACGGATGCAGTGATGGCTTGTGTAAAACATTTTGTGGCATATGGCGCAGCAGTTGGCGGAAGAGATTATAATTCGGTTGACATGAGTTTGCGTACGTTGTATGAATTATATCTGCCACCGTTTAAAGCAGCGTTTGATGCAGGTGCAGCAACATTCATGAATTCATTTAATGATCTCAACGGCATTCCGGCAACAGGTAATTCATTTTTGCAAAGAGACATCCTGAAAAACAAATGGAAGTTTACAGGGTTTATTGTGAGCGATTGGGGTAGTGTGGGCGAAATGGTGAATCATGGGTATGCAAAAGATAATGCACATGCGGCGATGCTTGCAGCCAATGCCGGAAGCGATATGGATATGGAAAGCAGAAGCTACATCAAACATCTGGCGCAGCAGGTGAAAGAAGGAAAAGTGAAGATGAGTGTTATTGATGATGCTGTACGCCGCATACTGAAAAAGAAATTTGAAATGGGTTTGTTTGATGATCCGTTTAAGTTTTGTAATGAAGCAAGAGAGAAAGAACAGTGGAACAATGCTGCACACTTGCTTGCAGCAAGAGATATGGCAAAGAAGAGTATTGTGCTGTTAAAAAATGAATCCCCTCTTGGGAGGGGTGCAGGGGTGGGTTTATTGCCCATCAGCAAACAAACAAAAACAATTGCAGTGGTTGGGCCGTTTGCAAAAGCAGTGAAAGATCATTTAGGTTTCTGGAGTTACGACTGGGCCGATGATACGGCAAGAATAAAAACGTTGTGGGGTGGTATTCAAAAAAAATTAAGTGCCGACTCTAAGATGATTTATGCAAAAGGTTGTGGTATTACTGATACAAGTAAGGCAGGTTTTAGCGAAGCTGTTAACGCAGCTATGAATGCTGATGTTGTTGTGGTAACGGTTGGTGAAGAAAGAGCTATGAGTGGTGAAGCCAAAAGCCGCAGCAGTATTCAGTTGCCCGGTGTACAGGAAGAGTTGATTAAAGCATTGGTGGCAACAGGAAAGCCTGTTGTGGTATTGATCAGTGCAGGACGTCCATTGATTTTTAACTGGACGGCTGATCATGTGCCTGCTATTCTTTATACCTGGTGGCTGGGTACAGAAGCAGGCGATGCCATTGCAGATGTGTTGTTTGGAGATTACAATCCTTCCGGCAAATTACCAATGAGCTTTCCAAGAACCGAAGGACAGATACCGGTGTACTATAATTATTACAATACCGGTCGTCCGGCAAAAACAGAAAACGATCTTAATTATGTATCAGCCTATATTGATTTACCCAACAGTCCCAAATTTCCGTTTGGTTATGGGTTGAGCTATACAAGGTTTGATTATGGGCAACTGCAACTCAACAAAACAACTTTAAAAGGGAATGAACAATTGAATGTAAGTGTAACTGTTACCAACTCCGGGCAATATGCAGGAGAAGAAGTAGTACAACTGTACATCAGAGATATGGTTGGTTCTGTAGTGCGGCCCGTGAAAGAATTGAAAGGATTTAAAAAAATCATGTTGCAGGCCGGTGAAAGCAAAACCATTTCATTTTCAATTACAACCAATGATCTCCGTTTTTATAATGATCAATTGAAGTTCGATTGGGAAGCAGGTGAATTTGAAATTATGGTGGGTACTGATTCCCGTGATGTAAAAACAAAAACAATCAGCTGGACTAAATAATTTTTTAAATAAAAAATGAAAGGGTAACTCAGTTGAGTTACCCTTTTCATTTTGGCCGGTTCTCACTTAATGTTGAATCACTATTTTTTCTTTACGGATTTCTTTTCCGTTTTTTATTTCAAGGATATAACTGCCGGCGGGAAATTTCGATACATCCATCCGGCTGTTAAAAACTCCGGCATCTGTTGCTGTTGTTTTAGAATAAACCTGTTTTCCCGAAACACTGAACAGCGTTATGGTTAAACTGCCTTTTTGTACATCCTTCAATTGCAGTTGGAACGAAGACGATACAGGGTTTGGATAAACACTCATACCGGTATTTGTTTCTGTTCCATCAACTCTGGCAGCAGATGTAGCAGCAGGCTTGTACAATACAAACTTTCCGTAATCATCAACCGTAACAGTAAAGCTGTAGTAGCTGCCGTTGTGTGAATTGATGATTGGTGTTACTGTTTGCGAGTTTCTGCTGTTGATAAGATTAAACGATGCAGCAGTAGTACGTAATACTTTTATTGTATTAATATCACTGCCCCATGCGGCTACTTCTTCATTTGTAAACAACAGTGTTACCTGGTAGCTCATTTTTTTACTTGTAGTGCCGCTCAGTTCAAATGTTTTAGCAGAGCGGGTACCACCTATGATATTTACCAAGCCATTTCCTGCTTCTGTAATGGTCATACGTGTACAACCAAGATCTGTATTGAAACCTTTGATTTTACCCAGCACTTTTCCATCTTCAATACTATACTGCCATGCTTCGGTATTTTTTTCAATTTTTGTTTCACCAAATTTATTGGCAGCCGTTTGTATCACTTTTGGATTTGCTTTTACAACCACATCATCAATCACAAATGCAGGTGTTGCTACAATTACTGCGTTGGCATCGTTGATCCAACGGAAGCCCAGATAAAACTCACGGCCATTCACAACCGCAGGTAATGCAATTGTTTTGGTTTGTTTTTGAGGCAGCAGTAATAACGGATCACTGAAATCAAAAAACTGTTCACCATCAAACGAATACACCAGTGTGCCATAGTCGAATGGTTTGCCTGTGTTGGGCAGTTGAGCAATTTCATCCGGTGTAATGGCGCCATCACCATTAATATCGGGATTAATGTCAATCAACAAATCACGTTCACCACCAACTGCATAGGTAAAGTTTACAGAAATATTGCTCAATGCTCTTGCATCCAGTTTACCTGTACGTAAAACCACATCAGTAGGAGTGTTTGATTCATACGTTGGTAAGCCTGTGCCGAGTACTGATATAAACGCAGCATTTCCGTTACCAAAACTTCCAGCGTCGCCAACAGTCCACGTGTTCGTTTCATTTGGTGCAATACCTTTCGCTGCTTCCCATCCTGCCGGTAACACACCTGCATCAAAATTTTCTGATAAAAGTGTTACAGGGGTAAATCCGATTTGCGGTGTAAAATCATCATCAGCAATCGTAATGGTATGCGTGCTGATGCCTGAAGTAAATCCTGCGGGAGCAGTAAAGCTTAATACAATGGTTTCATTCGCTTCAATATAATTATCGCCGTTGATAAAAACAGTAATTGGTTTTAAACCTTTTTCCGTAGCAGTCCAGCTTACAGTTGAAGACGATAATCTGTAATCGTTACCATTGGATGCTGTACCGCCTGTGTTTACAGTAACTGTTGCAGCAAGACCGTTATCAACCGGTTTGCCAATAAACACAGTGTATGCTTTTTGTGTGTTGCAACCGTTACCACCTGTTGCTTCGGTAATAGAAGATGTTGCATCTGTAAATGTTATAGAAGCAGTACATGCACTTACAAATGCAGCACCTACACCAACTGCATGCCATGCATTTACAGTACTTTGATGTTGTTGAGAGCAGAGGCCAAATAATTCAATGGCTGCCTGAGTGGAAATCATTCTTGCCTCGGCAAAGGTAGCGGTAGGGGATAAGCGCAATTCTGTGAGATAGGCAATTTTTTCTGCATCTGCAAAGCCAATTCCTTTTACACGAAATGTTTGACCGATATCATTTTGCTGTGCAATATCATTTCCTGCAACCAGTTGATAAAACCAGTAATTCAGCACACCGCTGTTGTTGTGTACACCGCAGAAATCATTCACCAACGTAGGATCACAATCGGGGTTGGTCCAGAACATACCGCCATACGTATCGGGGTTACCTTCTGCATTTGGATTATCCATGCGGCGTAATGCACGGCCGGCACGTAAATCAATCTGCTCACCTATAGCCCAAACATCATAAGGCAACGTTGCATCAATGCGGGTGAGTACATAATTTTCAACACAGGCCGCCCAGATATCGCTAAAGCCTTCATTCATGGCGCCTGATTCTTTTTCATAAACAAGGTTGGCTGTAAACTCACAAACACCATGACCAATTTCATGTCCACATACATCTAACGAAGTAAGCGGTTTAAAGCCAACCAGTGCAGGATTATCATCACCTGATCCATCTCCATAGGTCATCACTTCGCCATTCCAGAACGCATTGTCGTATGCTGCTCCAAAATGTACATAACTTTTTAGCGCTGTATTATTATTATCATAGCTTAAGCGGCCATGAATAATTTTCCAGTAGTCGTACACCATTTCTGCACCCCAGTGTGCATCAAATGCAATGTCATCATTTTCAGCTTCACCAATACCACCAGCACCGGGACCGCCTGCATCAACACCACGTTTGTGATCGTTGTACGTTAATGCATCTCCATCATCCCAGTTGTTATCAGGATCGGTAAACGATGTGGCCTGTCCATATAATGCAGGGATACTTAAAGGCAAGCCACCAACACCATTCATATCATAAGTGATCACTCCATTGCCTCTTGTTTCATCATGCAATACAAAAAAGGATGCATTGGTAACAGGTGGGCGAAGCGAAATACCTGTCCATGAATAAGGAGTTAAACCGTTTGCAGGATCTGTACCACCCAGCATTCCCACCGTTACTTTTTTTGTTTGTACGCTGCGGTTACCGGCATACCTTGTTTGCACGTTACCATCTGCATGTTTAATAATCATATCCTGCAGTAAAATGCGGCCATCTTTTGCATCTACATAAACGTTGGCTCTGTACAATGGTTCTGCAGCATAGATGTTGAACTTGTAAGCAAGCCTTAATTCATACGTTCTGTTAATGAAATCACCCACAATCACCAGTTCGCCTTTGGGTTTATACATGTTCATTTGTTCACGCAAGGCATCTGCATGCTGTGGTTGTTTTTTCATCGTTTCTTCTACTGCCTGCCAGGCCATTTTTTTGGGCTTTACAAATGCGATGGCTTTTTGTAATGCTGTTGCTTCGCTTATGGCAGCAGAAGTAGTGAAGGAAGAGGCAATATCATAGTAAGAACCGTTGAGTGATTGTAACTCTCCGTTAAAAGAGCTGGCCATGTACTGTCCGTGCTCTACTTTAATGCCTTTATAAAATTGCTGGTATTTTTCAATGCTTACACCACTTACATGGTTGGTAGCTGTTTTTTGTTTCCAGTCGTCGATTCCTGCACGACTGGAAAGAATGTTCTTTAAGGTTGTTGCAGTACTGCTGCGTTGGAGGTTGGAGCTGTTTTTAAAAGCTACAAAGGAGGGGGTTTTTTTTTGCGGATCAATTTCAAAGGTTCTTACACGGGTGTCTTTGCGTAGGTTTTCTTTCATTTGGTTTTGCCGGGTGCTTTCCTGGCTAAAAACTGTGGCAGTAACAAATAGGTAGGTTGCTGCCAAAAGCATACGCTTTCGCATTACGAAATGTAAGTTGAACATAGCAGGTTGTTTAAGTAAAAAATAATAGAGGAACTTTTTAGCTACGCACCACAAAAGCTAACGGTTTTTAGTTTTTGTATTTTTTTTAACGAAATGAGAAAGAGATGTTTAAAAATAAATGGAAACACTTAGAGGAGATGGGAAGCAGGAGGGTTCCAGATCATGATTGGAGGAAATTCAAAAGATGTGAATGTTGGGAATGTAAGCTGGAGTAAATAAATAAATTAAAAAACTTTATATAGCCGGTAAGACGGGAAGCAGGGGAGAAGACATTGTTGAACTTCATTTATTCCCGTCTTACCGTCTTCCCGGCATCTGTTAAAAAAGAGTAGTGATAATAAAAGATTATAGATGACCTGACTCCCAATTACTCCAATGATTATTTGCTTTTAAAGTAGGTTTCCAGTTAGAGCTGTCCCTTGATCTTAGAATTTTTGCTAGTAGTTGATAGGTTTCCTGTTGACTTGGTAGCTTTGATTTTTCATACCAACTTTCAAAATGGAATTTATCAATAGTCATTATTTTAGGGATATCCTGTGGAATGTTTTGCCTGATCTCTTTTTCTGAAGCAGAGATAAGTGAAGGATTGGTTTCATTTAAATATCTTATTAGATCTTCAAAAGAAATTAGATTTTTGGGGTTGTCATGAATGTCTGAGTTTATTCCCAATTTTTTATAATTCTCTAGGTTGTTATCAAATAAAAATGTAGTATCTCTGATTTTTATTTGTTTAGTGTCAGTACTAATTAATTCAAAACTGCTTTCAGCACTATCTTTTATTCGGTTGAATTCTTCTGGCGAAATTAAAGTGAGTATTTGTGAATTAGTAACATATTTTCTGTTGTTATGTTCTTCGTTTACGTAGTTCACACAGTTGCCAAAATAATCCAGTTCAATTCTGGCTGCATATCCTCGATTAGCATAACCGCTTTTTTCAAATACAATTGCCCACCTTGTGGAGTCTGCATACAGGTGAATTCTGTTACCAGCAGTAAAAAAATAACCATGTTCGAGATCTGGGAAAAAGTTATACTGTATATCGTCTTGCCCTTTTTTAGGGAAAAAATTTCCAGGCTTTTCTTGAAAGGACAAGTCTAATTCTTCTAAAATTTCTTTTTCTGTGAAAGATATTTTGTTGTTAGCTTTCTTTGGGTTTTCACAACCGGCAATTAACAAAAGGTATAATAATAAGGTTATGATTGATTGCATTTTTGATATTTGAAAGTAATCATTTGTATATCATTCACCCGGATGATAAACCCGTTCCGCCATTTTATACACTTCGTCTTTATTGAGCGTCATCTTTTTTGTTTTCTGTTGTAAATACATTTCCACCTGATCGTCAAAATGTTTGCTGCCGGGCTTTGCAGAAGCACCATATATATTCACGGTTTCAATGAGCGGCAAGGTATTTTTTTGAAAACGGATAAACATGATCAATCCGTCACCACCAACAGATTTTAATTTGCCGTCTTTATAAGGAGATGTCCATTGTGGAGAGAGCAAATCAGGAAAGCCCCAGAGCGGCCATTCTTTATTTCCACGCACCAGTTTTTGAAGATCGCCCAAAGTAAGATCTGTTGTGTTGAAATGCTTTATCATATATTCATGTGCATAGGCATAGGTTTCAACAGCCTCGTCTTTTGTAATACTGCGTGGCGCCTGCATACTCAATTTTTTAGAGAGATGCAGATAACTCAGCAGAAATACAGCAGCGCCTTTGCTGTTAGCCGTTCCTTTTTTATCCCAAGCTTTTAAATGTTTAATGACTGTTGCATACTGCGGATAATCCGTTTCATTCAACAGAAACATCGTATCAATATTGTGCGGATAACGGAGTGTGGAAGGCAGTTGCAGATCGAATTTAATTTGTTTAAAGGTTGAGTAATCTAATTGTGCAGCAGGCATTTGCTCCACCACACGCATGCTGCGGTTGTTATGCCAGGTTTCCCAACCATCAGCAGCAGGAAATTGATTGGCATTTAAATTATCTGCAGCAGCTGTTGCAAAAAAGGGAGAATGATTGGTGTTGAACAGATAGCCGCTTTTTGGATTTACATATTGAGGCAGTTCACTGAACTTTCGAAAAGCCGTCCACAAAGTTTGTGAAGTATTACCGGGCAACGTTGATTTCCAATTATACTTCGGTGCAGGATTACGCAAGGGCACCAATCCATTGTTTACATAAAAAATCGTATCGTGTTTATCGGTATAGGTAATATTGAACATGGATAAACGCTGATCTTTAATGGCCGCATAAAACTCGGTAAAGTTTTTTGCTTTATCCATTGCATACCATTGTTCTAAAGCACGGATGTCCATATTGGCTCCAAGGCGAATGGAAAAATAACCTTGCTTATTTTTCATGGTGGCTCCATACTTACTCCAATACACTTTCCGCTTAACGCCAACCGGAATTCCTTTAATGCGAAGTGTAATGGTTTTTTCTTCTAACTCAATCCATTCGCCGTCAAACTTATATTGCTTTTCATTTGCCGGATTCATTTCCAATTGAAACACATCTACACGATCTACATAATTCACCGTATGCGCCCAGCCAAGGTTTTCATTTACACCATGCAGAATGCAAGGGCCACCTGCCAGTAATCCACCATGTACATTCAATCCTTCTTCGCTGTTAATATGTGCTTCGTAAAAAGCCTGTGAACCTGTATTGGGCTGGTGTGCATTGATGAGCAGAAACGCTTCACCAGTGTTTGTTTTGGTTGGATGCACAGCTATTGCATTACTTCCTTTCTTATTCAACTCCGGATCGGTTTCAATTGCATTGTTGAAAATGCCCATCAGTGCTTTATCGGCGCCGTTAAAAACAGTAAGTGCAAGAACAGATGAAGAGATGTATTCTTTTGTTGTAATGGGAAATATTTTTTTGTGCAGCACTTCGTTGGGGTGCGCTTTTGCATAAGCGTTGATACCCTGCACATAGCCATCAATCAATTTTAAAAAAGCAGGCGTGAGGGTATTCCATTTTTCTTCGGTGATTTCTTTGCAACGAAAAAGTGCAAAGGCATAATCACCTGCAGCACCTGCTTTGCCCTGCACACGGCCCATCAATCCTTTTGCAGGCAAAATAATATCCTGCAGACTTTTAAAATCATCTTCAGCATGTGCCCATGCTAAGCCATACGCAACTTCAGCATCTGTTTTGGCAAAGATGTGGGGTACACCAAAACTGTCACGGACAATTTCAATTTTTGCTGGATCAATTGTTGATTGTGCCGACGTATTAAATGATAACAGAAATGTCAGCAAAAGGAGGTGGATCATTCGTTTCATCATAAGTGTAACAACTTTATTATAGCAGAGTTTATTTTTTTCGCTTGTATTTTTCATGAATAATATCCTGTACCCGTATATTTTCAATTTTACTTTCCAGCCAGCTGATCACATCTAAATACACAAAAGCTCTTGTTTCAAACCGGTTACCTTCGAATTGTTTTATTCGTTGCAATAGTTTTTCAAATGCAGGTTTAAACTGCGTTGGTGATAATTTAAATGACTGGCGCAAAAACCTGAACATTTCTTCTTCCACCGCACTCAGGTTTTTCATGTTGCCCATAAAACGGTATACCGATTTAATGAGGTATTCCAGTAAATCAAAATTACCGAGCTCATAGTGTGCAATCAGGTGAAGCAAGCGGGCATAGCATTGCAGATCGGTCCGCAAATCCACTTTCCAGTTAATAATTTTATTGAGATACTCAATGGCTTTTTCATTGTCACCGCTTCCAAAATACAAACAGGCAATTTTATAATAGAAAGTAAGTACACGGTGCCTGTCAATAAACAATTCATACTCCTCCAGCTTCTCTTCAATATGCGATACCAGTTGCAGGCCCTTTGTAAATGTACCTTCCAGAAAATGCTGATTAATTTTTGCCAGGTACAGATACATAAAACAAAGAATGCGGTAATTGTCGTTTTGCCTCACCACTTTTCTGTGAGTAAATTTTTCAAATTGATCAATGGCTTCAATTAATTTTTTTTCCTGCTGCACATCAAAATGGGCACTCATTAAATTGTGCATACCTTTTATATAGTGAGCAGTTTCTGCTTCCATCATGGATGGATATTTTGTATACAGGTCAACCCATTTCTGCGCATAGCGGTAATACAACAGATAATCCTGTCTGATGAATGAAACCCAGCATTGCGATTGATAGAGGTAGAGCTGCTCATAAAAACCATTTAACTTTTCTGCACGTGCAGGCAAACGGCTTTCAAAATACTGTTTTACTTCATTGCCTTCTTTCTCATTTCGTGCAACTCCGTTTTTGATGTACCAGCTGTACAACTGAAGCGATAAGTTGGAAAGTTGCGAGATAGTGCTCAGCTGCTGCTCCACCATTTCCGATTCTCTGGCAAGTTGTTCAGCCCTGTCCTGCATACTTCGGGTAATATATAAGGCCTCAATCTTTTTTTCAAAAAACAGGATTTGCTGCAGATAGGTGATCTGTTCATACTGCCTGGCCTGCTCTTTCATTTTATCCAGCACTTTCAGGGTTTGCAGATACAGTCCTTTATTATACAGTATCCGTGCAAAATCCATCTGCTCGTTTAGCTGGATGGTAATATTATCTTCCTGTTTAATTAACCGCAGGCTCTGAAGAATGGATTTGTACAAATGAGCTTTTAAATTACTCAGTTGTTGTTTGGCAATCTCTTTGTTTTTGCGAAGCAAAAGGGCTTCATCATACAGATCCATCTTATCCATCGCATCAAACAGCTGAATGATCTTGAGGTTAGAATCGGCTGAATTTCTTTTCACATAGAGCTTGAAATTGCGTTTCTCACTCTTTTCCAGCGATTTTATCAGTTGAAATGTTGTATCGGTCGATCGGTTGGGCATCGTAATTCGGTTCTTCTAAAATCCTTTACTGACAGGGGTTTTCGAAATAATGGGCACATTTATCTGTCGTAAAATACATGAAATATAGGTTTGCAGGCGGCTTCTGACTGAAATAATTTTATGCGGCAGGTTCATTGCTTCAATCCGGTGAATGAAATGAAGTGATACAACCTGCATTTTTTTACCAACTTAATGTTTGATATGGCACACAAACAAGTGTTCATTTTTGATACCACACTCAGAGATGGTGAGCAGGTTCCGGGTTGTAAATTAAACACAACCGAAAAAGTTGAGCTTGCATTAAAACTGGAAGCACTGGGTGTTGATATTATTGAAGCAGGATTTCCCATTTCCAGTCCGGGCGACTTTGAAAGTGTGTATCAGATTTCAAAAGTAATAAAGAACGCAACAGTGTGCGGATTAACCCGGGCAGTACAAAAAGATATTGAAGTGGCAGCTGAAGCGTTGAAGCCGGCTGTTCGTCCACGCATCCACACGGGTATCGGTTCATCAGACAATCACATCAAATACAAATTCAATTCTACCAGAGAAGAAATACTTAAACGTGCCGTTAATGCTGTAAAGCTTGCCCGTAATTATGTACCCGATGTTGAATTTTATGCCGAAGATGCAGGTCGTGCAGACCTGCAGTTTTTGGCGCAATTGACAGAAGCGGTGATTGCTGCCGGTGCAACAGTGGTAAACATCCCCGACACTACGGGTTTTTGTTTGCCTCATCAGTATGCAGAAAAGATGGCTTACTTAATGAACAATGTGAGCAATATTGACAAAGCCATTCTTTCCTGCCATTGTCATAACGATCTTGGTTTAGCAACAGCTAACTCTATTGCAGGTGCTATTGCAGGAGCCAGACAAATTGAATGTACCATCAATGGTATTGGCGAGCGTGCCGGTAATACTTCGTTGGAAGAAGTGGTGATGACGATTCGCAAACATCCCGAACTGGAGTTGTTTACAAATGTAGATCCCAAACAACTGTTACCGATGAGTCGTTTGGTAAGCGAAACCATGCGGATGGTAGTGCAGCCGAACAAAGCAGTAGTGGGTGATAATGCGTTCTCTCATTCATCCGGTATTCATCAGGATGGATTTTTGAAAGAAGCTACTACCTATGAAATTATTGCACCGGAAGAAGTGGGTGCCGATACATCAAAGATTGTACTAACGGCAAGGAGTGGGCGCAGTGCACTGGCCTATCGTTTCAAAAATCTCGGTTACAGTTTCGATCGTAACCAGGTAGATGAATTGTATGAGCGTTTTCTTACACTGGCCGATTCAAAGAAAGAAGTGGAAGATGCCGATTTAAAAATATTAGCAGAACAAATTGCAGTAACAGCTTAAAGCAAGTTGGTTATCCCCTCCTTGGAGGGGTCGCAGCGTGTTACCCAAGCAAGCGAACTGAAAGGGGTGGGTTTGATGAATAGCATTACTGAACGTACAAGTGAGTGACACAACAACAGTCCAATAGAAAATCAAAAGTTCGAAACAAAAAAGTAAAAAGTGGGAAAATCATTATTTGAAAAGATCTGGGAACGTCATGTGGTGAAAACTATTGAAGGCGGTCCTTCCGTTTTATACATTGATACACATTTTATTCACGAAGTAACCAGCCCGCAGGCGTTTAACGGGTTGAATAAAAGAGGAATCAAAGTTTTTCGTCCGAAGCAAACTGTTGCAACGGCCGATCATAATGTGCCAACACTCAACCAACATTTACCTATTAAAGAGGAGCTGAGCCGTAAGCAGGTGGAAGCATTGATTAAGAATTGCAGTGAGCATGGAGTGGAGTTATATGGTTTGGGACATCCGTATCAAGGCATTGTGCATGTAATTGGTCCGGAGTTAGGAATTACACAACCGGGCATGACGATTGTTTGTGGCGATAGTCATACATCAACGCATGGTGCATTTGGTGCCATAGCATTTGGTATTGGTACCAGCGAAGTGGAAATGGTGTTGAGCACGCAATGTTTGTTGCATAGCAAACCGAAGCTGATGCGTATTATTGTGGAAGGTGAATTAAATAAAGGCGTGGTGTCGAAGGATATTGTACTTTATATTTTATCAAAGATATCTGCAAGTGGTGCAACAGGCTATGCTGTTGAGTTTGCCGGTTCTGCCATCCGCTCTTTGAGCATGGAAGCACGCATGACCATTTGCAATATGAGTATTGAAATGGGTGGCCGTTGCGGTTTAATTGCACCTGACGAAACAACATTCAATTACATTAAAGGAAGAAAATTTGCGCCACAGGATTTTGATAAGGCTGTAGCAGAGTGGAAGCAATTGTATTCTGATGCAGATGCTGTATTTGATAAGGAATATCATTTTGATGCGGCCGATATTCAACCCATGATTACGTATGGTACAAATCCCGGCATGGGTATTCCTGTAACAGGAACGATACCCACAACTGAAACCATTAATGAAACGGATAAAAGTGGTTTGAACAAATCGCTTGCTTATATGGGATTGGAACAGGGTGCGCCTATCAAAGGACAAAAAGTGGATTATGTTTTCATAGGCAGTTGCACCAATTCAAGAATTGAAGATTTACGAATGGTGGCCGCTTTTGTAAAAGGGAAACAAAAAGCAAGTGATGTGGAAGTATGGATTGTGCCTGGCAGCAAACAAGTAGAAGCGCAGGCAAAAGCAGAAGGCATTGATAAAGTATTTGAAGAGGCAGGATTTGTTTTACGTCAGCCGGGTTGCAGTGCATGTCTTGGTATGAATGAAGATAAAATTCCCGCAGGTAAATATTGCATCTCTACTTCCAACAGAAATTTTGAAGGAAGACAAGGTGCGGGTGCAAGAACATTGCTGGCAAGTCCTTTAACAGCAGCGGTAGCAGCGATTACGGGGAAGGTGGGGGATGTGAGAGAGTGGCCCCTCTAAATCTCCCCGAAGGGGAGACTTCGCTACGCACATGCTTGCTTTTTTAAAGTGATCGATAAAATTTAAAATACTGTTTGATAAAATGATTTTTCAAAATAAAAAAAGATTTCCCGAAAAACTGGGGCCTTGCAGTGATGGTCCCGTTTCGACGGGATCGGAAGGGGGCTTATAATGGCAAAAGCATTTACAACAATATCAAGCAGGTTTGTTCCACTCAACATCGAGAATGTTGATACGGATCAGATCATCCCTGCACGATTTCTAAAAGCAACAACAAGAGATGGGTTTGGTAAAAATCTGTTTCGTGACTGGCGTTATGAAAATGATGATGAAACAAAACCCAAAGCAGATTTTATATTGAATCAACCGCAATACAGTGGTGAAATTTTAGTTGCTGCCAAAAACTTTGGTTGTGGTTCATCAAGGGAACATGCTGCATGGTCGATCCAGGATTATGGTTTCAATGTAGTGGTGAGCAGCTTTTTTGCAGATATTTTTAAGAACAATGCATTAAATAATGGCGTGTTGCCTGTAACAGTTTCAGAACCCTTTTTGCAAAACCTTTTTTCATTGGGAAATGAAGCAACGCTAACAGTCAACCTCGAAGCACAAACGATTACGATTGATGCTACCGGTGAAAGTGAATCCTTTGAGATCAATGCATATAAAAAGACATGCATGATCAATGGGTATGATGATATTGATTATTTGCTGAGTATAAAAGAAGATATCATCAATTACGAAAACTCGGCCCCCTAAATCCCCCAAAGGGGGACTTGGTAACATGTTGCATAAATAACGAATAACCTAAATAGAAAAAATAAAGAAGATGGATAATACCAATGATGATAGAAAAGCGAATGCCGACAGTTCCTCCCCTTCGGGGAGGTTGGGTGGGGCCTATAAGATTGCCATATTAAACGGTGACGGGATTGGTCCTGAAGTAACGGCCCAATCCATTAAAGTATTAAATGCTATTGCACAGCAATACGGTCATACATTTCATTATAAAGAAGCATTGATTGGTGCAGATGCGATTGATAAAACAGGAGAAGCATTGCCATCTGCAACAGTTGATATTTGTTTAGACAGTGATGCGGTTTTGTTTGGTGCTGTTGGTCATCCTAAGTATGATAATGATCCTTCTGCAAAGGTGCGTCCGGAGCAAGGGATTCTCGGCATCCGCAAAGCATTGCAGTTGTTTGCAAATATTCGTCCTGTTACTACTTATAAAACCTTGCAACATTTATCACCCTTAAAACCTTCGCAATTGGAAGGTGTTGATTGCGTCATTTTTCGTGAGTTGACAGGTGGTATTTATTTTGGTAAGAAATCAACCAGTGAAGATGGAAACAGTGCAAGCGATGAATGTTACTACACACGTCCGGAAATTGAACGTGTTACACATCTTGCGTTCAGGTATGCACAAAACAGAAAGAAGAAAGTAACGCTGATTGATAAGGCTAATGTTTTGGAAACTTCCAGACTGTGGCGAAAAGTAGTACAGGAAATTGCTGCACAGTACAGCGACATTAGCATTGATTATATGTTTGTTGATAACGCTGCTATGCAGATGATCTTAAATCCCAAACAGTTTGATGTGGTGCTTACTGAGAATATGTTTGGTGATATCATCAGCGATGAAGCAAGTGTATTAAGCGGATCATTGGGAATGCTTCCTTCTGCTTCAGTAGGGAACGGAACTGCTTTGTTTGAACCCATTCATGGTTCGTATCCACAGGCGGCAGGGAAAGATATCGCCAATCCAATCGGTTCTGTTTTATCGGCTGCGATGATGTTAGATCATTTTGGTTTACATGCAGAAGCGCAGGTGATTCGTGAAGCAGTTGACTGGACTCTACAAAACAATTTTGTTACAAAAGATATTGATCCAGTGAATTTTTATTTCACCAGCACCATTGGTGATCTCGTCAGCGATTATGTGAGTGGAAAAATTCCGGGATCTGTTCATAAAGGGAATATTGAGTTGCGGAAGTCGACGATTATTTAGACCTCCCCAAACCCCTCCGAAGGAGGGGCTTTAGAGTCTGATAAAATAAAATGATTGTATTATTTCGACATGTTTCTTTATATGTTGATGAAAGAACTAAAGCAGAAATGCTGAATTACAACTGTTGAATAAAAAATAGTGTCGGGCCTCCCTCTTTTTTGGAGAGGGAACGAGGGTGAGGTCGGACCAAGTTCTTTGTTTATATCATTAAAGGCGGTATATTCGTTGTACAACAAACAACGATGTTGAAGAACAGTAACTATAATGTCATCTCTGCAATCGCAATCATTATTGTGGCAGTCATTATTATTCCTGTAATCAACGGAGGTGCAAGTTGTATGTAACAAACGAAACAAATTAACATAACGACCCGCCTCCAAAAGAGGCGGGTTTTTTTTATTGTCTGAACCGGGATGTAATGGGATTGTTGAGATAAATAGGATGGAGTGTAAAAATTCAGGCAGTATAAAAAATTATAAAATTTCAGAGCTGTAGAATAGTTTATCACAACTATTCCAGGCATCTCATAAATCTCAGTTCAGACAATGACAAACTATTATAACAACAACACGATTCTTTTTCTCAACGGAGAATTTGTAAAAGCAGCAGAAGCAAAGATGGATTTGTACAGTCAGTCTTTGCATTACGGGTACAGTGTGTTCGAAGGAATTCGATCATACAAAACAACAAATGGCGAAACAAAAATTTTCAAAGCTGTTGAACACTATGAGCGGTTGAAAAATTCTGCTGCTGCTATGAATATGCCCTATCACTGGTCAACAGAAGAATTGATCAATGCCACATACGATGTATTGGCAAAAAATAATTTGCAGGATGCGTATATCCGTCCTGTAGTATATGCACCGGCAAACATGAAGTTTGATGTAAATGAGCAGTCATTCATAGTTATTGAAGCATGGGCCATGCAACCTTTTCTGGGCGATCAGTTGCTCCGTATTATGACCAGTTCATTTGAACGGCCCAACCCGAAAGGATTTAAGATCCATGCAAAAGCTGCAGGACATTATGTGAATTCCATTTTAGCAAGCCAGGAAGCAAAAGCCGCTGGTTACGATGAAGCATTGTTAACCGATATGAATGGGTTTGCAGCAGAAGGTCCCGGTGCTAATTTATTTTATGAGAAAGATGGTCAGCTTTTTACACCTGCATTGGGAAATATTTTACCCGGCATTACAAGAGCAACTGTATTGGAGTTATGTAAAGAATTGAGTATTGAAGTGGAAGAAAAGTTTTTCAGCATTGAAGAATTAAAAACTGCTGATGCTGCATTCTTTTGCGGCACTGCAGCAGAGGTGATTGGATTTGAAAGTCTTGATGAGTATAAATTCCCGATGAAATGGAATGACAGTGTGAGTAGAAAAATTCAGGTGGCGTATAAAGAATTGGTGGCGGCCCCCTCTAACTCCCCCAGAGGAGGAGAACCTCAACCGCACAAGGCTAACTTAGTTGAAGAGGTTTAGAATTGTAAAGATAAAAAGTTGAATAGAGATGAATTGACGATGTGGTAATTACAACTGATTAATAATTGAACTAAAGTACCGCTCTTTCCCTTCCGGGGAAAGAGAAGGAGAAAGGGGCTAAAAAAATGACTGAACTCAATAAATATTCAAAGACATTAACGCAAGACGAAACACAACCTGCAGCGCAGGCGATGTTGTATGGCATTGGTTTAACGGAAGAAGATTTAAAGAAACCGCAGATCGGTGTGTGCAGCATGGGATATGATGGCAACACCTGCAACATGCATTTGAATGAGTTGGCAAAAGATGTAAAACAGGGTGTGTGGCAAAATGAAATGGTGGGATTGATTTTTAACACCATTGGTATCAGCGACGGAATCAGTAACGGTACAGATGGTATGCGCTATTCATTAGTGAGTCGTGATATTATTGCTGATAGTATTGAAGCAGTATGCGGCGGATTTTATTATGATGGGTTGATTGCATTACCCGGCTGCGATAAAAATATGCCCGGCGCAATCATGGCAATGGGTCGTTTGAACCGTCCATCAATCATGGTATATGGTGGTACAATTGCTGCGGGACATTACAAAGGCGAAGAGTTGAATATCATTTCGGCATTTGAAGCATTAGGCAAAAAAATTGCAGGCACCATCACGCCTGAAGATTTTAAAGAAGTGGTGAAACATAGTTGTCCGGGTGCAGGTGCATGTGGTGGAATGTACACAGCAAATACAATGGCAAGTGCTATCGAAGCATTGGGTATGAGTTTGCCATTTTCATCGAGTAATCCTGCGTTGAGTGAGGATAAGAAAAAAGAATGCCTCGATGCAGGCAAAGCCATCAAAGTATTGCTGGAAAAAGATATCAAGCCAAAAGATATCATGACAAAGAAAGCATTTGAAAATGCCATCACACTCATTATGATATTTGGCGGCAGCACCAATGCTGTATTGCATCTCATTGCAATGGCAAAGAGTGTGGATGTAGAATTAACGCAGGATGATTTTCAACGCATCAGCGATACAACACCCGTGCTCGCTGATTTTAAACCAAGTGGCAAATATCTCATGCAGGAGTTACATGCACATGGTGGTGTGCCTGCAGTGATGAAATACTTATTGCAAAAAGGATTGCTGCATGGCGAATGTTTAACTGTTACAGGTAAAACAGTTGCAGAAAACCTGGAAAACATTGCACCCGTCAATTTCGATACACAAAAAATTATTTATCCATTAGAAGCTCCGTTGAAATCAACAGGTCATTTACAAATATTATATGGCAATCTGGCTGAAAAAGGAAGTGTTGCAAAAATCAGCGGTAAAGAAGGCGAACGTTTTGAAGGACCTGCACGTGTGTTTGATGGTGAAAAAGATTTGGTTGCAGGTATTGCAAATGGCCGAGTGAAGAAAGGTGATGTGGTAGTGATCAGATATGAAGGACCGAAAGGTGCACCGGGTATGCCGGAGATGTTGAAACCAACTTCAGCTATAACTGGTGCTGGGTTAGGTAAAGATGTTGCATTAATCACTGATGGACGATTCAGTGGTGGTTCGCATGGATTTGTTGTTGGACATATAACGCCTGAAGCATTCAATGGTGGATTGATTGCATTGGTAGAAGATGATGATATGATTGAACTGGATGTTGCTACAAAAAAAATGACATTGAAAGTGAGTGAAGAAGTAATTGCCGAAAGAAGATTAAGATGGAAACAACCTGCATTAAAAGTAACCAAAGGTGTGTTGTATAAATATGCTATGTGTGTGCAGGATGCAAGTGAAGGGTGTGTGACAGATGAGGCCCACTCCGCCACCTGAAGGAGGATTGCTTAGTACCAGGCCGGCTTACAGAAGAGTATAATTAATTAGTGACTAGTTAAAATTTGCTGATTAAAGAACTAAAGTTGATGTGGTAGATATAAAAGTAAGTTATGGAGATGAAGCACCGCTCTTTCTCCTTCGGGGAAAGAGATGGAGATAGGGGCCTGAATGATGAATTTGATAATTGAATTTTTAAAAAAAGTAAGAGATGGAAATCTTAGAAAAAATAAAACAGCCTGCAACATCAGAGTCTAAGAACCCTTCGGCGTCTATCCCGACAAATTCGGGAGAGGGCAGGGAGGTTTCAGGAAGCGAAGCTGTGTTAGATGCATGTGTGCAAGAAGGAGTATATACCATCTTCGGTTATCCCGGTGGTGCTATTATGCCCATCTATGATGCGCTGTATGATTACAAAGAAAAATTGCAGCACATTTTAGTTCGTCATGAACAAGGTGCTATTCATGCAGCGCAAGGTTTTGCAAGAGCAAGTGGTAAAACAGGTGTTGTGTTTGCAACAAGCGGTCCTGGTGCAACAAATTTGGTAACAGGTTTGGCCGATGCAATGATTGATTCAACACCATTAGTATGCATCACCGGTCAGGTGTTTGCACATTTACTTGGTACCGATGCATTTCAGGAAACAGATGTCATCAATATAACTACACCTGTTACCAAATGGAATTATCAGGTAACTGATGCAACAGAAATTCCTGCAGTATTGGCAAAAGCATTTTATATCGCAGGCAGTGGTCGTCCGGGTCCTGTGTTGATTGATATTACAAAGAATGCACAGCTGCAAAAGTTTCAATACGAAGGATACAAAAAGTGTGATCATATCAGAAGTTATCGTCCCAAACCAATTGTACGTAAAGAATATATTGAAGAAGCTGCAAAGCTGATCAATGAAGCAGAAAGACCTTTCGTGATCTTCGGACAAGGTGTAATTCTTGGTAAAGCAGAAAATGAATTTAAACAGTTTATAGAAAAAGGCGGTTTGCCTGCTGCATGGACCATCATGGGCATGAGTGCAATACCAACCGATCATCCGTTGGGTGTTGGTATGCTGGGCATGCATGGGAATTATGGCCCTAATGTATTGACGAATGAATGTGATGTGTTGATTGCAATAGGTATGCGGTTCGATGATCGTGTTACCGGGCGGTTGGATAAATATGCCAAACAGGCAAAGATCATTCATCTGGATATTGATCCTGCTGAAATTGATAAAAATGTAAAAGCAACTGTTGGTGTGTGGGGCGATTGTAAAGAAACATTGCCGTTACTCACAGAATTGTTGCAGCAAAAAGTTTACCCGACATGGTTACAGAAGTTTCATGATTTCATGGCAAAGGAAACGGAGAAATGTATTCAGCCTGAATTAAATCCCACAGGCGATACATTAACGATGGGTGAAGTCATTAAAACGCTCAACGAATTAACAAACGGTGATGCCATTATTGTTACCGATGTTGGTCAGCATCAAATGGTCGCCTGTCGTTATGCAAAGATGAATCACAGCAAGAGCAATATCACCAGCGGTGGATTGGGAACAATGGGTTATGCATTGCCGGCAGCCATTGGTGCTGCATATGGCGATCCATCGAGAACAACGGTTGCTATCATTGGTGATGGTGGTTTTCAAATGACGCTGCAGGAGTTGGGGACGATTATGCAATTCAAACCCAATGTAAAAATTTTAATTCTCAATAATCAGTTTCTCGGAATGGTGCGGCAGTGGCAGCAGCTGTTTCATGAAAAGCGGTATTCATTTGTTGATATCACCAGTCCTGATTTTGTTGCAGTGGCAAAAGGATATTATATAGACGGGCAACGTGTGAGTGAACGGGATAAATTAAAATACGCCTTGCAAACCATGCTCAATCATGATGGAAGTTATTTGCTTGAAGTTATGGTGGGTAAAGAAAATAATGTATTCCCCATGGTGCCGCAGGGAAGAGGTGTGGCGGAGTGTGTGTTGAGTAAAGAAGAGATTTAAAACGGCCCCCTCTAACTCCCCCCGAGGGGGAGGATACCAACACACAGCCCTTACTTTTTTGAGTGTTTGATAAAGTATAAAGAAGTTGAAATTAAAAAGATTGAATCATGAATACGTTACAATTTAATCATACTGCTGCCCAACTCTCCCCCTCTGGGGGAGGTGGAGGGGGCCTGAATGGCCGCAAAGAATTCACCATAACTGTTTACACTGAAAACCAGGTTGGTCTTCTCAACCGCATCGCTATTATTTTTTCCAAACGAAAAATCAATATCGACAGTTTAAATACATCGCCCAGTGAAGTGGATAGTGTACATCGTTTCACCATTGTCATCAATGAAACAGAAGAAGTGGTGCGTAAACTCTGCAGACAAATTGAAAAGCAGGTTGAAGTATTAAAGGCCTATTACAATACCAACGATGAAATCATCTGGCAGGAAATGGCTATGTACAAAGTACCAACAGATGTGATTGCAGAGCATGTAAAAGTAGAACGCCTGTTAAGTCAGCATGGCGCAAAAGCAGTGGTGATTCGAAAAGATTACACCGTATTTGAAGTAGCCGGTCAACGTGAAGAAACAGACAACTTAATTAAAGTATTAGAACCTTACGGATTAATTGAGTTTGTACGCAGTGCAAGAATTGCCATTATCAAAAGCAGCGATGGTTTTCATAACAAACTCAAAGAGTTCGAATACAAAGAGCCGGGTGAAGTGGTGATTGAGAATGAGTATTTGAGTGAGAATGAGAAAGTGTTTAGTATGTAAAAACGGCCCCCTCTAACTCCCCCAAAGGAGGAGGATAGCATTGCACAGCCCTTGCTATTCGAAGAGATTAATTAAATTTTGGGTGCTTACTATTTGATAAGTAAGGAAACAAAGGTGATGTGGTAGAACAATAAGCTGAATAATATGATGGTGTACCGCTCCCTCTTCCTTTAGGAGAGGGAGAAGGAGGGCGAGGTTGTTGATTAAAAAACAAAAGATGAAATGCTTAATTACAAATGTTGAATGAAAATAAAAGCTGGGTCTCCCCTCTCGGGAGGGGATTAAGGGGTGGGTCGTTGAATAGAATTAAAAACGTACAGGCATGCGACGCAACAGTAGCTCAATAGATGCTTAGTAGCCGGTAACATGAAAGTAAAAAACAAAAAAATAAAAACATAAACGTTTAAACAATGGCAAACTATTTCAATTCTCTTCCGCTTCGTGAACAACTGAACCAATTAGGTGTGTGTGAATTTATGAACCGCAGTGAGTTTGCGGATGGTGTACAAGTGCTCAAAGGAAAAAAAATTGTGATTGTCGGTTGCGGTGCACAGGGTTTAAATCAGGGGTTGAACATGCGAGACAGCGGATTGGATATTTCTTATGCGCTGCGTACTGAAGCTATTGCAGAAAAAAGAGCATCGTGGAAAAATGCAACTGAAAACGGTTTTACTGTAGGTACTTATGAAGAGCTGATTCCTTTCGCAGATCTGGTTTTGAACTTAACACCAGATAAACAACACACATCAGTCATTAAAGCCATCATGCCGTTGATGAAAAAGGGAGCAACACTTTCCTATTCACATGGATTTAATATTGTAGAAGAGGGAACACAAATCAGAAAAGATATTACCGTAATTATGGTGGCACCTAAATGCCCCGGTACCGAAGTACGTGAAGAATATAAGAGAGGATTTGGTGTGCCTACGTTAATTGCTGTGCATCCTGAAAATGATCCGGAAGGAAAAGGGCTGGCGCAGGCAAAAGCTTATGCTGTTGCAACAGGTGGTCACAGAGCCGGTGTATTGCGTTCTTCTTTTGTTGCAGAAGTGAAAAGTGATTTAATGGGTGAGCAAACTATTTTATGCGGCGTGTTGCAAACTGGTTCTATTTTATGTTTTGATAAGATGATTGAAAAAGGTATTGAAGCATCATATGCAGCAAAGCTGATTCAATATGGCTGGGAAACAATTACCGAAGCATTGAAGCATGGTGGTGTTACTGCCATGATGGACAGGTTGAGCAATCCTGCTAAACTCAAAGCATATGAATTATCAACTGAGCTGAAAAATATTTTACGTCCGCTGTTTCAAAAACATCAGGATGATATTATGAGCGGTCATTTCTCAAAAACCATGATGGAAGACTGGGCCAATGACGATGTAAATCTTTTGACATGGCGTAAAGCAACAGGTGAAACGGCTTTTGAAAAAACTTCACCCACAGATAAACCCATTGCAGAGCAGGAATATTTTGACAATGGTTTGCTGATGCTGGCTTTTGTTAGAGCAGGAGTTGAGCTGGCTTTTGAAACCATGGTAGAAGCCGGTATTAAAGAGGAAAGTGCATACTACGAATCGCTGCATGAAACACCGTTGATTGCAAATACGATTGCCCGTAAGAAATTGTATGAAATGAACCGTGTAATTTCTGATACGGCAGAATATGGTTGCTACCTGTTCGATCATGCAGCAAAACCTTTGCTGACAGAGTTTATGACAACTATTGAAACAGATGTTATTGGCTCTGATTTCAACAAAGGGAAGAGTAACGTTGTAGATAACCGTTCAATCATTGAAGTAAATAAAATCATCCGCAATCATCCGGTAGAAAAAGTGGGAGAGAAGTTACGTGCTGCAATGACGGAGATGAAAGCAATAAACAGTAACCATAGCCCTAAAGGGGACAAGAAAAAAACAGAAGTATTAGAATTAGCGTAATCGAAATATAATGAAGGCAGAGTTTAAAAATAATCAGAGTCTTGCTAACCCCCCTTTAGGGGATGGGGGTATCGATTTGCATTTTCATAAAGCTGCACTCAACTTGAAAAAAGTTGTTACCAGAACCGCATTGCAGCTCAACCATAATCTCAGTCGTAAATACAATTGCAATGTGTATTTAAAGCGGGAAGATTTACAAGTGGTGCGTTCATACAAACTCCGGGGTGCGTATAATATGATGAGCAGTCTTTCGGCAGAACAATTACAGAAAGGTGTTGTATGTGCCAGCGCCGGTAATCATGCGCAAGGGTTTGCTTACAGTTGTAAAAAACTAAATGCAAAAGGTGTGGTGTTTATGCCCGTCATTACTCCTATGCAAAAGATTTCGCAGACAAAAATGTTTGGTGAGCATTTTATTGAAGTGAAACTGGCAGGCGACACATTTGATGATTGTGCTGTTGCTGCAAAAAAATATACGGAAGAAAACGGCATGACATTCATTCCGCCCTTTGATGATTATAAAATTATAGAAGGTCAGGGAACAGTTGGACTGGAAATTTTAGAAGAGCTGAGCGATGTTGATTATTTATTTATTCCTGTTGGCGGTGGAGGGTTAAGTGCAGGTGTTGGAACTTATTTCAAAACCTATTCGCCCAAAACAAAAATCATCGGGCTTGAACCTGAAGGGGCGCCAAGTATGTTTGAAGCATTAAAAGCAGGACATCCCGTTACGCTTGAAAGTATTGACCGTTTTGTAGATGGAGCTGCAGTAAAACGGGTGGGTGATATTACTTTCTCAGTTTGCAAAAATGTACTGGACGATATGCATCTGGTGCCCGAAGGAAAAATTTGTACAACCATTTTGAAATTATACAACGAAGATGCCATTGTTACTGAACCTGCAGGAGCATTAAGTATAGCAGCACTGGATGATTTTGCAGATGTGATCAAAGGAAAAAACATTGTGTGCATCATTGGCGGCGGTAACAACGATATTGACCGCATGCAGGAAATAAAAGAGCGCAGTCTGCAGTATGAAGGATTGAAACATTATTTCCTCATTCGTTTTGCACAACGGCCAGGTGCGTTGAAAGAATTTGTGAATCATGTATTAGGTGAGCATGATGATATTGTACGCTTTGAGTATATGCAGAAGCATAATAAAGAAACGGGTCCTGCACTTGTTGGTGTTGAACTGCGGAGTAAAGGTGATTATGAAGTACTGATGAATAACCTGAAAAAATACCAGATCAACTTTACGGAGTTAAATAAGAATGACAATATGTTTGGGTATATCGTGTAGAGAGGCGGCCCCCTCTAACTCCCCCCGAGGGGGAGGATGCCACACACAGTCCTTGCTATTCATATAGTTTGAAGAAAATCATAGAGGTTGAATTTTGTTGATGAAATAACGAAAGTTGATGTGGTAGATAAATAGATTGTAAATGAAATGAAGTACCACTCTTTCCCCTCGGGGGAAAGAGGTGGAGAAAGGGGCCGTGGAAATGAAGTGGAGAAAGGCGCCTGCACTGAACATGTGTTAGTTGAATAATTCGGTAATTTCCGAAACGATTGCCTGCTGTTGTTATTCAGATATGTATCTGAAAAAATATTTTGTACTAAAACCTGCATATATACGATGGAGAGCAATCAAGGTTTATATAATTCCGCATTTGAACATGATGCCTGTGGCATCGGCTTCGTAGCGAGTATCAAAGGCTACAAATCACATCAGCATATTAGTGATGCATTAACTGTGTTGGAAAACATGGAACATCGTGGCGCATGTGGTTGCGAAAATAATACAGGCGATGGTGCAGGTATTATGATTCAGACACCGCATGAATTTTTCTTTGAAGAATGTTTAAAGCTGGGTGTGCATCTTCCATCGTTTGGAAAGTATGCAGTGGGTGTGTTGTTTTTTCCGAAAGAAATTAAACTTCGTGAAGAGTGCAGAGATATTTTCAATCGCACAGCAGAGAAACTGGGATTGGAAATTTTAACGTACAGAAAAGTGCCGGTTAATCCGGATGGTATTGGCCCAACTGCATTAAGTGTTGAACCGGAAATGGAGCATGTATTTGTTGCATCACCCGATCACATCACCAATCCGGATGAGTTTGAACGAAAGTTGTTTGTATTGCGGAATCATGCAACCCATCTCATCAGCAGTACAGTAAAGAAAGATGCCATTGGATTTTATATTGCATCACTATCTTATAAAACGATTGTGTACAAGGGACAATTAACCAGCGGACAGGTGCGTGGGTATTTTCCTGATTTAAATAATAAACGTGTGGTGAGTGCTTTTGGTTTGGTGCATAGCCGCTTTGCAACCAATACATTTCCTTCCTGGAAACTGGCACAACCGTTCCGTTACATTGCACACAATGGTGAGATCAACACATTACAGGGTAATCTCAACTGGTTAAAATCAAGTGAACATGGGTTTACTTCTCCCAACTTCAGCAAAGAAGAAATGGAGATGTTGTTGCCGATTGTTACAGACGGTCAATCTGATTCTGCATGTCTCGATAATATGATCGAATTGCTTGCAATGACCGGTCGTAGTTTACCACATGTAATGATGATGTTGATTCCTGAAGCTTGGGATGGTAACGATGATATGGATCCTGCGAAGAAGGCATTCTATGAATATCATGCATCCATCATGGAACCATGGGATGGTCCGGCTTCTATTTCATTTACTGATGGAAAAATAATTGGTGCTACATTGGATCGTAATGGACTTCGTCCTTCCCGTTACTGCATTACAACCGATGAACGTGTGGTGATGGCAAGTGAAAGCGGTGTGTTGTGGATTGATCCAAAAACAATTGTGAAGCAGGGCCGTTTGCATCCCGGAAAAATGTTTGTGGTAGATATGGAGCAGGGACGCATCATCAGTGATGATGAACTTAAAGCAACCATCTGCTCACAAAAACCATATGCAGATTGGTTGAATCAAAATAAAATTCGACTCGAAGAATTACCTGAGCCACGTGTAGCGTTTACACATCTCAGTGATGAAAGCATTCATAAATACCAAAAAGCCTTTGGTTATTCTACAGAAGATATTGAATCCATCATCAAACCAATGGCAATTGATGGAAAAGAACCAATCGGCTCAATGGGAACGGATACACCGTTGGCCGTACTCAGTGATCAACCGCAGCATTTAACTTCTTACTTCAAACAATTATTTGCACAGGTAACCAATCCGCCCATTGATCCTATACGTGAACGTATGGTGATGAGCCTTGCTGCGTTTGTTGGGAACAATGGAAATTTATTGGTAGAAGATCCGATGCATTGTCATACAGTTGCACTGAAACATCCCATATTAACAAGTACAGAACTGGAGAAAATCAGAAGTATTGATACAGGAATTTTTCAGGCAAAAACGTTGCAAACTTATTTCCGTGCAGATGGAAAACCGGGTTCACTAAAAGCAGGTCTTGATCGTTTATGCCGTTATGCAGAAGATGCGGTATACGATGGTTTTGAAGTATTGATTCTTTGCGATCGTGCTGTTGACAGTGATCATGCTGCTATTCCTTCGTTACTCGCAACTGCTGCTGTGCATCATCATCTCATCCGGAAAGGATTGCGTGGACAAGTAGGTATTGTAGTGGAAGCAGGTGATGTGTGGGAAGTACATCACTTCGCCTGTTTGATTGCGTTTGGTGCAACAGCCATTAATCCATACCTCGCAATGGCTTCTATCCGCAACATGAAAGTGAACGGCTCGCTCGAAACCAATCTTGAGTGGGAAGTATTGCGAAAGAATTATGTGAAGGCGGTGTGTGATGGTTTGTTGAAAGTATTCTCCAAGATGGGCATCTCCACATTGCAATCCTATCAGGGTGCACAAATTTTAGAAATACTTGGTATCAATCAGGATGTGGTTGATAAATATTTTACAGGCGCCACCAGTCGTATACAGGGAATAGGCCTGGAAGAAATTGCAAAAGAAGCGTTGGTGAAACATTACTTTGCTTTCAGTAAGAAAGATATTCCGGTTGATCGTTTGCCTGTTGGTGGTGTGTATCAGTGGAAACGAAAAGGTGAGTTTCATTTGTTCAATCCAACAACCATTCATCTGTTGCAATATGCAACAAAGATGAATGACTATGCAACGTTCAAAAAATATTCAAAGCATGTAAACGATCAGAGTGAACGTGCTGCCACCTTGCGTAGTTTGTTTGATTTCAAACGCAATCGCCCTGCTATTACTTTAGATGAAGTAGAACCTGCAGAAAGTATTTACAAGCGTTTTGCAACGGGGGCCATGAGCTTTGGTTCTATTTCATGGGAAGCACATACAACATTGGCTATTGCCATGATTCGGCTCGGGGGAAAAAGTAATACAGGCGAAGGCGGTGAAGATGAACGACGTTATGATCGTTTGCCAAATGGCGACAGTATGCGTTCTGCAATTAAGCAGGTAGCGAGTGCACGATTTGGTGTAACAAGTTTGTATCTCACCGAAGCTGATGAATTACAAATTAAAATGGCGCAAGGTGCAAAACCCGGTGAAGGTGGACAGCTGCCCGGACATAAAGTTGATGAGTGGATTGGTAAAACACGTCATTCAACACCGGGTGTTGGTTTAATTTCTCCACCACCTCATCATGATATTTATTCAATTGAAGATTTAGCACAACTAATATTTGATTTAAAGAATGCCAACCGTGCAGCACGTATCAACGTGAAGCTGGTAAGTAAGGCAGGTGTTGGAACCATTGCTGCAGGTGTTACCAAAGCAAAAGCAGATGTGGTGTTGATTAGCGGGCATGATGGTGGTACAGGTGCATCACCGGTATCATCAATCAAACATGCAGGTCTTCCATGGGAACTTGGTTTAGCAGAAGCACATCAAACACTCGTAAAAAATAAATTACGTAGCCGTGTGGTGGTGCAGGCCGATGGACAAATGAAAACCGGTCGTGATATTGCAATCGCTGCATTGTTGGGTGCCGAAGAGTGGGGTGTTGCAACAGCAGCATTGGTTGTTGAAGGTTGTATCATGATGCGTAAGTGTCATTTGAATACATGTCCGGTTGGAGTTGCTACGCAGGATCCTGAATTACGGAAACGTTTTACAGGTGATGCAGATCATGTAGTAAACTTCTTTCGCTTTATGGTGCAGGAGTTGCGGGAGATCATGGCGGAACTTGGTTTCAAAACAGTAAATGAAATGATTGGACAGGTTGATTGTTTGCAGATGCGTGAAAATATCAATCACTGGAAATTCAGCAAGCTTGATTTGTCGCCCATTTTATACAAAGAACCTGCTGGAGAATATACTGGTTTGTATTGCACCGAAGAACAGGATCATGGTTTAGCAGATGTGCTTGATTGGAAATTGTTAGCTGCTGCAAAACCTGCATTAGAGAATCAGGAAAAAGTAAAAGCTTCATTTGATATTAAGAATACCGATCGTACTGCAGGCACCATCTTGTCGAACGAGATCACAAAAAAATATCGGGCAGAAGGATTACCTGCTGATGCCATTCATTTCAAATTCACCGGTACTGCAGGACAAAGTTTTGGCGCCTTTAATACAAAAGGTGTAACACTTGAATTGGAAGGAGATGCGAATGATTATTTCGGTAAAGGTTTGAGTGGTGCACGACTGATTGTTTATCCGCATAAAACGGCTGTGTACACTCCCGAAGAAAATATCATTATTGGTAATGTTGCTTTTTATGGAGCCACAGATGGTGAAGCATTTATTCGTGGTAAAGCAGGTGAACGTTTTGCTGTACGTAACTCGGGTGCACATGTTGTAGTTGAAAGTGTGGGTGATCATGGTTGCGAATACATGACGGGCGGAAGAGTAGTAATATTGGGCGATACCGGCCGAAACTTTGCTGCGGGTATGAGTGGCGGTATTGCGTATGTGTATGATGTAAAAGGAAAATTTGCAGGTAACTGTAATAAAGAAATGGTTGATCTTGATCCCGTAAGTGAGGAAGATGTAGCTGAGTTAAAACAAATGATCAGCAAGCATTACCAATACACAGGAAGCACGGTTGCCAAATTTGTATTGGATGATTTTGATCATCAGTTGCAGCATTTTGTAAAAGTATTTCCTTCTGATTATAAGAAAGCATTGCAAAAAAGTACACAAACAATCAGCGTAGGTAAATAATTAAAACATTGGTCGGTGGGGACACCGACCAATGCGGACAAGTTGACAAAATAATTATTAACCGCACTCTTTCATAAGAGTGCATAAATGTCCCCCTTCAGGGGCTAGGGGTTTATGGGCAAACCAACCGGATTTTTAGAATTTACAAGAGAACTTCCCACAAAGCGAAGTGTGGAAGAACGTGTGGAAGATTACAACGAATTTGTGAATCGTTATACCGACGAAAAGCTCAACCAGCAAAGCGGACGCTGTATGGATTGCGGAGTTCCCTTCTGTCACAATGGTTGTCCGTTAGGAAATGTCATTCCTGAGTTTAACGATGCAGTGTATCGCAAAGAATGGAAAGAAGCATACGACATTCTTTCATCTACCAATAACTTTCCTGAGTTTACAGGAAGAATTTGTCCTGCTCCTTGCGAAACAGCTTGTGTGCTTGGTATCAATCAGCCCGCTGTTGCCATTGAAGAAATTGAAAAGCATATCATTGAAATTGCGTTTGATAAAGGTTTTGTGAAAGCAAAAAAAATCAACAAACGTACCGGTAAAAAAGTAGCCGTTGTTGGCAGTGGTCCTGCAGGATTAGCTGCAGCAACACAATTAAATTATGCCGGTCATACAGTGACGGTATTTGAGCGTGATGATCAACCGGGTGGTTTATTACGTTATGGTATTCCTGATTTTAAATTGGAGAAATGGGTAATTGACCGTCGTTTAAAATTAATGGAAGAAGAAGGAGTCAGCTTTAAATGCAACGCCAATGTTGGAGTAAACATAAATGTGAATGATTTGCTGCGGGAATATCATGCCATTGTATTGACAGGCGGTTCAACTGTACCAAGAGATTTAAACGTACCCGGCAGAGAATTGAAAGGTGTTTATTATGCAATGCAGTTTTTGAAACAGCAAAACAAACGGAATGCGAATATTGATCCATTGTTGAATGCAGACATCGAAAGCAATATTCTTACTGAGCATGTTTTTGCAACGGATAAAAATGTAGTAGTAATTGGTGGTGGCGATACCGGCAGCGATTGTGTGGGTACAAGCAATCGTCATAAAGCAAAATCGGTAACGCAGTTTGAACTGATGCCTATGCCGCCGAAAGACAGAACAACGTTTATGCCCTGGCCAACCTATCCCATGACGTTGAAGACATCTTCTTCACATGAAGAAGGTGCTGATCGGAAATGGGCCATTGCTACCAAAGAATTTATTGGTGATGAAAACGGAAACCTCACTGCCTTAAAGATTATTGATCTGGAATGGAAGT
>JALHRP010000006.1 GCA_022841365.1 Chitinophagaceae bacterium | reverse complement strand
AGTAAAAAAGAGTAGTTTGGCAACAAATAAAAGAAGGGAAAATCAGTTAAAACCTATGAAAAACAAGCATTTAGAAAACAAAGGAAATATAATTACTTTCCGATACAAAACTTACTGAAAATATAATCCAGTCTGTCTTCATTAGTGATCTCTCCGGTTATTTCTCCCAGATAATGTAAACAGCGGCGTATATCAAGCGACAGCAGATCACCTGAAATTCTTTCATCAAGTCCCTTGCTGATATCTGCCAATGATGATGCCACTTCTTTTAGTGCTTCGTAATGTCGGGCATTGGTAACAATGGTATTTTCTGTGTTGACCTGACCTGCAATCACTTTATCAACCAGCCGCTGCTTCAGTAAATTGATATGCAGATGTTCTTTAGCAGAAATGAACAGTACATCTTCGCCTGTAAATTTTTGCCGTGCAACTTCTTCTCCAAGCTGATCAACCTTATTACCAATTAAAAGATACCTGCTGTTTTGCTCTTTCACCAATGCTAATGCAGCCTGAAGCAGTGGAAGCGATTCTTCCTTTACATCAAATAAATAAAGTACAACATCCGCTGTGCTCATTTTTTCCAGACTACGTTCCACTCCAATCAATTCAATTACATCGGTACTTTCTCTGATGCCGGCCGTATCAATCAGGCGGAATAAGATTCCGTCAATATTAATCACTTCTTCAATGGTATCTCTTGTTGTACCTGCAATTTCACTTACAATAGCACGGTTTTCATTGAGCAGCGTATTCAGTAAAGTTGATTTCCCTGCGTTGGGCTTACCAACAATCGCAACATTAACACCATTCTTAATCACATTCCCCAGTTGAAACGATTGCAACAAATCGTCTGTTATTTTTTGTGACTCATGAATAAGCTTGTAAAATTTTGTACGGTCTGCAAACTCTACATCTTCTTCACTGAAGTCAAGCTCCAGCTCAATCAATGCAGAAAACTGAATCAACTGTTCTCTCAACTCCTGCAATACGGTTGAAAATCCGCCACGTATATTATGTAAAGCCGTATTACGGCTTGCTTCTGTATTGCTGGCAATTAAATCTGCAACCGCTTCGGCTTGGGTTAAATCAAGCTTGCCTTTTAAGAAAGCACGCTGTGTAAATTCTCCCGGCTTTGCCAGTCTTGCACCTTTTGCAACAATTGCATTCATCACCTGCTCCTGAATATATGGTGAACCATGACAACTGATTTCAACAACATCTTCGCCGGTATAACTTCTTGGATTTTTATATAAGGAAACAACTACTTCATCAAGCGTCTTTCCGTCCTCTTTCAGAAACCCTACATGTATGGTATGAGAGTTTTGTTTGTTTAAATCTTTTGCCGGAAAAAGTTGATTAACGATTTCAATGGCTTTACTGCCACTGAGTCTGATGATGCCTATTGCACCAATTCCGTGTGGAGTTGCCAAAGCAACAATGGTATCGTCCCAGCCTGTGAGTTTTCCCAGCATGCTGCAAATTTATACAGTTGCAGCGCAACAGTTTATTGTTTGGCCGGTTTATCTTTCATGAGCACATATTTTTTAATATCGTTGATGGTCATTTCGTCCAGTACATCAACCAGATCTTTGTAACTGGTAACTGTTGTAGGCTGTATTAAGACGGTATAATCTGAATCTGAACCATGTTGCTGAATAATTCTTCTGCGCTTATCAATTAAGTGATCTCTTAATCCGGGTTTGTTGTTTAGAGCAACGGTTCCGCTTTTCAATACCTTTTCCTCATTGCCTTCGGTATAATCAATCACCCCATTTTCCTTTATGAGCAATGTTATGGTAGTGGAGAGTTTTGCTTCTGTGCCCGTACCATCTGCCGGCATGTTTAAACCAAAGGCCTTACTTTGCTGCAGCTGTGTAGTGAACACAAAAAATGTGATCAGCAAAAAACCAAGATCAACCATTGGGGCAAAATCAATTTGCAAATTTCGTTTGCTGTTGTTTGTCTCAATTGCATTCATAAAAAATGTTTTTTATTAGATGAAAGCAAAAGAGAAATCCATAAATCTACTGCTCCCGGAAGATTAACCCTAATAACTTATTGTTCCTGTAAAACTTCAGCGAAAATGGAAACTTCAGCAGAAAAAAGAATCCCCACCGGAAAACCGATGGGGACGTTTGCTTGTATATTCCTTCTTGATAAAGGTCTACGGTTGTTCGTCAGGAAGACGGAACGTAATTTTCTGACGGCGCCATGCTTTCACCTGACGGCCATTCTGGATGGCAGGAACCCATTTCGGTCCACGCTTAATTGCATTTACTGCAACCTCAGCTAATTTAGAACCTTTCATGGTTAATGCTTCCACGCTGCTTACATTACCTTCTTTATCCACAATAAATTGAACTTCACATGTACCTGCCTGTCCATCATCTGTTAAATCATCAATGTTCTTTTCAACTTCACGTTGTACATACTGATTCCATTTACCCTCACCACCGGGGAACTGTGCTTCCACTTCCACTTTGGTGAACACCTGGTTTTCATCTTCCTTGGGAGCTTCTACAACTTTTGTTTCCTGCTCCACTTTAGGCGGATTTACAACCTCGGGATCTTTAATACCTTCCTGGTCAATTTTACCTACGTTGGTAATTACTTCCTGCTCTTTTACCTCATTTTTTTCTTCAAATTTTTCATCCTCCACAATTTTTGGAGGAGTAAATTTCTGAATTTCAATTTTTGGCGGCTCCTGTTTTGGAGGAGGCGGAGGTGGTGGCTCAATTTTCTGCTGTTCTTCCTGTTTAATATTCTCCAGGTTTACATCGCTCACCTTTACTTTATTTTTATCGCCGGTGCCAACGCTTCTTCCTACAATTACTGCAATGAAAATAAGCAGTGCAACACCTGCGGTAATTAACAGAGCGGTGGTTAACCTTTTCTGATAATTTTTTCTGAGTTCATAAGCACCATAATCCTTGTTTCTTCCTTCAAAGAGGATGTCGAGGAAATCGGCGCTTAAAATTTTATTTACTTCCATAAATGATCCGTTGTGTTATGAATGAGATGCGTGGACGTTAATTTTCCATAAACTATTTTCCGCCGGGAGGTGGTGCACCTCCTTCAGTTGCGTTGATCAGATCAACTTCACCGGGAAAAATATCTACAACTGCATATCGCTTAATTTCAGCAATCTGCATTTCATCCAGCATATCTACTACGTTTTTATAAACGGCTGATTCGTTTGGCTTAATAATCACCACCAGATCTTTTTCAGGTGTATTTGCTTTTTTCCTGAGTATTTCTGCACGGATATCTTTAAAATTAGAAGATTTGAAATTAGATCCGTCCGGAGCTAACTGACCTTCATAATAATACACGTGATTTTCTTTACTCAGCAAAACAGTAAACGCACCTGATGCTTTTGCTTCACTCTTTTCTTCATCCTTTGCCGAATCATCGGGCACATTGAGTTTAAACGCTTTTGGCGTACTCATTGTGGTAGTGAAAACGAAGAACGTGATGAGCAAAAACCCAAGATCCACCATTGGTGTCATGTCCACCTTGGTATCTTTTCTTGTCTGTTTTTTGACCCCCGGGCCTTTCTTATGACCCCCACTATCCGGTGCTGATACATCTGCTCCCATAGCGTTTGTTATTTAAAATGAACAATGATGTTTACTTCGTTTGCTGTTCTTTACGCTTCTTGTACAATGGTGTTCCAGCAGGCACGCCTTCCAGAGAAGTGATGAGTTTAAAGGAGAAGATACCGTTCTTTTTAAATGCGGCAAGCACATTCTTAAAGTAAGGATAGGTTGTTCCGTTATCTCCGTTTAACATCACGTTTTCAGGTTTGCGGCCACCGGTGCCTGTGAGCAACGCATTCAGGTAATCGTTTAACTGATTATTGAGTGTGTCCTGTACAGGAATACCCGGCTGCTTAAACGATTTGTACTGATCATCGGTTAAATTCAAAAAGCTCTTTAACTGCGTTACAGGTACACCAATACCACCAACAGAAAATTTAATAAAGTTTGAAATTTCTGCAGGTGTTAAACCCAACCCTTTCTGACGGCTTAACACTTCGGCTGTTAACTGTGCTTTTTCCTTTCCATCCTGATCAGAACTAAAGCTTACAAAAACACGCCCTTCTTTGTCAAAAGAAACCTTAAACACATCTTTCTCGGGCTGATTTTCTGAAGAAACCGATTTTGGATTCTCAATCTTCACCACTTCTGGTGGCTTGAATTTAGTTGCCAGCATGAAGAAAGACAGGATGAGGAATGCTACGTCCACAAAGGCCGTCATATCCACCCATGTACTCTTCCTGGCTATTTTAAGTTTAGGCATTACTTGAACAGTTTTGTTATGATAGATTCAATTTCATTCAAAATCCACAAAATCAGCAGTACAAATTACTTGTACTGAGATCCAAAACTTTGAGTTAATGTAAAGCTTGTTTCATCAATACCGTAAGTGATCGAGTCAATCTTTGTTGTAAACACGTTGTACATTATGAGGGCAAAAGAAGAAGTACCGATACCCAATGCTGTATTATACAGGGCCTCAGAGATACCAATCGCCAATGCACCTGCATCACCGCCGCCGCCTTCTTTACCAAGAGACGCAAATGAACGGATCATACCCAATACCGTACCTAACAGGGCGATCAACGTACCAAGTGATGTAATGGTAGATAAGAATACCAGGTTTTTAGAAAGCATCGGCAATTCCAAAGCTGTAGCTTCTTCTACTTCTTTTTGAATGGCCTGTACTTTTTGTTCATGATCAACATCCGTAGCTGTAATCATTTCACGGTATTTTTTAAGACCCGCTTTCATTACATTACCTACAGAACCTTTTTGCTTATCACATTCTGCCAGAGCAGCATCTACATTTTTATTAGCAAGGTGGTATTGAACTTTACGGATAAAATCTGTAGCACTTCCTGCGCCCATTGCTTTACGGATAGTGAGGTAACGCTCAATAGAAAATACAATTACCATTAAGAATAAACCAATCAGAAATGGTACAATGATACCACCTTCATAGATGGCATTTAACGCACCAATTGGCTTATGGTGTTTTGGCCAAAACCATGCACCGCTGTTATCGGGCTCAGCAAATCCGCTAGACGCACCTAAAATAAAACGCCAGATAGAATAACCGGCAAGAATACACACAACAGGAGCAACCCATGAAATAGCATTGCTGCTTTGTTTCGCTTGAACTGAAGATGCAGCCTTTGCTGCAGTTGGTTTTGTTTCAGCCATGACAATTGATTTTTTGGTTTTTAATTAAGTAAGTTTTTATCTTAAAAATTTGGCGCAATTCTATGAAAAAAAATTTCAAAAAATCAAACCGCCTTCCCACCTATGGGGTGGCACAAGTTAGGGAAATATTTATTTTTAAGGGGGTTAAAACGAAGTGACCTAATACACACACACCCAAAAAGTGCGAAAAATGCACAACTGTAGCGGGTTTCAGCCGATTTTAATGTTTTGAATGAAAAAAACGAAACGATCCACAAGGGTTAATTTAGGGTAAATCACTTAGGATTGTCCAAGCGATGGGTAAGCAGAGTTACAGCAGCCTCTAAGTTTACAATACGCTTATATATCTCTCCCGGTCCGGGCATCTGCCTGGTCCAGCGTTCTACTACATACCAAACCTCCAAAATTTCGCTCACATCCAGCACGATTGGCGGGTATTCACCGCTTAAATTGTTATCTGATTTGCAGATAATCTTTCCCTCGTTCATACGGTTGATACACCGTTTAATTAGCAGCCCGTCATTCTTAGTAATTACTACGTAAACACGATCATCACGAATGTCTGAAACCTGCGACCAGCGTGTAACACAGCGGTCTTTATCTTGAAATGTCGGGAACATCGATGGCCCATTTATTTCAAAGATGCGATACGTTCCATTATGGTAACCAGGAAGGCTGTAAGCAGGTAGTTTTTCAATGAATTTAGGGTCAGCCATACCCGTCAGGTAGCCTGCCCTGGCTTTTACGGGTACATACAGCACATTTTCATTGCCGGAGCTGTCTATTGTTATCACTTTCGGCGCTGTTACAGGTGTAATATTATGGGTTGGCTCCTGTAACATATTCCCCCGTTGGTCAGTCATTTCAGTACCATAAATACTCTGATTTTGGCCGCTAACCTGCACCTTATCCTGCACTTTTACCTGCATGTTTTGCTTTATTTCACCTACTTGCTTTTTTTCGCTAACCTGCACTTTTGCAAGGTCAGTGTACAGTAAATCTGCTGGAGAAATCTCAAATATTCTTGCAATTTCCTCTATTTCAGTAAGAGATGGTTCGCTAATTCCCTTCTCCCAATTGCCAATCGAAGTATGAGCCTTATTAAGCTGAAAACCAATGTCAGTTTGACTTTTACGAATATTCTTCCGCAAAAGCTTAAGGTTTGATGAAAGAAATGTTGACATAAAATGAAATATTTTTTGAGATATTTTTTGTTATCTCAATTTTTCGTTCAATATTCGTGTTCTCAAACGAAGAACAAAATGCAAGGGAATAAAAGTATAGCAAAAAACGGAAATACGGTAGTAAAACGGCGAGACGTTGCAACACTGGTTGCTCAAATACACGGGGTAACGCCGAGGTATGTGCGCATGATTATGAACGGCGAGCGGGAAAACGAGGCGATTGTAGAAACGTACATGGAAATAGTGGAGCAGGACAATTTACTGCTCGACAGCATTCGTAAAGCGGTGCCTATGTAGGCCAACGGCAGGGGTATTACCATACAGGTGTGCCCCTTATTTATTTACTCTAAACCACATCATTTAATGAAAACAGATTGCATACATGAAAATCAGCCAGGCCACGAAACAGCGTTGCCAACGCCACCTGCCGGTGAATACCAGCACTCGGAGGAGTATTTACAAAAACTTCTAAGTGATAAAAAATTTCGCCTGTATGAGGGCCGTGTGTTCTTAACTCCGTTGAAGGAACAAGTTTTAATTGCAACAAAGGAAGACATGAACAGATATTTCGAAAGTCTTCAGCAATGACCTGTATTTCATCCTCAACACTTCTAATAAAAGCGATCTCAATTACCATAAGAAAATGAAGATACTTAACGATAATGAATTGTTTATAGAAACATCAGACTTGGTTGCGGCTGGTTTTAATATAAACACGATTTACAGTAGTTGCAGGCATGGCTATACAACACTGCCGTATACTAAAGACCCTTCAAATGCAAAACTGAACATCTACCCATACGAAAAATTAGGCCGCAGGTACAAGGACGCAATTGAAAAGTTCTTCGGCAACCCATACGACTATGTAGCCCGTGAGCCAATTAAAGCAATGGTTAAGCCGGATCACAAAGCCGAAGAGTATTTCCTGAGCTATCGCTACGATGATGGTAAAAGCCTGCCGGTTGAGCACGTTAGTAAGTACAGCAAAGCCGCAGCATGGTTGAACATGCTGGCACTCATCAATAAAAATGCAGCTATTGTAAAGAAGCAGTTGAACCTGAAGCTGGATGAGTTTTATACGCACATCTACTCCCTCATTAAAACCGAAAACATTGATCTGCCAACCAGCTACAAGCGACTGCGCAAAGCAATGGCCGACTACCAAGAGAAGGGTTACGAATCGCTTATTGACTGGCGCTTTGGTAACAAGCTGGCGGCAAAAGTAAACGATGAATTTACCAGCAGCCTTTTACTGGAACTGATTGCCCACCCTAACCAACATGACGATTTTATTATTGCACAGGCATATAATAAGAAGGTGGTACCGCTCGGTTATAAGCCCATTGACCCGGCAACGGTAGGTGTACACCGCCGCACCAATTACTACCAGCTGCAGGGCGCACGTGAAGGAAACGCAGCATGGTACAATACCTACGGTAAAGTGATCCTGCGTAACCGCCCAACTGCTCCGCTGCTGTTGGTGGGCAGTGATGATAACGACCTCGACTTGTATTTCCGTGAGGAGCGCAAAGGCAAAACAAACCACTACTTCCGTTTCAAATTGATTTTTGTAATGGATGCACATAACGATTACATCCTTGGTTATGCCTACGGCGAAACGGTTACCACCGATTTGATTAAAGCCGCTTACCTCGATGCCATGTACCATATTAAAGAGTTAACCGGAGGCTGGTACCTGAGCAACCAAATACAAAGTGACCGTTGGGGCCTTGCTGCCTTAAAAGATTTCTACAGCAGCATGAGCATTTACACACCGGCCACCGCTAAGGTTGCACGAGCCAAGTACATTGAGCAGGCGTTTGGTAACGTATGGCATCAGATGCTGAAGATGTACCCCAACTATGCCGGCACCAACATTACCAGCCAAAGCCGCATTAACCGTGATAACCTGGAGCTGCAAAAACGCAACTTCCCCACTGTAAACGAAGGCTTGCAATACATTGAAGATTTTGTAAACCGCCTGCGCCATTTGCCCGACCGCAAAACAGGTGTTACCCGCCAGCAACAATGGATCACCGCATTTAACAACAGCGAACTGAGCCGCCAGCACCAAATAAGCGATGCACGTATGCTGCACCTGTTTGGAGTTGAACATACACACAGCCACACCATTACCAACGGAGGCATTAAAGTAACCATCGACGGACAGCAGTTTGTGTACGATGTGCCGGATGATTTGTACCTGCAAAATGTAGGTAAGAAGGTGAAGGTTACTTACGACCCATACGACTACAGCCGTGTACTGGTAACTGATGGTGCAAGCCTTCGATTTGTGGCCCGTGAGTTTGAAAAAATGAGCAGTGCCATTGCCGATTACAAAGATGGTGAACGCAGCCGCCTTAACCACTTGCTGTTAATGAAAAAGAACCACGTGCAGCGCATTGCCGACAGCAAGAACAACCGTGTTGATGTATTGGAGCGCCACGCTATTGATGCCAACAGCTTACTGCAGGCGCAGGTATTAACAAAGGAACTGAAACAAAACGCCGAGCTGGTGTACCAGCAAGCACAGCTTGGTGAATACAATCCGCTGGATCAGATGTAAACAAAAAGACCGCAGTGCTCTAACACTTACGGCCCATTAATAACAAGTAAACACAAAGCTATGAATCTCGAACAGAAACAACAAATCACGAAACTGCTGCAGGCATACGTGCAAGGTTTCAGCAGTCAAAAGCAAGCCATCAATTTACTCGAAGGAGTAAGCGAGGCAACCGTAATTAACATTCTGCAAAACAAGTGGAACGGCATCAGCGATGCAATGTGGCGCAACGTTGGCAAACAGATTGGCTGGAACGAACGCCGCAGCAAGCTGGTTGAAACGCAGGACTTCAGTACGCTGATGCTGTACTTCAGCATAGCACAGGATCATGGAGAAACCTTTGCGGTGGTAGGTGCGGCCGGTAGCGGAAAAACATACGCTGCCCGTTACTATACCGATATGATGAAGGGCCGCAACGTGTATTACATGGAGTGTGCCGAGTACTGGAATAAAAAATACTTCCTCGCCGAGCTGCTGCGCAGCATGGGCCGTAATGCCAGCGGATTGAACGTATACGAAATGATGGACGAAGTGGTAAGCACATTGCGCAAGCAAGATCACCCGCTTATTATCCTGGATGAAGTTGATAAGCTGAAAGACGAAGTGCTTTACTTCTTTATTACGCTTTACAATAAACTGCATGGCATGTGCGGCATTGTATGGACAAGCACCGACAACATTGCAAACCGCATTGAGAAAGGTATTAACCGAAACCGCAAGGGTTTCCAGGAAATCAAGAGTCGCATTGGTCGCAAGTTTATTGCACTGAATGGTACAAGCAAAAATGAGGTCGTTCAACTCTGCGAAGCGAACGGAATCACCGAGGAAATCGAGATCAACCGGATTTACAATGAGTATGGTGGCGATCTGCGACGCATTGATCGCTTCTACTTACGCCGAATTGTATCTCAAAGCAACACATCACTCAAAAAAGTAAGCTAATGAGCCGGGTAGTAAACCGTAGAAAACAATTTGAAGAGTTTAAGCGCCGTGTGTGTGAACTGCTCGGCATTACTGAACAGCAGTATGCTGATCTGCAATTCAAGTACGGTCGCCAATACTTGCAGGCATATATCCCGCATGATCCGGTTGGTATTGATCAGTTGCTTGAGCAACGGATATACTGGACATGGTGGCGCAACCATTGGGCAATGCGTGACGAACAGTTTTGTGTTGGTCATGTAGAAAGCCTCAGCCTTAAACTGCGCACACAACTCTATCACGAACTGCACAATCCAAACACATTGGCAAGCTGCATCCGTCCCAACGGCGTGATCCTGGAACTGGCTTACGCAGGTATGATCAGCAACGTTAACAAGTCAATACAGAAAGCATGATAGTAGAGGAAATGAAAATAAGATTCATCACCATCGAAAATGTTCGTTTTGAGATAAGGGAAACATTAACGCTTGATGATCTTATAAAAATTGAACGGATCATTTGTGAAGAATACAACATCAGTGTTGGCTTGCTCCGCTCTCACCTAAAAGAATATCCATACAACGATGCAAGGCATATTACATGGTTTGTTCTGCATCATGTATTTGGCCAGAGCAAGGCTGGAATTGCAAGGTATTACGAGCGTAATCACACATCCATACTTAGCAGTCTTCGCACAATGAAAGGTTATATGGAAAAGCAGGATGAGAAGATAATGCCGCACTTCCGCAACATCATTCACAAGTTAAAGGAGGCTTATTTATGAAAGGATTTAAAACGCAACTAACGCATCAAATTGCCGAAGCTTTTATCAATGTGCTTACTAACATACTCAATGCTGAGTATGAAGATGATGATGATAAACTTGTAATGGCTGCTCTTGATGAAGTACGTATCCGGTTGATGAAAAAGGTGATCAACTATCAATCGCAATACACCATCACGTTCACACCAGCCCAGGCAATTGCACTCCGCATTTTGTATGTGCATTTTACGCCACCCGAAACAACACAATTTTCTAACCGCCTTCACATGATCGCTAATGAAGTGCATCAATTCTATTACTCATGATAGCATTATTAATATCAATCGCAGTATTGTCTGTAATCATTATTGCAGGTGCCATTATTTTTTTTAACAGCCCTGAATATAAAATGCAGCAAGCCTATATGGATCGCCTCAACAGCAAACCGAAGGCGGGTAAAACAAAACGTAAATAAACATCTTAAATAAACAATTATGGCAAGAGAAGCAAAAAAAACGATCATCAATCCATCACGTGCGCAAGCTGAGGAAGCTATGCAGGCACTCGCAAAAAGTAACAGCAATCTGAAACGCCTGGAGGCAAAGATTGAATTGGAGAAACAACGCATCGATGAAAAATACAGTGACGAAGTGTTAAAGCTACAGCAGGAGAAAGCACAGCAAATTGAAGTGCTTGAAGTGTGGGGTAAAAAAGATTGTCCGAATTGGGATGGCAAGAGCTTTGATCTCATGGCTGGTACTATCGGTTTCCGCACTGGCACACCAAAGGTTGAAAAGAGTAAAAAGTTTACATGGCCAGCGGTTACAGAGTTGCTCACCGAGTATTTCCCTAATCTGGTTCGTACCAAAAGTGAGCCGGATAAGGAGGCCATCATTGCTCTTCGTGATGATGAACAGTTTGCAGACATCAGCAAAAAATGTCACATCATGGTAGTGCAGGACGAAACCTTTTTCGTAACCCCTAAAGAGGAAGAATTAGCAACGGCATAATCAATCAGGGTATAGGTTAAATGGTACGGCAAAGCCCGTTTCTACGGGCTGCCATTATCCTTCAAACTGCACCAAACATGGCAACCAAACGCCGCTATAAGTGAGGGGTTTGGCCACTTTTCCACCTTTAAAATGAGATAAATGCATACTGCAAAAAACAACATAATCCCCGTTCACAGCCACTTTCAGGGCAAATACAACACCTCAACAGGCCGTGTAATTGATCTGAAAGACCCAACGCCGCAAATGTTCCACATTGAGGACATTGCCAAATCGCTTTCCCGTATTTGCCGTTTTGGTGGCCACAGCAGTGCTTTCTATAGTGTGGCGCAGCATTCGGTAATGGTTGCAGCCTGCGCTGCACAGGAGGCCAAGAAATGGGCTTTGATGCACGATGCGGCTGAAGCCTACCTCGGCGATGTGGTAAAACCACTTAAAGTAATGTTGGAACCTCAATACCGGCAAATTGAAGAATCCTTTGAGAAATCAATCAAAGCCTGCTTTTTGATTCCATACAACGAATCAATTCACAACGAAGTGAAGGCATGGGATAAATACTTGCTTGAAGTTGAGCATAAGGCGCTGATCCTGGGCAATCTCCGGCCATTTAATGAAATGCTTCACGATGTTGGCTGGCATGCACCGGAAAACGGGAAGTGGGCATGGGATCATGAAACAGCAAAGGAAATATTTCTTGCAACATTCAACGAACTATTCAGCTAAACAGCTATGGGAAAAAATATAGCGCTGAAACAGATGTTTCAGAAATCCTACAATGAAGTAGTAGGCCTTAGTCCGGAATTAAAAAACAGTCTCGGCGATATTGAAGATGCATTTGACATGATCAGTTGGGGGGACAGCGCAAATGGGAAAACAAATTTCAACCTCGAAGTGGTTGCTCAGTTGTCCATTGCATTAAAGTGCAAAGCAACTTATGTAAGCTGGGAGGAAGGACATGGCAAATCATTACGTGATGCACTCATTAGACACAACCTGCTTGATCGAATGGGCAATAATATGTCAATCCTTGATGGTGGTTCTTTTCAGGATATAAGGAAGATGCTCGCAAAACGCCGCAGCTCAAAAATTTGGGTATTCGACAGTATCCAGGCGAGCGGATGGACACAGCAGGAATATGCAATGCTTAAGAATGAATTCGTGCTATCCAAGAAAAAGAAAATATTCCTCGTAGTATCCTGGGCCGATGGAAAACTTCCCTCGGGTGCAGTTGCAAAAGCAGTAAAGTATTACGCAAATATCAAGACAAGAGTTGACGGCTTTATTGCCTTTCCGAAGGGTAGGTATGGCGGTAATAAAAACTTCATCATTTGGGAAGAAGGTGCAAAAAAGCACTACGGTATCAAATTATTTAACAAACATAAAAACAAGTAACAATGGAAACATTAACAGCACAACTGTTCACAAAGTCCACTCCGCAAAGTGGCAACATCATGGAGCGAGTAAAAACCTTCGAAGATGCATGCGAAGTATTAGGCATCTATCCGAAAGAAATTTCAATGACGGTTGATTTTGGCCACAATGATGATGCGACAAGATCAATCGCAGCAGTAGCAGCCTTCGCAAAGCTGGTAATTATTGTACGTGCATTGAATGAAGGATGGACACCAGATTGGTCAAACAAAAGCCAGTACAAGTATTATCCGTGGTTTGACATGTCTTCGCCCTCCGGCCCGGCGTACGACGACTGCGACCACTGGCGCTCGGTTTCGTTTGTCGGCTCCCGCCTTTGCTTTAAAAGCAGGGAATTAGCGGAGTATGCAGGTAAGCAATTCATTTCAATCTACACTGATTTTTTAACTCTCTAAACAACTCACATGGCTAAAATTAAAACGTTCGAACAAGCCTGCAAAAAGTTAGGCTACGATCCGGAAAAAGTATTACCAAAGGTTGGCACTATGCCAAAGCATCACCAAGATGCAACAGTTGCACATGCAAAACTTGTAATCATCACCGAAGCATTGAACGATGGTTGGAAACCGAACTGGAAAGATAGTAGCGAATGGAAGTATTATCCGTGGTTTGACATGTCTTCGCCCTCCGGCCCGGCGTACGACGTCTGCGACGACTGGTGCTCGCTTTCGAATGTCGGCTCCCGCCTTTGCTTTAAAAGCGAAGAGTTAGCGGAGTATGCAGGTAAGCAATTCCAAAAATTGTATCGACAATACTTCGTGCTGCAATAGTACGAAAGTGGTTGTGCATTACAGAGCGGTTTGTCTTCGCCCTCCGGCCCAGCGTACAACGACTACGACAACTGGAACTCGAATTCGAATGTCAGCTCCCACCTATGCTAAACTTACTGTAATGCAAACCCTGCCATCAGTGCAAAAAACAACAACACAAATAAGGGTCGTTGGTAGCAATGTCGAAAACGACCCTCTTTCATTCTTATTCACATGATACAGACGATAAAAAAGTATTTTAAAAAGAAGGTGATTGTACATAGCCGCACTCACATGCCTGCGGTGTTCATCAAGCATGTAAAAAGTAAGGGAAGGCAATATGTACGAGTAAAGTTTACCAACCGCTTAAAATTCCAGGGTACAGTTCCACTAACTGATATTCCTCTTGAGAACGTGTTATACATCCGTGTGTTTGCCCCATTGATCGTGGAAAAAATATACCGCCGATTTGGGTGGAAGGTGCCTGAAAAAATAATCGTGTACAACAAAAACAAAAAGGTTAATGAACAGCAGCAAAGTAATACATCGAAAATTAGGAAGGCATAAAGCCTGGGGGCTTGCAAGCGATGAGAAAAGAACGATTGAGCTTGACACACGGTTGAAAGGTTATCGCCACATGCTTTACCTCCTGCACGAACATTATCATGTTCAACATCCTGAATGGAGCGAAACCAAAGTAAGAAAAGAAAGCAGCGCCACTGCAAAACTGTTATGGCAACAACATTACCGCAGGGTTGATCTTTCAAAAAAATAAAATGAGTTGCAGCAAATCCATACTAACAAAAGAAAAAGCAGATCATGTATTGAGCATGGTAAAGCGGCGGGGCAATAAACGCCACCGCATACCAAAGCGAAAATATTACTGCAAACAATGTAACGGATGGCATCTCACTTCAATGAAAGAGGAAGAGTACAACCAGGCAAAACGAAAAAAATAATCAGTATGAAAAAAACAATCAAGCAAACACCTGTAGAAGTTTACATTATGTTGGTACTTGCATTAATCATTATGATGCTGTTAACAGGCAAAAAAGGGAATGCACAATGTTACCAACCGCAACAAACAACGGAATCAGGCATATTTACTTATGCATCTGCCAACAGTACCAACGGTTTCTTTAGCGCCGAATGGATAACCGGGTATCGGTTTAAAAAAATTTCCGCTGGTGTTGGTTTCAATGCAATTGCAAACAATACACAGCCTGTCCTTTTTCAAACTCGTATTGGTTATAACATTACTGAGTGGCTTCATGTATATGTTGCCGGTACTCGCATCATGTACAGTGTAGATGATAAGAGTCGCAATTATAACCGCTTTACTACAGGATTTCAATTACATGCAATGAAGTTCGACAGTGGTAGCATGTTTATTACTGCGCATTATACACCAGGCTTTGTTGGCGGCGGTGTTGGCATGAGTTATAACCTCGTAAATCAAAAGCAATGAGAACATTCACAGAAAGAGAACTACGTGCGTTTTGGAAGTTGCTCAAAGGCAAGTGGAAAAAAAAAGACATGATGGCATTCTTTCAGTTGAACGAAGAGGAAGCAACAGAAATGTACAACCAGGCAGAGGCATTGCATGGCGGCGGCTTACGTCAATTGAAAAAAGAAAATGACGGCGATGATCATGAGCAAGCTGAAGCAAAGAAGTTTCAGACATACGAAAGGCCTCCTGCTGTTTACAGCAACAGAACGAGAGAGCAGGTAATTGAAGAACTCGAAAACACAGAACTATGAGAAGGTTTCTTATATCATCAAAAAAGTTTGCAGGTACGGCAGAGCTGCTGTACAACCAGGACGGCGATCTTATAACAATCAACACCAGGCAGAGCGATTTAACCAAGGCTTTATTAGCGCATTTTAAGCACTCAGTGCCTGTGCATGTTGAAGCAATAGAAACTTCGTTTAGTGCAGATGTGACGATTGTTGAAGCTGCGTTTGAAATATCATTCGATATGTTTTGGAATGAATACAACCACAAGATCAACCGCAAGCGTTGTGAAGATTTATGGAACAGGCTTAGTATATCAAAGAAGGTTGCAGCGTGGTTAGGTGTTGCTGAGTACAATAAATTCCTGAAAGCTAATGAGTGGAGAAAAAAAGCTGATCCCGAAACATACCTCAAGAAGGAGTATTGGGAAAATGAATGGCAATAAAAATTTTATATGATCACACGAAACGAAACAATTCAAAACAACAAATGCACCATTACTTACAACTACTGGTGTGAAGGAGTAATAATTAACTCGGTTGATTTTGCATGCCAGCGGATTTTTGGAGGTTATCCTGGCTTGCTGGATCGGTACAGGGAACTCGCCGAAAGTTTCAGCGAAGAGATCAGTTTTCAGGATGCCTGCAATTATTTCACTTTAACGCCCAAAGAGTATGAATCCCATCAGCAAAAATAAACTCATTGCCATCAACACGCTTGTAAGCCAATATGGTATTGATAAAGATACAAAGGCAATGATGGTGGAGGGCTTTAGCCTGGGCCGGTGCAGCAGTACAAAAGATTTGTATGATGAAGAGGCAACACTCATGCTGCAGCACTTACAACAGAACGATCCAAACAGAGCTGCCATTGAAAAGATGAAAGGCAAAATCTTCTACTACTGCCATGAAATGGGTTGGACTGTGCCGAGGCGCTCTCCCCCTACAGGGGGAGCCGGAGGGGGCCGGGTGGTTGATATGAAGCGCCTGGATGAATGGTGCAAAGGCCGCAGCTACCTGAAAAAGAAATTGGATTGGTATAAATACAAAGAGTTGCCTAAACTTGTAACGCAATTTGAACAGGTATATTCGTCATTTATTCATTCACTCAATAAAAAGTAACACCATGAAAAAAACAGCTCTATTACTAATCATCTTCTTTTCGGGATTATCTGCTAATGCACAGGTGGGAGTGCTTGGTGATGTTATTAAAGCAAAAAGAGAAGCAGCAGATAAAAAAAAGAGAGAGGAAGCTATTCGAAAAAAAGATGAAGAGCTGCGCATCCAGGATAGTATCAGGATTGAAAAAGCTAAAAAGCAGAATAGGTACTACGATTCAGTAGCAGCAGTAAACAAAGCAGAGCAGAAAAGGAATGATTCGATACAGAAAATGCTAATAAAGAAACGGGATGATAGTATTTATTTGGCCATAGAAAAAGAGGCAAGTAAAAAGGTTTGGGAAAAGCTAAACATGGATTCTGTCACATTCAAAGAAGTATATGGATCAGAATATGAGTACAGGTTACAGCAAGGACAAATGCAGCAATCAAAAAATGGATGGCGTGTTTTTTTGATAGGCGCTAAATCAACTTACCTTAATTACATGCTAATCTATTTGAGCAATAATAAAGGATGGTCGGTATCGGAGCCAAAAATTGCAGGTAGCTCATACTCTGGTTATGCAGAGATGTACAATAATAAATTTGCTTATGATGCTAAAATTTATATCAAGGCAACTCTTGATGCTAAATCAAGAATTAAAAATGTAACCATCACAGGCACGGCAAACGATGTAATAGATCTGTTTTTAGATTATTGGGAAGACTACGATATAAGTGTATCCTCATTAAAAAATAAGAAGAGCGTTTACATAATGAGAGGCTCAGATAAAATTACATTCACATGGACAGGAGCAAACCCTGTTATAAGTATAAGTAAGGGTGTAGTTGATTTTGGATTTTAAAAAACGAAACGCCCTATTTTCCAAAAGTTCTTTATATTTGCCCTGAACGTTAGTTACATATACAGGGCAAAATTCAAACAAGCTTAAAGTTTTCCCTTGAGATGGTGCAGAGCAGCGATGCCTGCCGAGATACATGCCCGCATGTAACTGACGTTCACATCTCAGGGGATTTTTTTTTGATATGAACGTCAGTAAAAATCAAACCCAGCCGAGCCACTCTCGTGGTAGCCTGGTGCACTCTTCGGAGTTGCCATTTATTCAACAGGGCGAAAATTTCCTTTATGATGCCCGATTGTTACACAAAGATTTACTTGTAAAGGTCAAATTTGAAGACTGGATTCGCAGGCGTATTTCAGATTACAAATTTGAAAACGGCGTTGACTTTTTCGCAAATCTGCGAAAAAGTACAGGTGGCCGAAAAGGCACTGATTATCTATTAACAATTGACATGTGTAAAGAATTGGGCATGTTAGAACGCTCTGAAATCGGCAGAGCAATTCGCAAAAGGTTTATTCAAGAGGAGAAAAAAGCCCGTGGCATTAGCCATCTGCCAAAAGAAACCGCTTTGTTTAAAGGGCTTAAAGCCAAACGCATTAACGACCGGGAGTTGTACCCTTACAGTGATATACGGGAGCGTGCAGGGTACAGCCGCCACGGCGGTGGCAGCCACAGAGCAAGGTACTGGATGCATTTTATAAAAGATGGTCACACCTTGTATGTTACCGCAGAGTTTGCCCTGCACCTGTTAAGGCAAAAGCAGGTGATAAACAACAGGGTTGTTATGCAAGCTGCGCAGCCGGTGTTGCCGCTCGATTTTGGAAACCCGTTATTGCAAGGAGGTAAAGCATGATTACACTTAACAATGAAAGTCTTGTAATTACAATGCAAGAACCGGAGCCGGTGCAGAGGCGTGAGCAATTGATAAAGGCCATTGCAGCCGCCATGCGCTGGAAAGCAACGAGCGACCGTTGCGGAGCAAGCTATAAAGCCGATGCAGAAAACCAATACGTAATAAGCCAGTTGCTTGAAGAGTTGGTAAGGGAAGAATGAACACACGGATTTTTAAACCACGTTTAAATCAGGCGTTCAGCCCCCGGCCTCGTTCGGGGGCATTCCCACCACTACTTTCACACACCTGTTTTACAGGTGGCGCAAAAGTTTTATACTTGTATCCATGCAAGCGCTCAGAGGCCACCAATCCATTTACAACGCAGTTCTTTTCGATGATCAGCCATTACCTCAACTTAAAGTTGTGGAGCGTAAAGGCCGTAGTAATTCATTAAAGGAAAAGCAAAACGAATTGATCGTTTGCCGCTATTGGTACTATGTAAAGCTGAAGCGCAAAACTTATCCTGATACACTCGATGCCCTGGAGAATGAAATCTTTCTTGCACAGTTAACTATCATCCGCATAATACAGGCAAACGATGTGCTGTTAAAATCTTTCCAGGAAACAAAACCATCGGAAAAATATTTCCAAAAGAAGTACCCTTATATTGTTTGGGATTAAACTTCACCAATCTCTCCGTTGATCCTGGGTTCAGGAGTTGCTCTTATCGTGTATGTTTTCTTAGCTCCGCTGTCTTCAAAGTTGATTGCAAACGGCATGATCCGCACACGCTTGTTATCTTCCCTTTTTTCAGTACCCGCTTTTTTGCGAAGCATTCTGCTGAAACCTGTTGGAGCCCAATTATGCAAAGCAGTATAGAGCTTATACTCCAGCTCGTAATAATCCATTGCTTTTTCAAACACAGCATCCGGAGCCAGGTTGCTGCTGCTGCTGTAGCTTGGTAATGCCAGGCGAATCACAACAAAACCATCGGCCATCTGCTTTGGTTCATTACCTGCTTCTGTAAACTCAAATTCGTCCATATCAATCAAAACACAGGGATAAGTAACCGGCGGCCTGGCTTCCTCCAGTTGGCCAAGTTCCTGGTTAATGTACCTGATCTCCGGTACTTGATCTATTATCCTGTTTTTGATTTGTTGCAGCAATTTGCTGAACGGGCTTTGTAAGGCCATAGCGTTTGATTTTAGCGGTTATTTAGCGCAAGCCCTTCATTAGCTCGGCTTGCAGAATACGTTTAAGTTTTGCCGTTAAATACGGGCTGTTGCCCATAAACTGGCGTTGCGGTATGCGTTGATCAATACGGCGCTTGTGCATCTTCACAACAGTAAAGCCATTGTCAACCCTGCCGAATTCAATTTTAGTGCGGGTTTTAAGTGTCTTCTTTTTTGTAATGCCAAGTTTTGTTAGGCGACGTTTATGGCCTCGAACGGTTTGTATTAGTCCCAACCGCATTCCTTCATTGTGAGCCTTTGCATAAGGAACATCAGTGCCGATGCGTACAATGCCCCTGCTGTTGCTTACAATGCGAATGCTGCGACGTAACCTTCCAGAATCAACCAGGAGCGCTCTGCCTTTACGTTTATCAACCTTACCCCATTTAGATGCTTTTCTCGAAGGCCACTTTTGAAACGAGTTGCCAAGCCATCCCTGCTGCCGGAAACTGTTAGTAAAGAAGTTTACTGCTTCATTACCCAACATGCCCGGTGCATACATTAAAACCCGCTTAAAGTGGGCTTCCGCTGCTTTTATATCAAAGGTCTTTGCCATGTTAGAAAAAGTGTATCTTTGTATCCGCAGGAGCTTACGGGCTCTTGCTCTCAGTGCAGCCGAAAGGCTGCATTTTTATTTATCCCATTGCTGGTATGCACCATCAATTCTGAATTCGATTCTACGCAGTTTCTTATGCTGTTTGAATTTGCTCCTTACAATTTTCCATTGCTGCCCTTTGTTCACTTTTGTTTTCAGATCAATGATCACATGATTTGCCTGGTTGCTTGCTGCACCAATAGCATGTTTCAGTTTGTTGCTGTGAATGGGCTGCAACGGACTTTTTACTTCGGTTAGTACACCATCAATTCGCAGGTCTGCATTCTTGTTTCCAACAGCATCATGAAATACAACTGAGCGCCATGCTTTATCATACTGTTCAATTACCGGCATAATATCTACATGGTGTCCTGCACTTGCTTTTTCCGCAGCTATTTGTAAATGCAAATTGTAATCCTCTGACTTTTGTAATAAGCGATGCTTTCTTACTGTGCCTTTGTATTGACCAGGATCAATCTCTTCAAACTGCATGTCGTATGGGTACAGTTTTATTGTATCGGCCTTTACATTTTCAGGAACACCGATCCAATATGGATGCGCCGGAGGAAAGATCATTCCGCTCTTTGCCAGGTTGGTGCGGAACATTTCAGGGATGCCTCTCTCGGGATATACAATGGAAGCATCTTGAGTAATTCTTCCGCTACGCAGTTGGTTAACGATACTTCTGCATCCAAAATGATTAGGAGGATAATAGGTGTTCCAAAATGGATCGTTCACCGGCTTCACCACTTTATCAAAACCTCTGCACAGATCACTTGTTTGTCCGTCAATGATTGCATCAAACTCCAACAATGGAAGTGAATCTTTGTTTTGCTGAATGTCATTCCACTTACGGGCCATTTGCGCACTGCCAACTGCTGTGTTGTATTCCGTTTTCAAATAGCGGTCAACGTGTGCGTTGTTGATTTCAAACGCTGCTTGTCTGAATTCTGCAAACGATCTTAGTTTACCATCGGGGCCAACCAATGCCTGCGACAGTTGGCGAAGCTGTGTATAGTTTTTAGCAGCACTGAATTGGTAGGTATTCTCCACCAGTTTTTGCAGCATCACCCTGTCAGGTGTTTCGTAATCAATATTGCCAAAATCAACACCATATCCCTCCTGCACGGCATCCATAAACACAGATGCATAAGCATCGGTTAAGCGCTGGTTAATTTGCTTTGGCATTCCCTTTTCATTCCACACACGTTGTGTTTCCTGGGCAAGCAGTTGTGCAAGTATAGATGCCCACTCATCATCAGCACTCATTGTAAAGTTGTGATGATCGTGCTGGCAGTTTACATCTGTGCAGCCATAATACAGGCTGTTCAGTTGTTGATCCATTTCTGTAAACGATAGCCCAGGAAGCCCACTTAACTGTTTAATCAGCTTTCGTGGGCTTCTTCGAAAAAATCAGCCCATGCCATTTTAAAGCGATCAACAAAACGCATGTTGCCGTCTGGCTTCGGTTTAGGTTTCTTCTCTTTGTCCGGTTTTGACGGCTGGTTGTTTTGTTGCATAGCATTGGCAGCTTCTTCACGCTTTTGTATTTGCGCTTCATAGTCAGCAGGCTTAGGTATGCCGGTTTCGTTATAAACAAAATCATCATCCATCGGTAAGCCGTATTCTTTTTTCAGCTTGATGTACATTTCCACTTTTTGTGCAGTGGTTAATTTTTCATCTTCCACTTTGTGGATAAACAAACAACCATCCACCGGCCATCCGAGGTTCTTTAAAATGGGCAATACCTGCTCGTTCAATATGGCAAGTTCATCTTCACGGTCTGCCAGGTTAATTGCATCTTCTGTCGCTTCGTGTGTATCATCATTACCACCGAGCTTGCCTGCGGTTTTGGTGGTAGTTTCCGTTTGGCCGAGTATAAGTATTGCCAACTCTTCATTACACGCCTGGCGAAGCATGTTATACAAGTCGCTGCTTCCCTGTGTGCTTTTGGCTTCATGGAAAGTAAGTTCTGCTTCCTTTGGAAGTATTGCATAACCGGCGCTTCCTGCCTGCTCAAGCGCTTGCTCCAGTTGCGCCCTTACTGTTGGATTGTAGCCATCGTACCTGGCTTCACGAAACGGCATGCCGAATATTTCTGCAAAGTGTGCCCAATCGCCAAAGCCACCACGTTTGTAAATAACATAGGGAGCAGCTTTGAGTAACAATCCAAGATCATCCCAACGGCCAACTTCAAAAACAAACTTGTTGTAAGGAGGTAAACGGTAATCAATACCATCATGGCCATATTGTTCATACACAATGCGGCCTTCTTTTGGTTTGATGTTTTTACGTGGTACACTATAGTAACTGAATACTTTGTTTTGATTCATTGCTTCAATTACACTGATGCCGAAGAATTTATACTTGAGTATCTCCTTTCGCATTTCACGAAAGGCACGTAGTTTAAGACTCTTGTTTACAACTTCATTTTCTTCGCCATTCTCTCTTATACAAATAAGATTGTGTTTGGTGACGCCCAGGATGCGTTTTTCCATTAAACTTGTAAGAACAGCATCGAGAAGTATTTCTTCATACAAATCATACAAACTAACCCTTGATGGATTAATCATTTCAGCCTGTTTGAGTGCATTGCGCCATTTCTCAATATCCTGGCTTTGGCGAACGACCGGCCTTACAGTAATATTTTGAATTACTACACCTTTGTCAGGCACGAGGTTACGCTGTACGTTTACGTTTGTTTCCATATAAGAGATCAGTTGTAATAATTGTTACGCTTTGGATTGCTGCCAAATTTTATAAAGCCTTCACCTTCTGTTGTGCCCTCAACAGTAGGAACAGGTAACTCAGGAACTGCTTTGCCGCTTTGTACTTTTTCCAGGTAGTCGATTGCAAGTTCATAGCGTTCTTTTCGCTGCTCATAATCAACATCAGGATTAGCAAGCTGTATGTAGTGCCACACAGCAACATCTTTTGTGTAAAGCAGAATGATAGGATTGCGATCATCACCTGTAGCATTAAATATTGCAGTTTTATCATAGGCACTCAGGTAGCCTTTTACCTCTGCAATGGCTGCTTTTATTGCTGTATCAAGCAATGGCGATGCAGGTGTTTGTCGTTCGATTTCTGCAACCACTTCTCCATAGAGATGTGTGTTAATTTCTGCTGCTGTTAAATAGGGCATCAGTAACGTTTTGAGTGTGACTGTCGTTTACCAATAAGCATTGGCGTATCGACAAAATGTTTTTGATCTATGATCTGCTTTGCGCCTTCTGCTGCATCCGGGCCGTCATCATGCGCACGACTGCCAGGGCCAAGTGCTTTAAACTGGTCTTCGAGAATTACCATTGAAGGATTACTTTTTTCGGCTTCATTGAGAAATAAGCGTCCATTGCTGTTAAGCGGTTCAAGCGCTGCTTCAATTCGTGTAAACTTGTCTCCTTTGTCTGTGGTGTCAGCCGTTAAAACAATTTTGCTTCTTAGTTCAGTGAGATTGTCGTTCACTTCTTTCTTAACAATGTCCAGCAAAAACTTTTCTTCAGCATACCAGTACACCGGCACTTTGTTATTGACATATTCCTCTATCACAACTAATCCCTTTGCAAATTCTCTCGTAGTGCCCTGAATTAAGAAGCATTTGATAATATGATATTCATTTTTTATTCTGCCCATGAGTACAGCCGCTTTGTAATCGTTGCGGCTTGTACTCTTATAAGATAAATCGACATAGCAAACAAGGAATTTGTATGCCGTGAGTGCAGGCAGTATTTTGTAATGCATTTCTTTGAATACCGTTCCCTCTGTTATTGGGTTATTGAAGTATTCACGTTGCGTGCTGAGATAACTTTTTTGTGAAAGCACACGGTCAATGTGCGATTCTGTGTTTTTGGCTGGCCAATTGCTTTTGCCATTTTTGTCACGAATGTTAATGATGTCAATATGATCGGCAAACTGTTGCGCACGTACAACACAACAATCCTTTGCAATGATGTTGCCCAGGAACATGATGAGCGTTCCTTTACTAATTGAACGTGTACCAATGGCCGCATCTTCAATCCAGCGCCAGCGTTTGTTGATCATCTCCGGGTTACGGCAATCTTCATCCGTATCCATGTCGTCAAACAGCAATACATCCGGGCGTACTTCTTCATTTTTTGTGCCACGAGGGCTTTGCCCTGCGCCAATAGCTTTGAAGGCAACGCCGTTACGTGTAACAAATTCTCCTGCCGTCCACTTACCTAAAGTTTCCTGTACACCATAATCGTTCATGATGCGCTGGTTACTGTCGAGCTGTATGCGGTAAGGCTCTAACAGATTGCTGGCGTTGGTTTCATTATTCGAAGTGAGCAGGATATATCTTTTCTTTTCTGTTAATGCCAGGAAAAGAATTTCGAACATGGTTCGTGTACTCTTTGCAAGTTCCCGGCTCCAGCTTCTTACTTCATACCATTCAGGGTTATTGATGATTCGCTGCGTTGCACGCTTGTGAAATGGCGCAGGCTCACTGTAGGCATACTTAGGAAAATAGTATTTAAACCAATCTTCCACATTGCTTTCAAGTTTTGCAATTCGTTTTCGTTGCTGTTCCTGCGTTTCGCTTTTATCAACATGCGTACTGTTACGCACGCCATCACGAAACTCACCCCACAACAATTCTATTTTCTTATCGCTGAGTGCCACTTAACTCTGTTTTAAACTGTGTTTAATAAAGCCATCATACAGATCAACTACAGCTTTAGCCTTTTCAAAATCATGCGTTTGCAACCATGTGATGAAACGCTTCCCCACTTCAAATACATCAGCAAGGTTTGTTTCCTCTTCAAGCTGTTCAATTGCTGCGGTAATCTTCACCATGATGTCAGCCTGTTTACTGTCTGCAAATCGTTGGCCTTCCGGTTTCTTTTTAATATGCTCATTGATTTCAGATAGCTGTTCGTATAAATTGCCGAGCTGCTCCTGCTTACTGATAAGAAGTGATTTGCGTAAGCGCTCCCAGTTTTCATTAGGATCGTTTACCCAACGGCTGATTGCTTTTTCACTTACACCTACTTTTTCGGCGATAAGTTTTTGCGACAGTTTGTTTTCGATAAACAACTGCTTTGCCCATTCTTTCTTTTGATTGATCGATAGTTCAGCCATTGATAATGCTTTGCGTTATACGCAAAGTTGCACCAGGCAATGGCCATATAAATAATGCAAAATCTATGACGGTACAGTAAGTGTACTACTGCGGTACAGTAAGTGTACCATGCTGTAATGCTGATTTGGCGGGGCTTTCAGCCCATTGCAATTTTACGCTCACAACACACAAGAACGCAAATGAAACTCTGGGCAATTAATCAATTAAATGGCGGCAAAGCAGAAATACTGATGTATGGTTACATCGGCAGTGAAGATGTGAACGCCAATGATTTTACCAGGGAAGTGAAAGCGCTCGAAGAGAAAGGTTGTAAACATGCAACGTTAAAAGTTAACAGTGGCGGCGGCAGCATCTTCGAAGGGCTTGCAATATTTAACGCAATTAAAAACTCGTCTATCGAGTTTGAAGCAGAGATTGATGGCTTGTGTGCAAGCATGGCAAGCGTTATCATTCTTGCTTGTAAAACGATTCGCATGAGTAAGCATGCAATGCTTATGACGCACAGACCAAGTGGTGCAGTAATGGGAAACCCGGATCAATTACGCAGCCATGCAGATATGCTGGAAGAGCTGGAGAAAACAATCACTGCTATTTATGCCGAACGCACAGGATTAAGTATTGATGATGTAAAGAAAAAATATTTAGGCGCTGCTGATAACTGGCTCAATGCAAACCAGGCACTTGCTGCAAAAATTATTGATGGCATTTATGACGGCCCGGTTAAGAAAGAAGTTGCCGTGCCTGTTGCCATGCGTAACGAAAAAGACCTGGTTAATCTCTACACAAATTTTTTAACACAAACAGATATGAAACAAATCATGCTCACTGCCGATCAACTGGCAGTATTAAACATTACTGCTGATGCTGATGCAAACGCAGTGAACACAGCTTTTGTTGCAATGGTGGCCAAAGCACAGAAAGCAGATGGATTGCAGCAACAGGTTGCAACTCTTACACAAAAACTGCAACAGGTAGAGAACGATGCTGCCGCTGCCAAAGCGCAAGCAATTGTTGATGCAGCAGTTGGCGCAAACAAGATCACTGAATCGGAAAAGGAAAAGTATTTGAAATTGGCTAAAGCTGATTTTGATACAACTAAGGAAGTGCTGGAAGGTATGCAGGCTTACAATTCTGTTCAGCAACAAATGCAAAACCAGGGAGCTGATGCAGTAAAGACAGCTCGTATTGCTGTGTTGAGTGCAAAAACAGGTAAAGACCTGTACATGAGTGGCGAGTTGGAAGAATTGAAAGGTCTTGATTTCAACAACTTCAAAGCTAAGTACAAAGAGTACTTCGGTTCTGAATATCCACTCTCAAAATAATCCGTAACCCATTTATTCAATTTTCAAAAAACAGATATGAAAGCGTTTAAGCACATTCCTTCATTATTGATGCTCAGCATTGTAGCCAGCATGACAGCTTTCCCGGTTTTAACAGCCGTTGGATTGTTCGTATTATCCTTGTTCAGTGGCGGCGGCCAGCAAGGTCTTACCATGAACGGCGTAGTTAAAGAAACATGGCGTCCGTACATCGTAGAGCGGTTCTGGAAAGACAATGCTTTTCTCCAGGGCAAGTTTGTTGACGAAAGTGATGCGGTTGTTGCCGGTCGTATCGTACACATTCCGCAACCAGGCAGTAAGCCAACGGTGGTTAAAAACCGTAGTTCTTTCCCTGCAACTGCTGTACGTCGTACTGATACCGATATTACTTACACATTGGATGAGTACACTACCGATCCTACACATATTCCAAACATCGATTCAGTTCATTTGAGTTATAGCAAGCAAGACAGTGTTCTTGGTGATCATGTAATGACTTTAAACGAAACTGTTGCTGATGACATTCTCATTAAGTGGGCATCGAGCTCAAACGTTTCACAGGTTGCAACAACTGGTGGAGCAGCAGTAACGCAGGTAGCTCCGGCAACTGGCCAAACAGGAAATCGTTTAGCATTCCATCATACTGATCTCCAAAAGCTCATGACCCGTATGAATACGGACAAAGTGCCAAAGGCAGACCGCTATATTCTTATGGATGATTATATGTATGATGGTTTCTACAATTCATTGAGCGATACACAGAGTAAAGATTTCAGCAGATATGTAGATGCTGAGAACGGTATCATCGGTCGCCTGCATGGATTTAATATCATGACTCGTAGTTCTGTATTAGCAGTTACAAACGCCAACGCCATTAAAGCACTCGGTTCTGCAATTGCAGCAACAGATAATCTCTGTAGCCTGGCATGGCAAAAGAACAGTGTTGCAATGGCAATGGGTGATGTGATGTTGTTTGAGAATACCAAAGACGCACTTTACTACGGTGATGTGTACAGCACATTAACTATGTGTGGTGGCCGTGCACGCCGTGAAGATGGCTTAGGTATCTACATTGTTCGTCAAGGTGTACCAGCATAAGTATAGCAGTTGTTTTTTCTCATAGGTGGCTTGTTTAGTCTCCCCTTCATTGGGGAGACTACTACAAGTGCAAAACCGATACAATGATCGAACATCAAGAAAACAGAATGGCAACAACTACTGCAAGCGGCTTTATCCTGGGCGCAACAACCGGAATGATCCAGTTCTTTTTGAAAATAGACATGGCCTTTGGAGAGAGGCTTCTTGAAGCAGCGGTAACCGCTTTCATCAGTGGTATTTGCGGTATTCTCGGCTCTTACATCTTCGGGCTTGTTATTAAGCGAATCAAAAACAAAGACAATGAAAAAGTTTCTTAACGATAATAAAGTGGTGATTGCCGCTATTGTGAGTGCCATTATCCTGGTACTTCAGCAGGCTTTAAGTACTCCTCCTATCAATTGGAAAGCCATTGGTATGGCAGCTTTAATTGCTGTGCTTGGTGTGTTGGCCAATAACTGGAAAGGTAAAGGCATCACTATTCTCGGCATCATTGGTAACCTTAGCTATGCTTTTGTTACCATCTACCAAACCGGCCAATTTACCTGGCATGAGTTTATTCTGCAATCGGTACTCGCTATTCTCATGACCATTGCACCAACTGTAACACCTGAGCGTATAGAAAAGTAATGCGCACTGTTGTAACCATATTGTTTGTGCTGCTTGCATCCTGTGATCCTGGTAAAAGGATCATGAACAATGTTGAGAAGTTTGACAAGATTGGAAATGAGTGGGCTATCCGTAACCCATCCACACCAAAGGTTGAAACGATCAGCAAGCGTGATACCTTGTTTCGTGTGGATTCAGTTAAGAATACATACTACGTGCAATCAACTGAGCCTGGAGGTAAGGATACTGTTTACAATGAAACAGTCATCAACAACCGCTTTTACTATCACGACAGCACAACCAATACGGTTACAGATACCAGGCAAATTGATGCATACAAAAAACTGCTGAACGATAGCCAGATAACAGCAGCAAAAAACGAAGCCCGTTATGAAGCAATACAAAAGCAATTGATGATTGCTGTTGTTGTTGCAGCAGGCTTTTTCCTGGCACTGATACTGTTACTAATCATCTTCTTTAAAAAACGATAATGCAACTCACGGAAAATTTTGAGCTGATTGAATTTATATGTAAGGATGGTTCGCCTGTGCCTGATGAATACATGCACAACGTGAAACTGCTTGCAGAAAATCTCCAGGTGTTGCGTGATGAACTTGGCGAGCCTATACACATAAACAGTGCTTACCGTAGTCCTAATTACAATAAACGTATTGGCGGCAAACCGGCAAGCAAACATTTGATTGCACAAGCCGCTGATATTACTGTAAAAGGCAAAACGCCAAAGCAACTGGCAGTGATGATTGAACGCCTGATCAGCCAACGGAAGATGAAGCAAGGTGGATTAGGTATTTATCCAGGCTTCGTGCATTATGATGTACGAGGCACTAAGGCACGATGGTAAATTTTAAACTCCATTTATATGAATCAAGAAAAAGCAACCGCAGTTGCAAAAGAAATTTTCAAGAGTTATCCTGATGCAAAGGAGCTCTTTGTAACGAGCGATGAACAAGTGTTTTTCGTAAAAGGTAACGCTGAAACTCACGCACACGGAACATTGAAAGATGATGTTGTTGTTGAGGTAAAGCGTGATGCATTAACAATTGAACACACTGTTACCAATGAAGATATTACCGAGAATCCTGAATTGATTGATGCAGGTGTAAAAGTAGGTGATGAAATAGAAATTCCTGTGAATGATGATGAAGGTTTTTTGACAACCAAAGAAACAGGTGAACAAAAGGTTGTTGATAATGCTCCAAAAAAAGGTGCTAAGAAAAAAGCCAACGGGTAATTAAGAATACCAAATTCCAGATGTGAGGAACCGGCGGTGCGCCGCCGGTTTTTTTAAGGAAAGCGTGGGTTCGAATCCCATACTCACAACAACAATTTAAAAAGTGTACTATGTCACGTCCTAAAGTAGATGTCATTATTACAAACGATAACCTGGGCTTAAGAGCGCCAAGTGAAGATGGGTATTCTGTTGTGCTGGTAGCTGCTCCTGTTGCGCCTACTGTTGGTTATGGTGTTGCAAAACTTGTAACTACGTTGGCAGAAATTAAAACAGAGTTTGCGGCTGTTGGAAATGAGCCAGTTATTGAAGCGTTTGAAAAAGGTTTTTTTGCCGAGGCTCCTGAAGGCACAAATGTTGTGTTCCTTGCAATGGCTCCGGCTACCAACCTGGAAACGCTACTTGCTGCATCCAATGCTGAAAAAGCATTGAACCTGGCTGCTGGTGATGCTTGTTTGTTAGCTGCTATTAAATTCCCATCGGTTGGTTATACTCCAACTGTTACAGATGGTTTTGACCAGGACGTTCACAACGCTGTTGTTGATGCACAAACATTAGCTGCTGCATGGAATGCCAAGAACAAGGGCTTCCGTTATTTTATTCAGGGATATGGCTATACGAATGCTGCTGCTGCTAAAGATTACAAAGAAGAGGCTTATCGTAACGGTGGCATTGTGGTTGGTAGTGTTGCGGATAAAACTGCAACAGCTACTTTGCTTGCGTTAGGAAGAGAAGCACGCATTCAGATACAGGAAAATATGGGCAAAGTCAAAAGCGGCAGCCTCAACATCGATCCGGCAGACAGTGTAAAAATTGGTGCAACCGAAGCTGACCAGGTATCAGATACAGACCTGAACTTACTGCATACAAAACGATACATCACATTCGAGAAAAATCAAATTGCAAGCGGGTATGTGTGGAGTGATGATAATACACTTACTGCTGTAACAGATGATTATAACAACTTCCGTCATGGAAGAATCATTGATAAGGCGCAGCGAATTGCCTTCCGTGAGTATTATGAAGAGCTGAAAGATGATGTTGAGGTTGATGAAAATGGCCGCCTGAGTATTGTAAGCGAAAAAGCACTTGAAACAAAAATTGAAAGTGCTATCGATGACGACATGCGTGCAAACCTCAGTAAGCGCAAAGATGGAAGTGCAGATGTAACATGCCTGATTAATCCTCCGCTCGAAACACATGCGGCGCTGTATGCGAAGAATAACATTACTCCAAACTTCAACATCATTCAGAGTGAAACCATTTATTTGTTTCTTTTTCTGAAGCCAAAAGGAAGTTTGAAATACATCAATGTGTATGTCGGCTTAACCGCAACTTCTATCTAACAACATTATCAATTTTAAATCCTACTACTATGGGTTTCGATACACGAGAGTTTGAGTTTTCTGATACAAAAGTTCAATTGCTTGGCCGTGAATTAACTGGTCTTCGTGGATTGAAGTATAAAAAAAGCCAGGAAAAAGAACCTGTACACGGTTCAGGCAACGAGCCAAAGGCCATACAGCGTGGTAAGAAAAGTTACGATGGCACATTGAGTGTGTTAAAGAGTGACTTTGATGCATTGAATGCTGCTGCGGTTGCTGCCGGTTACGAAGATATTGTTGATGTACCCGGTCACCTCATCGACATTACCTGTGTATATCAGAAAGACGGTTCATCTCTATTGAGGACAGATAAAATCATCAATGTAGAATTTACCGAGTGGGAAGATGGAATGGAGAACGCTGATAAGTTTAAAGAAGTGAGCCTTCCGTTCCTGGCATTGAAGGTTCGTAAATCATAACTGCACAACTAAACAAACAACATACAACTATGGAAGGTTTTAAAGGACAAGCAACTCCCGAACAAATTGCAGCCTGGAAAAAAGAGGTTGCAACCAAGTATGGCGAAAATGCAAAAGTGTATGAATACAAAGTGGACGACAGCGTAGCCTATCTCCGCAGTGTAGATCGTAACACATTTAGCCTCGCCAGCAGCAAAGTAGCCAGCGCAGGCCCCAATAAGTTTAATGAAGTGATTCTGGAGAACATTTGGCTTGGTGGTGATGATGCCATTCGTAAAGAAGATCGTTACTATTTCGCTTTGATTGAATTCATTGAAGAATTGCTCGGTAAAAAAAAGGGGAGCTTGAGCGAACTCTAAGCGAAGCCAAAGGAGATTACCAACAAAACCCCGTACAGTATATCAACTTACAACTGCGGTATCACTTCGGGTGTACACAGGAAGAGTTGAATAATATGTCTGATGAACAATGGGCGCAGACATATGCAATACTGACTAATATCCGTGAAATGGAAGCCAAACAGAAACAGTTCAAACTGTAACTGTTGAATCCGTACCCTTCTTTACTATTATCATGAGCAGCACACTTGATTTTATATTGAAACTTACCGATATGCTTACACCGGCCATGCGAAGCGCAGCCGGTGTAAGCGATAGTGCTGCTGCCAGGATACAAGGCAACATGGATCGCATTACTGGCCGTAGTCGTACCATGAACGCATCTCTCAATGAGATGCGTCAACGTTTGGAGGCTGTAAACAATGTGCGTTTTGGTACCAGGCTCGTGAGTGAATTTAATGCAGCAACCAGGGAAGCCCAGCGCCTGGAGCGGCAGATCGCTTCACTGGAAAATAAAGGCAAAGGTGGTGGTGGCAATGGCGGTGTATTTGGTGGTATGCTGAAAGCAAACCTTGTAACAGGCATGATTGGCAAAGGCATGGGAATGGTTGCAAACTTTGCTGGTGATGTTGCTTCCACTACGATGGAATCGCTCGGCACAAAGAGTGCATTGAATGCAACCACAAAAGGCCAGGGCGCTCAAGCCTTTGGCATGACATCGGCCATCAGCAATAAATATGGATTGAATTTAGAAGCAAACCTTGAGGGTGTAAAAACACTTACAGGTGGCTTGATGAGTTTGAATATGCCACTGGAGAAACAAATGAAAATTTTTGAAGGTGTTGCCAGTGGAGCTGCTGCTTTAAAACTCAGCAGTGAGCAAACGAAAGGTGCAATGCTTGCGCTTGGACAAATGGCAAGTAAAGGCACAGTAAGTGCAGAAGAATTAAGAGGACAATTGGGTGAACGAATACCTGGTGCATTTGGTATTGCAGCGCAGGCAATGGGAGTAACCGAAGCAAAGCTCAACAGCATGTTGCAGAAAGGTGAAATAGCTGCAAGTGATTTCCTTCCAAAGTTTGCTGCACAAATGGAAAAGAGCTTTGGTGCGCAAGCCCTGGCTAATGCAAATGGGCCGCATGCAATTGTTGAGCGATTCAATAACGCAATGTTCAGTGTTAAGACAACTATTGGAGAGGGATTGATGCCGATAGTAACACCACTTATTGAAAAGTTTACAGTGCTTGCAAATATGGTGATCCCGTACATCAGCGCAGGCATTCAGCAAATAGTTAATTGGGTTTCCGGTATCAATACAGGTTCTGAAACATGGACAACCTGGATGACCTTAATCGGCAACCATGCAATGAATATATGGAACCTTGTACGTTCTGTTTTTATGAACGTGTGGAACATTGTAAGCGGTGTTGTACAATGGCTTGCAAAAAGTGAACTGATCCAGGATATAGCCTGGCTGATAGGAAAAGCATTTGAAGGCATCAGTTGGGTGGTGATGAAGATTGGTGATGGACTCGAGTGGATTTGGGAAAATGTATTGAAACCAATACTTGATGGTATTGAATGGGTTTATAAATCGGTTAAAAATTCATTAGGCTTTGGTGGTAAAGCAACAGTTGAACAAAAGGTAACTGTTGGTGGAAAGGTCACAACCGCTGCACCTACAGTTCCAGGCGGTGTAACACCAAACACTTTTGCTGCTACTGGTGCAACCGTTAGCGGTGGACTTGATGCAGGCAAAACAAAAAGCGAAAGCATTAACAACGGCGGTCAACGCAGCATTGTAATAAACATTGGTAAGCAGATTGAAAAAATGGAGATCAGCGTGCTGGATGCAAAGCAAGGTGCGAATGAGATTGAGCAAATGGTGCGTGAAGCTATGCGCCGTGTATTATACAATTTAAACGGAGTAGCAACATCATGAGCGAGTTTTTGATCAGAGATATATTTCAACGCTCATTCGGTTATCAACCGGAAGCGGAGTTTAGAATTGAGCAGGCAACTGCCAGGCGTGAAATAAGTGCTCTTGGTCAACCCTACTTTGATGTTGATGATTTAGGCCGTGAACACTTTATGCCGATCAGGTTAGAAAATTGGGTAATCCCTTTTGGAGTAGTGAGTGTAACAGCAAGAAAAAACATTGTAAGCACGCCAATGGTTGAACGCAATGGCAGCGTGCATGAGATTATATCGATCAACGATTATTCAATTAACATAAAAGGGATACTGCTGATAAATGAAAATGATTATCCCGAAGATGAAGTAAGAAAGCTGTATGAAATTTTTAAAATAAATGCAGCCATTACACTCAGGAGTGCTAAGACTGACATCTTTTTAGTTGGTGAGGATAAGGTAGTAATAACTGAAATCCCTCTTCCGGTTACACCTGGCATTCAGCAGGCGCAGCCTTTTGAGATAAACTGTTTGAGCGATACTATTTTCAAACTGGAGCAATAACATGGCATTTGCATTAAACAGCAATATCAGCATAGGTACTTACAAGCGTGTTCATGTTAACGATGTGAAGATTGATAAAAGCGTTTTTGATCTCGTTGATAAAGCAGTAATAAAAATACCTGCGAAAGCAAGGTTGGTGGTTAAGAATGATGGCACAGCTCCGGTAACCGGCGAAGTGCCGGTTGAAACCGCAAAGGTGGTAACTGAAGGACAAGAGGTACTTATTGAGCTTGGTTACAATGGTTCTTTGAAACAGGAGTTTATTGGCTTTGTAAGCCGTGTAAATTTCGCATCACCTGTTGAGATTGAATGTGAAGGTTACAGTTACCAACTGCGGAATAAAACGATCAGCAAAACATTTAAAGATGCAAAGCTGATCACTGTGCTGAAGGAAATAGTAAAGGGTACGCAGATCACACTTAACGAAAACGATGTGCCTGATACGAAGATTGATAAAATCGTTTTCGATAAAATGAGTGGCGTTGAGGCTTTGTTGAAGTTAAAAGAAAACAGGGCGAACAGTGTAGCTTTTTTCTTTACCGGGAAGCAGTTGAATGCTGTTTTGTTTCCCCTGGTGCCATCGGGATTGGAAGTAAAATACAAACTCGGTTGGAATACGATCAAGGATAACGAATTGAAACTTCGCCAGGCAAAAAATCAGCAGGTGATCGTCCGCTACATCGGTGAAAAGAAAGACGGCAGTAAAGTAATTGTTGAAAGCGGGAAAACTGGTGAGGTAAAAGAATACAGGCGAGTTGATGTGCAGGATGCAAAAGCGTTAAAGCAAATGGCCGATGCACAACTGAGCAGATTGAGTTATGATGGTTACGAGGGAAAGATCACAACATTCCTTTTGCCGTATGCAGAGCCTGCAATGAAAGCAATTGTTACTGATGATAAGTATCCTGAACGCAGCGGAAGTTACCTGGTTGAAAGTGTTAGTACAACTTACGGCACAGGTGGTGCAAGACGAAAAGTAGGAATAGGATTGAAATTATGAACCCCTCCCGTCCTCCCCTAAAGGGAGAGGGGAAAAAGGAAATGAAATGAGTCTTGTTGATGAACATATAAAAGCAGAGCTACAAAAGTTTTCCGGTCAGTTTGGGCCCGAGACAATTGTTCCTGCAAAAGTTCTTTCTTATAACGAAGATGATGAAACTATTGAAGTGGAGCTTACCGGCGGCATTACCATTGATGATGTGCGGTTAAAGAGCATGGTTAAAGCAGGTAATAAGCTGGTGATTGTTCCGGAGAATAATTCGTTTGTGCTGATTGGCAAAATTGCAAACAGTGATGAATATGTAGTTGTAAGCATTGATGAAGTGAAGGAAATAAAATGGAAGATCGGAACGGTGGAGTTGAATGTTGATGCAACTGGTGTTGAGATGAAGAAAGGCGCTGATACGTTGAAAGAAATTCTAACCAACATTATCCAGGCTTGCCAGGTAATTGTAGTGGCACAAGGTAATAACCCGGATTACACGAAGCTGGCAACAGCCTTAACAAAAACAAATAATCTGTTACAGTAATGGCACTCAATAAAGATGTTTTAGGTACAGCTCTCTACAATGCACGTCAACCGTTCATGGATATGAACATTGACCAGGTACTTGCAACGTATGGAACTATTGAGGCATACAGGTTAGCAATTGCGAAAGCAGATGCTGACGAGATTATTAAACATTTCAAAGCAAATATTGAAATAAACATACCGGGAACAGGATTGGTAGCGCCAAGTGGTGGTGGAGCGGTAACAGGTGCATCAACGACAGGAACAATTTTGTAATGAACGATTTTAAATTAAATACCGACCTCGACCTTGAAATTGCCGACGGCGATTTTGTTACAGGCGATGCAACCAGCGAACACCAAGAGCTGCTTATCTACAGCGCAAAAGGTGATTGGAAAGAAAACCCAACTGTGGGTGTTGGTGCTGCTGGCTACCTGAAAGATGAAGATGTAAACGGTTTGCTTGGCGAGATAAAAAAAGAATTTGAACGTGATGGAATGAATGTGAGAATTGTTGAGTTAACAGACGAAAAAATATTAGTAGATGCCAGTTATTAAGAAACATCAAACATTACTCGATTACGTGGTTGAACATGGCGGTTCAATCATGTCGTGGTTTGATGTTGCCAGGCTTAATGATTTGGGTATTACTGAAGATGTGGCCGCAGGATTTGAAGCGCAAACGATCAGCTCCAGGTTAATACCGATGGAGGCAACAATACCGGCTCCTGTGCAACTGCCTGAAGCAATCGTATTGAAAAAACAACAAACGGTTCTTGATTTTACAACGCAGCATGCCGGTACAATTGAATCAATGTTTAAAGTAGCAGTGTTGAATGGTACAAGTATTACAGAAGATGTTGCAGAAGGCGTAGCGCTGGCCATTGAACCGGAAAACGTGCAAGTGGTTAATTATTTCGCAGCAAGGCCCATTGATATAGTTAGTACAAAAACAGCAAGCCAGGTGCAGCCGGGCGGTATAGGATACATGCAAATACAAAACAATTTTATAGTGAGCTGATGGCACGTTCAATTACTACAATACAGAATAACATTATTGCCGGTGTTGCTGCCAATGCTACACTTGCTCCGTTGCTTACCAGCACGAGCCGTGTTGCAACCTGGAGACTGCTTGCATTAGTTGTTGCAACTGCAATATGGACGCTGGAAACACTTTTTGATCTTCATGTTGCTGATGTTAACGAAACCATCAGCAAATTGAAACCACACTCGTTGCGCTGGTATGCAGAAAAGGCTGTTGCATTTCAATTCGGTTACAACCTTGTTGCTGATGCTGATTATTACGATAACACCGGCCTTGATGATGCGACCATTGAAGCAAGTAAAGTTGTTGCTTACGCTGCTGTTGTTGAACAGGATCGTGGTTTGCGTATTAAGGTTGCCAGGGATACAGGTGATCTCGCTGCATTAACAGCGCCGCAGCTCGAAGCGTTTGAAGAATACATGAAGCGGATAAAAGATGCCGGTGTTCGTTTGAACATTACCAGCACTGCTGCTGATGAGTTGAGGCTTACACTTGAAATATATTATAATCCGCTTGTGCTTAACAGCGCAGGCGGCAGACTGGATGGAACAGTGAGTGAACCTGTGCAGGATGCAGTAAAAGAGTATTTGAAAAACCTGCCGTTTAATGGTGTGTTTGTATTGCAAAGCCTCATTGATGTTTTGCAGTTGGTAGATGGTGTAAAGATTGCTCACCTTACCGGCGCACAGGCCCGTTATGGTTTGCTTCCTTATCAATCATTTGCAGTAAAGTATTTGCCAGATGCAGGTTACCTGCGCTTAACTAATCCAGGAGATTTAACAATAACATTCGTGCCTTACAGTGAGTAATAAAATTTACGATATCGACTACAACAAACTCGTGATATGGCTAATCCCGAACAGGTTAAGGAATGCCAGGATTGTTAATTGGTTCCAGGTACTCATTAAACCAGTGGTAACACTGTACCAGGACTTTAAACTGTTTCGTGAAGCAAAGATTTATCAGCTCACCATTACGCCTCAAGTGTGTTACCTGGAGAAACTACTGAATGATAGATACGACTACATTCAACGCCGTATTGTAATTGAAGATTCAGTTGATAAAGAACTCAGCTATGTATATATCCAGGCTGAATTAAAGCCGGTTTATCTCGGAAGCAAATTTATTTACACCAATGGCGAAACGGGTGTGTTAAGTAATGATTTTATTATAAAAGTTCCACTTGCCTTGCAGTTTACGTTTGAAGAACCAGAAATGTTAAGCCTGGTAAGAGCGTACAAATTAGCAGGCATGGTGGCTAAAATACAGTATGTATGAACAAACGGATTGATCTTAGTCAGGTTGGCGGCTTCCCGTTCACGCAGGAGATTCTTGACTTTATGCAAACGAGCTACAGAGAAGCATTCAAGGGCATTGCATCATTGTGTGGTAATAAGATGATTCTCTCTGGCGTGGTCGTTACTGGCGGCAGTGTAAGTAACGGGTGGATCAGTTACAATGGAGAGCTTATACCATTTATTGGTGGCGCAACAGGTGCCGATGTTGTTGTTGAGGAAACAAGTGTTGATTTGACTTTTGAAGATGCTGTTGATCGCCCGGTATTATTTACAAAAGTTGCATACATCGGCGCTCCAGCAACATTTCCTTTCAATGATTTGAAACCATTGAATACGTTAAAAGAAATGTGGCAACCTGGTGACATGAAATTGATTTCTGTAACTATGAGTTACATGCGTGACAACTTTGATGCAACGGGTTTAGGAGTGAATGAGCGCACTGGATGGAAAGTGTGTAACGGTAACAATGGCACTATTGCAATGGACAATAAGTTGCCCATTGGTTTTAATTGGGCGGATTATGCAGTTGTTGACGGTGCTACAGGCGCATTAAAAACAGGCAAGGGTAGCAACCTGATTGGCACAACACAGTTGCCAGACTTTTCAATCAGTATTGGTGGTCAGACAGGTGGCGACAATAACGATCATAGCAACTCAACCAAGTTTGCCGCTGGCGATAAAGGAGCTGGTGAAACTGCTTTCTTTTTTGACATTAGTGTGCCGTATAGCAGAAACAAATCAGCAGGACAATATGGACAGCCTTATTATCCTGATTCTGTTATTCTGCTGTACATACAAAAAATATAACGATGGCAATACAAACAAGGGATCAATTAAAGCAGTGGTTTGAAACGGGTGACTATCCGACTCAACAGCAATTTTGGGATTGGCTGGACAGTTTCATTCATAAAAGTGAGTCGATTACTCCTGCGCAAGTTGATGGACTGATTACTTTGTTAAACGCTAAAATAAGTGTTGGTGCTGCTGCCGGAGGTGATCTCTCAGGAACGTTGCCAAATCCAACTGTATCAAAAATACAAGGTGTGTCAGTACACAACGTAGCTCCAGCCGATGGGCAGGTGTTGAAGTATGTTGCAGCTAACAGCAGATACGAGCCAGGTGATGCAGGCGGTGTAGGCACTGGCTTGCCCGATCAGACAGGACAGGCAGGAAAGTTTTTGAAAACAGACGGCACAAATGCATCATGGCAGGAAGTAATTGCAACGCTGCTTACAGGTTATGTACAAAGCACTGGAACTGTTACTGCTGCCGATAGTATATTATCGGCAATACAAAAGTTGGCCGGAAATGTTGAAGCAAACAGTTTAGCCATTTCAAATGCAAGCGTAGGAAACAAATTATTTAACTATTACAATTTCAGATAATGCCAGCAAATACATCACCGATTTTTACAGCAGTACCCAATACACCAAGTGTAACTATTACTGCTGCTAACACAGCCAGAGACGGCAGCGGAACTTTGTTTACATTGTTTACTGCCGGTGCAAATGGCTCCTTAGTAACAAGTATTACGTTTACCAATGCCCAGGCGGCGGCTGGTGCAAGTGCGTTGAAAGTAGTGCGCATTTTTATTACAGACACAGCCGGAGCGAATCCTAAGTTGTTTCAGGAGTTACTTCTTCCTGCTGTAACAGCATCGAACACTGTTATTGGTGCAACTGTTTCAGCCAACATTGCTAACGGTATTCCTTTAAAAGCCGGACAAATCATTAAAGTTGCTCAATCGCTATGTGCAACAATCGCAGACAACACAGATGTTTTTGCAATAGGTGGAGATTACTAATATGCAGACCGGATTTAATTTCATATATGAAAAGCTTTTTGACGATGCAACTAAAACATCGCCAAAATTATCCAGCTTCTTTCCTGTAACTAAGGGAGCTGAGATTTTCTATACAGTTAAAGACGGTAACTGGAGTGATTTGAATGTATGGGAAACCGTTAGCGGTCGTGTAAATAAACTTCCAGCTGCATCGGATAATATTTACATCAAGCATCGGGTTTTAACAAATTTATCTTCCGTTACAGTTAACGATATGTATATCGCATCTACCGGTACTTTGAGGTATGATGATCAGGTGGCGGTAAGGACTGTAAATGTATTAGGGAATTTAACGAGCTACGGAATTATTAACGGAATAAGTTCAACCGGCTTTGGTTTGTTGCTAAAGCTTTACGGAAAAGATACTGTTATAAAGCAATACTTATATTCAGGCGATACAGCAGGTGGTATTGAATATGCTGGCAACTCTGATCAGTACATTGCGCCGATACAATACAGAAATTTCTATTTAAGTGGCTCAGGGAAAAAATACCTGACGGGAAACCTTACTGTCGATTACAAAACAGATTTAGGAGGAACAGGAACTCTTGAGTTGCTTGGTTATGATTTTACATCCGGAACTCAAGGCGTGAATATGAGTTGCAGTTTAAGTAAAATGTACACAAGCGGTAAGGTGTTGTTCAGAAGTACATTGAATCTGTCAAACGGAGGAGCGAATACATTAGATTTTTCAGCAGGCAATCCTGATGTGGAGTGTTGGAATGGCATAACACATAGCAATGGATTCAATGGTGCTGTTCGATTCAAATCAGGAACAGGAACATGGAGGTTTACAACTAACAATCAGTCAATTTTAGATAGCAACGCAAATGGTGTATTACCGTTTATGGGAAACATTTATGTTGATAATGGGCTGACACTTACCATTGGTGGCGGTAGCGGTACGTACATTACAACTATTCTTTACGGACAAACTATTGCGGGCAATTCATTGAGCAAAGTAATCATGAAAGACAGGATTTACTTTGCAACATCTACTGCTGCTGATAATTTTATGGTTGGTGCTCTTACCGATTTTAGCACCTTTAACTGGACTCAGAACAGAGTTGGTTACATCTTTAACGGGAACTACTCAATATCATACAACACTTTTGGTGGCTTGTATATCACAGGTACAGGAACTAAGAGTCTTACCTCTAACACTACGCTTGCAGGAGTATTAGACATGAATACAAATGGAATTAATGGTAACCCTACTGTTTTTCAATTGTCTTCATATAATTTTTCAGTTACTTCTACAACAACTATTGCTCCCTATAACTCTCTTTTAAAAAGCGGTGCTGGAAATGTAACTTTTATTGGTAATGTATCGTTCCAAAATGCACCAGCCTATAAAAGCATATTGGATTTTTCAGGAGGCAATCCTAACGTTGAATTAAGAGGAGGTATTTCTGTAATTGGCGGTGTTCCCCCTGAGCAATTTAAAACAGGTACTGGTACTTGGACATTTAGCACTAACAATCAATCTATCAGTGGCGGATTACCTGATTGGACTTTCGATTCTCCTATTGTGATTACAGGGGGTATAACCTTATCCCTTATAAATGTTGGTGCGGATATAAGAATTCGTCTGAATAATACAATAACTGGTGTTTCTGGAACAGATAAATTCTTATTAGGAAACGGAAGTGCTACATACAGAAGTATTGTGCGATTCAATACTACAAGTACCACAATGAGTACTGGCATTTTTGATTTTACAACAAATCAGGATAGTTGCATTGAATATGCTTATAATGGAGACTATTCAATACCATACTCAACTTACCAGCATTTGACAATAGGAGGAAGTGGAACAAAAACGGCATCATCAAACCTTCAAATAAATCAAAACCTTGTAATAGAAAAAGTTACAGGAGTAAGTTCAAACTTTGAATTGTCAACCTACAATTTGACTTTAGAGAAAAAATTAATTATGGGTTCTGGAGGCGTTTGGGGTTCTTCTGAAGTAAAATCTTCTTTCAAAAAATCAGCAGCAGGAAGTATCCTGTTTAAAGGAAAAGTTGACTTAATAAGTGGTTCTGTTGATTTTAATTTATCAGGAAATCCAAGTGTTGAACTAAGAGGCGGATTATCTTTCAACTCTTACTCTTGGCAAGATTTTTACTCTGGCACTGGTACTTGGACTTTTAGTACAAACAATCAAGATATTTCAAGCGGTCAAACTATCAGGACTTTTGACTGCTCAATTCTTATATCAGGAGCAATATTATTAACTCACACATTTTCATCAGGCACGTTTAGCGAATTTATTTTTAATGGAATTATTGACGGAAATAATGCAAACAGCGTATTTGTATCAAACACCATTGCAAGGTACAGGTCAGCAACAGCTCCAATGATTACTGGTAAATTGTATGCTAACCAAAATACCGCAAATATTTTTTATTACGATGCTGGGGGCAACCAGGATATTAAAGTGCCTGATGATCCAACTACACCGGGGTACAGGCATCTTACACTTGCAGGTAGTGGAGCAAAACGCCTGCTTGGTAATGTGAGTGTGAAAGGTACTTATACATTGACAGCACCAGCAACATTAGACAATAACGGTTTTTCACTTACAAATCCTTAATTATGAATATTACACTTAAAGCAAAACATCTGTATTTCATTGCCAGTGTGATCGGTGCATATCCTACCGATGATTCTTCTGATTTATGGCAACAAATAAAAGCTGTTACAGCAGGAAAAGATGATAATGATTATTGCACAGTAAATGCTGATGTTTTAAAAATCAGAAGAATCTACCTGGCATTATCTGAAAAGCCGGAAGGCCAGGTAAACATGATTAACACAGAAATGAATGAAATCCTAATGCCCCAAATATTGGAGGCCACAGGCCAAGGAGATGGGGAAGCAATTGAATTGGCAGGGTATGTACAGGCAATACGTCAGGGCAATTGGGATATAACTGCCTTTTCAATTAACAGTTATAAGGAAAAGTTACATAGCTAAAATGTATTGAGTAAGCGGGCAGCAAAACTCAATAACATGAAACAAATTTTTCTACGTACTCCAATCAGCTATTATGGAGGCAAGCAAAAGTTGGCATCAACTGTATTAAAGTTCATGCCAACTCACAATTTGTACTGTGAGCCATTTGTTGGCGGCGCAGCTATTTTCTTCGCAAAACCGCAAAGCAACGTTGAAATCATCAATGATACCAATGCGGAGCTTATTAACTTCTACAAAGTTTGTCGCAACCGTTTCCACGATCTGAGTTCGTTGGTGCGCACTACACTTCACAGTAGGCTGGCTCATGATGATGCCTGGGTTATTTACAATAAACCGCATTTGCATGATGAGGTTCGCCGGGCGTGGGCTGTGTGGGTTTTAAGCACACAAAGTTTTAGTGCCATGCTTGACGGATCATGGGGCTTTGATAAGGCTGATGATACGACTACAAAGAAGATCAGCAACAAACGGGAACAGTTTACCGAAGAGTTGGCCTGGCGGCTCCAGCATGCGCAGATCGAGTGCGCTGATGCCTTGTACATCATTAAACGTGCTGACGGGCCTGAATCTTTCGTTTATGCCGATCCTCCCTACTTTAACAGCAACATGGGCCACTATGATGGTTACAGTGTGGAGGACTTCGAAATGCTGCTTAAAACGCTCGCAGAAATGAAAGGGAAGTTTCTACTGAGCAGCTATCACAGCGAAGTCTTGGACAAGTATTTGAAGCGATATGGCTGGAATCAGTGGGACGTTGAGCAGCAGGTTTCCGTTAATGCAAAAAGCGGCTACCGGAAAAAGAAAGTAGAAGTGCTTACAGCAAACTATCCATTGAAGTAAGAAAAAGGCCCGGACTGTTTTAGTTTATACCACTAAACAAAAAACGCCAGCAAGACTGGTTGTCCGGGCTTTATTTTGAGTAAAGCGGGCCGGTTTGACCGTCTTGCTGGCTTAAATATTTTCTGTTTAGTGGTGGCTCAAAAGTAGCTTAAAAAGGGATACCTATAAGTTGATATTGAGCGGAAAATGGGAATTTGAAAAAATAGGGCGTTTCGTTTTTATATTTGGGTCGTTAGGAATTTGCGTTTTTATTTTCAACAAGTTCCTGCTTTTTAATTTTTTTATTTCTTTTCCCTAACAAAGGTTTGCGTTGACCGCCGTATCAACCGTTTATCACAATCTGCCGTTTATCCTTAACATTTTTAATTTCATCCTTGTTTAATCAGGGTTTCAGTGATTCCGTTTATCTTCATCCGTTTAATAAAACCAATCAAAGTATGAGAAAAAAAATGCTGCGACCGCTGGCAATCATTTTATTTGTGAGTGCAGGGTTTACTGCCGGCTCTCAAAACAGACCGGGTACACCCCAAACAGGAGGTCCCGCTCTTCCACAGGCTCCAACAGGAGCACCGCCCTCCATACCGGGTCGTTCAACGCCAAGACCTTATAAAGAAGTGATTACCGATAAAGCACGTACCGACGAAGGCTTGTTTAAGGTACACCGTGTGGATGACAAATGGTACTTTGAAGTACCAGATTCATTAATTGGCAGAGAAATTCTGATTGTGAGCCGTATCTCTAAATCGGCTGCAGGATTGAGTAATGGCTTCAGCGGTTATGCAGGTGATATCATCAACAATAATGTCATCCGTTTTGACAAAGGACCTAACAACAAAATCTTTCTGAAAAGAGTGTCGTTTGATCAACGTGCAACTGATACCGACGGTATGTACAAAGCTGTAATGAACTCAAACACCTTACCCATCATGCAGGCATTTGATGTAAGGGCTTTCGGAAAAGATTCAGTTACCAATACCAACTCTACTGTTATTGAATTAACCGATTATATTTCCGGTGATAACGATGTGCTGTTTTTTAATACCGGCGCAAAATCAAGCTTACAGCTGGGTGCTTTACAGTCGGACCGTTCATTTATCCAGACCGTTCGCTCTTATCCGCTCAACATCGAAATTAAAACCACAAAAACGTATTCACGTGGCGGTGCACCGGGTGGAGCCATCAACCCCTTTGCGGCTCCTTCAGGTGGTGCTTATACACTGGAGTTAAACAGCTCCATGTTGCTGCTTCCTAAAACACCAGCCAAAGCAAGATATTTTGATCCACGTGTTGGTTTCTTTGCCAGAAGCTATACCGATTTTGATGCCAATCCGCAAGGCGTAAAAAATGTTGAAATGGCTGTGCGCTGGAAACTGGAGCCCAAAGATGAAGACATTGAAAAATACAAACGTGGCGAACTGGTTGAACCTAAAAAACAAATCATCTATTACATTGATCCTGCTACACCAAAAAAATGGGTTCCTTATTTAATGCAGGGTGTTACCGACTGGCAGGTTGCGTTTGAAAAAGCAGGATTTAAAAATGCCATCGTTGGAAAAATGGCACCTACTCCAAAAGAAGACAGCACCTGGAGTATTGAAGATGCCCGTTACAGTGCTATTGTGTACAAACCATCAGAAACACAAAATGCAAGCGGACCAAACGTACATGATCCACGCAGCGGAGAAATTTTAGAAAGTCATATCAACTGGTATCATAACGTAATGAAATTATTACGCAACTGGTATTTTATACAAACTGCTGCAGTTGATCCCGGTGCAAGAACCATGATGTTTGATGATGCATTGATGGGCGAGCTCATCCGTTTTGTATCATCACACGAAGTAGGTCATACCCTTGGTCTCCGTCATAACTTCGGATCATCTTCTTCTGTTCCTGTTGACAGTTTACGCAATAAAAAATGGGTTGAAGCAAACGGTCATACACCATCTATTATGGACTATGCACGTTTTAATTATGTAGCACAACCGGAAGATAATATTTCAAGAAGCGGATTGTTTGCACGTATCGGCGATTATGATAAGTGGGCTATTGAATGGGGTTACCGCTGGATGCCTGAATTTAAAACAGCTGCTGATGAAGTTCCTGCATTACAAAAACTGACTACTGAGCGTTTAAAAAATAAACGTCTCTGGTTTGGTACAGAACAAAATCCGGATGATCCACGTTCACAAAGTGAAGATCTTGGTAACGATGCTATGAAGGCAGGTAACTATGGTATAAAAAACCTGCAACGTATTGTACCCAACTTAATTTCATGGACCAAAGAACCCAATGAATATTATGATGGCTTAGATGAAATGTACAACCAGGTTGTTGGTCAGTATGGCCGTTACCTTGGACATGTTGTAAAGAACATTGGCGGTATTTATGAAACACCAAAGGTTGTTGAGCAGGATGGTGGTATTTATGAATTTACACCAAAGGCTGTGCAAAAAGATGCCATGAATTTTATTGGTCAGCAGTTGTTTGCTACACCAACATGGTTGATCAACAATGATATCTTCAGCCGTACCGGTGCAAATCCGCAAATTGTAATTGGCAACCGTCAGGAATCTATTCTCAACCGAATCATCAGTGCCAACACCATGAGTAAGTTGTTTCTGATGGAATCAACAGTTGGTAATAATGCTTACAAAGCAACAGAAGTAATGGACGATCTGCGTAAGATGATCTTCAGCGAACTGTATACAAAGAAAGCAACCGATGTATACCGTCGTAATTTGCAGAAAATGTTTGTTGAGCGCATTATTACACTGTTACCAGGTGGTGCAGCGCCATTAAGTTTTGGCACCATCACGTTCAATATCCAGGTTGCACCATCATTGAATGTAAAGAACACGGATGTGTATTCAATCTTAAGAGGAACATTGCGTACACTGCGTAATGATATCCGTGCAGCTATACCAACAACAACTGATACGATGACCAGACTGCATCTGCAGGATTTGAATGATCGTATTACACAAGTATTGGAAGCAAAATAATTCTTCTATAAAGTGCATAAAAAACCTCTGCGATTGCAGAGGTTTTTTGTTTTACTGATGCTACTAATTTTCTTTTTTTTGGAATCTATTTGAACACTGTTTCATTTATTAATAGAGTTTAGAATACCGCATATTAATCCTATTGTAATCATGATAAGATTATAGGCATGAAGATAGTTGCAAATTTTCTTCAAGTTTTTATATTCATCTGCAACTGGTTTAGTATAGAACCAAAATAATTCAATAGAATCTCCTGCACCAGAAAATGCAATGGGATTATCATTTTTATTTGCTAAGTATACATGAAGTAACAGCTTTACGATAAAACTAATAATAAAAAGAAAGCCAAAGAAAATCATGTTATCATTTATAAAGTGTGTAAGTTATTTTACTTCGCAGCAGGAGAGAAAAAGCGGCCACATTAGCGGCCGCTAACATTAAGCATTAATTTTCATTACCCTTTTCTTTTTTCTTATCAGCATCCATCATTTCCATCAGCTTTAAACCAAGCAGCCCGCTGATAGGACCATCAGATCCATTGCCGCCACCAATCAACACATCGGGTATGATCTTGATTTGACCTTTACTGATTTCTTCGGTAATTTTATAACGTGTAAAATTATCGCCACCCATTGCCTTCACCTGCAACTCATATGCCTCAGCTGTTGATTTACCAATGGCCATAATTTTTTCCGCTTCTGCCAAACCGGTTTTTGAAATACGTTCCGCATCTGCAGTGGCATTCAGCTTTGTTGATTCAGCTTGTGCAGCAGCTTTCATTTTAATAGCTTCACTATCTGCATTTGCACGCATCTTGGTTGCTTCAGCTTCTGCATTTACATTCAGTTTTAAACTGGTTGCATCACCTTCTGCTTTCTTCACTGTTGCATCGGCAGTACGTTGAGCAATCTCTACACTCTGTTGTGCCTTTACAATTTCTTTCTGCATATCTGCAATGGCTGTTTCTTTTTCAACACCCTGTCTTTTTTCCTGTGCCATTCGTTGTGTCTCGTATGTCTTTTCTTCTTCCTGTGCGATCTTACGATCGGTTAATGTTTTCATCAAAGCTTCAGGAGGAACAATATCACCAATCAATGTATCAACCGCATTTACGTTGTACTCTTCCAGCACTTCTTTAATGTGATCCTTTGCTGCGTTCTGACGTTCTTTACGTGTACTTAAAAACGAAATTACATCACTGTCCTGCGCACTGTTACGGAAGTAGTTACCGATGGTTGGTTCCAGCACCTGGCTCACCAGATTATTCATACTGCCGAAACGTGCAATTACTTTGGGTGCTTCTGTTGCAGGTATATGAATGATTTGTGCCACATCCAGATTAAAAGGGAAACCGTCTTTTGAACGCACTGTGATCGTTGATAAATTTTTATCTAATGAATGTGCTTCGCTTCTTGCATTGGCCCAGTTTAACACCAGATTGGTTGTTGGTACCAGCTCAACTTTTGTTGTGTATTTGTTGATGGGATATTTACCGGGACCCAATGGTTCCATCCACACACCACGAAAGCCTTTTTCAACAATGTTACCGTGTTTAAAACTTACACCTGTTACATCTTTTCCTGCTTCGCCAATGTAAGAGATCACTACACCAACATGACCAATGGGAATATCCGTCATCGGTGTTTCTTCAATCTGCAAAGCCCAAGGGTTTATGTAGTAAGAACCGGCAAGGATCACCTGTGGCTGTAAACCACGATTACCTCCGCTGCCCAGAAACGAATCGAAATTCTGGAAGTTATTATGTCCTTCTACAAACATACCTGCAATTGAACCAATGGGAATAGGTTCACCATCAAGTGCTGTAACAATACCAACCATGTTTTCGTTGATGGTTACCTGATCCACAATACTGATATCAAACAAATGACGGTTGATACGGTAAGAACCTGCAGTGATGAATGCTGTTTGGCGGCCACGCTGTCCGTTACGATCAAGAAATGCATGTGCATCCTGGAAATTATCACATTCAACTCTGCGTGCAAGAATATGACCGGTAGGAATTTCAGCACCGTCTTTACTCAAGACCAGTGCAATTTTACCTTCAGGCACAACTGTAAATGGAATCATATCTACTCCAAACTGCCATGGCCACATAAACCAGTACAAACCCGGTGCTAATGTTTTTGCCTGAAAGCCCGCTTCTCCTTTTGTAGCAATGATGCGGCCATCGGGCAGTTCACGGTTTGCACCAATGAGCACAAACTTTTTTGTGACCAGTCCGATTTTATCTTCCGGTACGATGACCATACCAAAAAATACACGTAAAACAAATTTGTAAAAAATGAGTGAACCCAGAATAAGAAGGATCCACCAATAGGCGAAAAATAAAGATGCAATGTCCATAATTGAAAATGGTTTAAAGATGAAAAATAACTGTTGTTAAATGGATAGAGTAGCCTGTTAAGCTGTTCAGTTCACTTTGTGAGTAAGTAGGTGCACCTTGTTGAAAACTTACCGGAGGTGGTTGTTGAAGCAGTTAGTGCTATTTGCGAAGACTGAGCGAATGCTACATTGGTTTGTTCCGTTAATTTGGAACAGCAAAGTTATATTTCAGTTGAAACAACTGACTGTTGAATCGGGAAGAATGGGAAGTACCGTTTCACCATTGGTAAAGTATGTATGATGAGTGGTGAGAGTTGTGGCTTAAAGTTTCTTCCGTTCTTCTTTAACACCGTAAGCAATAAACCAGCACTTGATTACATCCCCTTTTTTATCGAGTTCAAATTCAATTTGCCTGTCGGTACCATCGCTGTAAAAAAACTTTACAGCAGATTCGGGGATGATTTCAAGCCGATTGGTTGTATTGCGGTATAATTTATTTCCTTTCCGCTCAATATAAAATCCTTCATACTTTCCTTCAAACTTATCCAATGCAGCGGTATCCATAACAATGGCCTTGTGTTCATATGGCATCACAACCGGTTTTTTATACAGCAGATTGGTAACCGTTGCTGCCAGTGCTCCGCTCGATGCATTGTTGTTTGATAAAACGATGATTGTAAAATCCCGTTTCAGATATCTGGTTAAAATGGTTGAGTAACCCGGCCAGCCTCCTGAATGAGTGATGTATTGTCCCAGTTCATTTTTTCCGGTCATAACACCATAGCCGTAGTAAAGCTTATTGGCCGTATCAACAGGTGCCTGCGCTGCAAACATTTCCTGCTGCAATTTTTTTGAAAGCAATTGATTGTTTTTCAAAGCCCGGTCCCAGATCAATAAGTCGCCCGTTGTGCTGTTCACTGTTCCATCGCCGGTAATCCCGTCCAGAAAATAAACCATCTTTAATTGTTGAATACTGTCCGGAACAATATATCGTTTCAAAAAATCACTGTACACATGCCCGTAAGCATAATCAGTAATGGTATCTTTTTTTGAGCGGCGGGTATTATAGATCTGTGTACGGTTCATGCCTAATGGCTGAAAAATATGCTTCGCCATAAATTCATTAAAAGACATACCACTTACTTTTTCAATAATGGATGCAAGCAGCATGTAACCGGTATTGCTGTATTCCCATTTTTCTCCCGGCTGAAAATGAACAGGCAATTTCTTTTTTGCCATTACAGCAATCACATCTGTATTGAAAGCAACTTTCTTTACATCCCATCCCGTCTGCATCGCATCAATGTAATCAGGTAATCCCGAAGTATGATTCAGTAATTGCTGAATGGTCATGTTTGCATAAGGAAGTTCAGGAAAAAATTTCCGCAGACTGTCACTCAACTGCAGCTGACCTTTTTGTTTCAGCAACAGAATACCTGCTGCAGTAAATTGCTTACTCACCGATGCCAGCTCAAATACAGATTGGTTGCTGAGTCTGCGCTTTGTACTGTAATCAGCATAGCCGAATGCCTGCTGATAAATGATGGTACCTTTTTCTGCCACAAGTATATTGCCGTTAAAATTGAAATGGTTTGCCTGTCCGTTCATAAAACTATCTATTGCAGTAACGACATTGTTCTGTGAGAAACCAATGAGAGGGAAAAAGAGAAGAAGAGAAAAAAATTTATACATAACAGTACTTTAATCATGAATGGCAAAAGGCCTCGTCCTGAGTTGTGTTCCAATATCAGTACTAAAGTTAAGTAAGCAGCAGAACTTACCGAAGCCTCTTTCTTTTAATATCTGCGGTTAAAAAATCCGGCCAGTTTTTCTTTTGGCCACCGCTTATTGATGTGTGCATGATGTTGCAGACCTTTTACATATCCCGTCATGTCATAGATCATTATTTTGTTTGCTTCTGTCAATGGAAAAGGACCGCTTCTTCCCAGTCGTTTGCATTTAAATATTTTAGAAGACAGCAAAAGCGGTTTATCTTTTTGATGCTTAAACAGCAGAACGGTATCCGTTGAGTTGATGATGTTGCGGAATTCCTGCTGATGAATGTCTGCCGGAAGATCTGCAGAAAAAAGTATCACCGCTTTGAACAGGTTTTTATCTGTTGACATGGAATGTAAAGCACCTTCAAAAAAACGGGTGCCCATGGAATGGCAGAAAATAAAACTGTTTCTGTTGTAATATTGATTAATAGCAGCCAGACTTTTTCCAATAGCCGATCCTTTTTCAAAAGCACTGTTCCAGTTTTTTTTATAATTAAAGCCACCTGCATGCCAGATAAATGAAATTACTGTGCGGATGTTTGATTGCTCTGCAGTTGATAAAACTTCTGAAAAGGGAGTGAGATATTTCAACCCGTGAAACCAGGGTTGCTGTCCCCACATACAGTGAAAAGAAAACAAAGCAGCCTGCTCAGGGTTTTTCAGCCATTTACGGAGCATCACTTCGTTGAGTTGATCAACATCACAAACCACTTCTTCTATCCGTTTTAAACGGTTGCTGCTGAAATGCCCCAGCACCACCGTATTGTTCCAGTGACGCCATTCAATAAAAAGATAAGTGATGTTCTTTTCAGTTGCAGGAACTGAAAACCTTTCCTTTCCGGAAATTTTCTGCACATGAATGAAAAGAAAAAGAGGGAGAAATAAAACGATGTGCCATTTCATGTTTTTCATCAATGGTTGCACTGTTACTCGTATCGTAACGCATTAATCGGGTCAAGCTTGGATGCTTTCATCGCCGGATACAAACCCGCCAGCAAACCTGTAAAGAAACAAATCAATACACCGGCAACCACCCATGCCCATGGCACAACAAAACCGGTTTTAAAAAACATAGAAGCAAGATTACCTACCAGAATACCAAGAATGATACCGATACCAGCACCCAGCAAACTGATTAAAATACTTTCCCATAAAAACTGTGTGCGGATGGTGGAGCCTCTTGCACCCAGCGACTTAGATAATCCAATTTCTCTGGTGCGTTCGTTCACTGCCACCAGCATGATATTGGTTAAACCTATTGCAGCACCAATTAAAGTGATGATACCAATGACCATGGCTGCATAACGTACATAGCGGAGTGTATTCTTAAGCGTTTCAACAATACTGTCGCTGCGATCAATATAAAAATTATCTGCTTCTTTAATGTTGAGTTTACGTGCCTGACGGAAAACGCCTGTTGCTTCTCCCACTGCCGCATCCATCTGTTTAAAATCATTGGCACGAATGGTTACGCTGTAACTGCCTTCGTTACTGAAGATGCGGCGTACATTGTTGTAAGTGATAATGGCAATATTATCCAATGCCAGAAAAGAACTGGCGCCCCGTTCTTTCATCACACCAATTACACGGTAGCGGTTGGCGTTGATGCGGATGATTTTACCAACAGCATATGCACTCTTGCCTTTAAAGAGTTTGCGTACCAGATCACTTCCAATGATCACCACGTTGCGTCCACTTTCGATATCGAGTTTATTAAAATCCCTTCCCTGCTCCAGTACATACCCGCTGTTGAGCAAATAATTTTCATCGCCACCCATTACCCGTACGTTGGGATTGGTTTTTATTGCTTCAAAAAAAATGGTGGAGTTGCCGCTGGCAAATTTTGAAATACTTACCGAAGAAGGAAACCGGAAATTCTCTTTAAAATTTCTTGCTTCATCAAAAGAAATTACACGCCCAAGGCTGGAGTTCTTTTCTTTTTTAGCGCCTTTCTTTTCTTTTTTGAGATCACTGTTGGGGCCTCCGCCAAAACGGATATTCCGTTCTTTAAAACGGATGCTGAATGAATTGGCGCCGAGAATGGAGAAATTTTCATACAAGCTCTGATTCATGGCTTCAATAGCGGTAATGATCCCAATCAGCGCCATAATACCAAATGCAATGATTGATACAGTGATACCTGTTCTCAATTTATTAGAACGCACTGTTCGCCACGAAAGAGTAAGTATATCCCGGAAGGTCATAATAAGATTTCGTACCGAAATTAAGAAACAACCAACGATAAACAAGTTCTTTCTGCAGACGGACTTAATACAGGATTAACCAGTTGAGGAGCAGGTTGGGCGCAACACCCAATAGAATAATGAGTACTGCAACTGCCACGAGCAACCCTTTAAAGCCGGAACTTGTTTCAGCCATTTCGCTGTTGCCTTCTTTAAAGTACATGGCCTGTATCACACGGAAGTAATAATATACACTCACAGCTGCCATCAACACAGCAAAAATCACCAGCCACAAATACGTACCTGTTTTTATTGCTGCAGCCAGCACAAAATATTTGGCAAAGAAGCCTGCAGTTAAAGGAATGCCTGCAAGAGAGAGAAAACAAACCGTTACAACCAATGCAATGAGCGGTTCTTTTTTTGCTAATCCATTAAAGCCCTCGATTGTAAAGTCTTTCATTTTTACAAGCACGGCAAAAATGCCAATAGTGGCCAGACAGTAAGCAGCTGCGTACAAGAGCAGTCCCTGTTTTGACATATCGTTTACAGCAAAAATGGCAAACATCATAAAGCCTGCCTGTGCAATGCTTGAATAAGCAAGCATACGTTTTACACTTTGCTGATACACGGCTGTAATATTTCCAATGAACAAAGTAAGAGCAGTAATGATGGCAATGGATAATTGCCATTTACCTGTGATGGTTCCAAAACCATTCATGAACAGATTGAGGAAACCGATAAACACTGCAGCTTTTACAATGCTGGCCATGAAAGATGTAAATACTGTTGGAGCGCCATCGTACACATCGGGTGTCCAGAAATGAAAAGGAGCTGCAGAAACTTTAAACGCCAGTGAAATCATGATCATCACCACACCAATGACCAGAAAAATGGTGAAGTTATCGTTGGCCGTGAGGTTGAGTTTATCTACCTGAAAAGATCCGGTGGCTCCATACAAAAATGCAATACCCATGAGCATGATACCTGTTGAAAATGCACCCATTAAAAAATATTTGAGTGCTGCTTCATTTCCCTTCAGGTTCTTTTTATCTGCACCGGTTAAGATATACAGCGGAATAGAAACAATTTCAATACCAATAAACAGGATCAGGAGGTTATTGAACAACGCAACTAATCCAATCCCACTCATGATAAAAAACATGAGAGCAAAATATTCGTAGGAGTGATTGCCCACTTCCTGAATGGCCTTACCGCTGAGCAGAAAATAAAACAGCAATGCCAGTACAATCACCGTTAAAAAAAGTAACCCGAACTTATCATACTGCAACATTCCGTTGAAGTTGCTGTCAATGATCATTTTACCGGAAAGATCAAACAGGTTGCCCGCCAGCAAAACAAGTGCACCAACAACAGCAATTGTTTTAGCCGTTGATTTATTTGCAATAAACAAACCGCTAAACATCATCACAATACCCCAGAGTGCCGAAATTAAAATCAGGTTCATTATTCTCCTTTTAATTATAAGTCGTTATTCAACTTTTCAAAACTGTGTATTCAACATAGCCTTCGACTATTCAAGTGAATAGTTGAAAACTCTTTATTTAAAAATTCCTAAAATCATTGTTACCGTTTCCTGCACCAATGCAAACACCGGCTTGGGATAAATACCCATTATAAAGATGGCTGCAACAATTACCACTAAACTTGTTTTTTCATACCAGTTTATTTCGGTTGTATTTACAGTAACCGCATTTTCATTTCCGAAAAATACTTTCTGGATCATACGTAATGTATACACAGCACTGAGAATAATACTTAATCCACCCACTGCCGCATACCAGATATTGAATTTAAACAAGCCATTAAACATTAAGAATTCGCCCACAAAGGCATTGGTTAAAGGCAGTGCAACATTTGCAAGAGCTACCACCACCAGTAAGATAGCGAGCGCCGGTGCTTTTTGTGCAATACCCCCCAGCTCACTCATTTTACGTGTGCCGAATTGACGTTCGATGAGTTCAACCACAATCCACATACCCAATACATTTACACCATGACTGAAGAACTGAATCATAGCTCCCTGCATACCACTCTCATTATTTACAAACAGTGCTGCACTCATTAAACCAATATGTGCAATGGATGAATAAGCAACCAGACGTTTGAGATCATCCTGCTGCATGGCAAGTACACTTGCATAAACCATCCCCACAACACTTAAACCAATCACTACATTATCAAACATCAATGCGCCTGCCGGGAACAAAGGAATTAACCAGCGTACTACTGCAAACAAACCCATCTTCACCATCAATGCACTCAACACCATGGTTACTGCTGTTGGAGATTGTTCATATGTATCGGGCTGCCAGGTATGAAACGGAAACACCGGCATCTTAACTGCAAACGCAATAAAGAATAACCAGAACAACCAAGCCTGTTGTGTTACAGTCAATTTTACTTCGTACAACGACTGCATGGAAAACGATGCATCTGCGGTTTGATAATAGAGATAGATCAATCCAACCAACATCAACAAAGAACCTACGAATGTGTAGATGAAGAATTTAAATGTAACGGCAATGCGTTTTTCGCCTCCCCATTTGGAGCAGAGAAAATAAACAGGAATCAATGCCAGCTCCCAGAAGAAGTAAAATAACAATCCATCTGCTGCAAGAAACACACCCAGTATACCTGCCTGTGTTAACAGCATCAATCCATAAAAACTATTGGGCGCTGTGTACTTGCTTTTCCATGTAGATGCAAAGATGATAGGATAAGCAACCACTGTTAATAAACAAAGCAGGCTGCTTACTCCATCCATGAGCAATGCGAATGATGAACCAAACTGCGGTAACCATTCGGCAACAAATACTTTGTTATCGAGGTTGTATGCAAACAGCAATCCATAGCTCATTACTGCCAGCGAAGCGAATGCAACTGCCAGGCTCCACATCTTTACCAGCTTTTCTTCTTTGATAAAAAAAGCAGTGAAGCCACCAATCAACGGAATCAATATCAACAATAATGCAGTCATAAACAGTTTTAATCCGGTTTATTTATTAAGGATTGTAATTGCAAGTACAAAGAAGATTAATACGCCTAACACCATCCACAACACATAATTCCCTACCTGTCCGCTTTGTAATAAGCGTAATTGACGGCCACCCCACTGTACAGTTTTACCTACACCATTTACCAGACCATCAATGCCACTCTTTTCAATAAAGCGATTACTGAATGCCCCCAAACCGTTCAATGGTTTTGTAATGATGTTATTGTACAATTCATCTACATACCATTTGTTGGCGAGAATTTTTCCAAAGCCTTCAGCTTCTCCGGTTTCAGGTTTTTTGCTGAAACGGTTTAATGCATACAGTATGGAAACAACAATCAGCGTTATACTTACAGCTAATAAAATATATTCGGTTTCATGTGATACAGGATGTGTTTCTGCAATATCTGTTGATGCTGCAAAAACAGGAGCTAAATAATGTTCCAGCTTATGTGCATCAGCTGCAAATAATTCAGGAATACCAACAAAACCTGCAACCACTGCAAGGAAAGCAAGTATAATCAATGGCACAGTCATTTGCCAGGGACTTTCATGTAGATGATGTTCCTGTTCATGTGTACCACGGAAAGTTCCTTTGAACGTCATTGCATATAAGCGGAACATATAGAACGCTGTCATCAACGCACCTGCCAAACCAATTACATAATAAATTATCCCAAAAGGTTCAGCTGCAAATGCATGCACTAAAATTTCATCTTTTGAAAAGAAACCACTGAACGGAGGAATACCGGCGATAGCAATACAACCGGCTAAGAACGTCCAATGTGTTACAGGAAGTTTTTTCGCTAAGCCACCCATCTTGCGAATATCCTGCTCGTGATGCATGGCATGAATAACAGAACCTGCACCTAAGAATAACAAGGCTTTGAAGAACGCATGTGTCATTACATGAAACACAGCACCTGTGTAAGCACCCACTCCTAAACCAAGGAACATATAACCTAACTGACTAACCGTTGAGTAAGCCAGTACTTTTTTAATATCGTTTTGTTTGAGGGCAATGGTAGCAGCAAGAATAGCTGTTGCCAAACCAATAACCGCAACCAAAGTTTGTGAAACGGGAGCCAGCGTATATAATATGTTGCTGCGTGCAATCATGTAGATACCTGCTGTTACCATTGTCGCAGCGTGGATCAAAGCAGATACAGGTGTTGGACCTGCCATTGCATCGGGCAACCAGGTGTACAAAGGAATCTGTGCACTCTTACCCATTGCACCAACAAATAACAAGAGTGTAATGACTGTAAGGATGCTTGTACCTGCACCCTGTGCCCGTGCAAACACATCTATGTAGGTTAGCGATCCAAACTGTTGAATGATGAAGAATAAGCCCAACAGAAATCCAAGATCACCAATGCGGTTCATCACAAAGGCTTTGCGTGCAGCATTGCCGTATTCTGTATTCTTAAACCAATATCCGATAAGTAAGTAAGAACAAAGACCAACACCTTCCCAGCCAATAAACATGATGAGATAGTTTGCTCCCAGCACCAGCAACAACATGCTAAACACAAATAAATTGAGATAGGCGAAGTAACGTGCATAATGATGAGGCGCTTCTTCGTGCATGTAAGAAGTTGAATACACATGAATAAGAAACCCTACACCGGTAATGATGAGCAGAAAGAGTGCAGACAATTGATCTACCTGAAATGCAAATGGAATATTTAACCCGGCTACATTAATAAACTCAAACAGGTTGACTGTTGTTGCTGTAAAACCTTCAGCCCTTGTTTCATTAAAGATCAACAGGCTCACAATAAACGACGCAAGAATTACCCCGCTGCCAATAATACCGCTGAGCGATTTGCTTAAATTTTTTCTTCCCAATCCATTGATCAGGAAACCGATCAACGGAAACAACGGAACTAAATAAACCAGGTCGATAATACTGTTCATAATAGTCAGGTACGAGGCACGAAGTTGGAAGTACGTCATTCGTACTTCGCAGTTCGTACTTCTGTATTAGTGTTTAAGTCTGTTCAAAAAGTTTACATCCACACTATGGATATTTCTGTACATCATTACAATAATGGCCAGCCCTACACTTACCTCTGCTGCTGCCACCACCATAATAAAAAATACAAACAGCTGTGCTTCTGTTCCTACCGGTGAGGTGGGATTAAACATCACCACATTCTCATAATGCATTTTGCTGAATGCTACCAGTAACAGGTTTACTGCATTGAGCATTAACTCCACGCACATAAAAATAATAATGGCGTTGCGGCGTGTTAACACACCGGCCACACCAATACTGAACAGTGCAATTGCTAAAAAAATATAATAATTGATCGGCATAAATACAATTTGAAAATTTCTCAATTTGAAAATTTGAAAATTGTCATACAGTTAATCATTTTCAAATTCTCAAATTTTCAAATTACTAATTTCTAATCTCCTTTTCTCCCCAACACCACGGCTCCTACCATAGCACTTAAAAACAACACACTGCTTATTTCAAAAGGCAATACATAATCTGTAAACAATGTTTTGCCCAGCAAATGAATCAATCCTGTTTGTCCGCCGGTGTTTACTTTCTGTATTTGCAACGCTTCTGTTTGACGGATAGCTGCAATAAACACCAGCAGCAAACATCCGCCTGCAATCATCCCCGCAATTTTTAACCAGATGTTTTTTTGCGGCTCGTTATCTGCATTCATGTTCATGAGCATGATTACGAATAAGAACAACACCATGATTGCCCCTGCATATACAATGATGTTGACCACTGCAAGGAACTGTGCATTCAATAAAATATAATGACCGGAAATGGCAAAGAATACAACAATTAACCACAGTACACTGTACACCGGGTTTTTGCTGGTAACCATCATCAATGCTCCGCCAACTGCCATTGCAGTAAGGAACCAGAATAGAATTTCAGTAATACTCATGTTATGCAGTCTGTTGATTGGCTTTCGCCTTTCGTTCGTCAATTAATCCTTTTGCTTTGGTAAATGCTTCCGGGTTTTCCTTTGGATGAGGAATTACCAGGTTGTCTTTACCATAGATAAAACTTTGCCGGCTGTAATTTGCAGGTGCAAATGTTTCGGTTAAATAAATTGCATCTTTGGGACACGCCTCTTCGCACAAACCACAGAAAATACAACGCAGCATATTGATCTCGTACTTGGCTGCATATTTTTCTTCACGATATAAATGTTCTTCGCCAGGTAACCGTTCTGCTGCATCCATGGTGATGGCTTCTGCAGGACAAGCTACTGCACACAAACCACAGGCAGTGCAGTTTTCACGACCTTCTTCATCACGGTTCAGAATATGCAAACCACGGAACACAGGACTGAATGGTCTTGTTTCTTCCGGATAGTTGATCGTTACCTTCTTTTTAAAAATGTGCGAAAACGTGATTCCCATTCCTTTGAGAATTGCAGGCAGATAAATCTTTTCTGCAATACTCAACGGTTTACGGTCTACCGGTTTTGCTTTGTTTGTTAATTGCATCAACGTTTGTTATAAAAGTTTGCAAATATATTTTTTGTCATCCACTTCAGCTCTTTCTTCTGCTGCTGTTGCGTCGCACTCTTGTACAGCAACCATTCTATTCAACAACCCACCCCTTCAATCATTCTTTCTGTGTGACTCTCCTCCGCCCCTCCGAGGAGGGGATAAACACCCCACTTACTCACTTCCAATTCTTCTTCATCATTTCAATTATCACTACTTCAATATCTCTGCCTATTCATCATTCATTTCAAATAAGCTGGGCCTGTGCCTTGCTGTCCTCCCCCTCCGGGGGAGTTAGAGGGGGCCGCCCTCTACTTCTTCAAAAACAAAATCACTGCTGCTGTTACAATCATATTGAACAAGGCCAAAGGAATCAATCCCTTCCAACCAAGGTTCATCAGCTGATCGTAACGGAATCTCGGAATGGTCCAGCGTACCCACATGAATATGAAAATGAATACCAGAATTTTAAAGAATAATGCCGCAGCTCCTAACAAGGCCATGATGTTGGCTGATAATCCCCACACACTCTCATCATAAAACGGAATGATATCATAGCCGCCAAAATACAACGTAGCCATTACCGCACTGCTGATAAACATGTTGATGTATTCAGCAAATAAATAGAAACCAAGTTTCAAACTTGAATATTCAGAGTGGTAACCACCGATCAGTTCATTCTCTGCTTCTGCCAGATCAAATGGAGTACGGTTACACTCTGCAAAGGCACACACTAAGAAAATAAAAAAGCCGAGTGGTTGATAGAAAAAATTCCACCAGCCTTCTTTCTGCTGATGCACCATTTCACCCAAACTCAATGTTCCGGTGATCATGATCAAAGCGATCAGTGAAATACCCATTGCCAGTTCATACGAAATGATCTGTGATGCGGCACGCAAACCACCCATCAAGGAGAACTTGTTGTTACTTGCCCATGCACCAATCATAATACCATATACACCTAAACTTAAAATACCAAACACATACAAGATGCCAATATTTACATCGGCAATTTGTAATGAAATGGTACGTCCGAATAATTCTGCTTTGTCGCCCCATGGAATCACCGCACTGGTTAACATCGCTGTAATCATGGCCAGTGACGGACCGAGAATAAATAAAATTTTATTGGAAGATGTAGGAATGATCTCTTCTTTAAAAAACATTTTTACACCATCGGCCAGTGGTTGTAAAATACCAAACGGACCTGCACGGTTTGGACCCAAACGATCCTGAATCCATGCCGCTACTTTGCGCTCACCAAACGTCATGTACAGAGCCACCACCAATGAAACGGTGATAATAAAAGCGATGAAGATGAATTTCTCCAGCACCAATGCCCAATCAACTGCTAATAATGTGATATCCATTAATTTCCTTTCTTCAATTGTTTAAACGATTCCGATGTGGCCGCTCCTTTTATTTCACTCAGCTCCACCTGATTTACTTCACTTACATCTTTAATGTTCATGAGCAACTTCGGATCCCTTCCTCCCATTACTTTCTTAATTGTTTCATTCGGTTTCACAGCATTTTCATAATGTCCTTGCGAAATCACTGAATGACGATTGATTTGCGATGGTCCTTCAATGATCCAGTCGCTTGCGTTCTTCCGTTCAAAGCGACAGGTATTGCAGATCCATCCTGTTTCACCTTTGCTTGTATCTTTTACTTCACCCCACTCATCTTTACGTGCAGTTACACGAAGCACTTCATCTCCACGCATCCACAACTGCACTTCACCACTGCACTTATCACAATTGCAATGTGCATCAACCGGCTTGGTAAACCATACACGGTTTTTGAAACGGAATGTGCGGTCGGTTAATGCACCTACCGGACAAACATCAATCACATTCCCTATAAAATCATTCTCTAAACTCTTCTCGATATAGGTAGCAATTTCAGAATGATCACCACGCATCAATATACCATGCTTGCGTTCATTCGTCACCTGATCGGCTGTGTACACACAACGATAGCAAAGAATGCAACGTGTCATGTGCAATTGTATGTATGGACCAAGATCATGCTTATCAAATGTTCTGCGTTTGAACTCATAGCGACTGGCGCCTTTACCATGTTCGTAACTGAGATCCTGCAAATGACATTCACCTGCCTGATCGCAAATGGGGCAATCCAGCGGATGATTGATCAATAAAAATTCAACCACACCATTTCTTGCATCTATTACACGATCGCTGGTAATATTTTTCACCACCATACCGTCCATCACGTTGGTACGGCAACTTGCCACCAGCTTAGGCATGGGTCGTGGATCGGCAGCTGAACCTGCAGCCACTTCCACTAAACAAGTGCGGCATTTACCACCACTATCTTTCAGCTTTGTGTAATAACACATCGCCGGCGGCGCCACATCACCACCTATTTTACGTGCAGCCTGCAGAATGCTTGTTCCCGGCTCCACTTCAACAGTGATGTTGTCGATGGTTACTGTAAATAATTTTTTTTCGTCTGCCATATAGCCCCCTCCATCTCCCCCAACGGGGGAGGGTTTGTAGCATTTTAATTAAATAATACTTTTCAAATTTTCTGCGACTCCAAAAGTCCCCCTTTGGGGGATTTAGGGGGCCGCCACTGCTATCTCCAACGGCTTCTCATAATTCGCCAAACCATAATTTCTTTTCAATGCATCTGCCGGATTGGTCACATGCCATTCAAACTCATCACGGAAATGACGGATAGCTGCTGCCACCGGCCATGCTGCTGCATCACCCAACGGACAAATTGTGTTTCCTTCGATCTTGCGTTGAATATCCCACAGCAGATCAATATCACTCATCTTTCCTTTTCCGTTTTCAATGTTGAGCAGAATTTTTTCCATCCAACCTGTTCCTTCTCTGCAAGGCGAACATTGTCCGCAACTTTCATGACGATAGAACCGAGCCAATGTATAGGTGTGCTTCACTACGCACTGATCTTCATCCATCGCAATAAAACCACCACTACCCATCATGCTACCTGTTGCAAAACCACCATCACTCAAACTTTCATAGGTCATCATTCTGGTTTCACCCTTTGCTGTTTTCAACAACAGATTTGCAGGAAGAATCGGAACAGATGAACCACCGGGGATACATGCTTTTAGTTTTTTACCATTGGCAATACCTCCGCAGTATTCATCACTATATAAAAATTCTTCTACCGAAATATTCATTTCAATTTCATACACACCCGGTTTGCTGATGTTACCGCATGCCGAAATTAATTTGGTACCTGTTGATTTACCAATGCCCAGTTTTGCATATTCATCACCACCATCGTTCACAATGGGCACAACCGCTGCAATGGTTTCTACATTGTTTACCACAGTCGGGCAACCCCACAACCCTTTTACCGCAGGGAACGGAGGCTTGATACGAGGATTACCACGCTTACCTTCTAAACTTTCAATCAATGCCGTTTCCTCACCGCAGATATAAGCACCTGCACCGGGTTGTACAAAAATGTCGCAATCGAAACCACTGCCTAAAATATTTTTTCCTAACCAACCTGCATTGCGTGCTTCCTGTACGGCCACTTCTAAAATTTCTTTTACCCACCAGTATTCACCACGGATGTAGATATAAGATGTGTTGCTGCCCAATGCATACGATGCAGTGATCATTCCTTCGATCAACAAATGCGGAATAAATTCCATCAGGTAACGGTCCTTAAATGTACCCGGCTCACTCTCATCTGCATTCACCACTAAGTAACGGGGAACGCCTTCGGGTTTGGCAAGAAAACCCCATTTCATACCGGTTGGAAAACCTGCACCACCACGTCCACGCAACCCACTTTTCTTTACTTCTTCTGTTACTGCATCGGGCGACATTGTTTTCAATGCTTTCTCTACGCTGCGGTAACCACCTTCACGGCGATAGACATCATAATGCCTGATGCCTTCGATATGCGCTTTGTCTAAAAGTAATTTTCTTCCCATTGTTTTCGTCGTCTGTTTTTCTCGACTTAATATTTTATTTAGTCATCGCAGTTACTACTATTGAACTTCTGTTGCGCCTGCCCATCCGTAGCTTTAGCGAAGGCGGGTCGCACTCTTGTACGTTCTTCATTCTAATCGACATTATTATCTTTAAACCACTCCGGCTTAAACCGAATCAGATTACGGATAATCAAAGAGGTTAATGCCAACCCGATTCCTACAAACAGCATTGGCCGCATCGCTGCTTTATCTGTTGCCATTAAAAAAGTAATGATCACAATCATTGCTGAAACTGAAAGCATAAATCCGATCAACATAGCTGTTTTCTTCTTCATCTTAATTAGCTTTTGTTTTTCCTTCGGCAATCAATGCATCAATTTTTTCTTTTGTAAGATGCTCTCTGAAATCAGGACCTAACTGCATCATGGGTGCATAACCACAGGCACCTAAACATTCTACTGTCTTTAATGTAAACAAACCATCTGCAGTTGTTTGCCCGGGTTTGATGCCCAGCTTTTCGTAGATATAATCTACAATTCCATCGCTGCCACGCAACATACAAGGGCCTGTTTGACAAACCTCAAAAACCGTTTTTCCAACAGGCTGTAAATTATACATGCTGTAAAACGTAGCTACTTCATACACTTCAATGGGAGCAATCTTTAATAACTCCGCAGTATAATCCATTGCTTCACTGCTCAACCAGCCACCATTTTCTTTCTGCACAAAATGCAGCAAAGGCAGCAATGCACTTTTTTGTTTGCCTTCCGGATAATGAGAGATCATCTCATCAACCTGCTTTAACTTATCGTCAGAAAACTTCATTCGTTTATTTTCAAATTTTCAAATCAACTAATTTTCAAATTGCTCCTATGCGTCTAATTCTCCTGCAATCAAATTCAAACTGCTCATCACCACAATGGCATCACTCAACATACTTCCTTTCACCAGCTCTTCAAAAGCCTGGTAATAAATAAAACAAGGCCGGCGGAAATGCAGGCGATACGGTGTACGTCCGCCATCACTAATAAAGTAATAACCTAACTCACCATTTGCACCTTCTACACTGTTGTATACTTCACCTTTGGGCATTTCAATTTCACCCATGATGATTTTAAAGTGCCAGATAAGCGCTTCCATACTCGTATAAACTTCTTTCTTCTCAGGCAAATAATATTCAGGTACATGTGCATGATACACTTCTGCATCAACTCCTTTAAAGTCTTGAATTTTTTGATACGCCTGTTCAATAATGCTCAAGCTCTCCCACATTTCCACATTGCGAACGAGATATCTGTCGTAAGTATCACCTGTTGTTCCAACAGGAACAACAAAATTAAAATCTTCGTATGATGAGTAAGGCGTGTGTACACGCACATCATAATCAACACCTGCTGCACGCAGGTTTGGACCGGTGAAACCGTAATTCAATGCACGCTCTGCCGAGATAGGACCACAGCCGACTGTACGGTCTATAAATATTCTGTTACGTGTAAAGAGGTTTTCAAATTCTTTTAATGCCTTTGGATATTCTTTGAGGAACTTCTCTAATTTCTCCCATGCTACGGGTGTAAAGTTTCGTTCGAACCCCCCGATGCGTCCAATGTTTGTGGTTAAACGGCTTCCACAGATTTCTTCATAAATTTCATAGATCAACTCACGGAACTCCATGAGATAAACGAAACCGGAGAAGGCACCTGTATCAACACCCAGAATGGAATTACAAATCAAATGATCGCTGATACGTGCAAGCTCCATGATGATGACACGCAGGTAGTCAACACGTTTTGGTGTTTGAATACCTAATAATTTTTCGCAGGTAAGATGCCAGCCGATATTATTGATGGGGCTGCTGCAATAATTCAAACGATCTGTAATGGGTGTGATCTGGTACAGCGGACGACGTTCGGCCAGCTTTTCAAATGCACGGTGGATATAGCCTACTGTTGATTCAGAAGACATCACCCGCTCACCATCCATTTCCATGATGTTTTGAAAAACACCATGTGTGGCAGGATGCGTTGGACCAACATTGAGCGTGATGGTTTGCTTCTCAATGGAACCTTCCGGTAATAATATATTTTGAACGTCACTCATAAAATTCAATTTGAAAATTGTTCAATTTGAAAATTTGAAAATGCGAAACCCAATTTTCAAATTCTCAAATTTTCAAATTACCTAATTACTGCTTCCTCCTCTTCCAAACATCTCATCATCTTTATCAATACGTGTTTGATCTTCTAATGGAAATTCTTTTCGCATGGGGAAATAATCCATCTCATCTACATTCAAAATACGTTTGAGGTTAGGATGCCCGACGAAATTCACTCCAAAGAAATCATAGGTTTCACGCTCCATCCAGTTGGCCGATGAATACAGCTGCGTTGCTGTAAATACATCGGGTGTATTGATATCTGTAAATACTTTAAAACGGATACGTACATTATCAACCAGGTTGTGTAAATGATATACCACTGCTAACTCACGCCCTTTATCGTTTGGATAATGCACAGCCTGTAAATCGGTAAGGAAACGAAACTGCAAGGTTTCATCATCAAACAAAAACTGAAGGACTTTTAAATTCAAATCCTTTGGCGCTTCAAACGTAAGCATGCCGTACGGCTCAGCGAAAGCAGTAACCTGCTCTCCAAATTTTTCTGTCAGTTTGTTTTGAATCTGTTCGTTGGTTAAACCCATCTCAATTTGAAAATTTGAGAATTTGAAAATTTGAAAATCCTGTCGCTTCAGTCATTAGCACATTTTCAAATTATCAAATTGATTAATTGTTTTATTGTATTCCGTAACTGTTCAGTAATTTTTGATAATGCTCACTGTTGCGGCGGCGAAGACTTTCCTGACCTACCAACTCCTGCACTTTCATCAAACCATCCAGAATGGCTTCGGGTCTTGGGGGACAGCCGGGCACATATACATCAACCGGCACCACCTGGTCAATTCCCTGCAACACACTGTATGTATCAAAAATACCTCCACTGCTTGCACAAGCACCAACGGCCATTACCCAACGGGGTTCGGCCATTTGCAAATACACCTGTTTTACAACAGGACCCATTTTTTTAGAAATTGTTCCCATCACCATCATCAGATCGCACTGACGGGGAGTAAAGGCCATTCGCTCAGAACCAAAACGACCCAGATCGTAATGAGCTGCAGCAGTTGCCATAAACTCAATACCGCAGCAGGAAGTTGCAAACGGTAATGGCCAGATTGAATTTTTACGGGCCAGCCCTACTACTTCGCTGAGCTTGGTCGCAAAGAATCCTTCTCCCATGTGACCATCGGGCATATCAGCAACACTGATGTGACCTTTATAGTCGGTTGGTTTAGGATTGATATTAAATTGTACCGGACGTGACATAATAATTAATTTGAGAATTTGAAAATTTGAAAATCAAAGCTTGCCAACACTCTACATCTATCCAGAATTAGGCCCATTTTCAAATTTTCAAATTGGTTAATTTTCAAATTTTCTAATCTTCCCAATTGAGCGCATCTTTCTTAACTATATAATAGAACCCACAAAGGAAAAAACCCACAAACATCAACACTGCCAGAAAACCATTCCATCCCAATTCTCTGAAGTTAACAGCGTAAGGATAGAAAAAGATCACTTCCACATCAAATAAAACAAACAAAATTGCTACCAGAAAATACTTAACTGCCATTGGCTGTCGGGCATTTCCATGTATTTCAATACCGCTTTCAAAATTTTCGAGCTTTTGAGCAGTTGGCCGTTTAGGACCCAGCAAATGCGTTAGCACCATCATGAATGCTACAAAACCTACTGCAAATAAAATCTGAATACCGATGGGGAAATAATTTCCAGAATCATTCACCGCCTGAGCAACGGGAACTGCGGGATTGGACTGTAAAAAGAAAAACCATTGCATGAAAAGACGGTTTTGAATGTCGCAAAAATAAGGCAGGGTAACCAAAATTCCCTGATATAAAATAAAAATCCCCTCTTTAAAAATGAGGGGATTAATTTATTAGATGAGATGATATAAAATCTTATCTCTTTCGGGCTGATGTTGCAGGCGATTTTGTTGCCGCAGGTTTTGAACCGGTAGCCGGTTTCTTTTGCTGATTGGCTGCAGGTGCAGTGCTGTTCCCTGTAGATTGTGTTTTTCCACCGGTTAACTGGCGCTTGTAATCTGCTGCCTCCTGATCTGCAGGATCAATGGCCAGAATTTTATCGCAATATTCGATAGCCACTTTATAATCTTTCTTTACAAAAATATTGTAGCCGATAAAATACTTGTACGCAATTTTAATTTGCGGACGGAACGAAACAGAATCTTTTCCGGTTGAAGCAATCTGTACAAACTTTTCAAAATGAGGATTGGCCATTGCATTCACCATACTGGTATCAATGCTCCAGTTACTGCGGGCACGCCAGTAGTAACCAAAAGCCTGATCAGGATATTTTTCTGTATACAAAGCAAACACACTATCAGACTTGCGGTAATAGTTAAAGTCGCCATCACTTCCTGCATCAAAATAAGCACGACCTAAATTATACAGATCAACATTAGATGGGCTTGGCTTGGTGTTGTATTGTTTTTGCAACCAATAGGCAATTGCACCTTTATCTTTCTGTTTCTTGGCAAGATCAACTGCTTTTTGCAAATACGATGCTTTATTATCTGCAGCCGTATCCATATTCATTGCACGCTCATAGTTGGCGTAGGCTTGTGATTCACTACCCGGTGTGTTAGAAAGGATATCACCAATTACTTCAAAGTCTTTCGGAACAATATCCTCAGGCTTTGCTTTTTGAAAGAATTCTGTAATACTTGCTTTTGCAGAAGTAAAATGTTTGATGCCGGTGGCTGTATCTTTTTCTTTGTAAGAAGCCTCACCCATTGATTTAAAACTGTATGCTTTCAAACGGTAGATACGTGGTTTGATCACATTTGCACCAATTTTATTAATCATGGCATCACTCTGACTAACTGCTTCTGCAAACTGACCTGATGCATATTTCAGATCAATCCTGTAATAATCATTTTGCGGATCGCTGTCAATAGCAGCAATATATTTATTCAGGTAATCTTCAGCTTTAGTTACATCCCTGAAATACCAGTAAAAATAAAGTGAGTAATGAGCCGGACCGTAATTCGGATCCATCCTTACCGCTTCTTCATAAGCAGGAAGAAAGAATTCTTTGTTTTTCTGACTTTCATAAATCAAGCCCTCCTTATGTTTTGCCGCAGCATACGTTGGATTGATAGCTAACGCATTTTTAAAAGCAAGAACGGCATTACCACCATCAACCAGTTTACGGTATGCATCTCCCATGGTTACATATACTGAGGGGTCTTTGAAACCTTTGAGTGTTGTTGCTTTTTGCAGCATGGTAATACCGTAGTTTGCATCACCTGCTTTCGTATACGCATTGGCACGGCCCACTGCATGCAGCACATCTATATCTTTTGATTTACTGGTATTCACAGCCATATCAAAATGATTACGGGCATCGGTTGTTTTGTTTTCAATCAATTCAACCTGCCCCATACCTGCAAGCAACAGCGGAGAGGTTGGATTACCCTGCAATGCGGTTTGATAGGTTTGTTTAGCCTTGGCCACATCTTCTAAACCAAGATAAGCCTGGCCAAGCCAATAGGCTGCATCTTCATTTTTAGCATTGGCTGCAAGCAGCTTGGTAAACACTTCTTTTGCACTGTTGAAGCGTTCATAATACATGAACTTCTTTCCTTCATCAATAGACTGTGCAAACACCTGCTGCACAAAAACGACTGCTAAGAGTACTACACTGAGTGATCGCTTCATTTTTCTGTTTTTTGTTCTTATTGTTTACGTAATCTGATGTTCAAAGGGCAGTAAAAATATTAATTTATTGTTTTAAAGGCTTTACTAATTTCAATTTCGTTTCCCTCATCATGAATATCCGCCACGCCGGCACCAGATAACCCCTTCTGAATATTAACTGACCTCTGTCTCCCTTCATAAAATTGACCATTGATTTACCGAGGCCTGCATGATTTTCTTTTAAGACGTAATAGATTCCTCTTGTGTAAGGATAACGGTTTGTTAAAATCTCCTCCTGCCATGGCTTGGTATAAGAGCCATCTTTGCAACTGTCGCGGGGTAACCAGGCAATCCGAACCTTTTTTAAACTGTTCAACTGCGCTGTATCTTCCGGATTTCCAATCCAGCTTACACCTGCAAAACCAATATATCCTCTGGTATTACCAATGTATTCAACCACTTCACGACTTGTTTTTGCGGCTGTAATAACGCTGGTATTCAACGGTTTTCCTTTTAACAGGCTGTCCATTGCATACCTTACTGTGCTGGTGGCTTTTATACCATCAAATACAGGCTTGTACGGCAACCTGCTCTTCCCTTGCAAGAGCTGTACCACATCTTCGTGTTCAAAAACAGAATCGGGTTCATTCCTGTTTAACAACAGTGCAACTGCATCGTAAGCAAGAATATCGCCTTGTGGATAGATGCCAATTGAATCAGCATAATATCGTGACTCTGCCTGTGTAATTTTTTTGGTCACAATCACCATCCGGGTACTGTCTTTCATTAAATCGTCCCAGCATTCTGCCTCTGATTTGTAATGAGCAATAATTTTTGCTTTGGGATTAGATGATTCAAATACCCTGATCTGTTCTTCAATAATCGGCTTAAACGTTTCATCTACACTGATATGGATGGTACCGGTAGTACCTGTATCAGTTGGCTGTGCTTTCTTTTCTTTACAGGAAGAAAAACACAACAACAACAACAACCACAACAATAAACCTCCGTTTTTCATCCTATGCTTCTTTGTATAATTTAACTCCTCTGAAAATGCGAAACGCTCCGTAAATGATGGCTGCAATTCCAAATATGGTGATGATTTCAGGTGGAGGAAATGTTAACTCCAGACCAATATATTTGGATGCGGCTAAAACAGCTCCCATTACCAGATAAACTAGTCCCATCACCAGATCAAAGATGGCTTTTACATTTACCGGCTTGTTTTTTTTCCTGAAATCTTCCTGTACAGACATGCTTCTTTTATAAGGAACGGGCAAGATAAATAAATTTTATACCGCTGTAAAACTTTTCAAACCATGCAGCAGCCGTTAATCATATCCTGTTATTCAGGTGCTGTAAAGGTTACGGGCTGTGTATAATAAACTGCAACCGGTTTGCCTGCCTGTTTACCGGGTTTCCATTTGGGCATCTTCGCTATTACCCGAAGCACTTCTTTATCAAATGCTGCACCTGCACTTTGTACAACAATCATATCTGTTATTTCGCCCGTTGCATTTACAACAAATCGTACACGAACTGTTTTACGATCGCCTGTTTCCAAATCATCGGGTACACGAAGCATGCGTTGCAGATAATTTCTCCATGCATCTGTCCCTCCGGGAAATTCAGGCATTACATCGGCTGTTTCATGTATCGCCGGCTTTTCAGGTTCCGGTGCCGATTGATGTTCGGGAGTAATAGTCGTAACCGGGCCTGTTTCTGCCTGTACAAAATCAGTTCCATCAGTTCCGGTTGCAGGTTTGTTTTCTGCACCGGGATTATATATTGTAGTATCAGTACGATCAGGAACAGGATTTTCAACTTCATCTTTTACAATTGTTGGTACAAAATCAGGTCTTGTTGGTGGTTGTGCAGCAACGGTACGTTGAGTTTGCGGTTCACGGGGTTTTTCTTTTTCATGATAGGGTTCCAGATCTACAACCAATGTATCATGAGCCGAAAACGAACTGCTAATCTGATTTTTTGGCGGTCTGCTCATAACAAATAAACTCAAAGCAGTTACAAGTAACAACATCATACCAAGTGCTTTCATCAAATGTTTTGGATAAGCTTTGCGAATACTGTAAGCACCATATGCTTTGTTCCGGTTTTCAAACAGAATGTCTAAGAAACTGGCGGTGAGGATTTGATTGCTTGTCATATTATTTCGTTTTAAACTGAGACGCTGTTCATCATAAAATCCACAAAAGAAAAAAAGGATGATGTAGCGATGTTTATGTTGAAAATTGGTTTTTGGTTTTTGGACATTGGTTTTCATCTTGTACCTTGTTTCTTGCGCCTTTTTCCTTACACCTTATCTTTGCAACGATGCGTATCTTAATGGTTTGTTTGGGAAATATTTGCAGAAGTCCGCTGGCAGAGGGTGTGCTGCAGCAAAAAGCATGGAAAGCAGGATTACAATGGAGTGTTGAGAGTGCAGGTACAGGTGCCTATCATATTGGCAAAGCACCACATCCGCTCAGTATAAAAGTTGCCGGCATCAATGGAGTTGACATCAGCCGCCAACGTGCACGACAGTTTGTAAAAGAAGATTTTCTGCACTATGATTTTATTTATGTGATGGACAGCGACAACTATGTTGATGTAAAAAAAATCAGCGGAAAGTTGTGGAAAGAAGATAAAGTGGATCTGTTGCTGAATGAATTATACCCCGGCGAAAACAGAGCTGTTCCTGATCCGTGGTTTGGTAAAGAAGATGGCTATCATACCGTGTATGAAATGATTGATAAAGCATGTGATAAGATAATTCAGAATTACGAGGCACGAAGAAAGAAGATGTCTGATGGATGATCTCTGATGTATGATTTGGAACTACAAACACATAAAACTATAAACTGATTAATGGCGAAGGTTAACGTATCATTACCGCAAGGCACAAGAGATTTTGGAGCAGATGTTGTTCGCAAACGCAATTATATTTTCAATACCATTAAAACGGTTTTTGAATTATATGGGTTTGAACCATTGGAAACACCTGCCATGGAAAACCTCGATACGTTAATGGGCAAGTATGGTGAAGAAGGAGATAAACTGATTTTTAAAATACTGAACAACGGTTTAGATAACCCGGCAAAACATCAACTGGTAAAAGATGAATTTGAAAAAGTAGTAGCAGGGAAAAACAGCAGCGCCATTACCGAACGTGCATTGAAGTACGATCTCACCATTCCGTTTGCACGTTATGTGGCCATGAATCACAACCAACTTACGATGCCGTTCAAACGCTATCAGGTGCAGCCGGTGTGGAGAGCCGACAGACCGCAAAAAGGCCGCTACCGTGAGTTTTATCAATGCGATGCAGATGTGGTGGGCAGCAACGCATTGCTGAATGAAGTGGAGCTGGCAACTATGTATGCCACTGTTTTTCAGCAACTCGGTATTGAAGTTGATATAAAAATCAACAGCCGGAAAATACTTGCAGCATTAGCTGAAATATGTGGCGGCAGCGAAAAGATGGTTGATATTACCGTTGCCATTGATAAGCTGGATAAGATTGGAATTGAAAAAGTGAAAGAAGAATTAGTTCAACGTGGATTAACAGCTGATCAAATTATAATCATTGAAAAATATTTACTCATAACTGGCAGCAATGAAGAAAAAATTTCAGCCATCAAACAACTGCTTGGCGAAAATGAAAATGGCAAGAAGGGAATAGAAGAACTCGAAACAGTTCATCTGCAATCGCAAATCTCAAATCTGCAATTCGACTTTACTTTGGCCCGTGGTCTGAATTATTATACCGGAATCATCTTCGAAGTAAAAGCAACCAATGTGCAGATGGGCAGCATTGGTGGCGGGGGACGTTATGATGATCTCACCGGTTTGTTTGGTGTGCCCAATATTCCCGGTGTTGGTATTTCATTTGGTGTAGATCGCATTTATGATGTGATGGAAGAATTAAACCTGTTTCCTGCAGATGTACACACAGGTACAAAAGTTTTATTTTTCAATCTTGGTGAGGCTGAAAGTAAAAAAGCATTTGAACTGATGCAGCAGCTCCGCAGCAAAAATGTTGCTTGTGAGTTGTATCATGAAAACAGCAAATTCGACAAGCAATTTAAATACGCTGAGAAAAAACATATTCCGTTCATCGTTATCATTGGCACAAAAGAACTGGAGACCGGTACCTGTAATGTAAAAAATATCGTTACCGGTTTGCAGGAAACAATAAGCATGGATGCATTACTTCAAAAATTTTAATCAAAGACTTTCCTGCATATCTGCAACTGCACTTTTCTTTTTTTGGGTTGTATGCCTCTGAATCTTTATTTTTGCCACCCTAAAAAAAATCAGCCGGTGAGGTGGATGAGTGGCTGAAATCAGTAGTTTGCTAAACTGCCGTACGGGTAACTCTGTACCGCGGGTTCGAATCCCGCCCTCACCGCTCAACTACGCTGAAGCTTCGTTGAGCAGGCTCTTCTCAAAAGACCTGCCCGAAGTTTCAGCGTTTTTTTTGTAGATTACTACCATGTGGTATGTTTATGTTCTAAAGAGTCTGGAAAAAGATTTTACCTACATCGGTTCTACCAATGATCTCAAACGAAGATTCAAAGAACACAATGAAGGTTTGAGTCAATCAACAAAACATTATTTACCTTTTGAGCTTGTGATGTATGTTGCTCTACCAGAAGAAAAACAAGTGAGAGGATTAGAAAAGTATTTCAAAACAGGCTCAGGTTCAGCTATTCTTAAAAAAAGATTTCTCAATCGGCATCTATAGTCAACGAAGCCCCGGCGTAGTTGACCCGCCCTCACCGCTCAACTACGCTGAAGCTTCGTTGAGCAAGCTCTAACAGTTCAGTATGAAAATAATCGGTTTTTTGTAACCCTCAACCGTCTCTTGTGGAAGCTTTCAAACCCTCCGGAAATAAAGTATTTCACAAATCTGTACAGAATGCTTTTCAACCAAACAAACCGCAGCAATTTCAGGTTATTACCCGTCAAACTTATTCCAGCATTGCCCAAAAAGCAGTAACTTTCGAACCATTCACCTTATTAGGAAACAGACCCGACAGTTTCATGATTTACCGGGTAACAAACTGTAGCCGATAACCGAAAAAAAAAACAAATGAAACAAAATGTACTTCTTGCCTTTTTACTCCCTTTACTAACAGGTATCATCCTGTTTTCTGCTGTCATGAATCACCGGACTCTGCAAAATAATCCGGCAGTGGGTGAAGAGCTGATGGAAATGGACAAGACTGCTTTTGACAAACGCAGAAATGAATACATGTACAACATGGTGAAAGACCCTGTTACCGGAAGAATACCGGATGGTATTATTGAAAAATCATTTCAACAGGCGATGCAGGCACAGGAACGTGACAAAGTGTTGTCTCCAAATGATGCCAACACGTATTTTGCTGCGGGGGCTTTAAATGCAGGTGGGCGTACACGTACCATTGTGTATGATAAACGTTTTAACGGAACAAGTAACCGTGTATTAGTAGCCGGTGCAGTGAGTGGTGGTATTTTTCGTTCAACAGACGGTGGCACCACCTGGACCAACGTTACAAGACCCGGTGAAATACATAATGTGCATTGGATTGTACAAGACACCAGCACAGGAGCAAATGCAAATCTAGACCGCTGGTATGCCGGTGGTGGTGAGCATTGGGGTAACAGTGCAGCTGAAAACGGAGCTGTTTATATGGGCGAAGCGTTATATCGCTCAACCGACAATGGTGCAACCTGGGTACGTTTACCACAGGCATTCCCCGGAGCACCGGGCCCTTTCCGCTTAGAAGCATTTGATCATCCGTTTGATTTTGTTCATAAGATCGCTGTTAATCCTACCAACAGTCACCTCTATGTTGGCTGTCATAGAAGACTGATGCGCTCTACCAATTTTGGCATCAGTTGGGAAGTTGTAATGATTGGCTCTCAGGCATCAACCGCAGTGTGCGGAACAATGGATGTAGTGATTACCTCAACCGGACGAATTATAGCTGCACAAAATGGCGGCAATCCCGATATTCCTTTCAGAGGAGTATTTTCTTCTACAACAGGTAACAGCGGATCATTTACAAGAATAGCAGGCGGACCACAAGGAGCAGGTGATTCAATTCCAGGATGGAGAGGCAACTCTTACGATGTAATTGACGGCAATACGCCCATATTTTACTCTCCAAAACGGATTGTACTTGCATTGGCTCCATCAAACAACAACATTATGTATGTTGCGTATGAAAATGGTGCTACATCGGGTAATGATGTGGATCTATGGCATGTTGATTTAACAACTAATACATGGACCAACAGAAGCGCAAACATTACTGACTTTGGCGGACAGGTTGGAAGTTTCAGTACACAGGGTGGATATGATCTTACAGTAACTGTTAAACCTAATGATCCCAATGTGGTTATTTTGGGCGGTGTAAATCTCCTTCGTTCAACCGATGGATTTACTTCACAGGGAAATGTTACATGGATTGGCGGGTATGGAAATCAAAACCTGAATCCGTTTTTATATCCAAATCATCACCCTGATCAGCATGCAAATGCCTTCAGACCCGATAATCCAAATGAAATGATCTCTGCACATGATGGTGGTCTTTCATTAACAACTAACATACTTGCACCTAGCGTGAGTTACAGCATGGTGCCGGGTTATCAAACATTTCAATACTATTATGTAGGTATTGACCCCACTGCAGGCAGAAATAATTTTGTGGGTGGCTTGCAGGATAACGGTACATGGCTGAGAGACCGTGTAGGTATATTAGGAACAGCTGCAAACGACAGCAACAATCATCGTTTTCTGTTTCCTGCTTTTTCCGGTGATGGCGGTTCAGTTGGTTTAGCTGTTAACAGCGGCAACCAGCAATTTATGTACGGTTCATCACAACTAGGTACTATAAGAAGAGCATCTTTACCGAATATCAATTCCAGTACATTGATTCGTCCAAATGGCTTAACAGCAAATGGTGGCGGTTTTGGAGAATTTGTAACAACCTTTAAACTGAACCAGAGCAATACAGATGATCTGTACTATGTAAACTTTAACCGCTTGTTCCGTACCAACGACGCATCAAATGTTACTCAAAATACATGGGATGAATTAACCGGTGTTGGCAATGCAGTTGATGCAACCAATAACCCAAGTAATGGTTTATATATCCGCTCACTTGCATTTAGCTGGGGCCCATATCAAACATCACACTCCATGTACATTGGTACAACCGATGGCAGAATTTTCAGGTTAGATAATCCAGTGAATGCACTCACCACACAAACACCTGTAAACATCAGTATTCCGGGTTTACCATTGGGCGCAAATATTCAGGACATAGCTGTTAATCCTAATAATGATCATGAGATTATGGCAGTTATTTCCAATTATGAAATTAACAGTGCAAATGTTGTGAGTGTGTGGTGGACCAGTAATGCAAAATCAGCCACTCCAACCTGGCGAAATGCAGAAGGTAGTTTAATTAATGCAGCCTCTGTAAGAAGTTGTGCCATTATTGTAAAAAGAGATGCAAGCAATGTTCCTGTTACAGAATATTATATTGGCACTTCAGTAGGCTTGTTTAGTGCAGTAAATATTGGTCCAACACTCATCAGTGGTGGTACAGTAAACTGGTTCCGTGAAGGTGGTAATACATTAAACTTACCAGTAGTTCAATCGCTGGCATACAGACCATCGGATAACGTATTGCTGGTAGGTACACATGGTAACGGTATGTATTTCACATATCTGGGTACACCTAACTACAATCCCAATCAGCCAACAAATATTAATGATCAGGTACTGAATGATAAAAACTTTATCAGCAAAGTAGTGCCTACCATCAGCAACAGCAATATTCAATACCGTATTGGTAATTTATATAGTGTAAAACGCATCAGTGTTCAGTTATACAATTCTAACGGACAGGAAGTGTACAGAACCTCAGGAGGTTATCAGAACGGACAGATAGACATCAGCCGGATGAACAAAGGAATTTATTTCCTCAGCATTACGAGTGATGATCAGAAATACCGTCATCTGCAAAAAGTAATCAGGCAATAAAAAGATTTCATTCATAAAGAAAAACCCTGCAGCTAAGCAGGGTTTTTCTTTAACAGGACCTTATCAGCATTTCAACAATCATTTTCATCAAACAAAAAAAAGATCATGATAATCCGGCAACTATTTACGTTCGTCTGTTTTCTTTTAATTCAGAATACAGTTAATGCTCAAACTGCTCCTGTAAAAAAAATTTATGCTTATAAGCAGGCATCGCTGGGAGGTAAAAAACCATCTGAGCATGAAACGGCAGTTCTAAAAAAAGAACAGTACCGTTTGTTTATTTCTTATGCAGGAAAAGGGCCGCTTGTTATTGAAGGCGTTTGGATTGAACAGGAATATTACCGGGTGAAAATGATGCCTGCAACACGTACTCCTGTATTACAGGGTCAACAGGAAGGGAACGAACGTATAACGCTGGTGCCTAAAACAAGTGATACAGTTCGTGAACTGCAGGTAGTTGAAAAACTGGAACCTGCACCCAGACCGGGGAGTCAATTAGGCAACTTATTAAAAACAAATGATTTCGTAGTGGCGTACAGATGGAAGGGTAAACAATTTTATGCCACATCAAAAACTATAAAAGCACTTTCTCCGTTTATTGGAATGTAATAAATTGGTCAGCTTAATTGCAGAAACCATAACCATTGTATTTTTGTACAAATAATAAATATCAAATGAAAACAACGCTTCTTTTATTTACTGTGATTTTTGCCGGCATCATAACCGGATGTAACAAAGGCGGTATCAACTTTTCTCTTTCAAACCAGGCCGATTTCAGGGTGGAAAGCTCATCGCCCATTAACCTTCCGTTTGAAATGGGTACGCCTGAAGTAACTACCAACTCATCTCAGGAGTTTCAGAACAACAACACAGCAGCAAATCTTATTAAAGAAGTGAAGCTGGAAGAGTTGAAGTTAACTATTATGAGCCCCAGTGGTAAAACCTTCAGCTTTCTGAAATCTGTTCAGATTTTTATTTCTACCAATAGCAATGATGAAATTGAACTGGCGAGCCTGGATAATATTGCGAGCAGCTCACAAACCATTTCTTTAAACACCTCTTCGCAGAACCTGGATAAATATGTAAAATCAAATAATTACAAACTGCGCACAAAAGTGGTAACAAAAGAAACCGTAACACAGGCCATTGACATTCGTGCAAACATCAAGTTCAGAATTAAAGCCAGTCCGCTTTAATTAAATCAGCATACTTAAATAAAACCCCGTCATGTTATGTGGCGGGGTTTTATTTTTTAAGGAAGATGTTCATAAATAATGGCAGCTCCCTGCCCCACTCCCACACACATGGTTGCTAACCCGTATTTACTTTTTCTGCGTTTCATTTCATGCAACAATGTTGTTGAGATGCGAACACCACTGCAACCAAGCGGATGGCCCAATGCAATGGCACCGCCATTTACATTTACTTTTTGTAAGTCAAGACTCAACTCATGAATACATGCAATACTTTGCGAAGCAAACGCTTCGTTCAATTCAATTAAATCGAGATCACTCACGGTAAGGTCTGCACGCTGCAATGCTTTGATCGTTGCAGGTACAGGGCCAATACCCATAATGGAAGGATCAACACCCGCTACTGCTATTGATTTAATGCTTGCAATTGGTTTTAGTTGATATTTTTTTACAGCCTCTTCACTTGCCAGTATCATGGCAGCAGCACCGTCATTGATACCGCTTGAATTTCCTGCAGTAACAGAGCCGTCCTTTGCGAATACAGGTTTTAATTTGGCCAACAGTTCAATGGATGTTTTACGTGGATATTCATCTGCATCAACCAACACAGCTTCTTTTCCACGTAATGTTTCTAACGGAACAATTTCATCATTCCACTTACCTGCTGCCAGTGCAGCAAAATACCGTTCCTGACTTTCCAACGCAAAAATATCCTGTGCCTGGCGTGAAATATTCCATTGCTTTGCCACATTCTCTGCAGTTTCGCCCATGCTGTATGGATGATAGAGTTCTGATAACCGGGAATTGAGAAAACGCCAGCCCAATGTTGTATCATAGATCTCGGCTTTGCGTCCAAATGCTTCTGTTTGTTTAGGAACAACAAATGGAGCACGGCTCATACTTTCTACTCCGCAGGCAATATACAGTTCACCTTCGCCACATGCAATGGCTCTTGCCGCATCCATGATGGCCTGCAAACCACTTGCACATAAACGATTGACGGTATTACCTGCAACAGTTACGGGCAAGCCAGCCAGTAAAGCAGCCATACGGGCCACATTGCGGTTATCTTCTCCGCTTTGATTGGCCGCACCGGCAATGACATCTTCAATGGCATTTACATCAACAGATGCATTGCGTTGAATCAATGCTTTAATAACATGTGCCAACAGATCATCAGGGCGAACAGTGGCGAGAGCTCCGCCATATTTTCCAATGGGAGTTCGCAGGCAATCGATAACGTAGACAGGTTTCATATGCATTAAATGATTTCGTTTAATAAAAAAGCAAGTTCACCGGATGTTAAATCAGCCTTTTCAGATTTATCATAGATAGAAAGCAGGTACACTATTTTATCTTTAACAACAATGTTTGAAATGATTCTTGCTCCGCCGGATTTTCCTTTTGATTTTGATTTGATTGCAATTCTGATTTTGTAACAATTATGCCCGATTGAAGTTCCTGTTTGGGGATTTACTTTTAAACTTTGAATTAACAGAAGAACTTCAGATTTAAGAGATGGATATTTTCTGTAAAGCCTTCGAAACTGCTTTTCAAATACAGAAATGGTTTGAACATTATAAAGATTTGAGGAACTTTTCTGCATCTTTTGCTTTTTTCTTCCCTTTTTTAATCAGTTTAAGTTCATCAACCGCTTCCTTCATCTCCTTCAACAATAATGCTTTGGCGGGACTGATCGTTGTAGTTTTTACAAACTTGAGTTCTTTAAGTAAAGCTACAAGAGGAGGGGCCTTTTCGTCTTTCACTTCAAGAAGAATTTTCATTGCTGCAATTTGCTGTCAAAGTTAGGGTATCAATTGCTTCAGTCCAATACTGTACCTTTGCCGGCATGAAAGTAGCGAACGAGCGAAATATCCGCCACTTAAGTCTTGAAGAAATCAACGATTACTTCGAAAGCATTGGTGAAAAGAAATTCAGGGCAAAGCAGGTGCACGAATGGCTTTGGCAAAAGCATGCACACAGTTTTGCCGATATGACCAACCTCAGCAAAGAACTCCGTCAAAAATTAGGTGAACAATTTACACTTCCTGCATTGGCAGTTGACGCCACACAATATTCAGGCGATGGAACAGTGAAATCAAGATTCCGTACACATGAAGGGCATTTGGTTGAAGGAGTACTGATACCAACTGATGAACGCAAGACAGCCTGTGTATCTTCTCAAATCGGCTGCTCACTCAGTTGTAAGTTTTGTGCAACAGGTTATATTGACCGAAAACGCAATCTTGATTTTGATGAGATTTATGATGAAGTAGTGTTGCTGAATACGCAGAGCGAGCAGGTGTATCAAAAAAAGCTCACGAACATCGTGTTCATGGGAATGGGCGAACCCTTATTAAATTATAAAAACGTATTGAAAGCCATTGAGCGGATTACCTCACCGGATGGTTTGGGAATGAGTCCGAGACGGATCACTGTTTCAACTGCAGGTGTTGCCAAACAAATCAAACAACTGGGCGATGATGAAGTAAAATTCAAACTCGCTTTATCACTCCATGCTGCAACAGATGCCAAGCGACATGAAATTATGCCCATCAACGACAGCAACAACATCAAATCCTTGGTTGAAGCATTGAATCATTTTTATAAAAAGACAGGAAATGAAATCACCTTTGAATACATTCTGTTCAAAGATTTTAATGATGGCTTGAAAGATGCAGATGATCTCATTAAGTTGTATCGCCGGGTTCCTGCAGATCTTATCAACATCATTGAATACAACCCAATTGATATGGCAACGTTTCAAAAACCGGAAGAAGAAGTGACCAATCAATTCATGGCTTATTTAGAAAAACACAAAGTGAATGCACGGTTAAGAAGAAGCCGTGGAAAAGATATTGATGCGGCATGTGGTCAATTGGCAAATAAGAAATAAAAATACATCGAGCGTAAATTATAAAGCATTCCTCATACTGTTGCAAAACAGCAAACACAAATAGTATGGCAAAAAAGAGTTTTGGTAATTTTCAAAGTCAGAAAACAAACGCACAAAAAAAAGAAGAGTTCCGCCAGGAAAAGAAACAGGCAAGAGCAGAGAAGAACGAATACTTTGCTAAAAAGAAAGCGGAAGAAAACAGCCTGCGTGCACAAGATACCAGAGTAAAAAAAGGACCCCTCGCTGCAAAAGCACAAACTCCGGCACAACCCATTACGTTTAAAAAAGAGAATACCGGTGGCGAAATGCCATTGAACAAATACCTGGCGCATTGCGATGTGTGCAGCAGACGTGAAGCGGCAGAGGTAATTAAAAAAGGTACCGTTGTGGTAAATGGAAAAGTAATTACAGAGCCGGGACATAAAGTAACAGATAAGGATGAAGTAAAAGTTAACGGTAAAAAAATCAGCATACAAAAAGAGCTGGTGTACATCCTGCTTAACAAACCAAAAGATTATATTACTACATCAGAAGATCCGCAGGGAAGAAGAACTATTATGGATTTAATGAGAGGTGTATCAACACAACGCATATATCCTGTTGGCCGTTTAGACAGAAACACAACCGGTGTATTGCTGTTAACCAATGACGGAGAACTCACACAAAAACTTTCGCACCCAAGTTTTCAGGTAAAGAAAGTATACGAAGTAACACTTGACAGAAATCTGGAGAAAAAGGATTTTGAAAAAATGTTATCCGGCGTTACACTCGAAGATGGATTTATTGCCCCTGATGCATTGGGTTATGCTGATCCGAAAAATAAAAAAATAATCGGCATTGAAATTCACAGCGGCCGTAACCGGATTGTACGCCGTATGTTTGAATCATTGGGCTATGATGTAAAGGGACTGGACCGTGTGCTGTTTGCCAACCTCACAAAGAAAAATGTAGACCGTGGCAAATGGCGCTACCTGAACGAAAAAGAAGTGAGACTGTTGAAATTCCTCAACAAATCGTTTGTAAAAAAGAAAGAAGAACTTAAAGGCAAGAACAGAGATGAAGAATAAAGTTGACATTATTGCAGAAACGGAGCATTGGATTGCTCTCAACAAACCATCTGGCCTGTTGTCTATCCCAGACAGGATGCAAAGTGAACCATCGCTGAAAGACTGGCTCAACGAAAAGTATGGCAAGGTGTGGATCGTTCATCGTCTGGATAAATTCACCAGTGGTTTAATTGTATTTGCTAAAGATGAAGAAACGCACAAACTCTTATCAAAACAATTTGAAGACAGAGTTGTAGAAAAATATTATCTCGGTCTGGTACACGGCACTTTGCAAAATAAAGAGGGAAGCGTTGATGCACCCACCATGGAGCACCCTGCAAAAAACGCAACTTATATTACTCATGTAAAAGGGCGGGCATCTTTAACTGATTATAAAGTGCTCGAAGAACATGGACAATATTCATGGATGCAATTTCAGATTCATACAGGACGCACACACCAGATCCGTGTGCATATGAAACATATTGGTCATCCTATTGTTTGTGATGAAGTGTATGGCACTGCAATACCCATCCTCTTATCTTCTTTGAAACGGAAAAAATTCAAGCTGTCAAAAGCAGATGAAGAGGAACGTCCGTTAATGAACCGGCTTGCACTGCATGCATGGAAACTCTCTTTTACAGATTCAACAAATCAAACCATTGAGCTGGAAGCTCCGCTAAGCAAGGATTTGAGAGCATTGCTGCAACAATTTGAAAAATGGGTTAAATAAAAAAGGCTCCGCAAGTGCGGAGCTCTTTACTATTATAAACTAACAAAGACTATTTATTCGGCTGCGGTGTATAACGCAGATAAGGTTTTACCACTCTTACTCCTTTTGGAAATTTTTCAATAGCTGCTTCCGTACTAACCGATGGTACAACAATCACATCCTCACCTTCTTTCCAATCGGCCGGTGTGGCCACACTGTAGTTAGCTGTTAACTGCAATGAATCTATTACACGTAACACTTCATGAAAATTTCTTCCGGTTGAAGCAGGATACGTAATAAACAGTTTTACTTTCTTATCCGGACCAATAATAAATAATGAACGTACTGTAGCTGTTTCGGATGCATTGGGATGAATCATATCATACAGATTAGCGACTGTTCTGTCTTCATCTGCAATAATGGGGAACTCAACCGATGTATGCTGTGTTTCGTTGATATCGCTGATCCAGCCCTGATGTCTTTCCAAACCATCTACACTTAACGCCAGCACTTTTACATTGCGTTTTTCAAACTCAAGTTTTAATAAAGCAGTTTTGCCGAGCTCTGTTGTACATACGGGAGTATAATCGGCAGGGTGGCTAAACAATACACCCCAGCCATCGCCAAGATATTCATAAAGATCAATTTCGCCAACAGAAGTCTTTGCTTTAAAGTTTGGAGCGATGTCCCCTAATCGTAAACTCATACTATATAATTTATTATTGTTGATTAAAACGGGACACAAATATATGTATTTCCTACTTAACTGGTAGGGTTTTATTGCATAGCAAGAAAAACCTTTGTAATTGAACATTCGTTAGGAAATTTCATGAAAACTATCCGGCGGATCTTCCCTCTTCTTTGCATTACGACCTTTTGTAAGCAGGGCCTTACCGAACCGGTCTTTCACTTCATCAATGGCCTTATACAGTTCGTTCTTTTTTTGAACATCCTGAAACAGGTTGGTTTGTGCAGCTTCATCAGTTAGTTCACTCAGCTTTACACCCAGTAAACGCACAGGCTGTCCTTTGCGGTATAATTGATGGAACAATTGTTTGGCATTGTAAATCAGTTCATCATCATAAAACGTATAGGGGATGGATGCCTGTCGCTGTTGTGTTTCAAAGTTGGGGTAGCGGATCTTTATTGATACACATCCGGCCATTTTATTTTCCTGCCGGAGTTCATGAGCAATTTTTTCTGTGAGACGAACAATTTCTGTTTCAAGAAAAGAAAGATCGTTACTGTTTTGATGAAAAGTATTTTCACTGGAGATTGATTTGGATTCATGATAAGCATTCACCGCACCAAAGCTGATACCATGTGCCCGTTGCCAGAGATCTCTGCCGTGTTTGCCCAACTGCTGCTCCAGCATGACTGGATTTGTTTGCTGCAATTCACCAATGGTTTCAATACCCAGATCAAGTAAAGTGTGATACGCTTTTTCACCAATACCCGGCATTTTATTTACACGCAATGGCGCAAGAAATTCTTTTTCTTTTCCAAACTCTACCAATATATAATTGTTGGGCTTTGCAAAATCGGTTGCAATTTTTGCAACGAGTTTGTTAGTTGCCATTGCAAACGAAATCGGCAATTGTGTTTGATCAATAATTTCCTGCCGCAGATCAATGGTCCATTGAAAGGGATCAAAAAAACGATCCATGCCGGTGAGGTCAATATAAAATTCATCAATGGATGCTTTTTCAAACAACGGTGCTTTTGCTGCCACAATATCAGTAACCCAACGGGAGTATCGGCTGTAATCACCTCTGGTGCCCTGCAATACAATTGCATGCGGACATAATTTCATTGCCTGTGCCATGGGCATTCCACTATGCACTCCAAAGGCTCTTGTTTCATAACTGCAGGTGCTTACCACTCCCCGCTCTTTTGTACCACCTACAATAACGGGTTGTCCTACAAGCGAAGGATCATTCAACCGTTCTACCGATACAAAAAAAGTATCCAGATCAAAGTGAGCTATGATGCGTTGTTGACTCAAGAGAACAAAGTTAGGAGCTAAGAGATCAAAACAGAAAAGGAGTATAAGAGGTAAACACAGAGTCACTGAGATACAGAGGACACTGAGAATAACTTGAGCGCCGTGGTCGGTGTCCCCACCGACCACTGATATTAAAGAAATCGCAAAATCATTTGCAGGCAGCCGCTCAGTAATACTGCTAATTATGCTATCTTAAATTCTTAATTCTTATTATGAACCTCGACTGGCTTAAAAGCGGCATTGCGCCATTAGATAACCTCATCTCCTTTTTGCACAAGCAATCAAAAACCAATGATGTGCTCAAAAAGCAGGTGTTGATGGAGCTGCGGAACAACCTCAACATTTTTAAAAATGCTTTTTTAAATGAAGTGTCTTCTGATACAATCATTGATCTGTTGAGCAATGATGCCATACAGGATGCAGTGAAAAATAATTTTGCTTTTAAAAAATTAAAAGCCGGCGGCATTGAGCCTTATCATGTGTTTGATGAACGCAATAAAAAATACATTGGCTGGACGGTTGAAAAACTCATTGACAAGATTGATGAGAAAATTGTAGAGCTGAAGCTGTTGAAAAAAATGAACAAAGGATCGGTTGACAAATTAAAAAACAATGTGCCGCTCATGATCAGTAATCTTTATTTCCGGATGAAATTGCTGGTTGATTTTATTAAGAGTGATTTTAAATAACACCTCACCCTCATTCCCTCTCCAAAGGAGAGGGAGGCCAAGCCCCGCATAGTCATGATCTGTAGTACTAACAAATCAGCAATTATAAACTATTCAGCATAGAACAGCATTGTCATTTAGTTGATATGTAAGAACTGAAGTTTGGTTTTGCATTACCGCACCGTCCTTCTCCTTTGGAGAAGGATAAGAGGATGAGGTGAAATATCTTTTTTTCGGTCAGACCGATTGCATCGGGCCGACCGAAAAAAAGAAACCCGACTGAATAGTCGGGGTTTCTTTCTACAGTACAGATGTTTTCCGGATAAACAACGGGCTTATTTTGTATTCAACTGCTGTATCAGAGCAAGCAAACCGGATTCTGTTACTTCGGTTAAAGCGAATGTTACAGGGAAATAGGTTTTACCGGATGCAGGTGCGCCGATTGTAACGTCTTTCATTTCGGCATAAAACTTTCCGTCTTTGATGGTAATTGCAAGGAAGGTACCTTCTAAGCCAATCGGGAAACTGCTTTGGTAACTCAACAACCCTTCTTTACCAACCGGTGCGTTTACAATTTTGTTGTACAACTTCACCATCGTGTTTTGTTGTTTTACTTTAAAGTATAACATCGAGGGTTCGGCTGCCATATAAGATGTACTTGTTGCAGGATTCCAATGATTGCTGAAATAACCAAGTACGGTTGTTTTAGGACGTGGATCACTCATCAGTGCATCACAATTGCGCCATACACCCAGGCTATCTAATGCAAAACTTGTTGTACCGTTATTGTTATTGGTTGCAAAGTTTCCGTTCTGGTTCCAGTTAATACCTCTTGGTATATAACCTGTTTGTGTTAATGTAACTGATGTGTTTTCATGATCATGTCCGTTGATAGTATAAGCAACTGCTGAGTCGCCGCTCCACATTGGTACTTCACGGATTTGCTGACCATTGGCAGGTTTGGGAGCTAATGGCACCTGTACTCTTGCAGAATCATTTTTCAATTGTAAGGCTTCTCCGTTTTGTGATGCCTTCACGGTCATTTCACCAAAAGAAACCAGCATTTGTCCGTTTGCTTCTGTAGGGCGGTTACCCAACAGCATATCGCTTGCACTTAAAATATCTTTTACTTCAACAGTTACATTACCGCTAACGATTTGTCCGTTTGCTTTTTTAAAGATGCCGGCTGGAAAATTAATTTTTGTTCCCTTGGTTGTGGTTAATGTACCACCCGTTGATGCATCAATGGTAAAACTTTCATATTTGGGTGCGTTAGCGTTGAAGAAAGAAACCACTTTGGGGTCAATGACATGTGGCAATACAAATGTTTTCTTTTCTTCTTTTTTACATGCAGTAAAGGTTATCGTGACTGCAATTGCTACGGCTGATAAAAGGAACTGTTTCATAATTTTAAGTTTTAAGTTGTTTTGTTTTTGTTTGTATACAGGTATATCAGCGGCAGTAAAACTTTGTTACCCTGTTTGGGAAAGAAATTTCAAATTAAGTTGAGATGAGCTGGGAATGAGGCAGTTAGGTCGGCGTCTGACCTTTGCAAGGTCCTGACACCTGGCTTTCGAAAAATCGGAAACTGATGTCAGGACGTCGTTCAGACGTCAGACATCTTACTTCATTTTGATGATTTAATTTTTTTTCTCCCCAAATAGAGAGCCGGTATCAACAACAACAACAACAACCAATACCAACTAAACCCCGCAGCTTTTTTTAATTCAATCTGCTGCTCCACTCCCATATAATTAAAACCTGCCCAGAGCATAGGTTTTTTTTGCGACAGGTTGGTAGTTGATTGTAAATATTCTTTTCTTGCCTGCAGCAACGCAGCAGCCGGTGAATGGCTCTTATTTAACTGTTCATAAAATGTTTTTACAAATATTGGTGCGAAAGCATCATCCACTTTCCACCTGCTGGCCACCACTCCTTTTACACCTTTGCTGATAAATGCTCTGCCGATACTTACAATGCCTTCGCCAGCTTGGAATTGTCCTGCTGCAGTTTCACAGGCTGTTAGTACAACCAATGGTGAAGCAGTAACCGTGTACTGCATTTGTGCTAAATAAAATTTCTTTTGCAATACCAGGTAAGGTTGATTGCTGCTGTCGTTTGCAACCGCATGGGTGGCAATATGCAGAATGCCTTTTGATTGCATGGACTCAACAAATCGCTGTTCTGTTGTTTGTACGGCATCAGCAACTGTTGCTGAAAATTGTTTACTGAGATATCTAGCTTCAGTAGCAGCATTCGGCAAATCAGCAAAACCAAGATGCGGGCCTTTGAATGAATAAACGGTAACAGGTAAGGAGCTGTTTGTTGTTGTTTCTTCGTTTACATATTGAAGAAAGGAATACAGGTAACTGATCTCTTGTTGTTCGCCGAGAAAATTGTCTTTACCATTTGTACTTAATGCTTCAAACGGAAGCTGATGCAGAAAGCCATCAGGCGAGCAAATCAGTTGCTGTGCCGACAAGTTAAATGGGATAACAGATTTTAATATCTGCTGTGCAGTTGTAAAAAAAGCAGCCGGGTTATTATTAAACTGTGTAGAGCCTTCTTTAAAATACAGATTGATAAAATCACTGACTGATGCATTCAATTTTGATGATGATAAAACAACGCTCTGCCATTCGTCTTTATGGATCATCATACAATACAAAGAATCACCTGCATCATAATAACTGAGGAGCGAAGGAGAATCTGTTACTGAAGAAAGTTCTTGGATAAATTGTTCAAAGGATGGTTCTTTCAGTAACCGGGCAAAGCGATTCTCTTCCAATCCTAATACCAGCTCCTGTTGACGAATACGTTGCTCAATTTGTTGTTTACGAACGGTGTCTGTTGTTTCTGCCAGCAACAAATAATCATACCGTAGTTCAGTAAAGAGTTGCTGCGTTTGCCGGAGGCTTGTATCTGTTTGCCATTCTTTGCTGCGGCTCATTTCATTCAACAGCTTTCTCCCTTTCGACAGTTCCATCAACCATAATTGCTTTTGCAGATAATCTTTATTCTTTGTTTGCTGAAACTGTTGATGAAATGCATGCACCGCTTCATCGTTCATGGTTTCATCCACAGCAACAATGTTCTGCAAGCTGTTGGCTGATGTGCTCACCAGTTGATTGCTGTAATAATCATTGGCAACAGCCAGCTGATAATAATGCAGACTGCTGTCGGTGTTTAACTTCATAGCTCTTGCCAGACCATAGTAAAGGCTGCTGACAGTATTGTCAGGAAAAAATCCCGTAGAACTGATTTGAAAATTTTTCAGTCCTTTTCTGAATGCTGCAGCGCTGCTGTCTGTTTGATTCAAATGTAAGAACATTTTTCCTTTTTCAATCAACAGTTTCGCTTTATCCCGTTGTCTTGTATCCGGGTAAGATTGTTGCAGGATCTTTTCCGCATTCTGTAATTTGATCAATGCAGGTTGATACTTTTTTTGATCAGCTAATAACTTGGAAGAAAGCCGCAATGTAGAAACAATCCATCCTGCATCTGCTTCAGCCGCTTCGGGTGATTGAAAAAAACGAAGGGCCTGTTGATTATAAAACAAAGCACTGTCCCGTATACCAGCCTTATCAAACGCATCGGCTTTTACATTGTACAATAAGCCAGTAACAGTTTCATTAAACGAAACAAACTGCAATCCCTTATTGCAATTCAGTTGAACAGCCGCATAATCCGTTAACCAGAAATAACTGATGGCGAGGTTGCTGTACAATGCTGCCAGTAATTCTTTCTTGTTTGTTTTAATAGCCTGCTCAATGGCGATTTGCTGAATAGCCACCGCTTTATCATAATCACCCAGCCGCACATAATTATTACCAAGCGGTTTCAGAATAAATTCTTCTGCTTCGTACTGGTGGAGTTTGTTTTGCTGATAAAAAGTTAAACCTGTTTCATACCAACGGATGGATGCAGGCACCTGTCCCTGTTGTAATAAATGATAAGCAATATTGAGGATGAAATCGAGATATACCGTTTGCTCTCTTTCATTGATTGGCTGCCGCCACAATGTTTTCAGAACAGAGTCAGCCTTATTCGAAAAATAAAACGGATGATCATCTGTTAACTCATATAATTTCTCCAGATAAAGACCAAGTGAATCTTTCTGCAGATAACTATTCCGCCAGTTTTCTTTGTTTGCCGGCTGATCATCACCCGAAAAAAATAAGGCAAATAAAAAGCTACTGCTAACTAACAATAGCAGTGAACGAACGTATTGATATGATCTGTTTATAAGCGCCAGGATGCATAAAAATAGAGATAACTATTGTTTTTTCCGCCATAGTAATAACGGGTGCCGATCTGCGGACCCAGACGCACTCTTCCTGCCTGCAGATCAGCAAAGGGAAGAAAATCGAAATTTGAAAAGCCTTTGATCTTTGTGTTTGATAAATTACTGTAAGGATAACTTGCCTGTCCGTTAAAATTAAACAGTACATACTCGTTGGCATCTTTTATTGTTCCGCTCAAATCTGTATCTACTCTTAAACCCACACCAACAGAAAAAATGTCGTTGAGGTTATGACGCACATGCAGCGGCACAATACCCAAACGCAACAGTGCATTTGTACTGCGTGTGGTTCTTGTACGATAGTCATAATCTTTTTGATCTATTCTTACCAGACCGGGCTCATTGCTGGTTACACTTGTATTATAGCTGATGGACTTGAAAAACAGTTCAAACTGAAAATAAGGTTTATGCGGAGCAAGCCTGGCAATACCGGCACCAACAGTTATCCCGTCATTGTTTCCAAACTTTCCGAGGTTTAACTCATAACCCGCCATTACAATGGGAGAAAAACCGGGCTTAAATCTGCCTGTTGCAAAATTGGTGATCACCGGTTCGTTCTTATCAAAATAAATAGCAGTACGCCCTTTGAATGGAAGATTATCTAGTTTCTTTTTTGTTTGTACATCAAACTCTACAAATCCTTTGGTGCTGTCTTTATCTTCCACACCCTGTTGATTGGTGCCGGGCAAATAAATACCGTTGAATACAAATGCAGCACTGTCGTTGGTTGTAATCAACTCCCAGCAACCGGTTCGGCTTGGTACACTGTCGCATGGCAAACAATAAGGCGACATGTCTTTGATCTGGATCGTTTTTGCATCCATGGCCGATGGCAAACTGATATCAAGCAAAATTTTTCGTGCAGGGCCCTCGCCATTATTCTGAAAACGGATCTTATACGTCAATGCTTTATTTTTTTTGAGCGTACGGTAACTCAATCGTCCGCTTTTTAAATTCATTTTATTGGGATCATGCGAAGTAACAATGGGAATATTGAGTTGATGCATATACACATCACCGGTATCCGGAACAAACAAACCGGTAATTACAATTGTTGCATTGGTATCCTTAATCATTCCCGGTGTTACGTAGAGATTGGCAAACAGAAACTGCGATTGCTCTTCTGCATGCTTTACATCAACTGCAAATACATTGTTGTAAGCCTTCAGGGTGTTCATTAAAAATGTTTTACTCTCTGCTCCTGCAAATTTTTTCTCCTCTTTGAAATGAGAAGAAGGACTACCGCTGCTGGTCAACAATAAATTATCGAATGAACGAACAGAAGCGATTGCATTTTTATCATTCGCCATTGCAGCTTCATGATACAAACGAAAACCGGCGGTATCAAAGGAGTTCTGCCCAAACTGTTTTTCATTAATGAAGAGGTAAATCTTTCCATTCACAGCCATCTCATTTTTCCAGCCGGCCATCAACAGCATGGTATCACCGGGTTTGGCCATACAGTTATACTTCAGTTCAAAATGACCATTGGCTTTAAAGAAATTATTTTCTGCAGGAGATGTTGCTGCTAAATAGGTTTTGTTTACCTGCTTAATCCCAACCTTCGTTGGTTTACGGCCGGGCTTTTTTCCATCATCATAATTATTCACTGCGTAAAGAATGGCTTCATAGTCGCCTACTTTATCATAAATATGTTCAGGGTTTTCCGCTGTACTGAAATGACCATCGCCAAAATCCCATAAATAAGTATAAAAAGGTTTGGGTGCCCCCGGTATTTGTGTGAGTGCAGGTAAGTTTGCTTTAAAAGAAACTTTGTTTTCTTTTTGAACCACTCTTACAGACGTATCGCCCTGTGCAAATGTTTGAACAAAACTGAAGAGCAGGAAAATATGGAGCAGTATTTTTTTCATGTTGTAATAAGGGCAGATCAACAGAGTTGGCAAACTGTTACCCTAAAGTATAAAAAATCTTACTTTTAATTGAATCAAAGCTAATTACCTGCACTCCGATCAGAAATATATTGATGCTCTGCTTACACATGATCAACGATTGATCAGTGAAATCTATCAACGGTTTGCGCCGAATATGAAGGCTTACCTGATGTCCCGTGGTTGCAATGAAGAGGATGCAGGTGATGTGTTTCAGGACGCATTGATTGATATCTATAAGCTGGCAAATGATAAGCAGTTTGTGCTCAGTTGTCCGTTTGAAGCATTCCTGATATTAGTTTGCAAGCGGAAGTTTTTTAATAAAACGAAAAAAACTTCGTTGCACGTGGTAACAAATGGCGAAGAAGAGGCATATACCAATATACCGGGCGATGCGAACGCCTCAGCAGATGAGCATCTTAACCAGTTAGGTCGTGAACAACTGGTAATGAGTTTACTTGAACAGATGGGTAACTGCAAAGAAGTTATCCTGAAAAGTCTGCTGAAAAAACCACAGGAAGAAATCGCTGAAGAATTAGGCATGAGCTATGCCTATTACCGCAAGCGAAAAAGTAACTGTATGGGCGAGCTGGCAGAGCTGGTACATCTTAACCCTCAATTTAAAGACTTGATGCCATGAAATGAAACAAAAAAATATTCGAGTAAATTATCTGAATGAAGATGAATATTTTTTTGTGGAATTCCATTTGACAAAAAGAAAAAAAATGAAAATGAACAAATGAACTTTAGTTACGACGATATAAGTGCTTATCTCAACGGGGAAATGAATGCTGTACAACAGCAGGCATTTGAACAGCAGCTCCAAGTGGATGATGAATTGAAAAAGCAGTTGGAAGAATTCCGTTTTCTGCAAACAACTATTGATAAACATCAGCAGGCAGAGCAAACATTACCTGAACTGAAAAAGATCTTAACTCCTCTTACACAAACTCATTTTCGTAAAGCAGAACAACAAAAAGCTGGCAGAGTGATTTCAATGAACCGTATTGTTACCGGCCTTGCATTAGCTGCTTCCATTGCATTGATCTTTTTCTTAATGATTCCCGGAGTTTCGATTGATGGTTATCCGGTAGATGATATGAGTGGTGCTATCACCAGAGGCAACGAAACAGAACTGGCCAAAGCAGCGCAATTGTTCAATGATGAAAAATATGCAGAAGCAGTAACTGCTTTTCAACAATTGAACAGAACCAATCCGGATGATGCAACAATCATGTATTACTTAGGTATCAGTTTGATCAAAACACAAAACGATGCTGATGCGCTACCCTTATTTGAGCAACTTGCAAATGGTGCATCTGTTTATAAAGAGGATGCAAATTTCTTTGCAGCAATCAGTGCCTATCATTTACAACAGAACGATAAAGCAAAACTTTATGCTACTGCAGTGAAGAAAGAGAGCAGGTATTATAAATTTGCGAAGGTGATGCTGAAGAAAGTGAAGTAGAGACCTTATTTCAAATAAATAAAAGCATTTTCGATTCCTGCAAAATACCAATCATCATGCCCATGCTTTGTTGTGTCAAACATTCCCTTAATTACAACTTGTTTATTATTAAAACTATCGCATTCAATTCTCTTGTACGGATTACCATAAACCCATATTTCTTCGAAATAAATTCCTGAATAAACCAAAGTGTCTGTCAAATTATATTTAAGTGAATCTTTGAACCTAAGTGAACTGATTTCAAACCCACATTTAAAATAGCCTTCAGTTTCTATATACTTTCCATGATAAAATGATTTGTTATTGACCAGGTTCTTTAGTTCAACTTTTATAATCTCTTTTGTTGCAAACTCCGCAACACTTTTGGATAAATCTTTTGGTGAAGAGCATGAGATAACATGGAAACTTATCAATAAGATGATTTTATTGAACTTGTACATTTCTTGTTATTTAATAATATTATCCAAGGTACACTTCAAGCAGACCTTCAGGCAATTCTACCAATACCTGTTTCTTCTTATGATTAATTGTGCGAATGGTTTCTTCGTGCAGCGGTATCAATACTTCTTTGCCTTCAATTTCTAATCTGCATAAAATCTGCAAGGGTTGTTCAATTACTTCCAACACATTGCCCAGTTCTTTCTTCCCGTCAATCATTAAATATCCAATCAATGAAATGGGCGCAGTTTTACCGGCCTGCTTTTTAAAATCATCTTCACGCAACCACACTTTCTTGGGCGACAGTTTTTTTGCCTGTTCTTTGGTTGTAATTCCATCAATAGCGATGTACACTTCCTCTTCGTTCTTGATCTTGGTAGCAGTAATAAAGTAAGGAAGAAATTTATCTTTCGCTTCTTCAACAAACAACACTTCCAACCCTTTGAGCGAAGTTTTTTTACCGAGGTTATGTTTCAGCACCACTTCACCATTTAATCCGAATGTGCCAAGTATTTGCCCGATGCTGAAGTATTGTTCCATGAAGCAAAGATAAAGAGACGGCCCCTCCAAACCTCCCCGGAGGGGAGGCTTTCTAAGCACAGCCCAAGCTTATCAATGAGATTGAGTGTTTTCAGTTTTATTCTATAGCTGAAATGGAAAAACAAAATGATTGGCTTTATTCAACTGTACCGCTCCTTCTCTTTTAGAGAAGGAGATGGAGGATGAGGCCTCACAGCCCTAACTTATTTGATAGTTTAAATAATGATCGGTTACACCTCATTGATGAAATACGAACTGCTCTTGAAATGCTTAATTACCAGAGATGAATATGAAAATAAAGTTTGGCCTCCCTCTCCTTCGGAGAGGGAACGAGGGTGAGGCTGTGTGTGCCAAAAAAAATCCCCCGAAAAAATTCAGGGGACCTTTTATGAAGATTAATGTAAGATTACTCTCCTTGTGGTTGTGCGGGTGCTTCTCCACCTTCCTGCCTGCGAGGTGTAGGCGTGTACGGACGGCGTTGATAGTTACCACCACTGCGTTGTTTGAAACGGCTACGGCGTGCTTCGTCTCTTTTCTTCGCTTCAGCAGCTTCGTGCTCAGCATGCCACACCTGGAATTTCTCCATAGCAGCAGCCTGATCGAACAAACCAAGACTTACACCACGTAACAAATGTTTCAGGTACAATACACCTTTGGTAGAAAGGATTTTGCGAACTGTATCAGTTGGCTGTGCTCCCTTTGTTAACCATTCCAGTGCTTTCTGACGATCGATCTGGATCACAGCAGGCTCTGTAACAGGATTGTAAGTACCAATTTTCTGAATGAATTTTCCATCTCTTGGGGCTCTTGCGTCGGCCACTACGATGAAATAGAAGGGTCGCTTCTTAGACCCGTGTCTTTGCAGTCGGATTTTAACTGGCATCGTAAATTAAAATTTAAATGCGTGAATAATTAGGTTATCTTAAATAAGAGCTGCAAAAATAATGGCTGAGGGGCAAACTTCCAACCAATAAAAGATTAAATTTTATCTTTTACCCATCCCCGGCATCATCCGGCCACCCATGGGCATTTTGTTCATCATGCTCATCATTTGCTTCATTTGCTCAAATTGCTTCATAAATGCATTGATTTCGGCAATATCTTTTCCTGATCCTTTTGCAATCCGTTTACGTCTGCTTTGATCAATGAGATCAGGATTGGCCCTTTCCTGTGGAGTCATTGAATCTATAATGGCTTCCACTCCTTTAAACGAATCGTCGCTGATGTCAACATCCTTCATGGCCTTGCCCATTCCGGGAATCATACCCATCAAGTCTTTCAGGTTCCCCATCTTCTTGATCTGCTCCAACTGTTTTTTAAAATCTTCAAAATCAAACTGGTTTTTTCGGATCTTCTTTTCTAATTTTTTTGCTTCTTCTTCATCAAACTGCGCCTGTGCTTTTTCAACCAATGAAGTAATATCACCCATCCCAAGAATCCGCTGTGCCATACGATCGGGATAAAAAACATCCAGTGTTTCCATTTTTTCGCCACTGCTTACAAACTTAATTGGTTTGTTTACGGTGTATTTGATCGATAGCGCCGCACCACCTCTTGTATCACCATCCAGTTTGGTTAATACCACACCGGTAAAGTTGAGCCGGTCGTTGAATGCCTTGGCTGTATTCACTGCATCCTGTCCCGTCATACTATCCACCACAAACAAAATCTCATTGGGGTTAGCAGCAGCTTTTATATCAGCTACTTCCTTCATCAACACTTCATCAACAGCCAGACGACCTGCCGTATCAATGATGACTACATTTTTATTTTTTGATTTTGCTTCTTTAATGGCATTCTTTACAATATCAACCGCATCTTTATTTTCAGGTTCTTTGTAAATGTCTACACCAATTTGTCCGGCCAACACCGTTAACTGATCAATCGCAGCAGGGCGATAAATATCTGCCGCCACCAGCAAAGGCGATTTTCCTTTTTGAGTTTTGAGATAATTGGCCAGCTTGCCGCTGAATGTTGTTTTACCGCTACCCTGCAAGCCCGCAATCAATATCACAGCAGGCGCACCTTTAATATCCAGCTCAACTTCGGAGCCCCCCATGAGTTCCGTCAACTCATCCTGTACAATTTTCACCATCTGCTGGCCGGGGTTCACTGCCAGCAATACTTTTGCACCAAGTGCTTTGTCTTTTACTGTATCAGTAAATTCTTTGGCAATCTTGTAATTCACATCCGCATCCACCAACGCACGGCGAATGTCCTTTACCGTTGCTGCAATGTTGAGCTCGGTAATGCGGCCCTCTCCTTTAATATTTTTAAACGCACTTTCTAAACGTTCACTTAAATTCTGAAACATAATTCACATTATTTCGGGCAGCAAATGTACACAAAGATTACACCTCACCCTCAACCCCTCTCCAAAAGAGAGGGAGGCCGTGCAAACTGCTATTTTCTTCTTTCTCAACTAAGCATTTCAGCAAGAGTGCTTAATGCTGCAAGTATTAAGCTGTTAAGTTTTGTTTGAATTTATAAAAAAGCCTGGGCTGTGCATTGAAAGCCTCCCTTTCAGGGGAGGTTTGGAGGGGCTACCTTATCTTTGCCGGCATGTTCAACAACAAAAAAGTCATTGTGGTTTTGCCGGCTTATAATGCCGCCAAAACATTAGAGATTACGTACAATGAAATCCCTTTTGATATTGTGGATGAAGTTGTACTGGTAGATGATGCAAGTAAAGATGAAACTGTTGCCAAAGCAAAAGAACTCGGCATTAAACATATCGTAAGCCACGAAAAAAATAAAGGTTATGGCGGCAATCAAAAAAGTTGTTATAAAAAAGCACTGGAGCTGGGCGGCGATATTGTGATCATGCTCCACCCCGATTATCAATATACACCGCAGTTGCTCCATGCCATGACGAGTATTATTGGCAATGACGTGTATCCTGTTGTATTTGCCAGCCGCATTTTAGGGAATGGTGCATTAAAGGGCGGTATGCCCATGTATAAATATATTGCCAACCGTTTTTTAACCTTCACACAAAACCTGCTGCTCAATCAAAAACTTTCGGAGTATCATACAGGTTATCGTGCATTCAGTAAAGAAGTGTTACAAAGCATCAATTACGAAGCCTGTGATGATGATTTTGTGTTTGATAATGAAATGGCAGCACAAATTTTTTACAAAGGATTTCAAATTGGCGAAGTCACCTGCCCCACCAAATATTTCGAAGAAGCCAGCAGCATCAATTTCAGCCGCAGCATGAAATACGGGTTGGGCTGTTTAAAAACATCCCTCGTTTATCGTTTATGCAAATGGGGATTGATGAAGAGCAAATTATATTAACAGCAACTATTGATTTGATGAAAACACCCGTATTTTTTTTCTGCCTGTATATTCTCACAGGGTGCACAAACGGAAAACAAAAAGATTACTTACTTGCACTGCAACCCGAAACAGGTAAAACGTACACTTACGCTGCTGAAGATAAATTTCAGATCATGATTAAATTACCCGAAGGTGATCATGAAATTTATGCCAAACATATGTTTGATTATACGGTAAAGTATAACCGCAAAGACAGTATGCTGAATGGTATGATCACATTCAAAAATTTCAGGATTGAATTTGAAGATGGGCATGGTGTGCAGATATTTGATACTAAGTTCGACAGTGCAGATTGGAAGAATATTGAACTCTGGTTTTACTATTCAATGTTGAAGAAGAATGTTTCGTTTGGTTTTGGAGCTAACAGCCGTGTAAAGGAGGTAAAGGGTGTTGAGCAGTTAAAACAAACAATGATTAAAATGTACGAAAGCAATGGCATTGCAAATAAGGAATTGTCACTCATTTTGAGAAACATAGTAGACAATTTTGTAGTAAACCGGATGGCTTACGAAAACTACTCCTTCTATACAGGCCTGCCGCTTCAGAAAGACAGCAGTTACAGTATCAGTTTTTCTGTTTCAACACCTGTTCATCATACACTTAGTTTCAAATACAATTTCCGAAGTGAAACAGACACAACGCTTACACTTTCAGGCAAAGGTCTTGTTAAGTTAAAAGACAGCTTAAAACAGGAGCATCCGTTTTCCCTGCTTAAAACAAAAAATCTCAGTTCAGATGGATTTGATGAAATACTTCTTCAGAAAGAAACCAATGTAATGCTCTACAGGAAATCATATTTCAATCTTTCTGACACTATTCTGCTTGCATCTAAACTTTACCCTGCACGGATCATCATTGAAAAAGAAATCAAGTTGAAAAAACCGGAATAATTGAGTAATTTGTTTTTGACTAATGAAGCAACTCATCTCCATATTCTTTCTCAGCATCTTTTTTCTGTTTCAATACGGAAAGATGGTGGCGTATATGGAATGCCGCATTGCTGCTGCCATTGAATCAAAAACAGATTGCGGTTGCGATGAAAAACTTTCTACAGCTGCAAATGAACTGCCGACATCACAACCGGCCCATGAACATCATTTAAGAAATTATACAGAAGAGTTTTTTGATCATGAATGGATGACAGCAGCTGATTCTGAAATCATGATCAGCCGTTCATTTATGTCTCCCTGCAGGCAGGATCAATTACCCGGTTACCTGCAAGGTTTACTGCAACCTCCCCGGATTTAATTTCATTTTTCTGATCAGTCCATTGCAAGTTGAACGCCTGTTCAACAGCTGTGCTATTGTGCTGCTTCAACAGTTACTATTATTTACTCTTCATACAGGCTAAATCTGTATGGCTTTACTCATTCATTCAACTACAATAAAATGAAACAACTACTTGTATTTATACTTGCTGCTTTTATGTGCAGCCAATCATTTACTCAACCTTTGAATCAAAAATCAGTTGACCGGAACGGCAATCAAATGCTCATTGGCTGCTGCACACGTGACGCATTATTACTGGAACCATTTGCATCCTGGTTTGTTCCGAATTATAACAGCTACAAAGTTGATACTGCTGTTGCTGAAGAACTGAAGAAGAAGATGAGCAACAAACAATTTGTTCTTTTTCTTGGCACATGGTGTGGTGATAGCAAAAGAGAAATACCCCGCATGTTTAAAATCCTTGACTATTGCAATGTTCAGCCGGATCAAATAAAACTGGTGATGGTGAGCAATCACGACAGTGCTTACAAACAAAGCCCTACCCACGAAGAAAGGGGAATGAATATTTTACATGTACCAACCTTGATTGTGTTTGAAAACAACAAAGAGATCAACCGGATTGTAGAAAGCCCGATTGAAAGCCTGGAAAAAGATCTGCTGAAGATTGTTAGTGGCAAATCTTATATACCTAACTATGCAGAAGCTCATACATTTCTGTATCAGCTTTACACAAACAAAACCAGAGAAATAATAAGAAAATAATCTTTGAAAGAAGAAGCCCCCGACATGTCGGGGGCTTCTTCTTATACTTATTTACGTTGATAAAAAACAAATCCATTCTTTTTGTAGAGAATATTTAATCGTTCGCCATGATACTTCATCACGGTATCGCTGTACGTATTCTTGCTGATAAAGTAAGTTGGCTTATCTACAGGACCGGTTAAGAGCCAATTTTCATCTTTCGATTCTTTTCGGTTGCCGGGTTTTATTTCAGTATAAAAATACTGAGCATAACTTTTATAGCCCAGTGTTTTTACATACACATCTTTCCCCTTGAGTGTTTTAAAAAATTCAATCGCTGCGTTTTGTGAATACTGTTCTATACGTGGAGTAAACAAGGTGAGCAATACCTGCATAGCTCCAATACAGGCGATAAAAAATGTAAGAAATGCACGCTGGTATTTTTTTTTCTGCAGCGATACAGTTGCAGCAATAATTGCAGCTAAAAAAAGCACGCCGGGAATCATATGTGTATAATTCCAGTTAACCGATGCTTCAATATTTCCTAAAGCAAACTGATCTTTTTGCAGCAACGGCTTTAACCAATGGATATTATTTCCAATCAATGGCAAAGCAATAAAAAGGATACTCCAGATCAAACCCAAAAACAGTAATCCAAACTTTTGCCAGGATTTCAACGTAGCGGTTCTGTTCACAAGACCATACACTGTTGAAGCAGCCATATAACCTATAGGCAAATAAGTAAAGGATGAATAATGAACAATTTTTGTTTTTACAATGCTGAACACAATTAAAATCACAATTAATGATGCAACCATCAGCTTTCTGAAAATCTGCTGCGCTGTGTTTTCATGAATTTGATTCTTGTAACGAAAGATGAGCAAGGAAGCAGGAAAACAACCGATCAGCACTACTACAAAATGATACAGCAAAAAGCCGCCATGCCCTGCATCTTTTGTTTGTGCAAGCCGTACCTGATAGGTAAAAAATTCATTTACAAACCACCAGCCATGCTGCATAATTTCTAAACCAAACCAAAGCAGAGCAACAGCAATCACAGCAACAGCCCACCAGAGATAATATTTTATTGCAACCAATCCTTTTCCTCTATTGAAAAAAAGAAATAACGCATAACTGAGCAGTAGAACCATGAATGCAACAGGGCCCTTTGTTAAAATAGCCAACCCGGTAAACAATGCAGAGAGTAACAAAGGTTGCATTAGTTTTCTTCTCTCTTCCTTAGCAGCCATAAAACTGCCGAGAAAATAAATACCCAGAAAAATAAACAGGTTGAACCACGGATCAATGATGCCGCTCTTGAAATACATATGTGGCAAAAATGTGCCGGCATAAATCAATACCCACCAGAATGCAAAACGTTCATTGTGTAAACGTTTACCGATTGCAAACAACACGAGTAAAGTAATGATTCCGCAAATGGCGTTCGGCAATCTTGCAGCAAATTCATTTACACCAAACAAATTCATGCTGGCAACCTGCATCCAGAAAAACAACGGAGGTTTTTCCCAAAAGGGTTCGTAGTTAATTTGCACCTGCATGTAGTTGCCGGTAGCTATCATTTCACGGGCACTTTCTGCAAAATTGATTTCATCCCAGTCAAACAAATGAACATTACCAAGTGAATGGCAAAACAAAACAGTGGCAACGGCCGCAATGATCAAATAAGAAAGAATTCTGTTCATGTATGATTACGAAGATAAAAGAAACATCAAAGAACCATTCATTGCAGAACATAAAAAAACCGGAAGCGATGAACCTGCTTCCGGTTGTAAAAACAATTTGTGCATATTAACCCAGGTAACCTTTCAGCAGTTTGCAACGGCTGTTTGTTTTCAGTTTGCTGATTGCTTTGTCTTTGATTTGACGAACACGTTCACGGGTTAAGTTAAAGCGTTCACCAATATCTTCTAAACTCAACGGATGATCTACACCAATTCCAAAAAAGAAACGGATGACATCCTGCTGACGTTCGGTTAATGTTTTTAACGATCTGGATATTTCTGTATGTAACGACTGGTTATGATCTAACTCACCATCGGTTGCATCTGCATTGGGATTTTCAAGTACATCCATCAATGTATTTTCTTCCCCATCAGACATGGGCGAATCCATACTTACATGGCGTGATGCCACACCAAGTGTAGAAGCTACTTCTTCAATTTCAATTTCCAATGCCTCGGCAATCTCTTCTGTTGAAGGTTCACGTTCGTACTCCTGCTCCAGTTGAGAAAATGCTTTGTTGATGCGGTTGGTAAGCCCCACTTTGTTTAAAGGTAAACGTACAATTCTCGACTGTTCGGCGAGTGCCTGCAGAATACTCTGGCGAATCCACCAAACAGCATAGGAAATAAATTTAAATCCACGGGTTTCATCAAAACGCTGTGCTGCTTTGATAAGACCCAGATTACCTTCATTAATTAAATCGGGAAGTGACAGACCCTGATTCTGGTATTGTTTAGCAACAGATACAACAAAACGCAGGTTGGCTTTCGTAAGGCGGTCTAATGCCCGTTGATCGCCCTGCTTAATCCTTTCAGCAAGTTTTACTTCTTCTTCAGGAGTAATCAGCTCCACCTTACCGATTTCCTGCAGATACTTTTCAAGACTCTGCGATTCACGGTTGGTGATTGACTTTGTGATTTTGAGTTGGCGCATGCTCATAAGCTTTGATTTAGGTTATTACGTAGGTTCCATAGTTTCGGCAACACCCACAAACAAGATGAACTGCTAATGAAAAGGATTACTTGAGGTAGGTGTTTGCTCTTAAATTATGACATGAATTTAACAATTCTCAACAGATCAGCCAAAAAAAAGCCCCGTCTGGCTTGATTTTACTACTAAAAGAGTATGTTTTGTTTAATGATAATCTCATATGACTTAAACAAAATTTAAAGATTAAAATTTTGAATCCTCCATTAATTTTTTATTATTGCATCTTATCAGTGGTGAATCAGAAATAAAATGAGTAAAAAAGTCCTATACACGTTAGAGTTTCCTGTTAGATGTTCTCCCGCAATTTTATATGAATTTTTAGCGACACCTTCCGGATTACAAGAATGGTTTGCAGATAAAGTTGATGAAAGAGATGGAGTTTATTCGTTTAACTGGAACGGATCAGAAGACAAAGCAGAGTTACTGGAAACAGAATTAGATAAATTTGTTCGCTTCAGATGGGAGCACATGCATAAAGATGAATACTTTGAATTCAGAATTGAAAAAACAGAAATTTCCAATCAAACAATTCTTGTGATCAAAGATTTTGCAGATAAAAAAGAAATCAAAGATCAGAGCCGTTTGTGGGAATATCAGATCAAAGATCTCTTTCATCGTTTAGGTGGCAGCAACTAAACGGTTATTGTCTGCATCAATTCATCAAACGCATTACACAAATAAAGTTCTGCATCATCCCATCTGCTCAGTTCAATCTTATAAGCAAGCTTAATGATCCCTGCTTCTGCAGCGATGGTTGCTGCTTCTGCCGATTGCATATGCGTCTGTTCAAAATGATGCTCCCATTCATCATCCGTTATATTTAACCATGCACCGGTGAGTTGTTTATTGTTGATGGCATGTTGAATGGCTGATTGATATTGTTTCAGATATATTCCTTTCAGATGCAGCGTGATGCTGAAGAAATGCCCCCACCAAAAAAATGTTCTGACTGCAAATACATCTTCTTTTGAAAAACAACGGGGATAATCGAGCATTACATACGGCAGTCCTTTATAGTTTTCACCTTTTGAAATTTTTGGTGCAGTTGCAGTTACAGTAACCGGCAACTGATGCAACGAACCGTGCAGACTGTATGCTTCACTTAAACTGCCAAACAACACAAATACTTTTTCAATAATCCTGTTCTTTGTTAAAATCCATTCCGGATCGGCAACCAATTGTTTCTCAAAAGCTGAAAGGCTTACATTTGCTGAAGGCTGCATAAAAATGGTTGACTGTGATTAAAAAGTTAGACAAACTTATTATAAAAGCATTTATCGGGCCCTTTCTTGCCACGTTCTTTATTGCATTGTTCATCCTTGTAATACAGTTCTTCTGGCTGTATATTGATGAATTTGTTGGTAAAGGTATTGACACATTTACTTTACTCCGTTTTATTGCTTACGTAAGCACCACACTTGTTCCGCTTGCATTACCGCTGGGTATTTTACTTTCATCTATCATGACCTTTGGTAACCTGGGCGAAAGTTTTGAACTGGTGGCTATTAAAAGTGCAGGTATTCCGCTCATTCGTTTTATGCGCCCTGTATTAATTGTATCGGCGCTGCTGGGTGTTGTTGCATTTGCATTTGCCAACTATGTAATTCCTGTTGCCGAATTAAAAATGCGTACACTGCTGTATGATATCCGTGTGGCAAAACCTGCCTTTGATATTAAAGAAGGTATTTTTTATAAAAAACTCGATGGCTATACCATTAAAATCGGCCGCAAAGAAAACGACTCCATCATTCACAACATTGTGATTTATGAAAGCAGTTATACGCTGCAGGATAATATTATACTGGCCGATAAAGGCACCATGACCATTTCGCCCGACCAGCGTTATTTAAACTTTCATTTAAAAAACGGATGGCGTTACCAGGAAAAAGGAAACCCCGGCACTACCGAAACCGATTACTACCGTTTGGGTTTTAAAGAATATAAAAAAGTATTTGACCTAAGCTCGTTTAAATTATCTAAAACGGCCGACTCAACATTTAAAAATTATTACAAAATGTTAAGTCTGCAGCAATTAACAACAGTTGTTGACTCTTTACAAAAACTCACAACTACGGTTGCCAATAAAGCGCAGCGTGAAATTGCACCTACCCTGCCGTTGCAAATGATTCCTGACAGTGTGTGGAAAAAAAGCAAACCGCTGAAACAAAAAATTAAATCTATAGAAGCACTGATACCAGACAGTTTAAAAACAAATGTATACACGGCATTAACTTCTAAAATCTCCGGCGTAAAAAATCAGGTTGATTTTTTATCGTACGATTACAGTGAGCAGCAAAAGCAATTACGCTTACATAAATCAGAACGTCACCGCAAGTTTACTTTATCCTTTGCCTGCATTGTATTGTTTTTAATTGGTGCGCCGCTTGGTTCCATCATTCGCAAGGGTGGTCTTGGTTTGCCGTTAGTAATCTCCGTTTTATTTTTTATCGCCTTTCATATTACAAATACAAGTGGTGAAAAACTAGTAAAGGAAGATGTGCTGAAACCTTTCAGCGGTATGTGGCTCTCTACCATGATCTTAGTGCCGTTTGGTCTTTTTCTTACATGGAAAGCCATGCAGGACTCCACTATTTTCAATGCAGAGTTTTATTACCGTATGCTGCGAAAATTAAAACTGAACCGGTTTCTGAAAGAAAAAGAAAAATAAGTTGTCAGTCAATGATCGTACCTTAAAGCAACAATTCAATACGTATGTCAAAACATATTTCACGCCGCAGCTTTCTTCATCAATCAGCAAAAACAACCGTTGCAGTTTCTGTTGCCGGTATCATTGGTGCTGATGCAATTGCCGGCTGCAATGCTCCAAAAGTTTTGGGTAGTGCAGCATTCATTGGTTTTGATCAAACACCCCTCCCTTATGCCTACAATGCATTAGAGCCCTTTATTGATGCAACCACCATGGAAATCCATTACAGCAAACATGCGGCTGCTTATGCAGGCAATTTAAAAGATGCCGCAAAAGCAGAAGGGATTGATATGAGCAAGCCTGTTGAAAATATCTTCAGCAGTATTTCAAAATTCAGTGCCAAGCTGCGGAATAATGCAGGCGGGCATTACAATCATGAATTATTCTGGCGTTGTATGAAAAAAGATGGAGGCGGAACACCCACTTCCAAATTAGCAGCAGCCATCAACCAATCCTTCAACAGTTTTGATGCATTTAAAACACAGTTTGCTGATGCCGGTAAAAACCGTTTCGGTAGCGGATGGGCATGGTTATATATCAATAAAGACAAACAACTCCGCATTGGATCAACACCCAATCAGGATAATCCATTAATGGACCTAAGCGACATCAAAGGAACGCCGCTTCTCGGCTTGGATGTATGGGAACATGCTTATTATCTCAAGTATCAAAACAAACGGGCCGATTATATTAATGCCTGGTGGAATGTGCTGAACTGGGATTTTGTACAGCAACGATACGAAGCAATTTAACTTTTGATCCGCCATGATTTTCCAGTCTTAAACATAAACTATTCTATCAGGTCGATTTTAATTCTCAGATATTAATTTCAACACTTCATTGCTGTTTTCTATTATGTTGTCTTTTTCTCAAAACTTCACGCCAGCAGCTTTTACAGTTAACAAGACAACGGGTTATGTCTTAAAAATAAAACAGGCAGTATTTAACTTTTCAGTTTAGCTGACATTGCAAAAAATTAAATCACTGGTTTATAAGAAGAATTTTTCTTACCTTACTGTTGAACCGGAACAATGAACATCAAACAGCAATCATTGTATGAAACTGACACACACTTTTTATCTTCTTCTGTTCTCCTCTCTTTTACTTAACTCTAAGTGTAAAAAAGATAACGAGCCGCAACTACCCCCCGAAACAACAATTGGAGCAATGACTTTTGGCTGTAAAATTGATGGGAAAGTCTTTGTGCCAAAAGATAACAATGGCATGCCTGGGATAGTCGCTAATAGCTATTTTTTAGGTACTGGCACGGGTGGCGGTTGGTATACTTTTATAAACACTACAAATGGTATTAATAATGTTAGTATTGAAACTGATAGCCTTCTTTTAATTGAAGGGAATTCATATTCTCTTAAAAATTTAAAGGGATTTGCATACGGGCGGTATTTAGCAGAATTAACATTATATAAAATGAATACGGACGATTCTGGTATGCTTTTTATAAAAGTGCATGATCAGATACGGCATATAATTTCAGGGACATTTTATTTTTCAGCTACAAATGTTAATGATCAATCAAAAAAAGTAAATATAACCGAAGGCCGCTTTGATATTCGCTATTAATTTCTTCCCTTTCCCTAATTACACTTAAAAAAAACTAACATGAAAAAACTACTGCTTACAGCTTCACTGCTATTTTCTATCATTTCGTCTTATTCCCAAACCTTCACACCTCCTGCTTATGCAGAAATCAATACCTCATATCAAACATACATCAACAATATATTTGGCAAAGCAATGGTGCAAAGCAATTTAACTTTCACTCAATCGTGGCTTTTCCCGCTTTCAGGTATTGCAATTGGGTAACTGAAAGTTTATCTTCATAGCCGAACCAACTGCCATGAAGCCTGTTTACGTTATACTGTTTCTTTTTACAGGAACACTTATTATGATGAGTGTGATGCGTTGGCACGGAAACGCTCTTTCACAATCGTCCCGAACAAAAGCAGGTATTCTTTCGCTGGAGTTTGCTAAAACCAAACAACAGTCTGATGCAATTACTACAACCTGGAAAAACAAACAGGTACACTACACAGCCATTGTAAATACATCTGTTGATTTTGTTTTTATTTTTTTCTACAGCCTGTTTTTGTTTGCAGCTTCCTATTGGTTTTCACTCAGGCAAAAAGGAAGTATGAAAAAACTTTCTCAAAAAATTGCTTTGTTTGGATTAACAGCAGGGTTGCTCGATTGTGTTGAAAATTATTTTCTTCTGAAAATGTTGAAATATACTGCCAGCGATGCAGAAACCAATTTCACCTTCTGGATTGCATCTATCAAGTTTGTATTAGCGGCCATTGCAGTATTGTGGATCTTACTGCAGGTACTGTTGCTGTTTATTCAAAAACTAAAACCTTCTCATCATGACTACACTCACCATCGCAACATTTAACTGCGAAAATTTATTCCGCCGTTTTAAGTTTAATGAAAACCTTTCTGAAACCAAAATTGACAATGCCATTAAAGATGGTTTTATTATGGATAAATCCATTTTACAAACCATTACGCAAACAGAGCGCAAGCTCACTGCAGATGCCATCAAAGCAACCAAAGCAGATATTGTTTGTTTGCAGGAAGTAGAGAATATGGATACGTTGAGAAATTTTTTATCAACTCATATGGCTTCTGCAGGTTATAAATACCGGATGCTGATTGATGCAAAAGATCCACGCTTTATTGATGTAGCCGTTATAAGCAAAATACCTTTTGGTCCTGTAAAAACACACCAGTTCAGTGAAACCGGAAAAATTTTCTCCCGGGATTGTTTAGAAGTGGAGTTTGACATCAATGGCAAAACGTTTACGGTTTTTGTCAACCATTTTAAATCCATGTTCGACCGGAGTAATAAAACACCTGCACAGAAAAGAGCACTCACTGCACCGAAACGAATTGCACAATGCAATGCGGTGCTTGACATTATCAAACAAAAATATAAGAACAGTCCGCAAAAAGATTTGTGGGCAGTAGTGGGCGACCTCAACGATTATCCCGATGCAACTACCAGTTTAAAACCATTACTTGAAAGTGCATGGATGGAAAATGTCATTCAAACAAGGATTACCGATGCTGCAGAAAGATGGACACATTTCTGGGATACTACTTCTGTTCCCATTGATGAGCGTTATAAACAAATAGATTACATTTTTCTGTCGAAAAAAATTACAACCGATAACCCTACAGCAGTTCCGGTGATTGTACGCAAAGGAATTGTAACAAAAGCTACGAAGTACACCGGTCCACGTTTTATGAACGTAACCGATAAACAAGGCGCATCAGATCATTGTCCTGTTGCCATCACCATTCAACTATAATTGCAATGATCAACAAACACATCAATAAGCGGCGCCTGAGATCCTGGTTCAGAAGAAACTTTGGATTTATGACGGAACGCATCAAAGATTTTGGTACTGTCATCAGACCGTTGTGGATGATTCTCTTGTTTCAACTGTTGGTAGTATTTGCATTTGTTGCAGCACCGCAGGGACAGGATATGCTGCTCACTTATATCATTGACTTTAAAAGTGAATGGAAAAGCCTGATCTGGTTTTGGATCGGTTTACTTTTTTTAAGCGTTGCTTCAGAATTTGGAAGCCGCATGATCATGTATTTTTCTGATCTTACCACGCATGAGCTGGAAGTAAGAAGAGTGCGTTTCAGAAAGCTGTTTCAGAAACACCTCTCGAAGTTTTTTTTGTTTGCCCCCGTTGTATTTGTAAGCTGGGGATTTATTATTGCCTACCGCAGGTTAAGTAAAGGAACTTCTATTGATGCATTTCAATACAAAGACCCATGGATTTATTTTCTGCTGATTTTATTTTTTTTACTGCTGTTGATTTTACTATTGTACCACCTCTACTTTGGAAGACTGAAAACAGTTTTTTATAAACTGGAACTCACCCGTTTGCAGAAATACCTGTTCACCAAACTGTACAGTGTTACAAAAGAAAGATGGATCAGCCGATTGCAGGTAATAGACGGACAACCAAAACAGGTATTGGTAAAAATTGGAGGTGTTGCTTTTATGAAACCCCTGATGAACCGTTTTTATTTCTGGTTTTTAGTACCTGCAATTGTTTTCATTTTCTTCTTTAGTTTTTTACCCATTGAAGGGTATGCCATTGCAGGTGCTGCTGCACTCATCTGCATGGCCTTTGCCTGCTGGATTATTGTTTACTGTGCACTCGACATACTGGATAAAGTACAACCGCTCCGGTTTAAAGTACCCTATCGTTTAACATTACTGTTGCTGGTTTTCTTTTTTTCATGGATCAATAACGATCATCCTGCACGTTCTGTTGCAATAAAACCAAACCTTCCTGACAATAGAAAATTAATACACGAATACTTTGATGATTGGGTTGAAGCAAGACAACTGGATACAACTGCTAATTTTCCGGTAATTTTTGTTGGTGCAGAAGGTGGTGCATTACGCACCGGTTGTTTTACATCTATGATGCTGGCAAGGCTGCAGGATTCCTTACCCAACTTTAAAGATTATGTATTTTGTTACAGCAGTGTGAGTGGCGGAACACTGGGTGTAAATTTTTTTAATGCCCTTACACAGGCTCCTGCATTACCTGCCGATTACAAAACAGTAACACGAACATTTTACTGTAACGATTTTTTATCGGCCACTACAGGTAAACTCATTTTTGCAGAAATACTCAATGCATTTTCGCCCCGTTTAATTCCTTTGTTCGATCGTGCAAGCGCACTGGAACGTACATGGGAACATGGTTTTGCATCTGCAACCGGATTAAAGGACAGTAACAATCTGTTTGCTCAAAATTTTTCAACACATGCAGGCAATCCGTTGCAAAAAGACAATGCAGTGGTATTGATCAATGTTACAGAAGTTGAGTCCGGCTCAAGAACCATCTGGAGCAATGTGCAAATTGATCCTGTGAATTTTAAAAAAGTAATTGACCTCCAAAAAAAGTCAATGGTACAATTACCTTACAGCACAGCCATCAGTTTAAGTGCACGGTTTCCGCTTGTATCACCTGCAGGTGCAATAGAATGGAAAACCGGTAAACGTTTACATTATGCTGATGGTGGTTATTATGAAAATAAAGGAGCACTTGGTATTGCCGAAGCACTGGAAGCAATCAAAAAAAATTCAAAATATAAAAATAAAGCTGAGTTTTTTGTGCTGCAGTTTCATTTCAGCGAAGAGAGCGAAGGCGAATACAGAGGTATTGAATTCTTAAATGATGCACGTGAAATTCTGGGAGCCATGCTGAATGTAAGAAACGGACATACCAATTACAGTTATGAAGAACTGTTTAGGGTTTGTAAAGAATATAACGGAGTGCTGATTCCTTTACACCTGCCGCTCGATGGACATAAAGTTCCCATGAACTGGGTATTATCCAGTGCGGCTATCTCAAGAATTGAAGAGGTGTGTAATGGTATGTTACGGAAGGAGATGAACCTGCAACCGCTGCTTACACGGTTACATCAGTTGCCAAAATAGGCACAGCCTCTACAGAAAACATCTTCACAAAGCAAGCAAGCGGGAAGTAGCATCTGCAGAGGCTGTTATAGATGCAATATTAACGAGGGATCAGTTACAAAGTTGTATTAATTGTAAACATTTTTTCTTCTTCACATTTTTTTAACCAAGCCCCCACTTGAACTTCGTTCGTTCTCATTCAGAGAACCCCCAAAGGGGAGAATTACAAAGCACAGCCCAAGCTTTTCAACGAGTTTATTAGTTTATTCTAAACTAAACTCTTCAAGAGATTTATTAAATAAGTCAACAGTATATCAGCAAGTGTTTGGAAACGAATTCCTACTTTCGTTATCCGATTTTCATTCATCAATCTCAAATCAGAAAATTATGCAGGCCTGGAAAGATTATCAGGAAAAAAATAAAGACCGCTTTTTGAACGAATTGCTTGATCTGTTACGCATCCCCTCCGTGAGTGCAAAAAGTGAACACAAAGCCGATATGGTTAGCTGTGCAGAAGCTGTAAAACAACGTTTACTGGAAGCTGGTGCCGATACGGTAACCATTTATGAAACCGCCGGACACCCGTTGGTTTATGGCGAGAAAATGATTGATCCGTCAAAGCCTACCGTATTGGTGTATGGTCATTACGATGTACAGCCGGCCGATCCATTGAATTTATGGAACAGTCCGCCGTTTGAACCACTGATCAAAGACGGAAAAATTTTTGCCCGTGGTTCCTGCGATGATAAAGGCCAGTTTTATATGCATGTTAAAGCATTAGAAACAATGGTGCAAACCAATACGCTCAGCACCAATATTAAATTTTGTATTGAAGGTGAAGAAGAAGTGGGCAGCCCCAATCTTGCAACCTTTGTAAAAGCCAATAAAGAATTGCTGAAAGCTGATGTGGTGTTGATCAGTGATACTGCCATGATCAGTATGGAACATCCTTCGATTGATATTGGTGTACGTGGACTGAGTTATATTGAAGTGGAAGTTACAGGCCCCAACCGTGATTTGCATAGTGGTGTATATGGTGGTGCTGTAGCAAACCCCATTACCATTCTTGCAAAGATGATTGCAAGCTGTCATGATGAAAACAATCACATCACCATCCCCGGTTTTTATGATGATGTGGTTGAAGCCACAACTGAAGAACGTAAACTGATGGCTGCAGCTCCATACAATGAAGAGGAATACAAAACAGATCTGGGAGTGAAAGAACTATGGGGCGAAAAAGGATTTACCAGCAATGAACGCACAGGTATTCGTCCAACATTGGAATTAAATGGTATCTGGGGCGGCTATACAGGAGAAGGTGCAAAGACCGTATTACCATCGAAAGCATTTGCAAAAATTTCTGCAAGGCTGGTACCCAATCAATCATCTGAAGTGATTACAGAAAAACTCATTCGTTATTTTCAAAGCATTGCTCCTGCCGGCGTTACAGTAAAAGCAAGCGAGCATCATGGTGGCGAACCTTACATGACACCCATTGACAGTAAAGGATATAAAGCTGCTGCTGCTGCTATAAAAGATACGTTTGGTAAAGATGCCATTCCTGTACGTGGTGGTGGAAGCATTCCCATCTGTGCATTGTTTGAAAAAGAGTTAGGGATTAAAATCGTGTTCATGGGTTTTGGGTTAGACAGTGATAACCTGCACAGCCCGAACGAGAAATACGACCTCTTTAATTTTTATAAAGGCATTGAAACCATTCCACATTTTCATAAGCGGTTTGCAGAGATGTAATTTGTTTTAGTAATAGAAAATAAGGCATTGATGATTAGTCTGAATTTTGTTTAAAGTGAAAGTCATGTTCTTGTTAACTTTCACCGATATTTTGTTGATGAGAAGGTGTTAAAAAAAAATACAAATTCTATGTTCATTTTTATCTTTTGTATTTAATAAAAGAAAAATTAAATTTTGAAAAAGTCATTAAGCTTTCTTTTTTTGATCTTCTTATTAATATTAGTGCAGGAAACTGATGCCCAGCGTCGCTCAGACGAGCGTGCCCTACGTCAAAGAGGTACTGACAGTGCCTGGCTTTATAATCCTTTTATAGGCCCTACACGTTTTTATTTAGGAAATCAGCGTGTAACATGGCTTGAATTTCATAATACACTTCGCAGCAGTGATAAAGCTGTGGCAGAATTGATAGATGAATCACTAAACAAACGACGCACTGCCAGGATCATTGCAGGTGCTGGTACTGTTATGAGCCTGACAGGTTTGATTCTTTTAAATCGGGGAACATACGGACAAATACCCACATCTTCAATAGTGCTTATCACTGGCGCAGCTGGAATGGAAATTACTGCTGAAATCATAATGATAAATGCAGCAAAACATTATCGTGAAGGAATAAGAATCTTTAACAACAAATATCGGAATGGAAAGCAGCATAATAATGTTCAATTAAAATTAGCAGCAACCCGAAATGGATTAGGCTTGGTTGTACACTTTTAATTTCTTAAACTCCTTCAAGCGTCCATTTTGTTCAGAAAAATAGTACCCCTTTTACTAACAATATCTGTATATCCTTACTATTCTGTTTAATACTATTTACTAAAGATCTACCCCTATTTTTATTTCATAAATGCCCATAAGCAAAACATACCAACAGAACATGATGATGGGAATCCAATGTGGCCAAAATCAATAACAAACAAACACATGAAACAATCCATTGCACATCTTGCACTTGTAGTAAGCGATTACGACGAAGCCATTGAGTTTTATACAAAGAAATTACATTTCACTTTGATTGAGGATACAGTCTTAAGTGAAACCAAACGATGGGTGCTTGTTCGTCCGCCCGGTTCTGATGGATGTTGTTTGTTATTAGCCAAAGCTGCAACAGATGAGCAACGCAGCAGAGTGGGCAACCAAACAGGTGGACGTGTATTTTTATTTTTACATACCGATCAGTTTCAACGGGATTATCAAAACCTGCTTGATCAAAACATCAACATCGTTCGTGGCCCGGTAACAGAACCTTATGGAACCGTTTGTGTGTTTGAAGATCTGTATGGAAATCTGTGGGATTTAATTGGCCCTGCTGAAGTTTACTTTAATAAACAATAGGTCGGAAAAAACAGAGCATAAGTAATAAACAATATGGCTGGTATAGAAGACTTTGATTCAAGTTAGATTGGCTGACTCATTCATTTAAAAAGTTATATTTACAGGTATAACAAAATCGTTAACTTAAACCGGATGAACGAGAGTAAAAAAACCATCATCAGAAAGCTTCAGTGGATCTTTTATCCTGTAGCAACACTTCTGTTACTAGATTTTATATTGCGGTTCTTCAAGACATCATCAACAGAAAGTTCAATTATTCATCACCCTGTTTTCGAATTTTTTGATACAGCTGTCTGGTTTATTGTCTTTATAATTATGGGGATTGTTGTGGCTGCACTGATACAGCAATTTTTTTCAAAAAGAAAAACTGCATCAGCAAATGAGGCATCGCTGGCGCCGGTATTACTAAAGATTGAAAGACGCAATAAGCTCACGAGCAGCCTGCTTTTTTTTATTACAGCATTGGGCTTCTCGGTTTTGCTGAATATGATTGTCTTTTCGCCCTCACTGATTTTTGATGAAGAACAGATTAAACATGTTGAGCTGGTACATAA
>JALHRP010000005.1:94012-126466 GCA_022841365.1 Chitinophagaceae bacterium | reverse complement strand
TCGTTTGCTCAATTGGCACACCGCATATTATTTTAGGGAGTACCAATTCATACTCCGGCATAGTTACTTTATCGGTTACCAGAAATTGCAGAAAACAAACAGCCCTATCAAGATATTTAATTTCATTGGCAACTGCAAGCCCGGTCTTTTCAAACAACGCCGGAATAAATGCTGCAAGAATCACCAATCCTGCATTGTTGATATAAATCTCTTCACCTGCCGCTTCTTTTGCATGTTGCTGTTTTAATAAAAGCAGTTGCTCATCTTTCTGTTGTTGAATTTTGGTTGATTCGGATTTTGATATTTTTGACCTTTGGTTTTTCTTTTCTTCTGAAAGTTCTTTTTGAATATCCTGAAACAACTCTGTTTGAAAATTAATATCACGAAGTCTTGACAACAGCGATGGATGACTGCCCAACTTTTTCCGAAAAGCAGAAATGAATTCCTTCTGCACCTGTTTACGATCAACCTTAGCTGCAAGATCATTCAGAAACAACTGATAAATTAACTGTCTGATTTCGCTGAGATGATGCACCACAGCAATTTTCATAAGCATCTGCAGATCATATACAAGTTGTTTGCCGGCAGCTAATCCATCTGCTTTAGCAAACCGGAACAGTTGTATGGCAGACTGAAAGGGTATTACAGACATCAATCGTTGCTGAACCGATGAGGAAATTTTCAACACCTGCTTCAGCTCTCTTATAAATTCTTCATCGGCCTGCATTACAAGTTCTTCCAGTTGTTTACTCCATTCTGCTGTATCTGTTGATGTAGCCTGCCAGGGCAGGTATCCTTTTTGCAGATAAAATAAAAATGAATCTTTAAAATGCATGTGGATCTTTTTTTCAACATACCCTTTCTGTGAAATTGTACCCGCTCTGATTAGGCGAAGCTTGTCTTTTAACTGCTCTCTTACTTTATGTGCAGCCTGTTGTCTCCAGTCTGTTCCTGAAAGTTCCAGCTCTAACTCCAACTGATCAATGCTGATCAGTGAATCCTCATCACATAACGCTTCAAATTCCGGATCAAGTGCAAGCATGAATTCTTCAAACCATTCTTTTACTTTCTGTTGAAACGCAAAGCCATCTGTTTTTCCGTTGTATACGAAATCGAGTGATGCAGTTTTAATAATATGGTTCATGGAAGAATTCATTATGGAATACTTCTGATCAGGTCAAGAATTTGCTTGAGCATTTTTAGATATTTAGGCTTGGATGATGCTTCTCCATTTGCGACTACTCTTTGCATTTCTTTTTCAACATCATCTCCCATTTCTTTCACCTGCTTTATTTCAGCAGCTGTAAACACACCTGTTGAAATCAATTCTACCCACTGCTTTACATGCCGCAGAATAAGTGTAAAGACTTTTTGCATCGGTACTTTGGCAATATCAAAATCTTCTTTCTGTATACACACAATATACATGGCCAGTTGATGGAGGATGCGGTATAAGATCAATGCAAGCAATCGAAGATCTTTCCGTTCAACAATCAGCTTTTGCAGTTCATTAAACCATTTGATCAACGAATCCTGAACTGTTGTACCATTGATAACCGATCCAAAAAAGTTCAGCTGATCGTCTGTTGAACTGTTGACGATGTTCTGCATCATTGCAAAAAACTCTTTCACATTACCAAAAGAACTGAAGCCATCTGCATTAATGAATACAGGGAACCTTCTCGGATCAATTGTTTCAAATTCATCGAATCGCTTAATGATTTCAGAAAGCGGTCCGCATGATTTGTTAATGACCACTTCACGAATAATCACCTTCACGGTAACAGTTGCTGTATCACTTGCCTGCTGATCATCTGTAACTTTCAATTCAAATTGATAATCGCCTTCAACCAGTCCGGTAACTTCCGTAATATCTTTTCCGGGATCAACAATATTTGGATTGTTGGCACTGCCTGGCAAAACTGTCCAGCTATAAGTGAGTGCTTTTCCTTCCGGATCTGTAGATGCACTGCCGTTTAATTGTATTGTTCCATTTGGAGGAATAGTTACAATTTGATTTTGCCCTGCGTTTGCTTTTGGCGGTTGATTAGGAGGTGCATCAATAGTGATGCTTACTTCTGCCTTGCCTGTTGCATTGTTATTATCTGTTACCATCAACTGAAACTTATATGTTGCCGGCTGCATGTCTTTTACAATTGCTGTAACCAGCGATGCACCGTCAATGGCAACTGTAGGACCATCAAGCTGAATCCATTTGTAACTGTCAATTGTACCATCTTCATCTGTTGAATCCTTTCCATCTAATTGAATTGCATTTGCAGCAGCAGGAAACAACGTGGCCTTGGCAACTGCAAGAGGCGGTTTATTTTCAGGAGGAGGTGCAGGGTTTACTGTAATCTGCACGTCATCTCTTGTAAACGAACCTGTATTATCCGTTACAGTTAATTCAAACACATACACGCCCTGTACAAGATTTTTTACTGTTGTTTGTGCACTTGTATCTGTAACAATTGATCCGGCCGGAAGTGTTGGGCCTGATTTTTTAATCCATTGAAAAGATGCAATGCTTCCATCAGGATCTGATGCAGATCCGCTTAACGTAACAAAGTCGGTGGGCAATGTAATGGTTTGATCAGGACCTGCATTTACAACCGGGCCTTTGTTCGGAACATCGGGTGCCGGCTTATCCTGAACAATGTATTGTATCGGCGGACAATCAGAACAACATCTGTAGGGCAAATAAAAATCTGCAATCACCACTCCCTGCTGCAATTCATCCAGCACATTTTCATTTGCTGCTTTGAGTATGATACGCATGTTTGTGTGGCCATCGGTTTTTAATTCTTCGTACAACTCATAACCAGGCGCTTCTACCAGCAGTGTATACGGAACAATGCTGCTGCTAAATGCAAACGATCCATTTGCTGCAGACACAGTGCTTTCACCTGTTTCAGCAACGGATATTTCAGCACCTGCAACAGGGTTTGCATCTTCATCTAAAATAAATCCGGCTGCAAGTGTTTCTCTTTCTACAGCGTCGGCTGTACTCATCATCATCCGATGATCATCCATCTTTCTTTCTGCTGTAAATTCGTTGATTTCTGCAGCTCTGTTGAGTATTGTTCCGCCTGCACGTTTTTTTCTGGAATGATAAACAATAATAAATGTACCTCCCATTGGCACGCCTGCTTTGTGTTGAATACCGGGATGAAGCTTGGTGAAATACCCAAACTGACGAAGGCGTGTTAACATCAGATAACGCTTCATGTAATCTTTCTTTAAAGAAAGCAGCGCACTGCATTTACAGTTGTAGATGAGTACATCCAGGTGATCCATTAAATCTTCGATCATCAGTAACAACAGCAGGATCATTACAAATCCGTTGTTGGATGAAGCAAGCATTGCCAGCGAATTACTGCGCTTATTCGTTACAAGTATTCTGTTTGTATTGTTCGTTGTATTAACCTCTCCTGCAACTCCCGGTGGTTGTGCATCCGTATTTACTTCAGTAGCAGGATCTGTTGTTTTAGATTGTTGCGAACCTGTAAAGATGCTGAAGAGTGCTTTCAAACTTTTTGCATACTCTCCAAGTTTGTCCGTTGCATTGCAGTAAGCTTTCACATCAAACTCAGCCAAATCTTCTGTTAACAATGTTGAGAGGCGGATAATGCCTAATGGTATTTTAAAGAAGTTGAGCAATGCCAGATAGATGGTTGACATTTGCCCCGTTAAATTATCCGGTATATCATCATTGTTTGCATCCTGCACATTTACACCAAAGGCTTCAAAAAAAGTTTCAAGTGTGAGGGTTTCATCTGTAAGACCTTTGCGATGCAGAAATTCGATCATCATACCCAATGACCTGTCTTTAATTACATATCCTTTGCTGCACACATCAAACAAATCAACCTGCGATACTTCACCGGCCAAGGTCATTTTACGTAAAAACGCATTGACTAATGGAAACGTAAAATCATAGTAGTATTTCAATTCTTTACAGAGCATGCATAAAATTTCACGACGCATACTGTCATACATTGATTCCATATCCTGAAAATGACAAAGCATTTCCAAAGAATCCTTTGACCCCTGTAACTTGCTGTTTGAATTGAGACGATTACTAAACCCTGCTCCTGTATCTGTACTCAACGCAATAATATCAACTGGCAAACGATTCTTCTGTATCTGTTGCTTTACCTGTTTCAGTACATGCACATACGATTTTCCTACAATCCCTTCCACCCGTAAAAAATTATACGGCTCTAAATCATATTGTAACGGAGAAGTAACAAACTCATCGGATGCATTGTATTGAATAGCATGATATGAAAGATTTCTCTTAGCATCATTCAACAACGTTCTTCTGTGATCCCAGCTGAGATAAAGTGGCTGGGCACCGCTGTTTACTTGATAGTAATATGGAATGGCTTTATGTGAAAGCGGCACATCCCACAGCATACTTGGTGTAATTCGAAGAAACGTATCTTCTTTTGTATTATTCCCTGCAACAGTTGGTAAAAAGAACTGCTCAATCATCAGCACCAATCGTTTGAACAGGCTTTTTAATTCGCCCAGCATTCCGTGCTGATCAAACAACGGCGAATAAATAAAGTAATGCCTGTAAGGAAGAATACCACTTGTTTCAGATGGAACCGCTTCGCCCAATAATACATGTCTTGGAAACAGATCACTATCGGGGCAACAAGTACTTAATACATGTGTACCTGCTTTTCTAAATTCCTGATAAGCCAGTAACAGATCGCTGAACAGATCATAATAATATTGCAGATGCAAAACCTGAGAGAGATTAATGTTTCCATTATACAGATAATCAAACTTTGCAGATAACCCTGTAAACGGATTGACTCCATATTCATTTGCAACAAATGGCCCGAAAACGGAGTAGATACTTTTTAAAGTAGTTTCAACAGAATCTATAAACGGTTTATCCAGCAGTTTGAGATATGCTTCAAAAATATCCTGACTGTAAACAGGAGATGTATTGGGTACATCCCAACGTTTCATCCGCAGCTCCGGTAAAGCAGTATAGGTATTCACTCCAAAGCTTCCGCCGGTTGTGCCCATTAAGAGTTTGGCATCTTCAACAGAAACGGCCATGGGTAAAAACGAAACGGTTACATTGATTCCTTTATCATCGCAGGAGTTTGGATCACAGTTTTTATTGTCTTCGTCTTTTAACTCAACAAACAACAGGATCACTTTATCTTTTAAAAAGTCTGCATCAATATCTTCCAGGTCCGGATCAACAGCAGGTTGCTTCAGTTCCCATACATCCATTGCAATTTTATTTCCCGTTCCATCGGGTTTGTAAAACTTGTCATACACACGTGCAGTATCCACCTTGTATTTTTTATACTGCGTATATGCTTTTGTATGCACAGAAATAAGATACCCTTCTGATGTAACAGCACAGCCTTTTGTAATGGTTACCTGTGTTTTGGCATTGTTCACCTGCAGTTGCAATCCGCATACAATACCAATTCCAATAAGGTTGGTACGTGTCATTCGGTTTTGCTCATCGAGATAGCCAAACAACTGGTTCAGATCGTCTGATGTGAGCAATTGATCAGCAACGAACTTCGGAAACTCAACTTGTACCGGAAGCATATGATAAGGTTTTATGTGAGAACTGAGAAAAAAGGTTTGTAGCAGTGAAGGAGGTGAGCGGAATAAAAATGTTTGCTCAAATTATTCTTTGAACAAAAACATTTATCTTCTTTCCGCCTTCCCGGCCAGTTATAAACCATACTTTCAAACAGCCTCGATTAAATAATCGTATTATCAAGAAATACCCTGTTACTGTCATCCCCATCTATACAATCATGCAGTCTCGCTTCAGGATATACACTTTTCAATTGTTCAAATACCAGTAACAGCGCTTTTAATTTTGTATGTAATGCCAGTGCATCGGGTTCAGACTTTGCCAGTTCTGACAGCCAATCGCAATAGAGTTTTTCAAACTCTGCCAATTGCTCATTGGATACCCAACAGATCTTAACAGCCAGATGTGCCGGCACTTCCAGACGAATGGTTTGTTCTGCAAAACGTCTGAATTCAATGCCACTATTGGCAATACCTGTTTCGCCACTTAACACCACTGTTAAGCGGAAGGAATAAGGATCTTCATCGCCACACAACTCACAGTTACCCGGAATACATACGGTTAACAACGGATCGCCCTGCGGAAAATCAGGAAGCGATGGAACATTGCGTGGACGTAATAACAAATGCTCCACTACATACACTTTATCTGCAGCAATTAATTTTTTTCCAAATACAATGATCTCATCTCTTGCAATTTCAGCAGCAGCTTTTGTGTCAAAGGCCTGTTTTCTTGTTGCAATAATTTCTCCTGTTTCATCGGTGAGATTCACCACCCATTTTTTCACTTTCTTTATTTGATAGCGTGCAGTTGATGTAATATATTTTTTTACAACAGCTATTTCGGCTTTTGCTTTTTGTTCGCTGACATCGAGATTGGCATCTGTATAGTTGGTACTGCTGCTGAGTTGAATTTTTCCTGTTTCATCTTTTAATCTCCATCTGCGTTCAAATGAAACGCCATCTATATCTTTTTCTTCGTACAGTTCAAAGAAACCGCCGAATGCATCCATGCCCAGCAAACGTTGTATGCGTAATTGCAGACCTGCAATATTTTCACTGCTGCAAACATGAGCAGGATCTTTATAGTTGATGGCCTTCGCCCTGTTAGCACTCATGAATGGAAAATCTTTGAGGAAGTTGATTTTGTCCTTGATCAGTTTTGCATCTGCAATGGCTTTGCTGCTGCTATAAGCATATAACATCAATGCATACTCATTGAAATTTTCTGCAAAGCGGGCAAGCAGGTGATTGAGAAAACGGTTACGACGGTCAAAGAACACAGTCTCTGTTTCAACCAATGAATGAAGAATGCTTGTATTCATTCCATTGTTGAGATCATTATAATCTTTTAACTCTGATTCCTGCAACATCCGACTGAAATACGTTTTTGTTACAGAAGTATCCAATGCAAACAACTCTTTTACATTTGCCAGTTGTTCCAGATAATTCACCAGCAACTGTTCATAAAACAGTAAATAAGCTTTCAGTTGTTTGGCCTGTGCTCTCCGCTGATCAGAAACAGTAGATGGCAAACCTGCCTGGCCAACTCCATAGGTTTGAGGCAATGAATACTGCAGCGGGAAATAATCGTTCAGTTGAAAATACTTTCCAACAGGTACAGGCAGATCATTTTCAAGCACAGAGTATTTCGGTTGTGCATGTTGCCCTTTGATCACCTGTAGTGTATCACTTAACTCCAGTTTATCCGGAAGAAATGGCAGGCCATTTTTAAACACTAGTATTTTGGATGCTTCGAGATATAATCTTGGCTGATGGTTGTAGCTGATCTCCATCACCCATTCTTCATTCTTAATCAAATTTCCATCAGCATCAAACTTTGTGAGTACAAAGTTTTTGATATTTTTCACACCTGGAATATCCATCAGCAGGTTGATGATATCAGAAGTATAAATAAACTGTTTGAGATTAGTTGAATCGAGTTGTTCATTATTAATAAAACCATTATCCAATTTTGGACCTTCAAATATTTCATCAACAGGTACACCTGCATCCATCAATTCTTTTAAGGAATAGAATTTAATATCGGGGCTGAAATACTGATCGATCCGGTAGTATGCTTCTGCAAGGATCGCTTCAATATCAGCAGAAGGTTCTACTTCCATGTCAGCACACACACCAATATCTTCTACTCCTATTCCTTTAATACTGCAATAATCTTCACTGAGGTTGCGGTGACTGTGCAGTTCATCTTTTGTAAGTTTCATTACTTCATCTGTACGATGAATTAATGAAAGGTATTTCGCAAAGATGCCTGAGAGTGATGCATCTTCGATCGCTTGCTTAATATCTTTTAGTTTTGCCTGCTTACGATCACTGTCGCTCCTGAACCAGACACTCATTGCAATATCTGTAAACTGCAACACTTCAACCGCTGCAAGATCCTTATCCGGTTTGAATTCAACTTTCATGGTTGCATAAACCGGGCGGCGTAAAACATTCGATAATTCTGAAACAGGTATATCCTGATCATCATTTTTATTGCCGGAGATAAATTGAACAGTAACTGTTTGAATTTCACTTTTTGGACTCCTGAAGTTTTTATACACTGCTGCCTGATCTTCCAATTGCTGCCATGCTGGCAAACGCATTTCAATCATAGCAGTAGAAAAACCATTGGTTGTTGGAAAGGAGAAATTATACTTTACTTTTCCGCTGTTCAAGTCACCGGCAGCTTCTTCATTTTCAAATTCAACCAATACATCATAAAACCCTTTGATGATGACAGGATGTTCTGTTGGTTCATACTGCAATACACTGGTGCTGCATTTTGCATAGATGAGCAAATCGTTACAGGCACATTCTTTACACTTTAGCCATGCGTTTTTAATACCGTTGATATCAACCAATAGTTTTCGAAAGTCTGCTGTTGTCCATGGGTTGACAGTTAAAATTTCTCTTGCAGTAAAAAAGCCCTGCCGTTCAGGATCAGCCTTTGGAATTTTTGATTCAAGTTCAGCTAACAAATCCTTTATATCAATGGAAGTGCGGTAGCCCAGATCAGTAATGGCATAGGTCAGTAATTCCAAAACCGTAATACCGGGGTCATGAATATTGTAATCGGTCCAGATACTGCTGCCGAGTTGTTCAATATAATCCAGTCCTTTCTTACGCAGCAACTCATAGTTACTGCTTTCTGTAAGCACGGGATTTTTTTGTATGGTAATGCTTTCCTGCATGATTCAGTACATCAGTGTTTAATGGTTTGTTTTTTCTGTTCTTCCAGCATGGCACATTCATATTGCTGCTTTGTATTGATAGCATCAACCGGAGTAATATCATGTTTGGATGCGGGCACAGAAACCAAAATACTTTTTGCTGTTGATGCAATAATCTCATCATTATCCAGTTGAATCACCGATCCATCTTCTGCATAATGACACATTTCCACATCAGTAACAAAATCTACATAAGGCCGCTCTTCAATAAAATTGATGAGGACTGACTTGTACACTTTACCGCCAAAGCTGATCTCCGCATTGTCAGCATAAGCCCATGGCGAAAGAAAAGCAGTGATCTCTTCTCTCAATTTGTTTGAATAAATAGTGAAGTCATCAAAACCTTTTGCCAGTTTCAGTTTAAATTTCAACTGCACTTCTTCAAAAACAGGATTCACTACATGCAACTGCACGTGACAGGAAATGCGTTTACGTAAGTAGGTGTCTATTGATTGCAGCATTGCCTGACTGGTATAAGGTTTCAGCGGATTAATGTCGTTGCGTTGCTGCAAATCAGGAATAGTGATGATGGTTACATGGCCAGGCAACACTTCATTATAATCTGCATCCACACTTTTGGTATGATTGAGACATTTTACTTTATGAATCAATGGAAATGCTTCCAGTATGAGATGCTCATAATCCCAGATGGTAATGGCTCTTGCTTTATGCCGCAGCCGTTCGCTTACACGTACATAAAATGCATCACTGCTTTCCATGGCCCTGCCGCCAAAAGAAGAATAAGGTTGCTTGATTTTCTTAACTGCAGATTGCGGTGCTTTTAATTTACTTATGGTTGCGGCTGGCAATGAAGCATCGAGAAAATCATCTGCATTCCCGTTATCATTAAATGTAACAACTGCTGCCTGTGCATCTACTGTAATTAATTTACAAATGGCATCTGTTTTTTCTGCAACCGAAGCTTTGATCCATAAATAACCGGTTGGCAACAAACTGTTTTCGGTTGTTGCATCTGCCGGAATAATAAAACTGATGATGCCCGACTGAATCAACTGCATGGTAGCATCGCTGATCTCCTGCTGTTTAAATTCTTTCCATTGATTATTGCTGAGATAACTCCAGTGAATATGTTCGGCAGGTTTGCTGATAGTAGGATCGGCTGTACCATCCATCACCTGGAACAATATATTCACCGATTGCTTTGCAGCAAGGTTCTGCAAACCGATATAAAACTCACCTTCGTGCAATACCTGTTTTGAATCTTTGCCTGTATGCCTGAACTGAGGTAATAAATAATGGATTGAATTATTTGTGAGATAACTGTGCTGCTCTGCATCTCCAAAGGGATAGAGATGAAACAGGCTTGCCTGTTTTTGTTTGAATGATGTTTCTGTTGTGCTGTTGATATGAATTACATCGCTGTATGCCGAATAGCTGATATAGATTGATTGGATGATGGGTGTGTAAGGTTCTGTTGGTTTGGGATTATCTGCATCGGCAACCTTATTTGCCTTATTAATTAAATAGATGGATTGTGCATTGAGGTATTCTTTATGCCCGAATGATCCATCTAATACAAAACGCATAAACCCTTTTACGGAATCAATACCATAATTTAAGTACTCTTCATCAAATGAAACAACTGCATTAGCAGGTAAAGCAAGCGGTGTGGATCCAAACAATTGAACCTTTGCTGTATTACTGTTAAAAATATTGAGCGAGCTGTTCTGATTCGCCCATAAACCTCCCTGCAAAAAATCCATTTTGGTGTAAGGATAATAATCACCCACACTGTCAAAATCAATATTAGAGGGAGAGAAGTCTGTGATGCCTCCCCATTCGATATTCAGTTTGATGCGTGCATTTTTCTTACTGAAGATTTCTTTATTGCCAATCACCAAAGTTGCATCTCTTCTTGGCTGTGCACCAAAAGGCATAAACGGTTTGGATGTATCTACAGGACCTCCATCGGTGCTCACCAGTAATTGTTTCAGCCCCTGCTGGTTGTAGGCCGATGTTTGCATACCCACTTCCACTGCCACTTCCAGCTTATTAATCCTGATATCCCGTAATGAAATGTAGTCATAAGGCTGGCTTTCTTCATTCAACAACATGATCTTAAGTACGGGTACTGTAACATTTAATGTGCCGCCATGTACTTCTGCATTATAATTGCTGATGGGTGGTTCATCGCCTGTAAGTGTAAATGAAAATTCTGCACAAGGCTCTGTTCCGTTATTGAGATTGTTATTTGTAACAACTGTAACAGCAGATGTGATTTTATACCACTCTTTTTCTGTAGTGAGGTATAAGACATAATCTTTACCGGCCAGTGCAGCGTCATTGTCTGTTGCCACTCTTACCATCACTTTACGCACTCCTTCCTGCAAATACAAGTAATGACTGGCAACAGCAAAGCCAATTTCAGCAGGAGGCATTTTGATGTCAATCACATCGCCTTCTGAATATAAACGATTGGCTATGGGATGCCATTCTTTATTTACTGTAGTGAGTTCAGCTTCTACTCCATCACCCGAATTGATGATTGGTGCTGCAAACATTCTTCCTTCATTATTCACACCCACTGCATGACTGTCATCTGCAGTTCCAATATAAACTGATCGTAAGCTTTTTACGATTGCTTTATTAAATGTTGTTTCATTATTCAATGCATACAACACCTCTTTTCCTTCACTGTCTTTTCCTGCTTTGAATAAGGTATCATCGGCCAGTATATGATCATCAACCGGTTTGGCCAGCTCTGCAATAATATGAGCACTGTTGGGCAGTGCAGCTTTTTGTTTCAGCTGCAGCACTTCTTTATAATAAAAATCAAGATGACGATGCGTAATGGTATTGATATCATTCTGTGCAAATCTGAACAAACGCAGAAAGGCCAGGAATAACGCATAATGAGCAGGATGTGTGTTTCTGTTTTCGATGCTCAGCAATAATTCCTTTTCTGCATCTGCAACCAGCTTGCTGTACGTCATCAGAAACTGATCAAAAATACCGGCGAACAAATTATGATTGGCAGCATGATTCATTTTCATGTATTGCACCCATTGCGCCTCTGTATAATCAGTTGTAGCAATATATAAACCGGAGAAATAAAGATCGAGTGCAGCATTACCAAAAATGCTTTCGTCCTTTGTAATGCCTGCATAGTAAGCATTCCATGAAACGGGTGCAGGAGTTTGCTTCCACCACAACTCACTCAACCCATTTCCTTCAACAATCAACTTCACATCTTTTACCGGCGAGCCCAATACTTTCCAGTTACTGAAGTTGCCTGTTTTTAAATATCCAATATCTTTAGCTGCTTTATAATAACGTAAGAGTCTGTTCAATGCAGGCGATAGACTTGTGCGGATACTATTTTCAATTCCTCCTTTTAATGCAATATCTGCAGGCAGCAAGCGATAGAATTCATCCAACGCTTCACAAAAACTCAATACAACACTAAACAGATCGTTGAGTTTACGTTCTGCTGCGGGTAACATGGTTACATGATCATCGTCTTTCAAAAAATCAAACCGTTCTTTCACAGTTCGTTTATAAGCATCAACATCCTGTATTGCAATCGTTCCAAGTACAGCCGATACATCGCTGCTGAAGAATGAAACCCAATCGCCGCTTTTTGCATTGTTCAGTTCATAGTAATGCAGGTATTGAGCAAACTCTTTTGCAAACACAATCCAGTCTGCAAATGTTTTTTCATCTGCCAGCACATATCCCTCCTGCAAACCGGGTAACAGCCGCTCATTGCGTGCAGTGCCGCTTCGTTGTAATGGAGTTTTTTTATCGCTGCATTTTGCCATTTCAGTTTCCTAATGGATGATTGCCGGTTAACAGATCTAATTCAGTTCCTTCTTTGCGGTAGAACGGAAATACAAAATTGTATCTCGAATTGGTGGATGGAATGACATATTCAATTTCAACGATGATCTCACCTTCCAGTTCGTTTTGTACGTTCAGTTCAATTTTCTTTGCATCAATGCGTGGTTCATAAAACAGGATGGCTGTTTTAATACGATCAATGATGATTGTTTTAGTTGCAGTATCCAGGCTTTCGAACAACAGATCATCCATGTTGCAACCATAGCGTGGTTGCATGATGCGTTCGCCAATGCCGGTGGTTAAAAGAATCTGCAAACTTTTTTCAATGTCTTCTACCTTCTCAGTCATCTGCACTTCTTTCAGCTGTTTGCTGAATGCAGGTGGAAAACTCCATCCTCTTCCTAAAAAATTATTTTGTTGATCAAAGGCCATGGTTCATTAATTAATGTTTACAGTTGGGCACCCGGCAACTATTGCGCCGCCATGTGCTGTGCTGTCGCCCAATCTTGCGGCGGACATTCCTCCAATTTTTACGGTTGCTGATCCGGCGGCGATGGTATCGGGTGGACCGGAACAGGTGAGCATATCACCAACTCTTGCAGCGGGTTGACCGCCAATTAAAACAGTCGGGCATCCGGGCGGCATAACAGGTCCGCCCACATGTGGTACTGTTCCTGTAACCATCGGACAGGTATGCATGTCGCCAACCCTTGCTGCAAGTGGCATGTGATAAGGTTTAATTTTATAAAAGCTGAAGCGATTATTTTTTGTAACCAGCCTCAGTAAGTTTAATTAACTTTTGTTGTGTCACTCACCCGTCCGAACGGCGTTCGTCCGGGCGGGCTTGTACGTTGTATAATTCTCTTCAACAAACACACCCCTCATTCCCCTCTCGAGAGGGGAGGCCAATCTTTTATCATCATTCATCTTTAGTAATTAAGCATTTCAACTTTTTTACTCTAACCAACACACTTCAAAAACTCTGTAATTAATTATACATCTTAAACAATCTGGCCACGTGCTCTGCGTCCCTCCACTCGGGGGAGGTTAGGTGGGGCCTTGGCCGCCTCAATTCAAATTCACCATACTGCCTTTTACATTCGTTGTGCCACCACTTGAAATTTCTGCGCCGCTTCCTCCTTCTACTTTTGTTTGTGAACCTCCTTTGAGATTTACATTGCTGCCTCCTTCCATTTTCATGTCTGTTGCTGCTTTCATCTTAATGTCTTTAATGCTTTCAATAGTAATCCCATCTTCATTCATCGTGATTTTATTTCCATTCATATCTTCCAGCTCAATTTTTTTCTGATCTTCATCTATTACTACTTTATGTCCGCCAGGTGTTTCGATATTGATGCTTTTTTTATCATCATTAAAAATCAGTTTCATTTTACTCCTGCTCTGATAACCTTTTTCATGATTATCATCTGATGCTGTAAGATGTGCCGGCATTGCACTGCTGTTGAGCATGCCCAACACAACTCCATGACGTGGATCGTTGTTGATGAATCCAACAATCACTTCATCATTGATCTCGGGGCGGAAAAACATACCCCGTTCTTTTCCTGCATCCAAAGAACTTACTCTGCACCATGCTCCTTCATCATCTTTGTGTATCACCGGTATGCGGACCATAATCCTGTCTTCACCATCGGGATCACTTTCCAGTTTTGTTACAACACCTATTTGTAAACCTTCAATAGCAGGCAACAAAGCACCGGCCATTGGTTGTTGCACATTATATGTTTGAGCAAACCATTCCGGATTAATACCGAACTGAATATTGGTTTGCCAGTTTCCATTTTCATATTGCTGACGAACAGCGGTCACAAATAATTTTCCTTGAAACCGTTCACCTACTCCCTGCAGTTCAATTATTTGTCCGGGTGCTATTGCTGCTGTGCCATCAATCTTCACCTGCCCACGTATTTTTGCCAAACGATGCTTCATCATTTTGGAATTGACCCATTGCTGCAATTCAGGCTCTTCAATTTTTCCACTGTGGTATAACATCAATTCCTCTTCACCCAACACATCTGCCAATGTTGCTCCATCTAAGTTTCCTGCAGAAGGTACAGAAGGTTCTTCTGCTTCTATATCACTCAACAGTTCCTGATCGGTGTAATTCCATATGGTTCCTTTCACCGATTTGTATTGAAGCCTTGCATCAATTTCTGCATCCAGTTCGTGTACAGTTGCTCCATATTGAACATTGAGTACTGTAGCTCCTGCAAAATCAGGTTTCTGAATCGTGATCTTTCCATCGCTTGGTATGCAGAGCAATCCGTTTACATCAGCACGGCACAATAAAAAATCCCAATCGCTGCAATTGTATTGCACCAGTTGCTGATGTTCAATACTGGTTGCTTCTACATCTTTTTCCAAACCATAACTGTCAATGATCTGTTCCATTACATCACTATCCTTGGTCTCCTTAAAATAATTACTCTTATATGCCGCTGTCATCTTTGCTGCTTTGTCTCTGCATTCAATCAACAGCAGCGAATTTTTTTTTCTTGTTTTAATTGAATGCTTTACCACAATTCCTTTAAACACCGTTTCATTACTTCCTCTGTATCCAAGCTTAATTTCAATTTCCTTTCCCGGTTCAAAGTCCGCTTTGTTACTGATCTCAAAACTCTGTGCTGCCGGATCACCATCTGTGATAACAATGGTTGCAGAGGGAATACGGTTCACTTCTTTTTGTACAATCACCGACAGGATATTATACGTTCCCGGTATGGCAGTACCGGCAGATGTAATCACTGATGTTACAACGGTTTTTGGCTGATCAGATGGTATGGTTCTTTCGCCGGGCATTCAATCTATTTCGTTGTTTTATCAATGGGCGGAAAAAAAATTTCTGATCCGGGCTGCAATTCTCTGAAATTACTCAGTCCGTTTACCTTCGCTATCTGCAAGTAATATTTTGAATGACCATAAATACGATAACACATCAACGGCAATGTATCGCCTTGCTTCACGGTTCGGTAATGTGTTAAATCCGGACTGCTGTTCCGCTCTTCTGCCACTCTCAGTTCTTCTTCTTTTAACTCACGGATTGATACTTTGCAAATGGCACGGATGGGTTTACCATTTGGATTAAACAATTTGTATGCAATGTTGAGCAATACACAAATCCCTTTCATGAGTGATGTGCCCCACACAAACTTGAAAAATTTGGGCTGATGAATCTCACCTTCGTAACCCATGAGAAACTGTTTAAAATTTTCAATGTCGGTTGCTATATCACTGCGTGGATTTTTATCAATGATGCCGGTATTATCAAACAAAATTTCAAACGATAATTCTTCCGGCGGTTTTAATTTAAACTTCGGCTGACTTCCGCTTGTTCCCTGCCCCTGTCCGTTTTCAAATTCCATTTTAATTTCCTGCGTATAGTTTTCCGGGTTCATCATGACTGTAAACGGTTCACCCACCTGGGTTTCACAACCCGGATCGCTGTAAGCAAAGATTTTTAATTTTTCAAATTGTCCGTCGGGCATATCAACGTTCTTTTTTGTTTTCGATCATGCGTAATACTTCTTCCACCGCCTCTCTTACTACTGCTTCTTTTTCATCATTGCCTTCTGCACCTGCATTTGCGTTGGATGCGGCTTTGTTCTGGTCCTGATTAACCGTTGCTTTAATTACCAGCTCCCGTATTTCAATTGGCATAACCGTTTATTTTACATTGAAATATTTATAAGCCAGGTCCAAAGTTTCAACCACAATTCCATTTTCCTGTGCGTTGAGATCACTCACACTCCATTTTTTGGGCCATGCATCAATGATTTCCCAATGCTTAATGGCTTCATGTTTTTCGTTGAGCAATTGCACATTGATCATAACGGGTTTGTTGTTGATAAAATCTCTGTCGTGCAAAATGCCCAGTACCCATTTAATGAGTTTGGAATCGGTGAGCATTCCTCTTTTCAATGACAGATCGGAATATTTTGAGCGAACGGGAAGTTTATGTTCAAACCGGTTCTCACCGCCTTCTTTAAAACTTTCTGTATCGTACTCAACGGTTAATCCACTTACAGATTGAAAGCGGATATCGTTATCATTACCGATACCAACAAACTCAACCTTGAAATGAAAACCAACAGGAGGATAATATCCACCGGGTGCAGTTGCCATGGAGTTTTGTGTTTACTTTTTTTATTCTATCCGTCCGACGAGGGCGTCTGACGAAAGCTTCACTCATCATTTATTCGTCTGACGAGGACGTCTGACGAAAACCCACTCATCACTCATCACTCATCCGTCTGACGAGGGCGTCCGACGTATGCATCCCGTCAGCTTAGAATATTCAATCCTTCATGCGCCAGCTCCAGTGTTTCGATGGCTACTTCATTGCCATCGCTCTTTAAATCACTGGCCTGTACTTTTACAGGGAATGCATTCTTTGCTTTCCATGTCATAACCGGTGCATGTGTTTCATTTAATAAACTGATGATGATGTCTCTGCGTTCGGTAACGGTGAGGTTGATGGTGTTTACCCATTTATAAAAATCGCTGTCGCCCTGGATGGTGCCACGTTTCAACGTGATGTTGCTGAACTTGTGCATACCGGGCATTTTGATTTTTGAATACTCCGGGCTGCTGCCTTCACGGTATTCAATTGCTTCAACCTGCATATCAAGACCCGTTACTTCTGTAAAACCAATCCGTACTCCACCCCATTGTACCTGGAAATGAAATTTTGGAAGAGGATATGTTGCCATAATAAATTAGTTTAAAGTTTGATGTTGAATGTTTAATGTTCGATTCGATTACTGTATAGCTGTTAAATTGTTTAAGTGCTTAATTCAATCAGGTGTGAACCTGAAACTTTAAACCTTAAACTTTCACAACTAACTCTCTGCCATTTTATGTGAGAACTGAAGGATGATAAATTCAGCCGGACGAACAACTGCCATTCCTATTTCAACAATCATTCTTCCTTCGAGAATATCCAATGCTGTCATTGTTTTACCTAAACCAACTGCTACATAAAATGCATGTTCCGGTTTTGCTCCCTGCAAGGCACCTTGTCTCCATAAAACAGTTAAGAAATTTTCAATCATGCCCTGCACTTTCACCCATGTATTGGCATCGTTGGGTTCAAACACAAATGGCTCTGTAGATTTTTTGCAACTTTCTTCTACCATGTTAAAGAAGCGACGCACACTTACATAACGCCATTCATTATCATTACCCATCAATGTTCTTGCACCCCAAACCAATGTTCCTTTACCGGTAAAGGATCGAATCGCATTGATGGATTTACCTGCTACAGCATCCACATTCAAATTCGATTGTTCATCGGCACTGATCATTACAGACGGACCTGAAACAGAATTCAAACTTTCATTCGCCGGTGCTTTCCAGACACCTCTTGCATTATCAACCCGAGCATATACACCTGCTATTGCTCCGCTTGGCGGCAACTTGTTCCACTCCCGTTTAATGTTTGCAACAATACTGCTGATGACGGGATGCCTTTCATACAATGCATCCTGTGCTGCTTTCTTATATGATTTTGCTGCACTTAAAACTGTATCTGCATATGCTGAAAGTTTATCAAATGCTATCTGCAGATCAATGGCCACCAATCTTCCGATTGCTGCATGATTTCCTGCAACGGTAGAATCACCATAATCTTTTGGAGTAGCTGGCAACACTACTGTTGTAATTAAACCACCTAACCAGGCTGCATCAATAGACGGATAAAGTGCTTCAACAGCCGCACCTCCATTTGCAAGACCCGTTAACGCTCTGGTATCTTCATTCCTGTCTGCAAGAATAATGGACTTAGCAGCACCTCTCCACAATGCTTCGGAAGCTGCATAAGAATTCACATCACTACGCAACGCAGATGGATTGTTTAACGTTGTATTCAATGTTTGAAACTCAAGCAATGCTTTTCTGCAGAAGTTCATCAATATCACCATTCTTGCTTTTGCATCTGCAGAATTAGCAGCTGTATCTACCAGCGTTTTAATTTCTCTGAACTTATCTTTTAATGATTGTGCAACCGGAATAGCCCCGCCATTTAAATCTCCTGTTGCAGGATCGGCTTTTTTAATAGCAGTGAGAACGGTTTCTACTTTTCCGATTTCTGTAAATGCTGCATTGGTATCAGCCACCAGTTGATTTAACACAGGATCAGATGAGAGTGTTCCCAAATCAATGGCCGAACCGCCGCCCGAAGGAGTGACATTGCCTTTAAACGAAGTAAATTCCACTTCTCTCGGATAGGTTGCATATACCCATGGTGTATAAGCTGCCGCATATTTTAAATTGTTGATGCCGATATTATTTCTGAAATTTTCAACGGCTTTCTTTTGTCCGCCGGTTACATTTTCTTTCAGATCAAACAAACCCACTCTGTCCTGCAGTTTCGCACACTGATCCAGCACCATTTGCTGCAGTGAATAAAACCCTGCATCATCAGAACCATTTACAACCATGTTCAACGCATCGGGAAAAAGAATGATCGTTGGTTCATCTACTTTTTCCAAAGCTTTTACTCCACCTCTGAAACCGGTACCCAACACTTCATCTCCGGCAACAGGTGCAGCACCATGTTTACCAACAGAAACAATGTAACAATCGCCCCCGCCATTATCAAAAAACAAACGCATACTGTCGTACATAAAATAGCGCTGTGTATTGGCCATGCTTACTTCTGTTACTGCATGGTTATTCGCTGTATCCACTTTTACATTGATAGTGGCCGGATTAATATCGCCGCCATAGTATTGCACAAACTCAATTAATGAACTGAGGCGAATAGGTTTTCCTGTAAGACTTTCTCCGCTTCGTTCTGCTTTTTCTGTGTAACCGATAAAAGCAGGAATTGCTGTTTCAACCTGTGCTACAGATGGGGGCAGCTTGGGAATTTCCTCCACATAAACACCCGGGGTTTTGTACGTAGTTGCCATGATGAAAAGGTTTAATGATGAATGGTTTAATAGTTTAAGTATATGTTACAGTAGTAATCTGCTCCTGTTTTGCTGAGCATACCCGATGCATGCACATCGGGATTGGGTGCCAGCGGAGGTTCAGCACTTACCGGTTGAAAAAGGGTGACTTTAAATTCATGCGGTTCTTCTTTTAACGGAATAGGATGTGTGCTGGTAAAAAAATCAGCAGGGTTTGCATTGCCTGTAAACGCATAATCGGGATTGCTGTCAATGGCCTGTACTCCTTTTTTTGGAATAAGATATTTCCAGAAGGCATAACGGTTCGCAAAACGGATACTGAAATTTAACCAGCTGTTTTTACCTGCAATAAACTGATCTTTTAATTTACCTGCGGCATCCAGAAAAGCAAAATCATTTCCATTAGATAAATGGTTATACAAATCAATTACAGCAAAGCAGTTATTATAAACCGCATCATTGCTTAAGTAAACCATTGTTTCGCTACCGTTGATGCTCACTTTATATTTTGCTTCGGGCAAAGAAGAAAAATCAACCGGAACAGCATCAACTGCTGTTTCAAAATGAAGTGTTTGCTGCAGCACCTGCTCAGTAAAACTATTTGTTGCCTGATTTAATTGATGAACTGTAACTTCAACATCTGCAGCAGCAGGTGATACCGGGAAAATCTGTTGCTGCGGAATAAACTGCAACAGATCTGCAGCTGATGCATATTCCTGCTTTTGCCGGTTTACCCAAAAAGTAGTATTCGGCGGTGTGTTGCCTGTTGATGCACGGATACATTCATACACCACATTCGATTGTTTTACAAAATCACCTGGCTGATAATTTGCTGCAGCAACATAAACAGGAACAGGAGTTGATAAATACAGCAGATCTGTATTTACTGCAATGTTCACTTTATTCTGGTGCAGATTGGTAAAATAAAAACGTTTGCCTTGTAAGGCTTTCAACTCCAGGTTAGACACGGTCATAAACAACGGCTTCATCAACTCCATAAAAAAAGTAAACCGATCAGTAGCTTTTGGTTCTACAAACGGCTTTCCTGTTTCATCTGTCTTCATCAGTACAATCAGTTTGTTGCCGACTGTTTTACACAGCGCTTTATAATTTGCCAGAAGTTTTGAAGTGGCAGCAGAAGGCACTATACGAAAATCACGACAGGTTCCATCTTTGTAGAAATCATGCAGCAGCTCCGTCATGAACAATATTTTGTACGTGGTTGTCATGATACCGGAATTTTCATTTGATCGTTGAGCTGAATTTCTTTGATAAAGCCGCTTTCGCTGATGGTTGCATTTTCATCCATTGTTACCTGCCGCACTTTATACATCACAGAAGGAAAATATTTTCCTCCAAGAATGCTCCACATATGATTGGTTTGTTCAAAGCTCATATTGTGCAGATCAACCACAATGCGTTGTATTCGGCTGTCGAGACCGGGATGTGTGATGGGTGTAAATACATACTGGTGTTGAAAAAACTGTACAATTGCTCCCAGCAGCAGTAATGAATCATCATACTTTCTGCGGTTCATGGAGAACAATACATACAGGTTGAGATAAAGCGGCGGATTTTTATAAACTGTTGAAAGATCAGTCCTGGTATAGTTTTCCTGCTGTTTGGCAATACGGTCTTCTTCTACATTTATGAGACTCAGTACAGCTTTGTCTTTGATATCGGGTAAAATATCTGCAGTGGTATCTGATGACAGAGATATATTACTCACCACCAGTCTTGCAACAGTTGGAGTGGGATTTGTAATTTTTAAATTCAAATACTTATTCACTTCCTCACCGAGGAACTTCAATGATTCGTGGATCATTGCTAAAGGTTTAATGGTTAATGGTACAGAGGAAAAAAGCTGCTTACAATGGATGTTGGGAGAATGGTAAAACAAGATTAAGCGAAAAAAAAACTTTTGTCAATACTACTATCAGGTATTTTTTTTGCACATTTTATTTCTTCTTAAAAGTCTGTTGAGCTGGTGAAAGTCTGTTAACTGAAAATGCTTTGCAGACAAGCATCTCCATGACAGCCTGTGCAAAGCAGGAACTGAAAACAGAAGTTACGGTTAACAATTATTTGATATAAATCGTAAATGATACAGCACATGTTTCGATGCAAAACAGTAAAATTACGAGGTTAACTTTTCGCTGATCAGAAAATGCAGGAATGTAGCGCAATGAAAAAGCGATTAAAATTCATCGCATGTAAGAAAATAAACAATATTCATATTTTACAACCCAATCAACTCTTCATACAACCTGCCCTTTGCATCAAAGACCAGGATTTTTTTATTGAGTGCCGATTTCTGAACTACAATTTTATACTCATTGGCTTCTGCCCTTGGCTTTGTAACAGAAACGGTTTCTTTTACCGTCCAGTCTTTATACTTACTGTCTTTAAAACCATCCTGTACTGCTTTCGGGAGCTCGGTCATTTCTACTTTTGTTTCTGTCCATACCCAATCACCTTTTGGTGCATAGCTGGCTTTCATTTTTTTATCGCCCAGTGTAAACCGAACGGTATGGTTATCTAAACCATCACTCCATTTGGCCTCCTTTGCATCGGGGTATTGTTTGGCGAAGGTTTGTTTTACTATTTCAGGAACTGCAAAGAGTTGTGCATTGGTTGCTGTAGTAAAAAGAAAGCAGGCTGAGAGAATGAGCAGATGTTTCATGTGTTCTTTTTTATTGTTTTTAGCCACATGTTATTCGCTATAAAAATTAACATCCTAGGTTTGTATAAATTACTCCCCGTTTGAATGACTGCTGCGGACAAGGTTAATTTTTATTGCTCATTTCATGTTGCAGGTTTTTAAATTTGAGAGATTGAAATTACTCATCTTTTCCTGCAACCACAATCACAATTTCTCCTTTCACTGCTTTTGCTTCAAAGTGATCGTGTACTTCCCTGAGTGTACCCCGTTTATTCTCTTCAAATTTTTTGGTGAGCTCACGGCTTACACAACACAAACGTTCTTCGCCAAAGTATTGCATAAAATCAGAAAGGGTTTTCACTAAACGAAAAGGAGATTCATAAAAGATCATGGTACGTTCTTCTTCCTGCAATTGTTTCAGTGCAGTTTGCCGGCCTTTTTTCTGCGGAAGAAATCCTTCAAATGTAAAACGGTTGGCAGGCAACCCGCTGTTGACGAGGGCGGGCACAAATGCCGTTGCACCGGGAAGTGTTTCAACAACAATATCATTCTTTACACATTCACGCACCAGCAAAAAAGCAGGATCGCTGATGCCCGGTGTGCCGGCATCGGTTAATAAGGCCATCTTCTTTCCTTCTTTTAACTGATCAACCAGGTGCTGCACAATTTTATGTTCATTATGCTGGTGATAGGGAGAAAGTGACTTCTGAATCTGGTAATGATTCAACAGTACAGAACTTGTGCGTGTATCTTCTGCCAGAATAAGATCTACTTCTTTCAGCACTTCCAATGCACGGAATGTAATGTCTTTGAGATTGCCGATTGGAGTGGGAATGATGAACAACACAATTTGAAAATTTGAAAATGAAAGAATTTGAGATTGAAAACCGAACCTGTTTGAATTTTCAAATCTTCAAATCTTCAAATTACTGGATGTTTATTTCATATTGCTCCATTACAGGATTCGCCAGCAGTTTCTTCGCTGCTTCCTCTGCAATGGCCTTTGCTGCGTCGGCTGAGTCTGCATCAATCTGCATACTGATGTTTTTTCCAATACGTACATCAGCCACTGCTTTTAAACCTAAATTAGATAATCCACCCATTACGGCTTTTCCCTGCGGATCTAATAAATCTTTGAGTGGCATTACTTTTACCTGAACTGTATAAGTCATTGTATAAATATTGTGTTACTGAATCTGTTTTCGGAAGAGCAAAGATAAAGCAACATAGCTTACATAAATAAGCGGAATGGCTGCCCACTTAAAAATCAACAGCAAACCAATTGCCAGCACCAGCAACAGAAATATTGGCCGGTTATTTTTGAAGCTGAAATCTTTCAGCTTGAGACTCATAATGGGTACATCTGATACCATCAGCAAACTGATGATGAGTATAATGGCATACAACACCCAACGGTTAATGATCACTGATGCCAGATCCCATTGATTATACCAGATCACCAACGGCAATGTAGCTACTACCATGGCTGTAATAGGTGTTGGTACTCCACGGAATGAAGTGGTTTGGCGTTCATCAATATTAAACTTAGCCAAACGCCAGGCTGCGCAACAGGCAATCAAAAAAGCTGGTAACAAATAAATAATGGAAGTATCTAGCGCTGATTCTTCTTTGAGATAACTCATCCGCAATAACTGGTACATGATCATGGCAGGTGCCACACCAAATGTAACCACATCACTTAATGAGTCGAGTTGTTTGCCCATGCCCGATGTAGCTTTCATGAGGCGTGCTAAAAACCCATCCAGAAAATCAACAATACCTGCGGCAAAAATAAAATAAGATGCAAACATGATCTTCTCCGGCGGGTTGATCACCAGGTTACTGCCGTCAATTGCAGTAATATTTTCGCCGGGTTGCAGAATAAGAATGATGGCGATACAGCCAAATACAAGATTGAGCAGAGTGAAAAGGTTTGGGATTTGCTTCATTGAAATTTTTATTATAACAATCGGTTTTTATTTTTTCATTAAACCTTCAATCTCTTCAACAGTGATGGGAATATTTTTCATGAGATCTTTATTTCCTGTTTTGGTGATCCAGAAATTATTTTCAATCCGCACTCCCATTTGTTCTTCTTCAATATAAATACCGGGTTCTACAGTAAATACCATCCCTGCTTTGATGGGTTCTGTTTTTGTGCCGAGATCATGCACATCAATACCCAGATGATGCGAAATACCATGATATAAGTATTTGCGGTATGCCCTGTTCTCCGGGTCTTCATTTTTTACATCTGTTTTTTTCAACAACCCGATTTTTAAAAACTGCTGTGTTGCTTCTTCACCTACTTTATCTGTATAATCAACAATGGTAATACCCGGCTTTAATAAACTTTTTGCATAATCATGCAAATGCAAACAGGCATTGTAAATTGTTTTTTGGCGGCGACCAAATTTTCCACTCACCGGAACTGTACGTGTTAAATCTGCATTGTAGCCACCATACTCCGCACCAAAATCCATCAATATCAATTCGCCCTCTTTACATTCCTGGTTATTGCTTACATAGTGTAATGTTCTTGCTCTGTCGCCACCGGCAATGATACTGCCATAGGCCGGGCCTGTTGAGCCTTGTGATAAAAATGAATGATAAATCTCTGCTTCAATTTCATTTTCCATTACTCCCGGTTTTATAAACTGCAACAACCTGCGGAAAGCAACTTCAGTTATATCAATTGCTTTTTGAATCAGCTCCACTTCTTCTGCTGTTTTAACAGCACGCAGCTCTTTCATAATTTTTGCTGCACGTTGAAAATTGTGCAGTGGATATTTATTTTTCATTTCATCAATGAAACGATAATCTCTGCTGCGGATGGATGATGCTTTGCGGTCATTCTCATTACTGCTTAAATAAATTGTATCGGCTAAATGCACCCATGTTTGCAACAAGGCTTCTATACTATCTAACCAAACAATTGTTTCAATTCCTGAAATGGCTCTGGCTTCATTTGCACGCAAACGTTTTCCATCCCACTTCTCTTTTAATTCATTGGGGCGAACCAGTACCAGCACTTCTCTGTACTTTGGATCCGGGTGATCGGGAAATAAAATCACCATACTGTCCTCCTGCATTACACCGCTTAACCAAAACAGATCGCTGTTTTGTTTAAATGTATGCAGAGCATCGGCATTCATGGGCCACTCATCGTTACTTACAAAAATGGCGATTGATTGAGGAAGCATTGCTTTTATAAAACGTTCCCTGTTTTTGCTGAAGAGCACTGGTTTGATGGGCTGAAATTTCATCCTTTTTGTATTAGGTGTGCAAAATAGCATTTCGGTACTGCCTGCCCAATTCTGTAATGAAATAATCCACAGAAGGAGTAAAACTAACATGTGTTTGGATAAAGTTTATAAACCATCTATCCTCCCTTAGAATAAATTTAAAATACTCGTTCAATTGTCGTCAATCATTGAAAATATTTCATCATTATATTATAATTTCAAAATACTTTCTAATCGCAAACGGTTTCGGAATTTTTTTGGTTCTTGTTTAGCCTTTACATTTGGCGCTGAATTTAATACTCAACAATTGCTATGTCTATTCCAGGTATTTTTTTCCCGGAGCAAAAGCTCATTAAGCTGGGGTTAACGCATTCAGACAATATCCATTACCAGCTGGGCCCTGAAGAATTAGCTGCACAAACTGTTGCCCGTGGGCAGGGTGTTTATAACCATACGGGAGCGTTGTGCATTAACACCGGAAAGTTTACCGGCCGGTGCCCGAAGGATAAGTTTATTGTTGAAGATCACCTCACAAGAGATACTGTTCACTGGAACGATTTTAACCAGCCCATTGATGAAAAGTATTTCCACATCCTGTACAAAAAGATGATGGATTATCTCGGCACCAAAGAAGAAATCTGGGTGAGGGATGCGTACGCCTGTGCCGACCCTGCATACCGGTTAAACATTCGTGTGATTAACGAAAATCCATGGAGCAATTTATTTGCACATAACTTATTTCTTCGTCCAACAGAAGATGAGCTTGAACAGTTTGAAGCTGACTGGCATATTATTCAGGCGCCTCATTTTTATGCCAACCCCGAAACGGATGGTGTGCGGAACAGCAATTTTTCTGTGGTAAGCTTTTCGCATAAAATGATTTTGATTGGTGGCTCGGGATACACCGGTGAAATGAAGAAAGGAATTTTTACTGTTTTAAATTTTCTGCTTCCTCAGAATAAAAAAGTATTAAGCATGCACTGCAGCGCCAATGTGGGTGAAGAAGGCGATGTTGCTGTGTTCTTTGGTTTAAGCGGAACAGGAAAAACAACTTTGAGTGCCGATCCGCAACGCAAACTGATTGGTGATGATGAACATGGCTGGGATGAGCATGGCATTTTTAATTTTGAAGGAGGCTGTTATGCCAAGTGTATTGATTTGAGTGAAGAAAAAGAACCCGAAATTTTTAATGCCATTAAGCCGGGTGCTTTGGTTGAAAATATTCAGTTCTTTCCCGGTACTGATGAAATTGATTTCAGCAATAAATCTATAACTGAAAACACAAGAGTCAGTTACCCGTTACATTTTATCAGCAATGCATTAAACCCTGCAGTTGCAGGTTTACCCACAAATATTTTCTTTTTAACCTGCGATGCTACAGGTGTGCTGCCTCCGGTTGCTAAATTAACTGAAGGACAGGCCATGTACCAGTTCATTAGCGGATATACTGCTAAGGTTGCAGGAACAGAAGCCGGTGTTATAGAACCAAAGAGTACGTTCAGTGCTTGTTTCGGCGCACCGTTTCTTCCGTTACATCCTGCAAAGTATGCAGCCATGCTGGGCAATAAAATGAAAGAACAGAAAGTAAATGTGTGGCTTATCAACACCGGCTGGACGGGCGGAAGTTATGGAACAGGTGAACGTATAAAACTTTCGTATACAAGAGCTTTGATCTGTGCTGTACTGAACGGCAGATTAAATAATGTAGAGTTTGAAACAATGCCTGTCTTTCAATTTCAAATTCCTGTTGCATGCGAAGGTGTTCCTGCAGAAATTTTAAATCCAAAAAATACATGGGCAGATAAAGCAGCTTATGATCAAAAAGCAAATGCTTTAGCTGAACAGTTTATATCTAATTTTAAAAAGTATGCTTCCGGCAGCGGTGAAGAAATTTTAGCCGCAGCGCCGCAAGTGTAAGTGGTCGTAATCGATTGTTTGCTAAGAACAAAAACCCCTCCATTCCTGGAGGGGTTTAATTTTTATAAGATGATGATGATTGTTAAAACAATCCGTATAACTGTGAATCAATCTTGCTGATGATTTCGCCCAGGTCTTCTTCGTTTTCTGCAAACTTGTTTTTATCAACATCAATTACCAGCAAACTGCCTTCTTTATAATTTTCAATCCACTTGTTGTAATACTCATTGAGTTTTTTCAAATAATCAAGGCGGATATTTTCTTCGTACTCTCTTCCTCTTTTTTGAATTTGTGCAACCAATGTTGGCACCGATGCTTTGAGATAAATCAGCAGATCGGGAGGCGACACCATGGTTTTTAGTGTTGCGAAAAAGGAGAAGTAATTATCAAAATCACGCTTACCCATTAAACCCATGTCGTGCAGGTTGGGTGCAAAAATATGTGCATCTTCAAAAATGGTCCGGTCCTGTATCACCGTTTCGGTACCACGCTGTATATCCAGCACCTGATTTAAACGGTTGTTGAGGAAATAGATTTGCAGATTAAAGCTCCAGCGGGGCATGTCCTCATAAAAATCATTGAGGTAGGGATTGTGATCTACATCTTCAAACTGAGGGATCCATTTGTAATGCTTGGCCAGCATCTCCGTTAAGGTTGTTTTTCCGGCGCCGATGTTGCCGGCTATTGCCACATGTTTTGGTTTTTTACTTTTTGCCATATAACCCCTATCCCCAAAGGGGGATGATTTATGAGTTTACAATTTATAATTTACTACATCCATTAAAAACTAAGATAGATTTTTTTTGCTCCCCTTCAGGGTGTGGGGGCAAAATAATTAAGACCCATTGCCTCTCTTGTTAATTCAATGGTTTTTTGTGCGCTGATCCTTGCTTTTTCAGCTCCCTGCAGCATTACTTTTTTCAGGTAAACCTCATCGCTCTGTATAGCTGCAGCCTTTTCACGAATAGGTGCTGTAAACGCTGCAATATCTTCTCCCAATTGCTTTTTCATATCGCCATAGCGTATGTTACAGGTATTAAAATCATCTTCAAATTTCTGTAACGTATCAGGGCTGCTCACTAAACGCATCAACTGAAAAAGATTTTCAATATAATCCGGTTTTGCTGCATTCGGTTCAGTTGGTCCGGCATCGGTCTTCGCTTTCATCACCTTCTTCTTAATTACATCCTCCGCATCAGACAGATAGATTGTTGCATTCTGGTTTTCACTCTTGCTCATTTTTCCTGTACCATCGAGGCTGGGCACCTTCACCAGTTCGCCACCAAAATTAAATGCCACGGGTTCGGGAAACACATCACCATAACGATGGTTGAAACGGTTGGCAAATGTGCGGGCCATTTCCAGATGCTGTTCCTGATCTTTTCCTACAGGAACATATTTTGCACGATGTAAAATAATATCGGCTGTTTGTAAAACAGGATAAGTTAATAACCCTGCATTTACATTCTCCGGCTGTAAGCGAACTTTGTCTTTAAAGGTGGTGGTTTTCTCCAGCTCGCCTTTATACGCCATCATATTTAAATACAAATACAGCTCGGCTGTTTCATGTATATGACTCTGGCAATAAAATGCAACTTTATCGGGATCTAAACCGCAGGCAATGTTTTCTGCAAACACTCTTTTTACATTTTCACGCAGCTCTTTTGTATCGGGGTGAGTTGTTAAGGAATGCAGATCGGCCACCATAAAATAACACTCAAACTGCTCCTGCATTTTTACATAATTCTGCATGGCACCAAAATAATTACCCAGGTGCAAATAACCGGTTGGGCGGATGCCACTCATGACAATCTGTTTGCCTGCAGGCATGTTTTCTGTCTGACTACTCATATATCTTCTAAAATTTCAGCCTTTTGTAAGTGGGCGAAGATAATGAGAGTTTTGCAGGAAAGAGTAGCGCATTTTAATGAGCATAAAACAAAAAACCCTCCTGCATGCAGGAGGGTTTTGCTATTATTCAAAAACGATTAATAACTTCTGAGCTTTAACTCTACACGGCGGTTTTTAGATTTACCTGCAGCAGTTTTATTATCTGCAACCGGACGATCAGGGCCATATCCCGCAGCTGTTAAACGGGTACCTTCAACACCTTGTGCAATGAGGTAAGCTTTTACAGCCGATGCTCTGTTTTCTGACAGCATTTGATTTTTTGCTGCATCGCCGGCATTATCTGTATGCCCTTCCACATCTAATTGCAGTGTGGGATTGTCTTTTAAAATTTTCGCCACTTCATTTAAAGGTGCATATGATTTTTTCTGTAACTGATAGCTTCCAGTGTTGAAGAATACATTCTTAGCTGCAAACTCTACTTTTTTAATCACTTCCTGTTTAATTTCAGGACAGCCTGCATTTGTTGCTACACCAACTACAGCAGGGCATTTATCTTCTTCATCATTTACCCCATCACCATCGCTGTCAGGAATAGGACAGCCATTGTAACGTGCAACACCTGCAACCGTTACACACTTATCTTCTTCATCATTAATACCATCTTTATCTGTATCAGGTACAGGACAGCCGTTATAACGGGCCATACCAGCCTGGTTTGGACATTTATCATCTTTATCTGCAATACCATCTTTGTCAGAATCAGGGCATCCACGCAAAGCAGATAAACCTGCAACATCGGGACACATATCGTTTTCATCCAACACACCATCACCATCTTTATCTTTTGGAGGCTCCGGAGCCGGAGGTGGTGGCGGAGGAGGAGGAGTTTGTTTTCTTTCAGCAACAGGGAAGCTTACACCAATTGCGTGAAACAGACTGTAATTTGCTCTTGAACTTACGGGAACACGATAGCCGGTGTTGATGTGTAAAAAACCACCATCCCAGAGATTCACCTGCAGGCCGGCACCAATAGGCATATAGGCCATCCAGTTGGTACGTTCTTTTGATAAACCTGCACCTGCCTGTAAATACGGAACTACCCAGTAATTATCAGTAAGAAGTTTCAGGTTAATATTTGCATCTGCTTCAAAATAAAAGCGATCGTTTAAATTCAATGAAGTGGTGTTGCGGGAAGGATAAGAAAGAAAAGCACCCGTTAAACGTGTCATCACATCAAAATGCTGACTAAGCCCCTGCGAGTAACTTAAAGTAATAGCAGGATTTAAACGCTCAGCTCTTCTCCACTGTTTTTCACGTACTACAGTTGCAATGTTTTTTGTACGCAGATCCTGGGCTGTTTTAAAATCAATACCAGTAAAGTGGATACCGAAAGAAGGGTTTTTTTTGAGATTGTTTTCTTGTCCGTTTACAGCAATAAAGCAGTTAACAGCAAGAATCAACACACACAATTGTTTCATATAAGAATTGTTTTGGAATGAGCAAAAGTAAAGGTAGGTGGGGTAATCATGAAATTATTTACACACATTCTTTCCTTGTTTATGGATTGATCACTTTACAGGGGGCTTTTTACCCAATACTTCCAGTTTTACACGGGTTAACCCGCTTTTAATAAAACCGAGTTTGGTTGCTGCCGCCCTTGTAAGATCAATAATCCGCTTGTTTCGGTGATGAAGCCGGTCGTTGATTTTTACTACCACTGTACGGCCGTTACGCAGGTTGGTCACCTTTACATAGGTACCGAGCGGAAGAGAATTATGCGCTGCCGTAAGTTTCTGCTGGCTGAAAATTTCTCCGTTGGCAGTTTTTCGCCCGTTAAATTTATTGGAATAAAAACTGGCTACGCCATATTGAATTTTTGCTTTCCCGCCGCTGCCCTTTTTTCCTTTCACAGCAGTTGTATCCTGTGCCGAAAGGGGGTGAACAGAAAGCAAAAGAAAGAAGCTGAAAACCGACAGAAGTTTTATCATTCCTGTTTATTTGGTAGAGAAATAAGCTTCACGTGCTGCTTTGTCTTCGTTATAAATATCTTCAAAAAAAACAATTCTGCCGTTTCTTACAGTTGCGGTAAAGTAACGGAAATAAACGGGGATTTTTGATTTTACCTTAATCACATGTTTTTCCTTTCGCTGCAGCCATACTTTTATTGAATCCTGCGGTACAAGGCTGGTATCCTCTGCAAAACCTGCACTGTCCAGTGCTGAAATGTAGTAGGTGAGTTTTTCCCATTCCTGCACACGAACACATCCGTGACTCAGTGCCCGTTTTTCATTTTTAAAGAGATAGCGCTGATTGGTATCGTGCAGGTACACTGCATACTTATTAGGGAAATTAAATTTTAAAATGCCCAATGCATTATCATCGCCGCTTCCTTGCACAATTCGGTAAGGAATGCCTTTTTTATATTTTGTCCAGTCAACCGTATACGGATCAACCAGTTCGTCATTCCATTTCATTAAAGCATATCCTTTCCTTGCAAGGTATCCGGGATTTCTTCGCAGAGCAGGAACAATTTCTTTCATGATGATGCTGTTGGGAATAGTCCATTGCGGATAAGTAACCATATCGCTGATCTGGCTGGTGAGTAATGGTGTGCGTGTATTGGGTTTGCCTATCACCACTTTACTTTCAAGCTGTACCGAATCATTATCCCAGAGCTCCAGTTTATAAGCCGGCAGGTTTACCCAGATATAGCGTTTAGGCATTTGCGGCGGCAATACTTTATAACGGTCTAAATTAATAGCAATGCGTTTAAATTTTTCTGCATCAGTGTTATTGAGAGTCCGGATGAGTTGTGCTCCATATCTGCCATCAACAGCAAGTTTACGTTTTTGCTGTACCTGAAAAATAGCGTCTCTTAACTGAATTGAATCAACCTGTTTCGTTTTCCAGCTGATAACACCTTCTTCTTTCAGCCGTTTGATAAGTGTTTTAATAAAGACTGCAGAATCTTTAAAAGGATACGATACATAAGTATAGTGTGTAGAAAAATTAGCAGTGTCAAGAAATGATTGGATTGATGTACGCAAGAGCTGATAGCCCTTATGCTGGGGCTCTAAGGCATGGATAACCGGATAAAATGTTTGATTGCTCAGTACCTGTTGCAGATTTTTATGATAGAACTGATCGGTTAAACTTGAATCGGGATTCATGTAGGTACTGTCAACACCTAAGCGGCCAATGTGCAGGTGAGAAGCAATTCTGAA
>JALHRP010000005.1:0-94002 GCA_022841365.1 Chitinophagaceae bacterium | reverse complement strand
AATTCTGAAAAACGCATCCGTCAGTAACAGATCGGCTTTGGCCCACAGAGCAGCATCCTGTCTGTCGCCCACGGAGGCAGTATCTGCAGCAAAACGAACGGCAACTGTCTGCAATACATGCCGGTGATAATCATCCGGAAACAATCCATATCTTCTTGCTGTTGAAATAAATTGTAATAATGTATCAGCAAGCGGCAACCAGTTTTCTTTACTGCTCCAGATATTTTTGTAATTCGTTTCTTTATAAAAATCATTCACTGCTGAAGTAAGCCATAAATGCGTTGTATCATCGAGCTCACCTTTTTTGGATGCTGCTCTGTTGAGCAACTGCTCAATATTTTTTGTTACCCGTGCATCCATCTGTTCAGGTTCAGCAACAAGATCCTGTTTGTTTTCCCCTTCTGCGTTTGCACATTGTTGCAGTAATGAACAGCAAAGCAACAGTACAACAATGAATGAAGGAGAGAGGGGCGATGGATGTCTCATGTATTGATTACATTTAATGCACCATTTCTGATTTGTTGCAGCAATGGGCGTCTTTCAGATAATTAAAGTAACAAATCGGTTGCATATGGCAAGAGTACTTCTTTTCTTTTTTTTATTTTTCCCTGTATGGGCTGGTGCACAAGTGTTTAAAACCGGTCAATACGGTGTACAATATATCGCAACAGAAAAAAGTTACCGGACTACTGTAAAAAAAGACAGTGCCAAACAAATGATTGAATTAAAACAATTGATGCCGGGCATTATCTATTCTCTCCGCTACGCCGGTAAAGATAATTTTGTTCAGCAACCGTTTTATCCCACAAATACAAACACTACTTTTTTACGTTTACCTGCTGCAAAAGCATTACAAAAAGTACAATACGAATTATATGAAAAAGGATTGGGACTGAAAATTTTTGATGCCTATCGCCCCTACTCTGTTACTGTAAAATTCTGGGAACTGATAAAAGATGAACGTTATGTTGCCAACCCAAGTAAAGGAAGCGGGCATAACCGTGGTTTAGCTGTTGACTTAACGATTATTGATTTGAAAACAGGTGCTGAGTTAGATATGGGAACCGGTTTTGATCATTTTACAGATACTGCCCATCATTCATTTACACAATTAAGTCCAACCGTTTTGCAAAACAGAAAACTGTTGAAAGAAGTAATGCTGAAATATGGTTTCAATTTGTTTGAAACAGAATGGTGGCATTATTACTGGCCGAATTACAGGAATTATGAAGTGCTGGATCTTGATTTTAAGAAGCTCAAGAAACTTACTAATTAATTTCAACAACATCCACCACCGCATCTGTATTTATGGTACCATACACATGCGGAAATGTATCAGCCGTTGACGGACTCCATTCAAATACAAAGCGGTTAACGAGCTTATCGGTATCAATCACCAGTTTCACCAAATCAGTTTTACCGGCGAAGTAGCGTTCAATTACTCCAGCCACCTGATGTTCCTGTGAGCAATGAATAAATCCTTCCGCTTTTAAAGAAGCTGATTCATAAAAACCGTTTTCTTTAGCTGCATTCCATTCAGCAGCTGTAGTAACATGATAAATAATGGGCATCGTTAACGTTTACATTCGATTTGTGAAAATAATTTAGCAGCACTATTGATAATCTTTTCTTACAATCATCAGAGGTTCGGCGAAATGACCCGTTTGATCCGTTGCTCCTGCAACATCAAATCAACCAATACAATGGCTGTTGCAGCTTCTACAATTACAGGAGCACGCAGCGCCACACAGAGATCATGACGGCCTTTGATGGAAAATTGTTCCATCTGTTCTGTATCCCAGTTTAAACTTGTTTGCTCTTTTGGTGTAGATGATGTTGGTTTGATAGCAATACGAAATACCAGTTCATTTCCATTGGTAATACCGCCCACTACACCACCTGCATGATTAGTAACTGTTTTACCTGTCATGTCTTCAATTGCATCGTTATGCTCACTGCCAAACATTTTTGCTGCAGCAAAACCAGTTCCGAATTCCACACCACGAACAGCAGGTATGGTGAACATCATTTGTGCAAGCAATGATTCTACAGAATCGAAATATGGTTCACCTAATCCAACAGGTAACCCTGTTACTCTGCATTCAACCAAACCCCCAACGGAATCTTTTGCATCAATGGCTTTTTGCAAACCTTTTTCTAAATCTTTTTCACCACCTATTTCAATTACCTCAGCATGAATTGAAACCCCTCCCTCCAACTCCCTCCCCAAAGGAGAGGGAGAGCCAGCCTCCGATTGTTGATTTTTGCTTTTAATATCGGAAAGCCTTGCTCTTATTTTATTTACAACTTCACTTGTTTTATTTAGTACTTCAATATTTGTAAATCGAAGCAACTCGTATTTATATTCATTCAGCCATGTTGTTCTTGCCTCATCGTATTGTTGTTGTTCTTCGTTTGAATGGTAACCCCCATCAACTTCAACAATCAGTTTTGCTTCAAGACAAACAAAGTCGGGAATAAACCCTGCAATTGGATGTTGCCTTCTGAATTTAAATCCATCAATATTCTTATTCCGCAGTTGTTGCCACAAAGCAATTTCAGCATCTGTTGGATTTTTTCTGTTTGCTTTCGCAAAATCTTTCAGCAATGGATAATTACCTGTTGTATCTGTGATGTAACCAAAATCATCGGAGTGGTCTAAGTCCCTCTCCTTTAGAGAGGGGTTTGGGGTGAGGTACTTCATCAATTTCTTTGCAATTGCACCAGCCGCCACTAAACCTGTTGTAAGGCGTGCACTGAAATGCCCGCCACCACGGTAATCTTCATGTCCACCAAATTTTTGATGCGCCACCCAATCAGCATGACCGGGACGAGGAATGCTGCGTTGCTTATTATAATCTTCGCTGCGTGTATTATTGTTTTCAAAGAAGATCGCTATCGGGAAACCCGTTGTCTTCTCATTGAACAAACCGCTTTTGAAAAAAGGGTAATCTGCTTCTTGTCGTGGTGTTGTTCCTTTTTGTTTTCCACCTTTTCTGCGTTCAAGATCGGGCAAAAGATCATCAACAGTTAATGGAAGACCTGCCGGACAACCATCTACCACAATACCTACACTTTCGCCATGCGATTCGCCAAAGATGGATACACGAAATAATTTACCGAATGAGTTCAAAGTTGAATGGTTTGATTATAAAGATACGTTTGCACCCAATACTTTCAAGTGCTCATAAAAATCGGGGTACGATTTGTTGATTGCTTCTGCTTCTTCGATCGTTACATCACCATCAGCTTTCAACGCAGCAACTGCACAAGCCATGGCAATACGATGATCGTGGCGAGAATGAACAGTTGCGCCTTTTAATCCGTCGCCACCATGAATGATCATGAGATCATCCTGCAACTCAATTGTAACACCCAGCTTAGCAAATTCTTCCTGCAAGGTGATTGCACGGTTACTTTCTTTATGTGTTAATCGTGTCGTTCCTTCAATTACTGTTTTTCCATTGCAATAAGCTGCCAATGCAACTAAGGGCGGAAACAGGTCGGGGCATTCTGTTGCATTGAAATGAAAACCCCTAACCCCTAAAGGGGGATAACCAACTTCTATCTGTTCATTGCTTACGGATAGTTTGCATCCACAATCCATCAATGCTTCCAGTATTTTTTTGTCTGCTTGTGTTGAAAACACATCCAATCCCTTCACCACAATATTTCCAGCTATTGCACCTGCAACGAGTAAGAATGCTGCACCACTCCAATCGCCTTCAACTGTGTAGGTAGCCCCCCCACCCCCCAAAGGGGGGATTTGTTGAGCATCATAATGAAATATGAACTCTTCATAATTTTTATTTTCAGGAACAAGTAAACCAAATTGTTTCATTACATCCAACGTAAGATCAATGTAGGGTTTGCTTTTAAGTCCATTCACTTTTATCGTAACTGATGAACTCTCGGACTCTGAAGTCCCTCCTTTGGAGGGGTTTGGGGAGGCTGCATACGCCAGCAATAATCCCGTTAAGAACTGTGAGCTGAGTGAACCATCAATGGTAATATTTTTTGGAACGATGGGCCCCTGTATATTCAACGGCAATTTACCTTGATTGCTTTTTATATGCACATCAAGTTGCGGTAAGATCTCATCAAAGAAATCCATTGGTCTTGTCGTTAAACTACCCGTGCCGTTTACTGCCAGCTCATGGTTGCTTAATGCAACCAAAGGAGTAAACATGCGGATGCTTAATCCACTTTCGCCGCAATTGATTTCACTGCTCACAGGTTGCACACCATTGCTTTCAATTATCAGTTCAGTGCCATTGTTTGTAACTACAGCACCCAAACGTTGGGTAATATCCATCGCCGCTTTATCATCGTTACTATGACCGGGATTTTTAATGATACTCTTTCCTTTCGCCACCAATGCAGCAGCACATGCACGCTGCATCGAACTTTTTGATGCGTTCGATTGAATGGTTCCTGTGAGTGTGGATGGTTGTATTGTTACCTTCATTTCTCTTCCTTATAAAACTTGTGTGTAACTTCTATTGATCCTATTATATGATCGTTAAACTCTTCAAGCTCTTTGGCAGGAATCCATAGTTCGTCATGAATAACACCACCAACATTCTGAACTTCATATTTCTTTAGATATTCAGCATCAACAAGAAATTTGGTTACAAAACCAGAGCCATACGCAGGGACATTCCATTCAACATTAATTTGAATAGCATACTCTTCATTCATGACTGGATAAAAAAATGGCTGTTCAGGTAACCTTGGCGGAAACCTTCTCCAATTTGATAACTCAATCAAATCAAGTTCTTTTTGACTAACAGGCCGATATAACACTACACTATTCACTTTATAAACTTTCTATAATTTGTTTTAACTGCGTCAACGGAATATTCTTCACCACTCCTTTGCCGATCTTATTCAGCAATACATAACTCATCTCCGCTTTCACTTTCTTTTTATCTTTTTGCAAAATCTCAAATGCCTTCTTCTTATCAAACTCCGCATAGGTTGGCAAACCATACTTACTTAATAAGTTCACCACTTTCTCTGTTTGTTTAAATCCTGTGAGTTGTTCAGAAATATGACAGGCATAGGTCATACCAATTGAAATGGCTTGCCCATGCGATAATTCATACATGTTTTCAATGGCATGTCCCAACGTATGTCCGTAGTTCAACAACTTACGGTCGCCACTTTCAAACTCATCGGCCTGCACCACTTTTGTTTTAATGAGTGCGTTGCGTTTAATGAGTGCTGCCATCAGGCTTTTCTTTTTCTGATAGTCAGCCAGTGTATGAGCTTCCAGCTCTTTGAACATGGCTGCATCTTTAATGCATGCATGTTTAATGATCTCAGCAAAACCATTCTCCCATTCGCATTGCGGCAAGGAAGAAAGCAACGACAGATCATGCAATAAAAAAGAAGGCTGACGAATAACGCCCACCATATTCTTATACACGCCTACATCAATTCCGTTTTTGCCACCAATGCTTGCATCAACCAATGCCAATACTGTTGTTGGTACAAATCCGAATTTCACACCACGCAAATACACCGATGCTACATAACCTGTAAGATCGGTGATCACACCACCGCCAATGCCAACCAACGTTGATTTACGATCTGCACCTAATTCAATCAACTGTTCAACAATGGTATCAACAGTTGCCTGAATTTTAAATTCTTCACCAGCTTTTAATACAATCGTATTCCAGTTCTTCAGCTTGTTGCCATGTGCTTTGAAAATGTTTTCATCAGTAATGATGACCGTATGTGTTTTGTCTACGATCTTACTTAACTGTGAAAGCTTTCCTTCAAAGTAGTAATCAACAGAAGCAGTTGAGAATTTGTATGTACGTTTCATATCACCTCACCCTCGTTCCCTCTCCAAAAGAGAGGGAGGCCGGGCTTTTGTATTTATTTGTTGCAGTTGTAATTCAGCATTTCAACATCATAAAATAGTTGATCAAAAGATATAGCTCATGTGGAAGCTTTGAAGTTAATCAAAGTACTACCGTTCCGCTCCTTCTCTTCCGGAGAAGGAGTTGGAGGATGAGGTGTTTTACGAATCCAACACCTTCTTCTGATGATTGATACTTTCCATATGCACTGCATCAAAATACTTGGTGATGAAATCTTTGCTCAAACCTTTACGCTCACCTTCTTTAAATGCACGCTCAAGGATTTCGTTCCAACGGTTCGTTTGTAAAATGGTGATGTTGTTATCTTTTTTATATTGACCGATGTTCTCTGCAATTTTCATACGCTGACCAAGGATCTGCATCAACTCATCATCTAACTGATTAATTTGCTGACGCAATTTTTCCAATGCCTGGTGAAACTCTGCTGATGCTACATCTTCTTTACGCCAGATGATGCTGCTGAGCATTTCTGCCAAACGCTCAGGAGTAACCTGTTGTTTCGCATCGCTCCATGCATTGTCCGGATCAATATGACTTTCGATCATCAAACCATCAAAGTCGAGATCGATTGCTTTTTGTGCTGTCTCTTGTAAAATATCTCTGCGACCGCAAATATGTGAAGGATCATTAATGATGATCTGATCAGGATTACGACGCTTCATTTCAATAGCTAAATGCCACATTGGTGCATTGCGATATTCTGTATTACCGTAAGAAGAAAATCCACGGTGAATTAAACCAATTTGTTTAATACCTGCACGGGCCACACGTTCAACAGCACCGCTCCACAACTCCAGATCAGGATTGATCGGGTTCTTGATCAACACCGGAATATCAACACCACGTAACGCATCAGCAACTTCCTGTACGCTGAAAGGGTTTACTGTTGTGCGTGCACCGATCCACAACACATCCACTTCAAAGTTCAACGCATCTTCCACCTGCTTGCCCGTTGCAACTTCAACAGTTGTTGGTAAGCCTGTTACTGCTTTTGCTTTTTGCAGCCATGGTAAACCTTTTGCGCCAATACCTTCAAACATGCCGGGTTTGGTTCGTGGTTTCCAGATACCTGCACGCAACATATTTATTTTTCCTGTTGCTGCAAGGCGCTGTGCGGTTGATACTAATTGCTCTTCTGTTTCGGCACTGCATGGTCCGCCAATGATGAGCGGTTTCTTACTCCACGCTTCCTGCACTTTTTCTTTCATGTTTGCTTCTGTTGTTTGCATTGTTATTGGTTGTAAAGTTAAGTTTTATGTTACGAACACTTGTTCTGCTATGTTTCTTTTGTTGCGCCTGCCGGCAGGCAGGTCGCACTCCCCGTCCGAACGGTGTTCTGCCGGGCGGGCTTGTGCGTTCTTAATTCTATTCAGCAATTGTCTGAACTGAGATGAATGGGATGATTGGGATGATTGGGATTTTTAGGATAGCTACGCAACTAAACAGCATCCCATCTATCCCACAAATCTCATTGCTCCCAGTTCAGACCATTTACTTCTATTCATTTCAAATTTGATCTCCCCTTTTCCATACACACCTTTTTCAATCCATCCTTGTCTGCGATAAAATGTTTCTGCTCTTGTACCCGGGCTTGTACTCAACCAAACTGTTTCACTTGTTTGTTCGAAATACCAGTTCATCATCAGATCATGTAATTGCTTGCCGATTCCTTTTGCTTCATAGTTGGGATCAACAAACAAAGCCCAGATATTGTGATCTGCTAAATCTGCAATCGAAAAACCAACCACTACGTTATCGACTACACAAACCCAACCTTTACCTCTTCTTGTGATATAGTCTTCCACATCAGCATCAGGCACCAACGCCGGATTGCTCAGCATGTTTTCTTTTACAGCGTTGCGTACAACCTGTATCTGCTGAATATCCTGAATCGTTGCTTCCCGAAAAATCATTTGATGATGCGTCTTATTTTGTTTGCGTGTTCAATCAAGTTTTGTAAATCCGTTCCTTTATCATCCCTGATGCTGTCTCTGAATTTTGTTAACTGTTGAATATGTTCATTCAACACATCCAGCACATTTACTTTATTCTGTAAAAAAATGGGCACCCACATCGCAGGATTACTTTTCGCTAAACGCACCGTGCTTTCAAAACCGGCACTCGCCATTTCAAAAATGGCATTGTCTTCTTTTTCTTTTTCCAACACGGTATTTGCCAAAGCAAATGAAGTGATGTGTGAAATATGACTTACATACGCCGCATGCAGATCATGTGCTTTTGCTTCCATGCTCAACAGATGCATCCCGATTTTATTGTACATGTATTTTGTCCACTCTAATGCATCGGCATCACTTTCATCTTCATTGCAAATAATGACTGCTTTGTTTTCAAAAGCACCCCGAACCGCTGCAGCAGGGCCGCTATACTCCGTACCCCACATGGGATGCGTGGCAACATATCGTCCACGTTTTGGATGATTTGTTACAGCTTCTGTTAATTGTGATTTGGTAGATCCCAGATCAATAACAATCTGCTGATCAACTTTATCAAGAACAGAAGGCAACAATCCCACCATCAGATCAACCGGAAACGCAAGGATCACTACTTCACTTTGTGCAATCGCTTCATCTAATGGTAATATCTCATCAACCAGTTCCAGCTCTAAAGCTTTTGTTTCGTGTTCTTTACTGGCATCTGCACCAATCAAACGTGATGAGATTTTTTTCTCATGCAGTTGAATGGCAATTGAACCACCAATTAAACCAATGCCAATGATTGCAATACGTTTACGAGCAGCCCCCACCGATCCCGCCTTTTGCGGGATCACCAAAGCACTTGCCTCGCTTGCCAAACCATCTTTCTCATTTATATCTGCACTCATAATAAAATGTTTAATGCTCTATTTTAATTATGCTGTTCATAAGTCTCCCCTCGGGAGAGATTTAGAGGGGCTACCCTTTAATTCTTTTTATTGCCTGTTCAAAACGCTCAACAGGCGCACACAAACTCACTCTTATATATCCATCACCTGCATTACCAAAAATGCCACCAGGTGTAATAAATACATTACTGTTATACAACACTTCATCACTCAACCTTCCGCCAATTCCCAAAGGATGTTCTTTTAGCCCCTCCTTTGGAGGGGTTGGGGAGGCTTTTGCCCACACAAACATACCTGCCTGATCTTTCGAATACACACAGTTCAGCAGATCCAATAATTCAAATACTTTTTCTCTGCGTTCACGGTAAATAGCATTTACACCATCGTACCAATCTTTACCAAGATTCAATGCAGTTGCTGCTGCCAACTGCAATGGCAGAAACATACCACTATCCATATTACTTTTAAAACGAAGGACTTCATCTATACGTTCTTTTGCTCCGCTCAACATCCCCACTCTCCAGCCCGCCATATTCTGACTTTTGCTGAGTGAGTTTAATTCCAACACACAATCTTTTGCACCATCAATGCTTAATAAACTCATCGGGTTTTCATTCAGGATAAAGCTATACGGATTATCATGAATGATGAGGATGCCTGTTTTCTTTCCGAATGCAACGAGTTGTTCAAATAATTTTCTGTCGGGCAGCTGTCCGGTTGGCATCTGTGGATAATTTACAAACATCAACTTAAACCCACCCCAACCCCTCCCGGGAGGGGATACCAACGCACCATCCTCGCTATTCAGCGACTCTAATTGTTTTTCTATTTCTGTAAAATCGGGAGCGTAATTATTTTCTTCTTTCAAATCATAATCAACACAAACTCCTCCAGCTAATTTCACAGCACTTCTGTAAGTAGGGTAACCGGGGTTCGGCACCAACACTTTATCGCCTTCATTTAAATACGTCATACAGATATGCATAATGCCTTCCTTACTGCCAATGAGCGGAAGAATTTCTGTATCAGCATTCAATTCAACATTGTACCATGTTTTATACCAATCGCTCATTGCTTTGCGCAACACCGGCGAACCTTTGTACGATTGATACGCATGTGTATTCGGTTTTGCACTTTCTTCCTGCAAGGTTTTAATTACATCGGGATGTGGCGGTAAATCCGGACTGCCAATACCAAGGTTGATGATCTGCTTCCCTTGCTTGTTCAGTTCATCAATCTCCCGCAACTTCTGCGAAAAATAATATTCACCAATACCATCTAATCGTTTTGCTGTTTGCATTTCTTTTACTTTAATACTTGCCATAATCAATTATGAGGTTACACATCAGGGCTGTGTTGCAGCTATTCTCCCCCTTTGGGGGAGTTAGAGGGGGCCGCTGTCTTTCCGTTTTTATAAACACCATAGATCTTCAACTCCACCGTTGAAGGCTTAATTGCTTCAATCACTTTATGAAACTGCTGAATGTTTTCAAACTCCATATCTGCATGAAAGCTGTATTTAAAATCTGTTCCCGGAATAGGGAAACTTTGCAGCTTACTTAAATTAATACCTCCATCTGCAATTTGTCCAAGTACTCTTGCCAAACTTCCTTTTGAATGATCGGTTACAAAATTCACCGATGCCTTATTGGCGTGTTCAATCGAACCGTTTTGTTCACGTTGTAAAATGAGAAACCTTGTATAGTTGTTCTTCATGGTTTGAATGCCCGGTGCAATCACATTCAATCCGTATAATTCGGCGGCGAGCTTGCTGGCGATAGCTGCAATATGTTTGCTCTTATGCTGATGAATATGTTTTGCACTTAAAGCTGTGTCTTCTGTTTCAACCAGTTTCCATTTGTACTTATCCAAAAAATCGTAGCACTGCTGCAAGGCCATGGTATGCGAATGCACTTCTTTAATGTCTTCCAGTTTTACGCCTTTATTTACAAGTAAATTTTGTTTGATGTGCAGGTACACTTCACCCACAATCACCAGATTGCTTTTCTGTAATAAATTATAGTTGGGAAGTATGCTGCCGGCGATTGAGTTTTCAATAGCCATTACAGCACCGTCGCTTTCTTTTTTGTTGGCACCAATTTTCACCACTTCCCTGAACGTTGCACAGGGGATCACTTGTACATCTTTTCCAAAAAATTGTCTTGCCGCCTCCTGATGAAAACTGCCTTCGTAACCTTGTATAGCTACAGCCCCTCCCGCCCTCCCCAAAGGGGAGGAGTTCATCTCACCGTGCTCACTTTTTTGAGACTCTGATTTTTCTTGTACTCCCATCTTTCTTATTTATTACAAATAAAGTATTCTAAATTCTCGGCAACCTAAGCCCCTCCTCTGGAGGGGTTTGGGGAGGCCTTAAATGACGAATCCCGACCTCTTGGCCGGGATTCTTTATGTTGATTCGTTTCGTTCGTTTAGCTCACATTCAACAACAGGTTTCCCGGCTTCCTTTTATAGTAAAAGAAACTAAAATAAAAGAAACGGTATCCTTTGTTGTTTGTCATTACAGTTCAAATATAAAATAGGAGATTGATAAAACAAGTGTTAGTTGTAAAAAAAGTCCGAAAACGAAAAAAGCCATTCCAGGAATGGAACGGCCGTTAACGATTGCTTGCCATATGAAATTTTTATTCAGGCTTCACTGTTGCCCGCAAGCTGGGAAATCACTCTTCACGAAAGCCTTCGGCTAAGATTACTTCTTAGTTGTGTCAACTGCAGCAGGAGCTGTAGTATCTTTTGCTGTAGTGTCAGCAACAACTGGAGCTGTAGTGTCAGCAACAACTGGAGCAGCTGTAGTATCAGCAGCTGGTTCTTTTTCACCTTCATTGTTACAAGCTACAAAACCGAGGATAGCGAACGCTAATAAAACCTTTTTCATTCTTTGTTAATTTTAAAGTTTAAGATAATTATCAAGGGATTAATACAGAAAGCTGGAAAAGGTAACCCGCAGTTGAAAATAAATTTTTTTAAGCCCTTTTTGGGTTACAATTTTGCCTTTACAGTATTAAACACAGAGAAAGTGAAATCGAACTCCAAAGAACTGGATCTTTTAGATGGCTTGGCACATAACGACAGGAAGGCGATTGAGACGCTGTACAAAGACAATTTTGGGATGATCCAGACCTTTATCCTGAATAATAACGGTAGTACAGATGATGCAAGAGACATTTTTCAGGAGGCGATGATCCTTTTATACGAAAAAGCCAGAGGAGGCAATTTTGAACTGACCAGCCAGATAAAAACCTACATCTACTCTGTGTGCAGGCGGCTATGGCTGAAACGTTTACAGCAACTTCAACGATTTGGTACTCCTGTAGAAAGTATGGAGGAAGTTGTACCAATTGAAGAAGAACTGGAGGAGCAGGACCGGAAAAATGAGGCGTTTGGAATTATGGACAAAGCGCTGAGTCATTTGGGTGAACCTTGTAAAAGTCTGCTGGAGGCCTATTATATACAGAAGAAACAAATGCAGGATATTGCTGAAGGATTTGGCTACACCAATGCGGATAATGCCAAGAACCAGAAGTACAAGTGTTTGATGCGATTGAAGAAATTATTCTTTGCTCAATATAAAAAGGGAGACTGAAATGGATGAAATTTTAATACTGGATGCCACTGAGCGTTACCTGAAAGGGGAAATGAATGCAGAAGAAAAGGCACTGTTTGAGCAACTGAGGCAAACAAACCCCGAAGTTGATCAATTGGTGGTGGAGCATACATTTTTCTTACAGGAATTTCAGCGTTATGGTGGTGTGCGTGAAATGAAACATTCACTGCATGAGGTGCACAACCAATTATTGCAGGATGGTGCCATTAAGGAAGAAGTACTATCTACGGGCGCTCAGGTAATGAACATCTGGAAACGTTACAAACGTACCATTACCATTGCTGCTTCTATTGCAGGTATTACCGCTTTATCTATCAGTGGTATGACCTTATTACTGGGACCGAAGAACAATACCAAAGCGTTAACTGATCTCAGCAAAAAAGTTGACAACCTTGAACGTAAACAAAGACAACAGGACAGCAAAATTAACACGGTTATCAGCAAACTGGAGCCGGGCACTGTTATTAAAGAAAGCGGTTCTGCTTTTTTAGTTGATGGAAAAGGTTACTTAGTTACAAATGCACATGTGGTTAAAAATGCAAAAGGTGCAATTGTACTGAATAGTAAGGGTGAGGAGTTTAAAGCTATCATTATTAAGATTGATGCTGCAAAAGATATTGCCATTTTAAAAATTGAAGACAAGGATTTTAAACCATTGGGTAATCTGCCATATGGTATCCGTAAATCTTCTACTGACATTGCTGAACCCATTTTTACTCTCGGTTATCCACGTAACGAAATTGTGTATGGCGAAGGTTACCTCAGTGCCAAAACAGGTTTTAATGGCGATACACTCAGTTGCCAGATTGCAGTTGCTGCAAACCCCGGTAACAGCGGTGGCCCTGTATTTAACCGCAGAGGTGAAATCATTGGAATCTTAAGCACAAAAGAAACTCAGGCAGAAGGTGTGGTATTTGCCATCCAATCAAAATACATCATCCAGGCGGTGAATGAATTGAAGAAAGATGATACCAGTATGCATGATCTGAAGCTTCCCGGTAGTTCATCTGTAAAAGGAATGGATCCTGTACAACAGGTGAAAAAACTGCAGGACTTTGTTTTCATGGTGAAAGTTTATTAAGAACAATCTTCTCCCTATATAAAATTAGAAACCCCGCAGATGCGGGGTTTACTTTTATCAGTCAGTTTTGGTTGCTTACCATTTATCTACTTCTTCATTGGCCAAACCATTGTCATGGTTCTCAACTTCTGCTGCAGGTGCGGGTGTTTGTTCTGCTGCTGCAACCGGAGCAGGAGCCGGAGCTGCTGATGCACTGCTGCCATTTGAAGATGATTCTGCAGGAGCATAATCACCATCGCCACTTGAAGGAGCATCTTCATGATTAAATGCATCAAAATCAAAATCAGGCATCAATTCTGTTTTTACATAATCAACTGCCTCGTTCAATCCCTTAATGAATTTATTGAAGTCTTCTTTGTAAAGGAAAATTTTATGACGATCGTACCCTTCACCTGTAAAGCGCTTACGGCTCTCCGTAATGGTTAAGTAATAATCGTTACCACGTGTAGATCTTACATCAAAGAAATACGTTCTTCTCTTTCCTGCACGGATCCGTTTGCTGTAAATGCTTTCCATCCGTTTGTCATTGTTTTCGTACGCCACAGTTTTTAGGTTTTAGTTTGCAATGCTTTTTTCAAACAGCGACAAAGATATATTTCTTTTCGATTTGGCAAAATTTTCCAAACACTCCTTAAAACATCAGGAAAGCCTGTTCAGGAACGGGTTTCTTCGAGTTGCTGACGGTTATACAAATCTGCATAGAGGCCTTGTTTTTTCAGCAGTTCTGCATGTGTTCCCTGTTCGGCAATAGCTCCGTCATCCATTACAATAATCCGGTCGAATTGAAGTAACGAAAAAATACGATGTGTAATGACGATGGCTGTTTTATCCTGCAGGTAGCCCGATAAATGTGTAAGAATTTCACGTTCAGTTCTGGCATCAACCGCATTTAAACAATCATCAAGTATAATGAGTCCGGGATCTTTCACCAATGCACGTGCAATCGAAATCCGTTGTTTTTGACCTCCGCTTAAAGTAACACCCCGCTCGCCTACCATTGTCTGGTAACCTGCAGCAAATGATTGAATATCTCTGTGCACTGCAGCAGATGTTGCTGCTGCCTGTATTCTTTCATCGGCCTGTGCAACAGAACCAAATGCAATATTGTTGGCAATACTGTCGCTGAATAAAAATACTTCCTGTGGTATATAACTTACCTGACTGCGGTAATCCTGCAATTGTAACTGATGCAATAAAATACCATCCACTTTTACAGTTCCTTTGGTGGGATCATAAAAACGAAGTAACAACTGTGCAATGGTTGATTTACCGGAACCTGTTCTTCCTATCACTGCAATTTTTTCTCCTTTGCGTATATGAAGATTAAAGTTTTTTAACGCTTCAATGCCTGTGTGCGGATATACAAAACTTACATTACTGAACTCAATATCGCCCTGCAATTCATGTTCAATTGGTTGATGTGGTTGTTGAATGGTTGAAGCAGTTAATAAAAATTCGTTCAGTCGTTTTTGTGATGCTGCTGCACGCTGAATGGTGCTGGCCACCCAGCCAATGGCACTTACCGGAAAAGCCATCATGGTTAAATACATAATAAAGGCAGCCATATCGCCAAAGTTAATCTGGCCCTGCATGTATTTTAATCCACCTACCAATATCACCAACAACGTACTGATGCCGATGATTAAACCCATGATAGGAAAATAAACCGCTTCAACTTTATACAGACTCATGGCATTGCTGCGGTATTGCTCACTGTTTGTTTTAAAAAAACGAAGCATGGCAGCTTCCTGCACAAAGGATTTGATTACACGTATACCGGAATAGGCCTGTTGCGCATTGGTGGTGAGATCGGATAATTTTTTTTGTACTTCTTCGCTTTTTTTATTGATGATATTGTTTACATAATAAATGGTAATAGCCAGAATGGGTAAAGGTGCCAATACATACAACGATAGCTCCGCATTTTTTTTGACCATATAAAATACACTCAGCGAAATGAGTGCAATGAGGTTGATGAGATACATGATTGCCGGGCCAGTATACATCCGCACACGGCTGACATCTTCGGCCATCCGGTTCATGAGATCACCTGTTTCATGTGTCTTGTAAAAATTGGTATCGAGCTGGAGATAATGCTGAAACACTTCGTTCTTCTGGTCGTACTCAATATGCCTGCTCATCACAATAATTGTTTGGCGCATCAGAAACATAAAAAAGCCCCGCAGAATTGCAAAGAGTAATAGTACAATACCAAAGAGTGCAACAACACCGGTAAAGGAAAAAGAAAAAGTTTCAATCCAATTAATTAATGATGTTACCAGCCAATCGTTCTGTTTAATGATTTTATTCTGCGGACTGTTGGTTAAAAACGCCTGTACCTTATCAATAATATAACCGGTAACCTGTGGTGCCAGTACTGCAAAGTAGTTAGAAATAAAGATGAAGATGATCCCCAACGTTAGCCTTACTCTGTACTTCCAGAAATATTTATTGAGATAAGAAAGCTGCTTCATGCGGAAGCAAAGGTACAAAGTGAAAAGCCCTGACAAGGCCGTTCATCAAATGATATTTGTCAAACGTCCCTGTCTGATCAATTTATGATCAACACCCATCAGACGAAGGCGTGATACAAGTGAACTTTTACGACTGAATATAATTCTGCAGCTGCTCAATGGTTTCTTTTTGCGACAGAATGGTTTCTGTAACCACATCATTAATAGAAATAATGCCGCAAACCTGATCGTTTTCAAAAACAGGCAGGTAACGGATATTGCTTTCGCTCATGATGTGCATGCAGGTTTCAATGGAATTATCAGGAGTTATTCGGGGCAAACCCGTGGTCATAATATCTTTTACAAACGTTTCGGTTGATGATTTTCCTTTGAGGATCACTTTACGTGCATAGTCCCGTTCTGTTAATACGCCCAGGTATTCATGATTGTCCATCACCATCACCGAACCAATATTTTTATCGGCCATTAACTGCAATGCATTGATTACTGGTAAGCCCGGCTCAACTGAAATAACATTTTTTCCTTTGCGCTGAAGTATGTGCGAAACCTTTCTCATATTTATCCATTTTTATTTCAGGCTTAAGTTAGTGAAAATCTATAAAAAAAGATGTGCCGGTTTTCCGGCACATCTAAATTTACTTTTAATCAGGCTACTTTATTTTCCAATAATCTTGCTGAAATAAAACACTATCTTCCAAAATCATCCTGCAAACGAACGATATCATTTTCATCTGATGGATTTGAAGGATCGGTATGCTGCCATATTTCTGCAACAACACCCCAATCATTTAAACCTACCAGTCGATGACGCTTCCCGTTTTCAAGCACAATAATATCACCCGGTTCAAACACATTTAATTCCGCTTCTTCATCACTATCACTCATCACCACACCTATTTCACCTTCTACTACCCGCCATATTTCTGCCCGGCGGTGGTGAAACTGCCAGGACAGGCGTTTATCCGGACCCACAACCAATACTTTTGGGCTGAGTTTATTTCCCAGCATCAGGTCTTCTTTACTGTATGTAGGAAAATACATTTCAATAAACTGATCGGCCTGTGTTTCATCCAACACAAAAAACCCACCCCATGGGCGTGAAAAATCTTTTGATTGAATCGTTAATCCTTCATTCAGAAGTTCAGTCTCTATCCGTTTTTCTATTTCTTCTTTATGCATGTGCGAATATCTTTTTTTATCATCATAATACATTCATAAAAATAAAAACCCCCATATAGGGGGCTTTTATTAAGGAAAACATTTTTTTAGTAAATAGAATTTACTGCATTGTTATAGCTTGCGAAAATTGCTACGTACAAAATAATCCACAATACCAGCCAGATACCGGCTCCAATCCATGCAGATTTTACACGGTTGTCATCTGTACCTTCTCTGGTAAGGTAAGCAATTAATACACCAATCAAACCAAGAACAAAGCCAACCAGTAACCAAAGGAAATTAATACCGCCACCGGCTTTCTTTCCCATTTCGGCCATGTTTACTTCTTTGCCTTTTTTCAATTGTTTTTTTACTTCCATTTGTGCCATTTTCAATGATACCTTTTGGCCAAATGTCATTTTCTTTCCTGTAAGCTCCTGAACTTTTGCAGGTGTTAAAGAAAGAAAGGTTTTAGCATCTAACTGACCCAATACATTAGCAGCAGAAGTTTTTCCGGCTTTTGCATTGTCAGTAGAATTGGCAGGAACATAAATCATTCCTGCGTTTGAAGAAATACTAAACGCAACAGCGAGTAATAAGATGGTAATCTTTCTCATAGCAGAGTCTTATTTTTGGTTAATAATAAATGCAAATTAAGGAAACGATTGAAAAAACCAAATACCACTTAATTAGTATTTTATAACGTTCATGTATGAATGTGGATAACAGCAAACAATTTAATACTCATAGACCGCTGCGTTTGCCCAAAAAACAAAAAACAATACATAGAACAGAATCACTAACAGGGCAGATATTCCAAACCCGATCCATGCCGATTTAACACGGTTATCATCTGACCCTTCTCTGGTAAGATATGCAATGAGCACTCCAATCCACCCGAGAAAAAAGCCAACAACCAGCCAGAGAAAATTAATACCGCCGCCGGCTTTCTTTCCCATTTCGGCCATGTTAACGGTTTTCCCTTTTTTCAATTGTTTTTTTACTTCGAGCTGTGCCATTTTTAAGGTAACCTTTTGACCAAAGTTGAGTCTGGTTCCCGTAAGCTGCTGTACTTTGGCAGGCGTTAATGCAAGAAAGGTTTTTGCATCTAACTGACCCAACACATTAGCAGCAGAAGTTTTTCCGGCTTTTGCATTGTCTGTAGAATTTGCAGGCACATAAATCATTCCGGCATGGGCGGAAATGCTGCACACAGCAGCAAGAATAAAGAGTGAAATTACTTTCATAAGCTGTTGAAATTTGAGTTATAAAAGTTGCAATATCAGTAAAAGCTTTTAATACAGCTTTGCATTCAACAATTCTTTAACAGGAATAATTTTCCACATACACCTGACTCAAACAACTACTTTTTAAAAGCCATCCCTTATCTTCGCAAAAATTATTACGCATGGAAAAGAAATCATCTGCACTCAACTGGATCTTGTTTTTTGTTTCTGTAGCTGCTTTTGTACTTCTTTATATCAGCCCCTATGCTAATTTTATTACGGCAACACTGCCTTTTATTGTCTATTACCTGGCAAAAGCACTGGACCTGATTTAAAACTTACTACCTTATAATACATATGCCCGTTACTGCACAGTAACGGGCTTTTTTGTTCAGACACATTGTCCTTGCTTATACCCCCCACCTTTATAAACCGCTTTTAACAGAAACCAGCATAGTACAAGACACTTAGCAGCAGTGCATGTTTTATTTTACAGCACTTTATTCATAAAAACATTGCTTGTTATGCGGACTGGATTTCTTTCTGTCATTTGCAGCATGATCTGTTGCTTAAACCATGCACAAACGTTGGTTGTACAGGCCGACAGGTATTTACAGGTATTTGAAGGGGCCGGCATCTCCGCCGGTTTATACATGGGGCACCACTACTCCATGCCATCGGCAGCCAGCAGAGATTCTGCTGTTAAGTTTATTGCCGCCGATCTGAATATGCGGTACATACAGGATTATATTGACCGCTGGCCTGCCGACGATCCCGCCTACTTTGACCGGAGGGCAGATTATCTGAAAGCAGCAAAAGCATATCGCCCCGACATACAGGTTTCGCAGGTTGGGAATAAATTTCCTGCTGACCTGATGATTGATTCAGTCATCGGCGGCATCTCAAGAAAATGCCTTAATACAAATGATCCGGCTATTTATGATAAAGTAGCCAACTGGTATTTTTTACTTTTCAAAGCGTTTAAAGAAAGAGGGGTTGAAATAGATATTCTCAATGTGGTAAATGAACCTGATTATGAAAAAGTGTATTACTACGGACCAAATGGTAATACACAGCAAAATGTTGCTTTTGTGTATGAAAAAGCTGCCGGAAAATTTTTGCAGATGCTGGCCGATCCTTTGATCAATACCCTGCAGATGAAAGTACCTAAGATTATGGGACCAAGTACCATTTCGCCACAGGGCTGTGTTGATTATATCAGGTATTTTAAAACCAACTACCCCAATGTGTGGAACATGATTGACATTGTTGCCTATCATCAATACATCAATGGGGTAAATGTTGGGGCACTGGCCAATGTAAAAACAGAAGCAGGAGGTAAGCCTGTGTATCAAAGTGAAATGCATACCAACAGAGGCGACAACTTAGGAACGCTTCCCATTTCGGATGAAGTGCGTGGTTGTATTTCACTTGCCAGTTTATTTGGCAACTCGTTACGTACGGGTTGTAACAGCTGGTTTTATTTTCAAACCAATTATCCCAATACCTATACTCCTGCCGGTTTACTTTCTATTCCATGGATGGCACCTGAACCAATTCCTTATAAACATTATTATGCTTTTCAACAATTGACTTCTACACAGCCAATCAACTCCAATGTACTTGAGCATATAAAATCGAACCTGCCAACCGTTGATATTGTTTGTTTGCGCAAGATGAATACAGACAGTGTGTATGTAAATGCCAGCAACTTATCCGGCACTGCTGTAACAATGACAGTAAGTGTACAATCACTTACAGCTCCTTACGGCATTACAAAATACCAGATGCGTACAACCAATGACCTGTTGAACAATCAGGCTGCACTTGTGCAGGAATTTCCGGTACCTGCCGGTCAGTTTTCTGTAACGCTCAGTCCGTATTCTGTAAACACGTTTACCATTGCCATCCGGAACAATGTACCAACAGGAATCAATAATCTTACACTCCCCGATTCAGAATTAAAAATTACAAGATCAGCAGGTGTTGTTATGCTCAGCACCAATACGGGTATACGTATTACCGGTGTAGATGTGACCGGTATAAACGGACAAAAAATAACCGGTATTAATAACCTGCAGCAAAACAGTTATCAATGGAATGTACCTGCAGGTTTATCTGCTGGTGTATATGTATTTCATGTGTACACAAATAAAGGTGTGATTACGAAGAAATATTATCTCGACGGTTTGTAGATAAACGGTTCTGTTCAAAAACAATACTGTTTCATTACAGCTTGTATGTTGATGGATGAAAACTTCTGTCTGTTCATTACTAAAAAAAATCAGGGTACCGTTTTTTGCCGGAGGCTAATGTGAACCTTGACATTTGTACAATATAGTTTTGAGAAGAAATAACTGAAAAGTGATAAACACCATATCGCCTCTTTTCATTCGGGTAATTTTTATGTGAGCCTGACATTAGTCTTCCATCCGTATAAGAAAACTATTCACATTGGAATGATGATTACACCGTTGCAAAAGATTGTATTTGATTTTATCTCAGGCCTGTTATTTTAACAGTTTTTTTTAAGAAGACGCTTTGGAAGAATACTGATTTCGTGAGTAAATTCATATTAATAAAAATAGCAGATTGTCAGCACGTTTTGACGAAAGATATCTAAGCATCTATGTTACTGAATAGTTTATTATAAATCTAATAAACACGAAACCTGCCGTAGTTCTTAGCCCTTTATGAAAAATGGCAGAAGATTTCAGAACATATTCTGTTCTTAAAGAAATATAAAGATTGGCACAGTACTTGAAAAGTGTTTAAAAATTATACAGACCCATGAATAACCAAATACAATAAATCTTCTTATCCTTCTTGAGCAGGAGCCGGGAACAAGTTACTTAAACTCTAACTCCGTACACCTGAATTGCTGCCTGATTTCAAGCATTCCATATCCAACGTAAAAAAGCAAAATCTTACCCATACGAATAATGAATCTGTTTCCGGCTAAGTAATTAACCGGTTACTATATTATTTCCTAATACAGAGCCGGAAATCAGCCGGCTTGCAAATTGTAATACGATGCCAATACAAAAAAAAATTACGACGCTTTACTTTGGCAAAGCTTGCGAAGAAAGTAAACTTATCCTTGAAATATTAGGGCGTGCAGGTATTAAAACAGATTTATTTCCCGTTGACAACCTTACAGTTCTTCAGCAATTACTGGAGCAACATCCGGTTGATATTATTTTTGCCGACTATTCAACAGCTTATACCGGTTTTGCAGAAAAAATTCTTGCCTGTGTTGCTGCAACACGCAATACAGCAGTAACGCTAATTTTAAATGAAGACAGCAACAAAGACGACAAAAATTTCTACACCGGAACAGTGGCATACTTATCAAAAAGTAATATACCGCAACTTCCCTCCCTTATTGAAAACATACTTCTTACACGCACACAGGCTAACGAAAAAGAAATACTTGAGCAGGTAATTAGAGAGATGATCGTTCATCTTTCCGGCAACTATGGCCAATCCTTCTTTAAAGATATAACTGCACAGATCCATCAAAAATTAAATGCCGACTATGTGCTTATTGGAATATTAAACGAATGGAAACCGGAATATCTGGATGTTGTATCATTTTATGATAATGGCACAGTGAGTGAAAATTTCTCAATAGAAATAAAAAATAATCCCTGCAGTGTAGTTCTGAAAAATAAAACAGTAATCTGCAATGGCAATATTTCTGAAAAATTCAGGCATATTGAGGTCATAAATATCGAATCCATAAAATCTTATATCGGCGTACCTCTACTGAATCATGAAAAGAAGGTATTTGGTCTGGTAGCAGCCATGTTTACGAAGGACATTGAGCGGCTTACATTTACAGATGCCGTTATGAAACTCTTTGCTCAAACAATTTCTACCGAATTTGAACGGAATCTTTTTGCATCCCGTATCTCAGAGCAAAATTTACTCATGAACGAAGCGCAGCGTCTTGCAAATATGGGCAGCTGGGAATGGAATTTTGTAACAGATGAGCTTGTTTTTTCCGAACAAATGTATCGTATGGTTGGGCTTAATTCATCTGAAGAAAAAATTACACTGCAAAAATACTTTACTCTTTTACACCCCGAAGACAATGAAGTAATACTTGATCTGTTAAGTTGTAAAAGACTTGGTGAAGAACGTATAACTTTTACTAAAAGAATTATTCGTCCGGACGGGAGCATAAGACATATCCAATCCTGGGGTACCTATGTAAAAAATCAGGCAGGTAAAACGATTCGTATTATTGGTGCAAGTCACGATATTACAGATTCCATTCTGGCAAAAGAAGCATTACAAGCAAGTGAAATGAAATTAAAATCGTTGGTGAGTAATATTACTGACGTGATTGCCTTAATTGATTCAGACGGCACCATACTGTACACCAGTGCCTCTGTTAAACCTGTAATGGGTTATGAAGAAACTGAACTGATCAGCGGAAATATATTTGCTTATATCCATCCACAGGATTGCAAGCTTGCAGCCGATACGATTTCAAAAATGATCATTGGCAATATCATCAGCGATGCCACAGAGCTTCGTTTCCGGACAAAATCCGGCAAGTACATTTATATTGAAGCGCAAGGGCATAACCAGCTTGATAATCCCATTATCAAAAGCATTGTTATCAGTGCAAGAGATATTTCTGAACGAAAGCGAGCCGACAGGAAGTTGAAGAGAACATTAGAAGAAGTACGTGAACTTTCAAATAAACTAATGGAGGTAAGGGAAGAGGAAAGAGGGTTTATTGCAAAAGAAATACACGATGAACTTGGTCAATTGCTGACGGTTTTAAAAATGAATGCATCGTGGATACAACGCCATACAGAAAACAAAAGTGATGCTATTTTAATAGGAAAAATTGATGAACAGATCAATATACTGGATAATACAATCAAAACAGTTCGAAATATCTCTCATGAACTAAGACCAAAGGTGCTTGACACGAACAGTCTTTCGAATGCATTTAAAGTTTATCTGCATGAGTTTGAGAACAGATCAGGAATTACAACAAAATACATCAGCTCTTTTGATGAAAACGAATCTTTACCTGCTGATATTAAAAATAATCTGTACCGCATTTTTCAGGAATCGCTTACAAATGTAGCAAGACATTCAGCTGCCAGAAACGTTACAGTAACCTTTACAAGAATAAAAAAACAACTCAGTCTTTGTATTGAAGATAACGGCAGGGGAATTGATTTACAGGGGCTGCAAACTAAAAAAACGCTGGGCATCATCGGTATGAAAGAACGGGCAGAAAGCATCTCTGCACAATATGAAATTGAAAACGGTCTTCATCAGGGAACAATTATACGGATCTCTTTATTTTTAAAAAATAACAAAAGCAAGCATAATGATAAAAGACTGTAATGGCATGAGACAATAAAGCAATCACAGTAACATCAAACCCGGTACAAATTAGATTACGCCATATCTTTTCTATTGCATACGCATTAGCACATTAAATTAAACCAAACCCTTTACTGAAAAGTGACGGGAAGCTCGACTTTAGCGTGGATTTTTTTTGAATTTATAACTGTTACTAAAAAAATATGAAGTGTACTGGTTTTGTCATGGTTGGCAGTGAGCAAACCGGGAAGTATACTCAGCAACCTCACTTGAATAAATACTGAACTATTGTTGCGGTTGGTCGGGAGACCAACCTCGGCGTGATTTTTTATTGACATATACCAACAACGGCAAAAAAGAAGTGGGAATAGAAAAAAGTATTAAATCAAGTGGGATGCTTGGCAATGTCCGGCTGAAAATTATTTTGTTCTTGAATTTAAAAAATAACCCACACGTATTCCAAAAACTTTATTCCTTGCAATATCATTTTGTTCAGTAGAAATATTACTTAAGGTAGTATAATAATTTAAAGAAATGAACAAGCCATTACTGAGTTCATAACATGCCACCAAATTTCCTCCCAAATCTATCGGTTTATAGTCGTTACTATTGTCACTACCAAATTCAAGATCAATGCTGAAGTCTCCACGTTTAGTTTGACCGTTGATTGCTAATCCAAAAGAGGGCCCCGCACCAATAAAAAATTTCCCCTTTCCGGCTTTTATTTTATACACAAAGTTTAAAGGAAGCTCGAGGTAATTTAGGGTATAAAAAATATCTTCTCCCGGACCTATACCTAAATCCGTACTTTTAAATTTTCCCCCTTTTTGTATAAAATTGAGAGCGGGCTGAAACGAAAACTGATCAGAAATCAAAACATCAGCTATAATGCCTATGGTTAAACCGGCTTTTGAATCGGATGTAAAAGAAAAATTACCTTCTTTCCATTTCTGAGAAGCAATTGATAGCCCACCGGTAAATCCTATACGGTCTGTTTGTGCTTTCGTACTTACAGCAAAGCAAAAACAAAACATAAAAACAACTAAAAGTTTTCGCATACTTTATAGGTATTAGCAAATATAAAAAGATCTAATTTGTTTCGGTATTAATGTTATTTACTTCAAACTTCTTTTTCCATAGTTGGTAGTAAGCAAACCGGGAAGTATACTCAGCAACCACATTTGAATAAACACTGGACTATTGTTGCGGTTGGTCAGGAGACTAACCTTGGCGTGTTTTTTATTGATGTACCAATAAATGCAAGAGCGGTAATAGAGTCACGTCATTTCGAGTTGAGCTTGCGCAATGTTTATTTTTTGTACAATGCTGATGCGAAAAGAGAAATCCCTGAAAAGTAAGGCTGCATGAAAATTATAGCACGAAGTACGAAACGTCCTTTGCGGGAGACGTTTCTGAGAAAAAAACCTATGCCCTTATTATAAAACCCCGTTTCTGAAAAGTGACAGGCTTTTTTGTTGGTTTATGCTACATCTATCAAAAATGGATAAAAAGAGTAAATTTGTATAAATAGATTTTTATGGCAGAAATTGTAATTCATGTGAAAAATAAACGCAAACTCCCGTTTGTGAAAGAGCTTCTGTCTCAGATTGACTTTATTGAAGTAGTAGCCGAGAAAAAAACTGCAGCTAAAAAGAAAGAAATCCTTGCAGACCTGCAGGAGTCTGTTGACTTTGTGAATAGCTATAAAAAAGGTAAAACAAAAGCAAAGTCTTTAAAGCAGTTGCTCAATGAGCTTTGAAATTATTGCCACACCTCCATTTGAACGGGAACTGAAGCAGCTCTCCAAGAAATATCCATCTCTTAAAAAAGATATTGCCGCTTTAGGTACAGAAATCATGTTTAACCCAAAACTTGGCTCTTCTATCGGCCATGACTGTTATAAAATCCGGATGGCTATTTCTTCAAAAGGAAAAGGGAAGTCTGGTGGAGCAAGAGTAATTACACATGTAAAGATTACTGCGACTACAATCTTTCTTCTATCTATTTATGATAAATCTGAAACAGATACTATTTCGGATCAGGAAATTATTGCGAGGGTTAAACGGCTGAAGTAATTACTGTTGTTGCGGTTGATCGGGAGACACAACCTCGGCGTGGTGTTTTTGTTATTTACCAACGATGGCAGGGAGATTTATATTCAGGCACAGGAAGCTTACACACTTTGCTCATACCTCATTCCTGCACCAGATTTCCGAAGTTTTAAGATTCTGATATACTTTGACTATTCGGGGGAAATCCATTAACAAAGAATTTCTAAAACAATATGTATTTTCAGTTTATAAAACAAACATCCTTCTAACTCATGAAGCATTTTATTTTAAGATTATTGACGCTGCTCTGCTGTAACATTCTTGTTGCCCAAAAAACTGATACTATTAACGATCCAGAGGTTATTAAATCAATTGTAAAACAAAGTGGTGTAACAAACAGGAAGAATATTGTTAAAGAAGTAAGAGACCAGGCTTGTAATTGTATTGGTAAAATATCATTAACAGGAAAATCTGCAGCTCAATTAGCAACGGAAGTAAGTGTTTGCATTGAAAGTCAGGTAAATTCTTACGAGATGCTGATTCAAATGGCTGAATCGTTGGAAAATCCCGGGGAAAATACAACCATCACTGTCTCGAGTCAAGGGTCTGAACAATTCAAGAAATATTATTACAAACTGGAAACAGCTTTAGCCGATAGTTGCAGATCAATGAGTTTAGTAATTGCAAGTTCTAATGAAGAAACAGAAAATTCGTTATCAAAGGATCCCAAGGCAATTAAATATTATGAGGAAGGCGTTGAGTACATGAAAGAAGGAGAGTATAAAAAAGCTATTAAAAATTTTAAAAAAGCAGTTGATACCGACAGTATGTTTGCGTTTGCATGGGATAATCTAGGTGTATGTAACAGAAAAGCAGGAAATCTTGATGAAGCTTTAGCTGCATATAAGCAATCACTTAAAATTAATCCATTTGGAAAATTACCTCTTCAAAATATACCTATCGTGTATGCTTATAAAAAAGAATACGATAAAGCTATCCAGGAATATCAGCATCTGGCCAATGTATATCCTGATGACCCTGAAATATATTATGGAATCGGGAATATTTTTATTTCATATAAACAAGAATATGAAGAAGGCTTAAAGAACATGTGTAAAGCCTATAATATATACATTAAGCTTAAATCTCCTTATCGTGTAGATGCTGAGAAACAAATCAATTATATCTATTCAAAAATGAAAGAGGCCGGCAAAGAGAAACTCTTTTTTGAAATCTTGAAAGAGCACGGGATCAAACCGGAATAACAACAATTAAAATTATAAAAGGAAGCCCCGGCATATATGTGTCGGGGCTTCCTTTTATAAAAACCTATTAGCTGAAAAACATATCTTCTTACTTCACTTCTTCAAACTGTGCATCTTCCACATTATCATTTTTCGGAGCACCTTCAGATGATGCGCCTGCATCTGCACCCGGTTGTGCACCCGCTTCCTGTGTTGCTTTATACATTTCTTCACTTGCTGCTGTCCATGCAGTATTCATTTCTGTCATAGCTGCATCAATAGCTGCAACGTCTTGTGATTTATGTGCTTCTTTCAGTTTTTCAAGCGCCGCTTCAATCGGTGCTTTTTTATCTGCAGAAATCTTCTCACCATATTCCTTCAGTTGTTTTTCCGTCTGGAAAATTAAACTGTCGGCCATATTAATCTTCTCTACTTTTTCTTTCTCTGCTTTATCATTGGCTTCGTTGGCTTTTGCTTCATTCTTCATCTTTTCAATTTCCTCTTTGGTTAAGCCACTGCCTGCTTCAATACGGATCTTTTGCTCTTTACCGGTGCCTTTGTCTTTCGCACTTACATGCAGCAAACCGTTGGCATCAATATCAAAGGTTACTTCAATTTGCGGAACACCACGTGGTGCCGGCGGAATACCATCGAGATTGAAAATACCCAGGCTCTTATTATCCTTACTCATTGGTCTTTCGCCTTGCAGAATATGAATCTGTACACCGGGCTGGTTATCGGCAGCGGTGCTGAAGGTTTCTGATTTCTTAGAAGGAATGGTTGTATTACTTGGAATTAATGTTGTCATTACTCCACCTAAGGTTTCAATACCTAAGCTGAGCGGAGTAACATCGAGCAACAATACATCTTTTACTTCACCGGTTAATACCGCACCCTGAATTGCAGCACCAATAGCAACCACCTCATCTGGATTCACACTGCGGTTTGGTTTTTTACCAAAGAATTTTTCTACAATCTCCTGCACTTTAGGTATACGTGTACTTCCACCAACTAAAATCACTTCGTCAATATCTGATGTAGATAAACCGGCATCTTTCAAAGCCACTTCGCAGGGCTTTAAGCAACGCTCAAATAATTTATCGGCTAATGATTCAAATTTTGCACGGCTCAGTTTAATCACCAGGTGTTTGGGAACACCATCCACTGCTGTTACATAAGGCAGATTGATTTCTGTTTCGCTGGAAGATGATAATTCAACCTTTGCTTTTTCAGCAGCTTCTTTTAAACGCTGCAAAGCCATCGGGTCTTTCCGCAAATCAATGGCTTCCTGATTTTTAAATTCATCAGCCAGCCAGTCAATGATTACTTTATCAAAATCATCGCCACCAAGATGAGTATCACCGTTGGTAGATTTTACTTCAAATACACCATCGCCCAATTCCAATACAGAAATATCAAACGTACCACCACCCAGATCAAACACAGCGATCTTTTGATCTTTGTGTTTTTTATCCAGACCATAAGCCAATGCAGCAGCGGTTGGTTCGTTTACAATACGACGAACATTTAACCCTGCAATTTCACCGGCTTCTTTAGTAGCCTGACGCTGGGCATCGTTAAAGTAAGCAGGCACAGTGATCACTGCTTCTGTTACTTCCTGGCCCAGATAATCTTCGGCTGTTTTTTTCATTTTCTGCAGCACCATCGCAGATATTTCCTGCGGAGTGTACAATCTGCCATCTATGTCAATACGAACGGTATTATTGTCACCCTGAGCTACTTTGTAACTCCAATGTTTGATTTCTTCACCCACCTCATTAAACTGTCGGCCCATAAAACGCTTTACGGAACTGATGGTATTAACGGGGTTGGTAATCGCCTGACGCTTTGCCGGATCACCCACTTTACGCTCACCATTTTTCAGAAAAGCTACGATTGAAGGGGTTGTACGACGGCCCTCATCGTTTGCGATTACCACCGGTTCTGCCCCTTCCATTACGGAAACACAGCTGTTAGTAGTTCCTAAGTCGATTCCTATAATCTTTCCCATGATTCGGATATTTTTAAGTTCAGGAACTCATACTCAATGATAGTGCCATGAGGCAGGCAGGTGAAAAAATGGCAGAGAATGGGATAGGATGTTTCACTGCCTTTTATTTTGCATTTGCAGGATTTTGAATCGGAATCCAAAGTTTAAAAAGGCCACTTTTTTGATGAGAAAAATTTAAATATTTTTTTTTGGTATATCATTTTTTTTTATTTTAATAGAAATATTATACCAAACCATCTATTCACAAAACTGACTTTTGTATTGTACCGTAGCTTACTTCAAATACTCCTGATGCTGTATTGTTGCTATACAGGCAACGCACAAAATATTGATTCTTTGCATGAGCTAATGAAAAGAGGAAACCTTCATGATACTGAGTGGATTAATATCAATAATGTCATCAGCAGAAAACTATCTTTCGTTAAACCCATTGAAGCATTAAGTTATACTGAAAAAGCTTTGAAGCTTTCCAGAAAAATTAATTACAAAAGAGGTGAAGCAGAATCATACAGAAACCTCGCCAGTATATATACTTACTACGGAAATTATTACCTAACAGTATCTAATCTGCAAAATGCCATTAATAGCTACAGTGAACTCAACGACTCTGCCGGCATTGCTAATTGCTATATTTCTATGGGGCACTTATATCGGTACTTAAGAAATATACCGGAAGAAATCGCCTACCACAAATTAGCTTATCAGATACACTCTAAATTAGGCAACCGTGAACGGATAGGAGTAACAGCACACAACCTTGGCGAAAGTTATTTAAACAATAAAGATATAAAAAGAGCAAAAGAACTGACAGTAAAAGCCATTTTCATTAATGATTCAGTTCAGAATTTACAGGTGCTTTCTTCCTGTTATAAAGTAATGGGAAAGATTCTGTTGGCAGAAAATAATTTAAATGAAGCAGAATATTACTTCACCAAAATTATCCGTTTGTATGACTCTCTTAAAGATGATTCACAAAAAATTGCCACAATTGAAGCATATCTGCAGCTTGCTGCAATATATAAATTACGTGGAAACATCAGTAAAAAGGAATATTTTCTTCAGGAAGCAGCAAAGTTCTTACTCAAATACAATTTGACCAACTATACCGCTCAGGTATATTTAGAATTGATTGAATTATATAACCAGACAAACCGGAATGAAAAAGCGCTGGAGTACATAACCAAATTCGGACTTGTAACTGACAGTCTTGCAAAAGTTGATTCAAAGGAAAAAAACCAACTGGTTGAAAGTTTCACAAGATTGTATCAACTGGAAAAACAAAACAGCTTACTTGAGATTGAAAATAATTTGAAAGACGACCGTGCAAGGCAAAAAAATATTGTACTTTACAGTATTGCAGGTTTTTCAATAATTACCATTTTTTTGATGGTTTCGCTGTTCAGAATTATTAAAAAGATCAGGATTAAAAATGATCAACTCGAACAGAAAAATAAAATCATTGAATATCAAAACGAAAAACTAGAGGTATTAAACAGCACGAAAGATAAATTCTTTGGTATCATTTCGCATGACCTTCGGGCCCCTTTAAATTCTATCTCGTCTTTTACTGATCTGCTGGCTTCGGGTTTCTATAAAAAATTACCCGATGATCAAGTAGCTGAGCTTGTAACAGAAGCAAAAAATTTAATTGATGATTCAAGAAAGTTAACTGATGACCTTATTACATGGGCACAGTTACAAATGAAAAACGAATACCCACGACCCGAGATATTAAATGTTTTAAACTTGGTAATAGAAGTAATAACTGTTTTTAAAAATCAGGCTTCAAAAAAACAAATTGTCATTAGTTATGCAATAGATACTGCAGATCAATTATATGCAGATAAAAATCAGTTCCGGTTCATCATCCGTAATCTCATCAATAACGCTGTTAAATTTACTCCTTATGGTGGAAATATCTATATTTCTGCCACTACAAACGGAAATAATACATCCATTTCAGTTGCCGATACGGGAACTGGGATGAGTAATGAGGTAGTGAACTCAATTTTCCAAGTTGGGAAACATCGAAGCAGAAATGGTACGGCGGGGGAAACCGGCAGTGGTCTGGGATTAATTCTGGTGCAGGAATTTGTTCAGCTTAATAAAGGCGATATTAAAGTTACAAGTGAACCGGATAAAGGCAGTACGTTTACTGTAACATTTCCTGCAAGTGAAAACCAGCAATAAAGTCTCCGCATTTATCACAAGCTGAACAGCAACATTCTTTTAACTGATTTATAAAACTATTGGCAATAAAGGCGCTTAAAAACGGCAAACACTTTTCTGTTACACCTTATTGCTGAAACTTTGTCTTAACTGCAGTTTGTTTTTTCACTGCACCCTCTTCCCGACATACAGCTAATCACTACCCTGCAGGGTGCTAACAAGCTACCCTTATCTTTGCATTCTGCTCAGGCAGGATTGAATTACATATCTGAAATCAAACATCATAAATCAATTATTTCCATGCAGGTTTTTAAATTCGGCGGTGCCAGTGTAAGCAATTATGAAAAAATTAAAAATGTTGGACATATTGTTCAGCATTTTCCTGCACAAAAAATGATGATTGTCATTTCGGCCATGGGCAAAACCACCAATGCCTTAGAAAAAGTAACCGACGCTTTTTTTGCAGGTAAAAAAGAGGAAGCACTTCAATTATTCCGTGCAGTAAAACTGCAACATCTGGATGAAGCAAAGTTTTTACTGGTTACCCATTTTAATCCGTTGATGGAACAGTACAATCATTTTTTTACTGAAGTGGAATGGTTACTGCACGACAAACCTGTTCGCTCGTACGATTATTATTATGATCAGATTGTGTGTATCGGCGAATTGCTCAGCACTGCACTGGTAAGTGCTTACCTCAACGAAATTGGCGTAAACAATCAATGGATTGATGTAAGGGATATTTTCCGTACGGATGATAATTTCCGTGATGCAGGTATTGATTTTCCTTTTACACAACAGCAGGTACATGAACAGATACAACCGCTTTTCAACAAAACAAATATTGTCATCACGCAGGGTTTTATCGGTTGTACCGATGAAAATGAAAGCACCACACTTGGCCGTGAAGGAAGTGATTACTCTGCTGCCCTTTTTGCAAATATGCTCAATGCGCAACACCTCACAATCTGGAAAGATGTAAAAGGTGTGATGAATGCCGATCCAAAAGAATTTGCCGATGCACAATACATTGGTGAACTGAATTATGATGAAGTAATTGAAATGGCTTATTACGGAGCACAGGTGATACACCCCAAGACCATTAAGCCGCTGCAGAATAAAAATATTCCGTTGATTGTAAAATGTTTTTCAGATCCTTCATTACCCGGCACAACCATTCATAATCATCCGGTAAAAAACCTGCCCCCCATAATTGTGGTAAAACAAAACCAGGTGCTGCTGCAGTTACACACAAAAGATTTTTCGTTTATTGGTGAACAACCCATGAGTGATTTGTACGAAATGATGGCGAAGCTGAAAATAAAACCGAATCTGATTCAGACACATGCTGTAAGTCTGCAGTTGTGCCTCGATGACCGTGCAGATAAAATAGAGCAGTTAGCCTTAGCTGCTTCAGTTGCTTTTGATGTGCAGGTTGAAAAAGGTTTAACGCTCCTGAGTATCCGCCACTACACAAACGAACTGCTGCAAAAAATGACCGAAGGAAAAACAATTGAACTGCAGCAGCAAAGTCCGGATACCGTGCAAGTGTTGATGATGTAATAAGTTGATTGACTTTTTTGAAAGCTGTTGCACTAAACAATTATTGCTTCACCATTTTACCGATGTACAATTCATAGTTCATGTATACACGAATGGTATAAGTGCCTGCAGTTAAATGCCCCAGTTGCAGGATAGTGTATGACTGATTGTTGATATCAAGTTCTTTTTTCATTACCTGCTTGCCGGTATAATCAAACAGTGCAATAAAAATTTTGCCTCTTGCAGCAGGCAGTTCAATCCTAAGTTCATCCATTACAGGGTTTGGATAAATGTTTAATCGTTTTACTTTTTGCCGGTCGAAAAATAATTGTGCAGCGTATTCTTTTGCTCCGGTTTTCAATTTCAACATCAACCGGTAGGTTGCAGGAAAGGCAGTACCTTCATCAAGAAAAACAGAGTTCCCGTTTTGCGGTTGCAGATAAGTTTTAATGGTTACAAAGCCACCTCTTGCCTGTTTTTTCTCCAGTGCTATTTCCTGCAGAGCATCTGCCTGTTCAATGGTCCAGCTTAATTGAACTCCTTCTGGGGTACGTTTTCCCATCCAGTTTTTCAATGAACCAAACGGCAAAATACCACCGCAATTAAACAATGTTCCTTCAACTATTTGAAATCCGGATTGAACAATTCCGTTGGTACCTGCTGCAGCACCATTTGGCAATCCTTCGCATGGAGGATTATGAGACGGTGCATTTTTAATCACTCCACTTGCACCTGCAGTTACATTAGTAATAACGGTGCCGGGTAATGTACCGCTGTACCAGATAACACCGCCGCCACCGCCACCACCCGGACCGGGACAGGCGTTTTGAAAACCTACACTCGAACCATTGGCTCCTCTTGCCTGTACATTTAACGAAGTTGTATACGTTGCAACATCTAACAGCACCACACCACCTGCACCACCACCACCACCACCATCACCACTGCCTTCTGTTTTTACAATCTGAAAAGGATTTACACCCTGTGCACCGTTTGCTGATATGGTTTGATTATTCCCGATGAGCTGGTTGCATTTAATAAAAACAATACCGCCACCATCACCGCCGGGTGTACCTGCTCCGGGAGGATTAACTCCATCATAGTAATTATTCATTTCGCCACAACCACCACCACCGCCAAAAAAAATCCGATTGTTTCCTGCAGTATATCCAAAGCTGCTTAACGTTGCACCACCTTGACCATAGGTAGTTGAGTTACAAAATGTAGTATTTGATTTCTGACCTCCGTTTCCTCCTGCACCAAAATTACTTCCCCCACCACCGCCTGTTTCATCTACATTACCTCCTCCGCCTCCATTCGCCTGCTTTCCTCTTCCATACTCTTTATTGCTGATAAATGCAGCAATACCCTCTCCTTTTGGAGCTCCGCCTAAATTTGTACCCGATGATTGAGCTAATGAATAATACCAATTGCTTCGGGGCCCGCAACGATTTGTTGCATTCATAAAAAGCCCGCCACCTTTATACCCTGCGCTGTCTGCTGATATTCCCGCATTCATTGTAACTGTTCCGGTTGCTTCAATTGCAATAACACCACCTGTACCTGTTGCCGGGTTCCATTCCTGCGCCAGTAATGTTCCGTTAATGGTTACATCGGTATAAACAGGTACATATACTAACTGAACAGATTTTGTATAATCGTACGTATTGATGAATTCCCTTTCAAAAATGACTGTATCATTCAGAAAGCCGCAGATGGTGGCAAACTCATAAAGGCCTGCCTGACCAATACCCGTAACTGCACCAAAAGAAGCGGATTGTGTTTCATCAATGGTTGCTCCCTTCATTTGAATAATCAGTACACGGTTGCCGGCATTTAATCCTGAAACATTTTGCAGGCGTACACCATTATATAAAGGAACAAAGTCGGTAACCTGATGATAGCTGTTTACAATACCCGAAATAGTTTGACCCTTGCTATTTATTGAAAATAAACATGCAGTCAGGGAAAGGGAAATGATATAAAGACCGGGTTTCATTTTGTGGGTTTGGTTCCACAGGTATGCACTGTTTTTTCATGAGTAATGGATCGAACGGTGTAAATACAAGCTACAGATCTTCGGGTGCAGTAATATTCAGATTCTGCTTCAGTTTCGAATTAACAGGCTTACCGTCTTTTGTTGCAGGAGTCCATTTTAATTCTTTCTCAAATTTTTCTTTTACCACTTTATTCATTTCTGTATTACCTCCACGCACAACGGTTGCCAATGCGGTATTACCATTTTTATCTACAATAAATTCAACCTGTAAAGACATGGATGCATTGCCATAGAGCATTGGAACCAGCTCCTTACTCAAATTAAACAACCAACGTTGCAATGCTGCATTTCCGTCTTTATAAAAAGGAACAATATCAACTTTATCTTCTAAACTCCATGCTGCATAAGGATCAGCAGGGTTATTGGTTTCAATAATTTTTATCCTTGTGATTTTTGGTGTTTCAGGATTGGTTGCTACAACGTATCCCCCGTTTTTTCCAATCAATACAGTTGGCAGTTGATGGGTATCTTCAAAAAATTCATACGCTTCTCTGATCTCTGATGCAAACTTCTGCACCTCCTGTTTATTTTTTGTTTTGTTGCTGAACAATTCAATTGCTTTGCTATTATCGTAACGCAGCGGATAAATATGCACAGGTATAAAATCCTGTCCCTGTTCTTTTACAACAGATGCCAGATAATACACCTGCTCAATTAATGAATCAGTTAAAGGCAAACAACCAATAGTTACACAATTACCATGAATATAAATATCTCCACCGGGTTTATGCTGATCACTCAAAATAGCATCAGAAGCATTGGGATAATTTAAGCCCAGCGCCAGATGATAATTACTGTTGGGGTTGAATTCATTAATGTAATAAAATCCTTCGGGTATTTGCTTATCGCCTTCTTTGCGTTTAGGACCGTAAGTTCCTGAGGTAGCGCAAACTTTATATACCTTAAACAGGCTGAAGGTTTCTTTCCAGTCGTTCTTAACCCATACCTCCATCTGTTTTTCGTGCTTAAAGGCTCTTACATACATGTACTTGGCAGGCCAGTGCAATCCTTTTTCCTTAAATTCTTTTTTTAATGAATCTTCCACCTTCACAAACATGGAAGGTGTTTTGAACACTTTTACAGGCGCATCCTCAACAGAATACTGCGCCTGAACATCTGCAACTGCAGCAGCAAACAGAAGTAAGCCAACGAAAAAAACTTTTTGAAGCATACTGGATTTTTAATGAACGATGCCGGTTCAAAAATATTTCAAAATGTTGATAAAATTAAACGAAATGAGCCGTAAGAGGAAGATCATTCGTTGAACCGGTTCAAAACGAAGTTGTTGCGGCTGAAATGAGGAAGATTTAATACATGAAAAAGGGGCAGTAAAACTGCCCCGTATTTTTACAGATTACCTCTGGCTTCCTGCTCCCGTTCGATGGCTTCGAACAGGGCTTTGAAATTGCCTTTGCCAAAACTCTGTGCTCCTTTTCGCTGTATGATTTCGAAAAATAAAGTAGGACGATCTTCAACCGGCTTTGTAAAAATTTGCAGTAAATAACCTTCCTCATCTCTGTCTACCAAAATCCCCAGTTCTTTCAACGGTTCCAGGTCTTCATCAATATGCCCCACACGGTCTAACAAATCATCATAATAAGAAGTGGGTACCTGCAGAAATTCTACCCCTCTGCTCCGCAGGGCCATTACTGTTTCAACAATGTTATTGGTAGCCATTGCCACATGCTGCACACCTTCGCCGTTATAATAATCCAGATATTCTTCTACCTGCGATTTTTTCTTTCCTTCGGCAGGTTCATTAATGGGAAATTTTACATAGCCATTTCCATTGCTCATGACTTTACTCATTAAAGCAGAATATTCTGTTGAAATATCGTTGTCATCAAACGTTAAAATATTGCGGAAGCCCATTACGTTTTCGTAAAACTGTACCCATGGGTTCATCTGGTTCCATCCTACATTGCCTACACAATGATCTACATACTGCAATCCCGTTTCTTCCACTTTAAAATATGGATTGCTCCATGCACGATAACCGGGCAGAAATACGCCCTTGTAATTTTTCCGTTCAACAAACAAATGAACGGTATCTCCATAAGTGTGAATACCGCTGATGATTACTTCGCCATCTGCATCTGATAGAACAGTTGCTTCTTTGAATGGCCTTGCTCCACGGATCGTTGTTTCAGTAAATGCACTCTTTGCATCATCTACTTTTAAAGCCAACACTTTTACTCCGTCGCCGTGTTTATAAATATGATCGGCCATTTCATTTCCTGAACGAAGCGGTGTGGTTAATACAATCGTTAATTTATTTTGACGCACAGCATAACTGGCGATCTCTTTCATTCCTGTTTCGGGGCCCGCATATGCCAATGGCTGAAAACCAAAAGCAGAAATATAATAATGTGCCGCCTGTTTGGCATTACCTACATAAAATTCTACATAATCTGTTCCGTGAAGTGGAAGAAAATCGTTTTGTACAGCTTCTTTTCTGTTAACTGCTATGGTTGACATGATTGTTATTTTTTTATTCAATAAAAGTGAAACAAAAACCGGTTCAGCAGAATGAACCTTTCTCAAACAATCAGATAGAGTCAATGGCCAATACTTCCATCAGCAAACAATAATTGCTGCGTTTATCGTTGAAGCGTTTACTGGCATAATCGGGATGCATAGAGCAAAGGTAATTATTTATATGAACGTGAGGAAAGACCCTGAGCGAACCTGTCCCGTCTATTACGGGAGTCGAAGGGGCGGTTCAGCGTCAGGCCTCCTCCCCTTATCTTTGCCCCATGCATTCTTCGACTACACCCCACATTGGCATCCTGGGCGGCGGACAATTAGGCCGTATGTTATTACAGGCAGCTGCTAACTATCCGGTTGAAACATTTGTACTTGAAAACGATGAGCATTGCCCTGCAGCACATCTCTGTCATCATTTTACAAAAGGCGACATTACAGATTTTGAAACTGTTTACAATTTCGGAAAAGGTCTTGATGCATTAACCATCGAAATTGAACGTGTAAATATTGATGCACTTGAAAAATTAGAAGCTGAAGGTGTAAAGATATTTCCAAAACCATCTGCACTTCGTATCATCAACAATAAAATTGAACAGAAAAAATTTTATCAGCAGCACCGGATCCCCACTGCAGATTTTGTTATTACTCAAAACAAAAATGATCTTGAAAAGCAATTGTCTTTTTTACCCGCTGCACATAAACTGGGAGTTGGTGGTTATGATGGAAAAGGGGTTGAACTGATCAGAACAGAAGCCGATCTTGCAAAGGGGTTTAACGAACCCGGCGTGTTGGAAAAACTGGTTGACATCCGCACAGAAATTGCTGTAATTGTTGCAGTGGCACAAAACGGAGATACCACCATGTATCCTCCTGCAGAAATGGTATTTGATCCGCACTTAAATTTACTCGACTACCAGATATCCCCTGCTCAACTACCTGAAAAAACGTTGTGGAAAACAGAAGCTATTGCCATGGAACTGGTTCGCAAATTCAATTCGCCCGGCTTGTTTGCTGTTGAACTGTTTGTTGATAAAAACGGGAATGTGCTGGTAAACGAAACTGCTCCGAGAGTGCACAACAGCGGGCATCACAGTATTGAGGGTAACTATTCTTCTCAGTTTGATATGCTTTGGCGTATTATGCTGGGCTACCCTTTGGGATGCACCGATGCCATTTTACCATCTGTACTTCTGAATCTTGTGGGTGAAACCGGTTTCAGCGGTCCGGTACATTATGAAGGGCTGGAAGAAGTTTTAAAAATGGAACATGTTTTTGTACACCTTTACGGCAAGGCGCAAACGAAACCCGGCCGCAAAATGGGGCATATCACCGTTATTGGAAAAGACAGGAGCGAACTAACGTACAAAGCCAATCGTATTAAGCAGTTTTTAAAAGTAAAATCCAGCTGATTTTCCTGCCTGTATAAAACCAACTAAGGCTGATATGTGTTTGATGTGCAATACAAGTGTACATGATGCATTACCACTCATCCATTGACAATAAGAGCAAAATGTTCATTGCTTAACTTTAGCACATCTATTATCACATGAGAAGTATACAATTGATCGCACTTGCGGCCATTCTAACGGCTGTAAGCTGCAAAGAGAAAAAAAATGCCGCACCCGCTGCTGCAGGCGGCCAGAGACAACAAGGCCCTATGGTTGTAGTTGGTTATGTTGTTAAAACAGGATCGGTGAGTGAACCATTACAATTACCCGGCTCTTTACTGCCCATGGAAGAAACCGAAATACATACCGAAGTAAGCGGCCGTGTAGTTGGTTTGTACATCAACGAAGGTGCTTCTGTAAACAAAGGATCATTGCTGGTAAAATTGTTTGATGGGGATCTGCAGGCCCAACTGAAAAAACTGCAGGTGCAGTTACAAATTGCTGAAAAAACTGAAGAACGTAACAAAGAGTTGCTGAAGATAAATGGTATCAGTCAGCAGGATTATGATCTCAGCTTTTTGCAGGTGAGCAATATCAAAGCAGATATTGACCTGCTCAAAACAAATATTTCCAAAACAGAAATCCGTGCACCGTTTAACGGCCGCATTGGTTTCAGAAATATTTCTACAGGTGCTTACATTACTCCTGCAACCATCATCTGTAACATTCGTCAGGTAAACACTCTCAAACTGCAGTTCAGTGTACCGGAAAAATATGCATCGAAGATGAAGTTGGGGCAAATGATTTCTTTCTCTACAGATGGAAGTACAAAAAAGTTTCTTGCAAAAGTGTATGCAACAGAATCTACCGTTAGTGAAACCACACGAGGCATGAATGTGCGTTGTATTGTTCAGCAAAGTAATGCATCGCTTGTTGCAGGTGGTTTTGCAAAAGTAGATATGGATTTTGCCCGTAACGATGCGGCCATTCTTGTACCATCACAAGCTGTACTGCCACAGGCAAGAGGTAAAAAACTCATCTTGTATAAAGACGGCGTTGCCAAATTTACTGATGTACAAACCGGCATCCGTGATTCGGCCAACATTGAAATCATCAGTGGTGTTAAACCGGGAGATACCATCGTTACAACGGGATTGCTTGGCTTAAGACCCGACGCTAAAATCAAACTTTCAAAAGTGAACTAGTTATGACGATCAGCGAACTGAGTTTGAAACGACCTGTTCTGGCAATTGTAATGAACATCCTCATTATATTGTTTGGAGTCATTGGTTTTCGTTTTTTAGGTATCAGAGATTATCCTGCCATTGATCCCCCCAATATCAGCGTTCGTACATCGTACCCCGGTGCCAACGCCGATGTAATTGAATCGCAGATAACCGAGCCGTTAGAAAAATCAATCAACGGTATTGCAGGTGTAAAAAATATTACCAGCAGCAGCAGTCAGGGCAGCAGCAATATTAATGTTGAATTTGAACTGGGTTTTAATTTAGAAGAAGCGGCCAATGATGTGCGGGATAAAGTATCACAAACAGTGCGTTCACTTCCTTCCGATCTGGATGCACCGCCTGTTGTTACCAAAGCCGATGCCAGCAGTGATCCGATTCTTTCAATGACGATCCAGAGTGAAAGCCGCAATCCCTTACAGGTAACTGAATATGCAACCAATAATTTGCTGGAGCGGATACAAACCATTCCCGGCGTTAGTACGGTAAACATCTGGGGCGAAAAAAAATATGCCATGCGTATCTGGTTTCAACCGGAAAAACTATTGGCCTATAACTTAACAGCAAAAGATGTACAAACAGCACTGCTTCGTGAAAATATTGAACTGCCTTCAGGAAAAATTTCAGGAGATAATACAGAGCTCACTGTACGAACATTCGGACGGTTAAATACAGAAGAAGATTTCAACAACCTCATCATTAAAAACATTGGTGGCCGTGATATTAAACTCAGCGATATTGGTTATGCCATTCTCGGACCGGAGAATGAAGAAAGTGTGTTGAAAGAAGGTGGCATTCCCATGATTGCATTAGCCATTGTACCGCAACCGGGCAGTAACTATATTGCCATAGCCGACGAGTTTTACAAACGCTATGAGCAAATTAAAAAAGAAGTACCGGCAGATATTAAACTGGATATTGGTTTAGATCAAACACAGTTTGTACGTAAATCTATTTCTGAAGTACAGGAAACGCTTGTACTTGCGTTTGGATTAGTTGTACTTATCATCTTCTTATTCTTCCGTGACTGGCTTGTCGCCATCAGACCATTAATAGATATACCGGTTTCATTAATTGGTGCATTCTTTATCATGTACCTCTCTGGCTTTACCATTAACGTACTTACATTGCTGGCCATCGTACTGGCTACAGGTTTGGTGGTGGATGATGGTATTGTAGTTACTGAAAATATTTTTAAGAAAATGGAACAGGGCATGGATAAATACAAAGCTGCCCGTGAAGGTTCTAAAGAAATTTACTTTGCTGTAATTGCAACATCCATTACACTGGCAGTGGTTTTCTTACCAATCATTTTCTTAGAAGGATTTGTAGGCCGCTTGTTCCGTGAGTTTGGTATTGTAGTGGCAGGTGCGGTGTTGATCTCTGCTTTTGTATCGCTTACGTTAACTCCTGTTCTTAACGTGTATCTCACACGAAAGGGTGGGCATTCACATGGTTGGTTTTACAGAGTTACGGAACCCTTCTTTACCGGAATGGAAAATGGTTACAACCGTTTACTTCGTGGTTTTATGAAAGCCAGATGGGTTTCATTTATTATTCTCGGTGTTTGTTTTGCAATGATTTATTTTATTGGCGGCAATTTACAAAGTGAGCTGGCACCAATGGAAGACCGCAGCCAGTTTCGCTTACAGGTAAGTGCACCCGAAGGAACCAGTTATGATGCAATGGACAAGTACATTGACAAATTAGTCAAACTTGTACAGGACAGTGTACCAGAAACCAAAGTACTCATCTCAGTAACAGCTCCCGGCTTTACAGGATCAGGATCAGTAAACAGTGGTTTTGTTCGTTGTCTGTTAACTCCACCAAATGAAAGAGACCGTTCTCAACAACAGATTGTTGATGTAATTACACGCAACTTGCCCAAGTTTAATGAAGGAAGAGCTTTTGCCATACAGGAACAAACCATTTCAGTAAACAGACGTGGAGGTTTGCCCGTTCAGTTTGTGTTGCAGAATAATAATTTTGATAAGCTGAAAGAACTGCTTCCAAAGTTTTTAGAAGAAGCGCAAAAGAATCCGGTGTTTGCAGGTGTTGATGCTGATCTGAAATTTAATAAGCCGGAATTGCGTTTAAATATTGATCGTTTAAAAGCAAGTGAGCTGGGTGTAAGTGTAACCGATATTTCTGAAATGCTGCAGCTCTCTTTAAGTAACCGAAGGCTTGGTTATTTCATTAAAGACGGAAAACAATATCAAGTGGTTGGGCAGGTGTTGCGTGATGACAGAGATGCACCTACCGATCTTAAAAATTTATTCATCCGTAATGCAGCTGGGCAAATGATTTCCATTGATCAGTTTGTAAGCTTTACAGAAGAAACTACTCCGCCAACGCTGTATCATTTTAACCGTTACAAATCGGCTACCATCAGTGCAGGTTTAGCTCCCGGTAAAACGATTGGAGACGGGATAGAAGCTATGAATGCTATTGCAGATAAATTACTGGATGAATCGTTTAACACAGCACTCTCCGGTAACTCCAGAGATTTTGCAGAAAGCAGCGGCAATACATTTTTTGCTTTTGGTCTGGCTTTAATTCTCATCTTTTTAGTTCTTGCAGCACAGTTTGAAAGTTTCATTGATCCGTTAGTGATCATGTTTACTGTACCATTAGCGATAGCAGGTGCTGTATTTTCACTATGGTTGTTCGACCAGACGATCAATATCTTTTCACAGATTGGTATGATTATGCTCATTGGTCTTGTAACCAAGAATGGTATTTTGATTGTAGAATTTGCCAATCAAAAGAAACATGCAGGTATGTTAAAAAAACCTGCAGTGATTGAAGCAGCCACTATGCGTTTGCGTCCTATTTTGATGACGAGTTTAGCCATGAGCCTTGGTGCATTACCTCTTGCATTGTCGTTAGGTGCTGCATCAACCAGCCGTATACCCTTAGGTGTTGTGATTGTAGGTGGAATTATGTTTTCGCTGGTGCTTACACTTTTTGTAATTCCTGCGATGTATTCGTACCTGTCATCCAAAAAAATTAAAGTACATGAAGAAGAAACTGAAACTGTTATTACTAAGCTGTCTGATTAATATCATAGCGTTTGCACAAACAACCACCAGGCTTACTTTGGAAGAAGCAATTCAAATTGCTTTGGAAAAGAATTTTGATGTGGTGATTGAAAAGAACAGTAAACAGATCGGTCAAATCAATAACAACTGGGGCACAGCAGGGCTATGGCCCAATATCAATCTCAATTCAACAGCCGGTATAGCATCCAACAATCTGGAGCAGCAACTGGCAAACGGTACCACTATTAAACGTAACGGTGCTGTTCTCCGCAACATCAATGCAGGTTTTGCAGTAAGCTGGCGTGTGTTTGATGGCATGCGGATGTTTGCTACAAAAAAAGACTGGAGGAACTGGAACTGTTGGGTGAACTCAGTTTTCGCAGACAGTTAAATGCAACGGTGTTTGATGTAATTGCTGCTTATTATCAAATTGTACAACTCAATCAGCAAAAGAAAGCATTGCAGGAAACCATTTTGTTTTTTGAAGAACGGAAACAAATTGCAGAGAGCCGCTTTACCATTGGCACTGCACCCAAAACAGATTTGCTGCAGGCACAGGTTGATCTGAATCAGCAAAAGGGAAATCTGCTGGTGATAGAAAACAATATCCGTGTTGCAAAATCAAATTTCAATTTCATTCTTGCACGTACACCTGAAACTGCATTTGATGTGCAGGAAGCTATTACTACAGATGCAACTGTAAACTTTGCATCACTTCAGCAAAAAGCACAAACAGATAATTATGATTTGCTGATGGCTCAGAGTAATCTTTCGGTGCTGGTGCAACAGAAACGGGAAGTCATTTCCCAACGTTTACCTTCTGTTACATTAAATGGAAATTTTAACCTGGCACAAAGCAGGAACGATGCGGGTTTTACATTGTTTAACCGCAATCTGGGGCCCAACGGAAATATCGGCGTAGCGATTCCTATTTTTCAGGGAGGTAATATTAAACGGCAGGAAAAAGTGGCAGATATCAATATCAAAAATCAACAGGTAGTAATTGATCGTTTAAAAAATCAGGTGAACACCAGTCTGGTGAATGCTTATTATAATTTTCAAAATGCAGTTAATCTGGTTGATCTTGAAAAAAGTACATTGCTGCTGATACAGGAAAATAATGTAATTGCAACTGAGCGTTTCCGTAAGCTTGCAATTACATCCATTGAATTACGGCAGGTGCAGATTGATTATATTAACGGACAAACACGTTACATCAACGCATTGTACATGGCCAAGCTTGCTGAAGCTGAAATGAAATTGCTTGCAGGTGATTTGAGGAGGCTTTAGTTTGTAGTTTATAGTTTGTAGTTTTGGGCAAACCTAAACTACTATGGCTACCATCACCAAGTTTGAAGAGCTGGACATGTGGCAAAAAGCAAGAAGTCTGTCAAAAGACATTTTTCTATATATTGAAGAAGGGGGATTTAAAAAAGACTACAAATTAATAGATCAGATAAATGCTGCAAGCGGTTCAATCATGGATAATATTGCAGAAGGGTTTGAACGAAGCAGCAAATTAGAATTCATCAACTTTCTTTCTTATTCAAAAGGCTCAGCAGGTGAAGTAAAATCACAATTATACAGAGCCCATGATAGAAATTATCTTTCAGAAGAAAAATTTCAACATCTTTACGACAGAGCAGATGAAATCACAAAGATGACAACAACATTTATAGCTTACTTAAATCAAGCAAAAGTAAAAGGTCAAAAATTTAAAGACAGACTGTAATGGCAACTACAAACCACAAACTACAAACGATTATGGTCGGAATTATCATGGGCAGCGACAGCGATTTACCTGTTATGCAGCCTGCTGCAGATGTATTAAAAGAATTCGGAGTCAGCTATGAGCTTACGGTTGTATCTGCACACAGAACTCCGCAACGGATGCTGGATTATGCACAAACTGCTAAAGAAAGAGGATTGAAAGTAATTATTGCAGGCGCTGGTGGTGCTGCACATTTGCCGGGCATGGTTGCAAGTATTACATCGTTACCTGTTATTGGTGTTCCTGTAAAATCTTCCAACTCAATTGACGGATGGGACAGCATTCTTTCTATTTTACAGATGCCCAACGGTGTGCCTGTTGCAACAGTTGCATTAAATGCAGGGAAAAATGCGGGCATTCTTGCTGCAGAAATTATCGGCACCTTTGATGAAGCCATTTCTCAGAAAGTAGCAGCTTATAAAAATAATATGAAAGATGAAGTGATTGCGAAGGTTGACAAACTGAAAAGTGAAGGTTGGGAAAATAAGTTTGATTGATTTGCTTAACACAGTTCTTATTTTATACTCATCACCACAAACTCCTGCTCCAGTGAAGGTGAGTGTTTATACAACTCAGTAATCATCTCCTTCCCATATTTTGCATAAAAGCCGAGCATACTTTCTTTCCGTTCCTGTAAACCATTACCGGGGAACAGGTTTTGCCTGATTTGTTGAATTTGATTTTGCTGTTCTTCAAACTTTCGTTTTTCTGCACGGAGTAATTTCTTTTCCAGTTCCTGCAAGCGGTACAGTGCTTTTGTTTTAAGCGCCTCTACATGTTGCGACAATGTAACATCAATAGCAGCTGCCTGTTGCTTCAGTGTTTCATATAAATGTTCTGCCTGCGTAAAGCTTCCGTTTAATTCTACTTTATTTGCTGTTTCTCTTTTTACAAACCTGTTCATCAATTCCAGTTCGGTTAAAAAGAAATCAGCAATCGTAAATCCAAGTTTAATGATTTTTTCATTCAACTGCTGTTGCGTTAATAAAAACGAATTACGTAAAACTAAAACAGGGAAAGGAACTGTATGATGCGTAAATACATTTTTTAACTCCAGCCAGTAAGCCAGCTCTCCCCCACCGCCAATAAAAGCGATGTTGGGTAAAATACTTTCCTGATATAATCCACGAAGTATCACATTAGGACTGAAACGTTCCGGATGTTCCTTTACTTCCTTCAGTATTTCTTCTTTTGTAAATCGGATGGTTGTATTAGCAACCGCAAATCCATCCCCATCTGCTTCTATCCGTTCACGCAGATCTTCATCAAAATAAAATAAATTGATTTCTCTGCCGCCTGCCTGTACTTTGTAATGCTGTTCAAGCGCTGTAATGGTTTGCTGCACCTGCTTTGATGAGCTTCGGTTTACCAGTTCATCTTCAAACACAGGAATCATTTCCTGTTTTAATTCTTTGGCATCAGCAATCAGCACAATCAATCCATACTCCGCAAAAAGAAAATGTACAAAAGCAAAGGTTGCATCCTGTATGCTGGTTTTTTCTTTATAGCAATTACGCAAGGCATCAACAATTTCTTTACCGTGTGGCTGCACTAATAACTGTCCGCTGATGTCATTAATGAGCTGCGTAATGTTTTTATCAATCAGCATTTTACCAAAAGCACCGTTCTGTTGTGTTGCCCATTGATATTTTACTCCATTCACCACAGAATAACTCAACTCTTCAAAATCTGCATCTTCACTACCCATGTAATAAACAGGAACAAACTCATATGCAGGTAATTGTTGCTTCATTTCATTGGCGAGTTTAACAGCATGGAGAATTTTATAAATAAAATAAAGCGGACCGGTAAATAAATTGGGCTGATGTGCGGTGGTGATGGTGAAGGCATTATCCTGTAACAGCAAGTCAATGTTTTTTTTGACCGCATTTGTAACATCAACCTCACTGTATTGTTTCTTTAACTGATCAACCAGTACTTTCCTGTTGGTTGAAAAAGTTTTTCGTTCAGCAATAGCTTTTTGAATTCCTTCCAGATCGGGACGATGAGAATAGAACGAACGCAGTTGCGGCGCATTGTTCAGATAATCCAATACAATGTTAGAAAAAGCGCCGGTTTGTTGATAAGAAAGAGTTTGTGCTGTACAGTCCATACGTTTGGTAAAAATAACGACATTCCCATTGCTGGAAATGCCGTACAAAAAGTTTTCACATTCCTTTACTTTAATTGATAGGCTACTACTGAATTTTTCCAGAAAGTAGGAATATATACAATGCGTTTGGCAGCATCGTAACCAATATCTGCTGAGTTGACTTTCTGCTCCCTTCCATCAAGCAGCACCTGTTTTGTTCCATCAGCATTTACATAATATACCACGCCGCTCCAGGTTGAAACAAGATAGTCGTTACCTCTTACATTCTCAATTCCATCAGTTCCGCCATCCATCCCTTCGGCCAGTTTGGTTAATGACCCATCTTTCTCCATGCGGTACATGCTGCCGGCATCAAGAACGTACAGATTCTTTTTATGCATCAATACACCGTTCGGTCCTTTTAATTTAGTACTGTCAAGCAAAACAGTGGCCTTCTTTTCTTTCACTTCATACACTCTTCTGCTCCTTGAATCGGACACGTACACAATTCCTTTCTCATTCACACTTACATCATTTAATCCCTGCGAACCTTCTACCTGTATCCGATCAATAATAATTCCTTTCAGTACATCAATCACAACCAGCTCGGTTAAATCGGCCACGTATAATTTATTTTTATACAAACCCATTCCTTTGGGTGCATTCAATCCACTTACCCAGTCAACAGCAATGATCTGTCCATCCAATCCCACTTTACCAACAGAACCTTTGCCATCTTTACCCCATGGTTGTATACCATCAATGTTGGTTACGTAAAGCACTTTATTCTTTCCATCAAACAATACAGATTCAGGTACTTTTAAAATGGTATCGGTTGACCATATTTTTACCAGTTGATGTTGCGCAGAAAGAGCAAGTACGCAGCTGCAGAAAACAAGAAAGAAAATTATTTTTTTCATGATGCTGTTATTAATGACCGAAGTTAGTACAACAACAACTACAATTATGAAAACCGTCCGGGATTATAAGGATTGATATCAACGCTGGTTGTTTGTTCATTTGCCAGCTCTGCAACCAACTTACCTGTGGCAGGGCCCAAACTCAATCCTATCATTGCATGACCGGTTGCTACAAGAACATTTTCTTTTACTCTGCCAATATACGGCAAGCCATCTGCTGAACAGGGCCTGTATCCGTACCAAATATTTTCTGTTGAGGGCATGGGTATTTTAAACGCAGGTAAATAACGTTCCACTGCTTCAAGAATACCGGCAACACGGTTCATACGTGGCGGAGTTTTGATGGAAGTAATTTCCATGGTTCCACCAAAACGGATTTTATTTTGATCCATCGGTGTAATGGCCACTCTGCCTTCCTGCAACACAGCCGGATAATTTAATTTGAATGGCGAGTTTTCTAAAGTAACAGAATAACCACGGCCCGGCATTAACGGCAGACTCAAACCAACCATTGAAGCAACTTCTCTCGACCACGATCCTGTTGCAATCACCAGCATGTCTACATTGTATTGCTGTTGCTTTGTATAAACAGTTTTTATTCTTGTTCCATTTTGTTCAAACCGGACAACTTCTTCATTCGGGATCAACTCTACGCCAGACTGTTTCAACACCGTCATTAATCCTTTCATCAATTTTTGCGGATACAAATGTGCATCATCTTTAAAATACAATGCTCCACGAATATTGAGTTGAACATCCGGCTCCATGGCTTGTACTTCTGCTGCTGATAACATCACTGCTTCAATGCCTATTTTTTTTGCATCTTCTGCAGTATGATGCGAATGTTCTTCTTTTTCTGCTGTTTGAAAATATTCAAGCAGTCCTTTCTTTTCGTAAGCAAAATCAAAGTCGGGCAACTTAGTCCATTGTTCGTAACACTGTTGACTGAGGAAGGCAATATCACGAAGGGGTATGGCAGAATTGTTTACATGTTTGGCTGTAGCACTTTTTATAAACTTCATGCCCCATGAGATCAGTGCAGCATTCAAACGAGGCTCTACATAAAACGGACTCTTTGAATTCCACATCCATTTCAGCCCCTGTGTTACAATACCGGGCGTTGCCAATGGAATAAAATGACTTGGACAAACATAACCTGCATTACCATACGAACAGTTATCGGAAAAATCGCCCTTGTCCAGCACCGTTACTTCCCAGCCGCTTTGTTGTAAATAATAGGCAGAACTTAATCCTACAATTCCTCCGCCAACAATAATTGCTTTACTCATAAAAGTTTACACTTCATTTAAGTTTACACATTTGCCACATTGAATGGCTAAACCTCTCCACTCGTTCCCCTCTCTTTCGGAGAGGGGAGGCCGAGCTTATCATTATTACTGATATATTGAATTAACAACTGAACTGTGCAACAACATTCTTCCTCTCATTTCACGAATCATACTAATCCTAAAAATCGTGGTTCAGACAACCTGAAACCCTTCGGCATACGGATCATCTTCTTTGTCAATACTGATGGTATTGTACCCATAAATTTTTGCCCAACCTTCAATACCCGGTTTAATGGCTTTAATGCCGTTTACTTCCAGTTCTTCTTCAATGCTGCCAATGAACTTACTGCCAATAATGCTTTCATGAATAAACAGATCCCCTTTCTTCAACTTTCCTTTTGCATACCATTGCGCCATACGGGCGGAGGTGCCAGTACCGCATGGACTGCGGTCAATTGCTTTATCGCCATAAAACACTGCATTGCGTGCTGTTGAGATTGGATCAAGAACAGCACCGGTCCATAAAATATGACTGCATCCGTTGATCGTTTCATCCTGCGGATGAACGAATGTATACTTTGCATTGATATTCTTGCGCAGCTCTCTTGCCCATGCAATGAGTTTATCAGCAGCATAATGTTCCAGTCCTTTGAAATTTTTCTGCACATCTACAATGGCATAAAAATTTCCTCCATAAGAAACATCAACAATTAATTCACCCAATTCCGGACAATCAACTGTTAATTCTGTTGAATGTAAGTAAGCAGGTACGTTTGTCAACTTCACACTGGTAACCTTTAGTGAGCTGCTGTTGTCCGTCGTCTGTGGTCTGTCGTCCGTCCTGTATTCAATCATCACCAATCCCGCCGGTGCTTCCATACGAATAATGCCCGGCGTTTTGGGAACAATCAATCCTTCTTCAATAGCAATAGTAATCGTACCAATCGTACCATGACCGCACATGGGTAAACAACCGCTTGTTTCAATAAATAAAACAGCCACATCATTTTGCGGATCATGCGGCGGATAGAGAATACTGCCACTCATCATATCATGACCACGTGGTTCAAACATTAATCCCTTGCGTATCCAATCATACTCTCTTAAAAAGTGCTGACGTTTTTCGCTCATGTTCTTTCCTTCCAATGCCGGACCACCTTCTGCAACTAAACGAACAGGGTTACCGCAGGTATGTGCATCAATGCAATGAAATACCCAACCGCCAAAACGATTGAGGCTGCTGTTGGGATATTTTTTTATGATGGGATTTGTTGCCATTTTTATTTCAACACATTTAAATCATCCAACACATACACACCTCTTCCGTAAGTACCAATCACGAGTTTTTTATCCCTCGGATGAATAAACAGATCATTCACCGAAACGGATGCAGGAATAGTTCCATTGATAGCGATCCATTTTTTTCCACCATCCTTACTCATGTATACACCAAAATCTGTTCCGCAGAATAAAACATTCGCATTGTCCGGATGTTCTGCAATTACATTCGCTGGTGAAGCCGGCAGATTGGATGCAATCGGTTTCCATGTTGTTCCATAATCATCACTTACATAGATATAAGGCGTGTTGTTATCCGCACGGCGATCATTCAACACAATATATACTCTTGATGATTTAAATGCTGATGCCACAATTTTAATGACATGTTTATTATAAGGAAGTCCTTTTGTGATTTCTTTCCAGCTTGTGCCATCATTTGCAGTAAACCAAACACGACCATCATCTGTACCGGCATACAATACACCTGCTTTATCGCCTTCTGCAACTGCAGTGATGGCCTGATGATAAATGAGATAGGGATAATTACCCATACGCTTTGGATCATTGTAACTCAGATCAACACTGATTCTCTTCCACGTTTCACCTGCATCTTCTGTTTTATACAAATGCTGCAAACCATGATAGATTACTTTGTTGTTGAACTTACTCATCACAGTTGCTGCCAGCCATTCTCCACGTAATGAATCAATACGACCAACATCAAATGAAGAAAAGCGTTGCACGGCTTCACGACGACTCTTGCTCATATCTGTTTTCATCAACCGGCCATAGTAGGTAGATGAGTATACAATGTTTGTATTGAGCGGATCAACCTGTATTTGTGTTCCTTCACCGCCGGGAGCCATACGCCATGGGCGAAGCGTTGTATCTGGAGCTGTACCAAACGTGTTGCTCACATTACCGCTCATGGTTCCTTCATCCTGCACGGAACCAAAAATGTTGAACGGCGTGTTCATGTCATACGTAACAGTGTAAAACTGTGTGGTTGGAATTTTATCAAAAAAGTTTTTCCATTTTATACCACCGTTATAAGTTAATGTAACACCACCATCATTTCCTACGATCATTCGATCAGGATTGTCTGTATCAATCCACATGGCATGATTATCCCCATGTGTCCAGTCACCGGTTGTATCTGTGGGGTCCCATACTTTCCATGTTTTACCTGCATCTTCGCTGATTCCTTTTTCTACACCAAATGCATAAATGCGGTTTTCATTTTTTGGATGCACACGAATTTGACTGAACACCCAACCATACGTACCGGAGAATGGTTTAAAGAAATCATGCACCTCTCCCATTTTTTCCCAGCTCTCTCCTTTATTCGTACTGCGGTAAATAGCACCACCTATTACAACCTTTTGCACCTTCCGTTCGTAGCTGTCTGTTTCACCGGGGTTGGGATCACGCTTTTTATTATGATCATCAACAAAGGCATATAATACATTCGGGTTTGAATGACTAACGGCCAGGCCTATACGACCTGTGAGTTTTGTGTCGGGTAAACCGTTTGTGATCTTCTTCCATGTTTTACCGCCGTCAGTAGTTTTATACAAATGATCACCATCTTCCGGAACAGGATCGCTCCATCTTCTGCGTATACGGTTCCACATACTTGCATACAAGATATTAGGATCAGATGGATCCATCATCAGATCAATACATCCACTTTGCTCACTTTCAAATAAAATATTCTTCCATGTTTTACCACCGTCATTGGTCATGTATACACCACGGTCTTTATTATAAGTCCATTCATTACCACTTGCTGCAACGTATACAAGGTTTGCATTTTTCGGATGAACAATGACTCTTGCAATGGTTCCTGTGTTTTCCAAACCAATATGCGTAAAGCTTTTTCCGCCGTTGGTTGTTTTATACATTCCGATTCCAGGTAAGGATGCACGGAAAATATTTGCTTCACCTGTTCCTACATACAATGTGTTTGGATCGGATGGAGCCAAAGCAATATTGCCGATGGATTGTGTTGCTTCTTTATCAAACAATGGTTTCCATGTTGCACCTGCATCTTCTGTCTTCCACAAACCACCTGTTGCAAAAGCGGCGTAGATGATATTTGGATTGCCTGTAATGCCCGCCACATCGGTACTGCGGCCGCTTCTGTTATCTGGACCTGTCAATCGCCATTGCAGATTTTTATAAGGTGATTGCTGCAATAACAGTTGTTGCTGTTTAAACGCAGCAATCTTTTGTGCACCTGTTGTGCTTTTGTTTTGTGCAAAAGCAAAAAACGGGAACAATAGAAAACTAATTACTTTTTTCATATGCAAGTGATGGTTAAGAAATGATTCAGATCGGTTCTTTTGTCAGTTCGTTATTTACTGTACGCCATATCTGTAAAGAATTTTCGTTCTTCAATTCTTCCGGCAACAATTCATTGCTCCAGTTTTGAAAAGCAATGGGCCGTGCAAAACGTTTAATGCCATCTGCACCTACACTGGTGAACCTGGAATCAGTTGTTGCAGGAAACGGTCCACCATGATGCATACTTAAACAAACTTCTACGCCTGTTGGCACACTGTTTAAAATAAAACGACCGCAACTGTTTTTTACTGCTTCAACAAGATCTTCATTTTGCAACGCATCTTCATTGGTTGCCATGAGTGTTGCAGTTAACTGTCCTTCGAGATGTTGCGCTACTGCAAGCATTTCTTCTTTGTTCTTACAACGGATGATGAGTGAATACGGACCAAACACTTCCTGCTGCAATACCGGGTTATTTAAAAATGCTTCTGCACTGGCAGTTGCAATTGTTGGCAACCCTTCGTTTTCTTTTACTTCTGTTTCTGACTCTGCTACTAAATGCACTTCACCCTGCAAAAGCGCTGTACTTTTTTTCTCTTTGTATGCATTTACAATTCCCTGGTGTAACATCACACCCGGTTGAACTTTCTGTATGGCTTTGCCCAGATCATGGGTGAAGGTTTTTAAATCTTCACCTTCAATACCAATGATCAAACCCGGATTGGTGCAAAACTGACCAACACCTAATGTAATGGAACCTGCATACATGGTTGCAATTTCTGTTGCTGATGATTTTAATTTCTCCGGTAATAAGAACACAGGGTTGATACTTCCCATTTCTGCAAACACGGGAATCGGTTCTCTGCGTTGATTGGCCCAATCGAATAATTGTTTACCGCCGTTATAAGAACCGGTAAAGCCTACTGCTTTTGTATATGCATGTGTAACCAATGCATGACCCACTTCAAAAGCTTTTCCATGTACATGTGTAAAAACAGCTTGGGGTAAATTAAGTTTTGCGACTGCTGTATGAATAGCATCAGCAACTATCTGTGATGTATGTGCATGTGCAGGATGTGCTTTTACAATCACCGGACAACCGGCAGCTAACGCACAGGCTGTATCGCCACCTGCAGTTGAGTATGCAAATGGAAAATTACTTGCACCAAAAACTACAACCGGGCCAAGGGGCACCAACATTTTTCTGATGTCGGGTTTCGGAGGATTTTTATCAGGAATCACCGTATCAATTCTTGCTTCAATCCATTCGCCCTGTTCACATGCAGTTGCATATTGATTGAGTTGTAAAATTGTTCTTCCCCGTTCGTTCCGCAATCTTGCTTCAGGCAAATTGGTTTCTTTCATTGCTGTTTGAATCAGCGCATCGCCACATGCTTCCAGTTCAACAGCAATGGCACGCATCAACGCTGCCCTTTCTTTTAAACTTTTCTTCCGATACACATGAAATGCATCCCATGCATCGTTCATGTATTGATCAATCTGCGCAAGCGAAGTATCATCAAAACTCATTGTAGAAATTTTATTTTATAAGTTTGGCCTTGCAGCGATGCCATCATTGATGATCTGGAGAATGCGTTCCCTTTCGCTGCCCTGTAAAGGTAAACGAGGTGCCCGAACATATTCACTTCCAATTCCAGTTTGTGTGGCAGCCAGTTTAATATATTGCACCAGTTTGGGATGAATATCCAGTTCAAGCAATGGCATAAACCAACGATAGATGGCGGCTGCTTCTGCAATCTTTCCTTCTTTCACTAAATTGAAAATGGCGAGTGTCTCTTTTGGAAAAGCATCTACCAATCCGGCCACCCAGCCATCAGCACCCAGACACAATTCTTCCATAGCTAATGTATCAACCCCGCATAAAATCTTTAACCGTGTTCCAAAACGATTGATGATTCTTGTAACATTGGTCACATCTCTGGTACTTTCTTTCACTGCTGTAATATTGCTGCATGTCAACAGTTCTTCAAACATATCCAGCGTAACTTCAATTTTATAATCCACCGGATTGTTGTAGATCATAACGGGCAAATCTGTTGAAAGCGCTACTGTTTTAAAAAAAGCAACTGTTTCCCTTTCATCCGTTTTATATCGCATAGGTGGCAACAGCATTAATCCTTCGGCTCCCCATGCTTTGGCATTGGCTGCCTGTTGTACTGCATCTTTGGTAGTACTTTCTGCAATATTCATAATCACCGGAATTTTTCCGTTGAAGAATTGTACCGCATGTTTTACTAACTGTTCTTTTTCTGTTGCTGTGATGGTACTGGCCTCGCCCAAAGAACCGCCAATGATAATCCCCTGCACACCTGCATCGAGTTGAGCCTGCAGATTTTTTTCAAACATTGGCAGATCCAATGCATCATCGGCGGTAAACGGAGTTAATACTGCCGGAAACACTCCTTTCCATTCAAATGACATAGTAATAAGTTTGAACGAAAATACCGGATCGTACACAGAACAGGCAGTCGCTGATTAGCCAATACTTTACCGATATTAACATGCATTCTCCCTAATTTTACAATTAAGGCTAAAATCAGCAAAGAATGAAGGTTGTACAATTTACCATTCCTGTTGCAGGTGATCGTTCTATTGTGGTGCAGGAAGAAAAGTTGCCGCATTTTTATAATCACCTGCACCGGCACAAAGAAATACAGATCACCTGGATCATTGAAGGAACAGGCACACTCATTGCCGGTAATTATATGCAACCGTTTAAAGCAGGAGAAGTTTATTTATTGGGTGCCAATCAACCACACCTGTTTAAAAGTGATCCTGTTTATTTTGATCAACGCAGAAAGAAAAAAGTACAGGCACTTTCATTGTTCTTCAATCCTGTTCAGTTTACACAAACTGTATTATCCCTGCCGGAAACAAAAAACATCAAACGGCTGATAGAGCAGAGCAGCATGGGTTTGCAGGTTCCTGCTGCAAGTGCAAAAAAGATCATTGCTGAAATGCTGTTAGTAAAAGAAGCGAAGCAGGCTTATATACTTGCAGCCTTTCTTCATTTATTACAGACATTGAGCAGCATCAAAGGAAACAGGATACTTGCTTCTGCATCTACACACTATAGTATTTCTGATACAGAAGGTTTGCGGATGAATGATGTGTATCGTTATACCATGGAGCATTATACCGATCAGATCAAACTGAAGGAAATAGCCGGAGTAGCACATCTGACCGTGCAGGCTTTTTGCAGGTATTTTAAAAAGCATACCCGTAAAACTTATATCAGTTTTGTAAATGAGATCCGCATCAATGAAGCCTGTAAAAAAATGACGGGAGCTGATGTAACAAGTATTTCATCCATTGCCTATGAAACCGGGTTCAGCAGTGCTGTGAGCTTTAACAGGGTGTTTAAACAAGTAACCGGTGTATCGCCTTCCCGTTATATAACAGATTACCGGCAGCAAGTAAACTGACGGGCATTTCGTACTTTAGCAATAAGATTGTTTGCACATGGAAACCTACGGTAAAATTTTACTCTTTGCCATGCCGGCTTTTCTATTGCTGGTGCTTGCGGAAGCATATTATGGTGTTTGGAAAGGAAAACAAACCGTCCGTAATATGGATATGATCTCCAGCCTCAGCAGCGGTATTACCAATGTAACCAAAGATGTGTTGGGTTTGAGTATTGCCATCATCGGTTATGGATGGCTTGTTGATAAATTAGCTGTTGTACATATTGAACATACCATCCTCACTTACATCATTGCATTTATTGCACTTGATTTTGCAGGCTACTGGGTGCATCGTCTGGACCATGAATATAATTTTTTCTGGAACGCACATATCATTCATCACAGCAGTGAAGATTTTAACCTGGCTTGTGCATTAAGGCAAAGTATTTCGGTTGTGTTTCGTCTCTTCACTATTTTTTTATTACCAGCTGCATTACTGGGTGTGCCAACCATGGTGATTGCTGTAGTTGCTCCTTTGCATTTGTTTGCACAGTTTTGGTATCATACACAACACATCAACAGGATGGGATTGTTGGAGAAGATCATTGTTACACCTTCGCATCATCGTGTACATCATGCCATCAATCCTGAATATTTAGATAAGAACTACGGGCAGATTTTTATTTTCTGGGACAAATGGTTTGGTACATTTCAGGAAGAGTTAGTTGATAAACCACCTGTATACGGCATTACACGTCCTGTACAGACTTGGAACCCCATCAAAATAAATTTTATGCACCTTGGTTTACTCATCAAAGATGCATGGCTCACTAAAAGCTGGAACGATAAACTCCGCATCTGGATGATGCCCACCGGCTGGCGACCAGCAGATGTTGCAGAAAAATATCCTGTACACAAAATTACCGATCCGTATCATTTTGAAAAGTATGATACCAAAGCATCGCCTGCATTACATGTGTGGAGCTGGGTGCAGATCACAATGGTTTTATTATTTATCAGTTATCTGTTTGGGAATATTGCCGGCATCAATGCACTACACCCATCTTATATCTATCTCTATGGACTGTTTATATTTTTGAGTGTATATGCTTATACCGAATTAATGGACCGGAATAAATATGCCATTGTGTGGGAAGTAATCAAAAACAGTTTTGGTATCGCTGTTATTTTACAAACAGGCGATTGGTTTGGAGCATCTGTTTTAAGCGGATCAATTAAATACCTGATTGCTTTTTACTTTCTTGCATCAACCATGATCACACTATGGTTTGTGCAGAAACATGTAAAAGAAGATGAACTTAAACCAACTTTGGCAAAGTTGTAAGAGTATGAAATTTTTTTTGAACTTTCTCCAACTTTGGCAAAGTTGTAAGAGTTGGATTGTGTTTTATCAGTCTGTATAAACTTTGCAAAAGTTTTCATTACAAAAAAAGTTGAAATTGAAATTAAGTAATTGGACCAAACTGTTTCTGGCTGCTTTCTGTTTTGGCATTGCCATTGTTGGATTTATGCTTAAGCTGCCGTCGGGTTTCAGGCATATTGATAAAGAACTTCATTCTCTTTTTTATTTTATAGCTGCAGCATTCTTAAACATCCTGTTTGCAAACAGAAAACTTTTCAGACACTTACTCATCTTTGTTGCACTCTATCTTTTTGGTGCCGGCATTGAATATGCACAGGCGTATAGCAACCGGTTTTTCCGTTCCAGAATACATGGCCGCTATGATCCGGAAGATGTGCAAGCCAATCTGAACGGGCTGCTGGCCTTTTCTGCACTTTGGATCGTTGTGATGGCCATTGCCTTTCTTTTCAGAAAAGCAAGGCCAACAGTTGCTGTAAATAAGACAGACCTTAGATGAAAAAATGAAATTGAGTTGTACTGCTTGAATTGCTTTTATTTTTTTCTGCCCTCATGCAACATTCTTCAAGAACCTTATACTTTATTATAAACCGAATCATTGAACCTGACTACGATTGTCCCTTCAGCTGAAATACTGGTGCAGCAATGCATCAATGGAGATCATACTGCTTACAAATTACTGTATGACCGTTACTCCAAAGCCATGTTCAATACCGCCCTGCGGATGCTGAACCGGACTGCTGATGCGGAAGACATTTTGCAGGAAGCTTTTACCGATGCCTTTCAGCAACTGGAAAACTTCCGGGGCAAATCAACCTTTGGTGCATGGTTGAAACAGATTGTGGTTTATAAATGCATCACACATTTAAAAAAACAACGCCTGCTCTTTTCAGATATGGAACCAGATGCAGATACACTGCCTGATGAACCACCTCTGCACGAAGACGAGATCTGGTACACCGTTGAAATAATTAAAGGAGCCATGCAAAGTTTACCAACCGGTTACCGTACGGTTTTATCGCTGCATCTCTTTGAAGGATACGATCAGGAAGAAGTAGCTGAGATTATGCAGGTAACACATTCAACTGTTCGAACGCAGTATATGCGTGCCAAACAAAAATTATTACAGGTATTAAAACAACATGAACTATATGAGCGATAACCTGGAGAAATTTATCAACAGAAACCGTGGCGATTTTGATACAGAGATGCCGGCAGACGGCACATGGAAAAAAATTGAAGCCGCACTTCCTGTAAAAAAGGAAGCAAGAAAATTTTCAATCAGAGAACTGTATAAATGGACAGCCGCTGCTGCATTTGTATGCATCCTCCTTACTTCGGTTTACTTTATCTATATACGCCGGCAAAATACAGAAACAGTTTCAACCGAAGAACCATTGAAGAGTCCTGATGAATTAAGCGGCATATCTCCGGAATATGCATCACAGGTTAAGCAGGCATTCAGTGCGATAGAAACCAGACAGGAAGAGCTGAAAATTGCAACTTCAGAACATCCGGAATTGTACAAAGAATTCCTCGATGATCTGCTTGTGCTGGACAGTTCTTACCGTATGCTGCATGCTCAGGCATCACAAACACCCAACAAGGATGTGATTATGAAAGCGATGATTCAGAATCTGCAACTGCAGGCAGAACTGCTCTATCGCCAACTGATGATCAGCAACGAATTCAAAAAACAAAAAACAAAACGAAATGAAAAAGTCAGTTAAACTCATTTTTACTTTATCACTCCTCTTTATTTCATATCAGGTTGCAGCACAGAAAGAAACCAAAGAGAAAAAAAGGTACGAGCATTTTAAAGAACGTACCATCTCTAAAACCTACGCTGCCTCAGGTAATACATTGAATATTGAAAACAGCTTTGGCAATGTAACTGTTACTACATGGGACAGGAATGAAATCAAAGTAGACATTCATATTGAAGCCAGCTCAACAGACAAAGATCATGCAGATAAAATGTTTGAAAATATTGATGTGAAAGAAGAGAAGGATGGCAGCCAGATTAAGTTTACAACAACAGTAAACAAAAATAAAACAAACAATAATTACCATTGTAAGAATTGTAACAGCAACATGCACATTAATTACACCATCCAGATGCCTGCAGCCAATCCCTTGAAAATAGAAAACTCTTTTGGATCTGTTCAATTGCCGGATTACAATGGCTCTGTTTCGCTGGTGAGTAAATTTGGATCTTTAACAACAGGCAATATCCCCAAGGTTGAAAAACTGTTGGTAGAATTTGGAAGTGCACATATCAAAAGCATGAATAATGCCTCTGCAACATTTAAGTTCTCTACGGTTGAAATTGAAACCTTAACAGGAGCCAATAAAATCAATATGGAATTCTGCAGCAGCAGTGTAATTCATGTGAACAATAATCTTACAGCACTTTACCTGAATGATTCTTACAGCCTGGTAAACATCCGTCCTGCTGCAGATTTTTCTGCCAGCTACAATATTCATACAAGCTTTGGTTCTTTAAAAGACCGGAGCAAAGCAAATATTCAACGCACAGACAAACCGGATCAGTATGGCCCTGATTCAAACAAAACATACGAAGGCAAATCAGGCTCAGGTTCTGCTAAAGTAGAAATCAAATCAAGCTTTGGCCGCATCATCATCGGCGAAGCAACAGAAGAAGAGATGAAAGTAAAAAAGAAACACAGGCAAAGTTAATATCCGTTTTTTTCAACTGAATCGTTCCTGATGTTAAAGCAGAATTGTTCTTACAGGATTAAAGTTTAAGATAAACACCCGCCTTATTATCTTTCCCCTTTTGTAGAAACAAAAGGGGATTTTCATTTTCAATACTTATTGATAACGATCATTTCCATTAATCACATTTTTCTGTCCCATAACGTAATCCTTCTTATCTTAATTGCCAACTTATCACCGCATGCTCAACCTCCGGGACAATGAACAAGTGTTCAAAGATTTTATACAGCAACACCAGCCCCGGGTGTACAATACAGCATTAAATACGTTGCAGAACGAACAGGATGCTGAAGAAATAACACAGGATGTTTTTGTAGAAGCTTATAACAAAGCCCATACATTTAAAGGAGAATCGCAGGTAACCACCTGGCTCTACCGCATCACCATCAATAAATGCATTGATCTCATGCGCAGCCGCAAACGGAAAAAAAGATTTGCTTTTATGACCGACCTTTTTCATGAAAGCGGCGAGCCTATTGAAGATGCCGGCGATTTTGTACACCCCGGCATTGTTTCCGAAAACAAAGAAAAAGCCGCCGTGCTGTATAAAGCCATTCAGCAATTGCCGGAAACACAAAAAATTGCATTTTTACTCAGCGAAACGGAAGGGCTGAGCTATGGAGAAATCAGCGAAATTGTTGGTACATCCGTATCTTCCATTGAATCGCTGCTGTTCAGAGCCCGGAAAAACCTGCGAAAAATACTGGCTGCCTACTATAAAAATAACAGCGGGTAGCAAGTTTTTATTTTTACCATCGTCAAAAAGAATACGTATGCAGGAACAGGAACAATGGATCAATGAAGTGATGGGCAGTTTGCGCAAACAGCAACCTGCTGCAGGTAACCCCTACCTGCATACCCGTGTAATGGCCCGGCTTTCGGCAGCAACTACCCGACAGCCCCTTCAGTTAAAATGGGTATTTGCCTTTACAGCGGTATTTGTATGTATGCTGCTGCTCAATTTACTTGGCTGGAACGGAAGTTCTGCTGCCAACAACAGCGCTGCAGGCCAACCGGTTGATATTGAAATGGTGATTAATGAATATGAACTGAATAATCAATACACATCCATTCCCTGATCGTATACAAATGAATAAGACCCGATTTTTAACGATTGCTGTATTGCTCTTAATTGGTTTGAATGCAACCACGCTTTACTTTTTATTCCAGAAAAGAAGCGGACCGCATTCTTTCAGAGGAGGTAGGCCTTATTCTGAGTTCATGAGCAAACAACTAAAACTGGATGCACAACAGGAAATACAATTAAAGCAACTGAGAGATGAACACAAAACAGAACTGGATAAGCTTCGTAAAGAAGATATGGAGTTACACGAACAGCTTTTTCAGTTTGTAAAAACCGGCAACAACGATTCGTTACGGATTGATTCACTCACAACTTTAATTGCTGCCAATAAAAAAAGATTTGAGCATACCTTCTTCAAACATTTTTTACAGATACGTTCGATCTGCCGCCCCGATCAGCTGGAGTTATTTAATACCACCATTGATCAGATTATGAAACGCAGAATGCCTTCGCAAGGTGAAGACAGAAATAAAAAACAAGGTACTTCTCAATCAAACTAAACCCTTCAACGCAACCTCTAAAAAAAGCCGCTCTGTTAAAGAGCGGTTTTTTTGCTGATAATCTGTTTGATTATTCCACCACCTCGCCTTCCAGATCGTAATCAAATGCTTTGGTGATTTTTGCGTTTACAAATTCGCCGATTTTTAATTTCTTATCAGAATGAATAATTACTTCATTATCTACTTCCACGCTGTCAAATTCGGTACGGCCTAAATAACGGCCGGCTTCTTTTTTATCAATGATGGTTTTAAATGTTTGTCCCACTTTTTCCTGGTTCAGCTCATAAGAAATTTCCTGCTGCACCGCCATAATCTCCTGTGCCCTCCGTTCTTTTTCTTCTGCAGGTACATCATCCGTCAACTCATATCCGCTTGTTCCTTCTTCATGACTGTAAGTGAAAATGCCTACACGATCGAAACGTTGTTTTTGTAAAAACAGTTTTGTTTCTTCAATATCATCTAAGGTTTCACCGGGGAAACCTGCAATTAATGATGTACGTAAACAAAGACCGGGAACTTTTTCTCTCACTGCAGCAATCAGCTCTTCTGTTTCGGTTCTGGTAATTTGCCTGCGCATGGCTTTGAGCATATTGTTACTTGCATGCTGCAAGGGCATATCTAAGTAGTTGCAGATATTTGGCCGTTCACGCATTACATCCAATACATCCAATGGAAATTTATGCGGATACGCATAATGTAAACGGATCCATTCAAACCCTTTCACATCTGCAAGGCGAAGCATTAAATCGCCCAGCATTCTTTTTTTATAGAGATCCAATCCGTAGTACGTAAGTTCCTGAGCAATCAACATTACTTCTTTCACTCCTTTTTTTACAAGAGCCTCTGCTTCTTTCACCAGATCATCCATGCTTTTACTTTTATGCTCCCCACGCATTAAAGGGATGGCACAAAAAGCACAGGTACGGTTACAACCTTCGCTGATTTTGAGATATGCATAATGCGATGGTGTACTCAACAAACGTTCGCCCACCAGTTCGGTTTTATAATCGGCTTCAAACTGTTTTAAAATTTGCGGCAGCTCCATGGTACCGTAAAAAGCATCTACTTCGGGGATCTCTGCTTCCAGGTTATTTTTATACCGTTCGCTTAAACACCCTGTAACAATCACTTTATCTAATTTACCACGGCGTTTTAATTCAACCTGATCAAGAATGGTATTGATGCTTTCTTCTTTTGCTTTGTCAATAAAGCCACAGGTGTTTACAATAACAATGTTGTGATCTTTCTTACTGCTTTCATGCACCACATCAATTTCATTAGCAAGCAGCTGACCGCTGAGCACTTCACTATCCACCATATTTTTACTGCAGCCGAGTGTAATGATATTTACTTTATCCTTCTTTAACGTCTTACTCTTCATAGGCTGCAAAGGTAATAGAAACAGGCAGAAAGCTGTTTTTCTGTCCGTTAACAAAAGTTTGGCATCATTTTTTCAAGGTGGGTTATTCTAAAACTCACATGTATGAAAAAGATTTTTATGCTGGCCATTGTGTTTACTGTTATTTCACAACAACAGTTATTTGCACAGGCCAAGGGCAGTAATTACAAGACAGCATTAGGTGTTAAGTTTTATCCCGGAGCAGGTATTACACTCAAACATTTTGTACAAAGCAACGCAGCACTGGAAGGAATTGCCTATTTCTGGAGAGATGGTGTACGTATTACAGGCTTGTACGAATTTCATGGTAATATCAAAGGAGCACCGGGTTTAAAATGGTATGTTGGTCCGGGTGCACACGTTGGTTTTTGGAACAACCGTTACTGGGACAGAAGATATCCCGGTTACAGAGGTGGTGCATTAGTTGGTATTGATGGTGTGTTAGGTTTAGATTATAAATTTAATGGCGCACCCATTAATATGTCTATTGACTGGCAGCCTTCGTTTGAATTTGGTGATTATGGCGGCTTTACCGGAAACTGGGGTGGTTTAGCAATCCGCTATACGTTCTAAAAAGGTTTTCCTCTGATGACAATAAAAGGATACTCTTAAACTTTGAAATGAAGTTACAGCGTATCCTTTTTTATGTTGCTGCCATGTTATTTTTACACTGTTGAAAATATCAACACCCTATAAGAGAACGAACTTAATCCAATCCTGAAAAAAACCGAAAATCGGTATCTTATGAAACACAACGGACCTTCACAGTCCGCCAATGTCCCTTGAGAAACTTCCCCACCAGGAAGTTTTTCTTTTTTATATCAACCTGATGCCGGAAAGGCAGTGTAAAATTGCTTTACAATTATCTCTTCAATCTCTTGATGCCGTTTTTTATTTTATGCCGGCAAGGCGGAAAGACGATAAGGAAAAAATCAGGAGAAGATGTTTCTTTGCTTTCTGTCTTCCCGACTTCCCTTCTTACCGGCCTCTTTTCTTTCTCACTTCCCAACTTCTAACACGCCTTCCAACTCCAACCCTACCCTTAGCTTACTGAAAAGTATTTTCTTTGTAAAAAGATCAGAACAGTTTTATGCCCGATAATTACCAGATTGCCGATGCCTTTTCATTGCTGAGCAAACTCATGGACATTCATGGAGAAGATGCATTTAAAGCAAAGACCTATGCCTCTGCTGCATTTAATATTGAAAAGTTACCTGTACAGTTAGCGGAAGTGGAGCCTTCAAAAATTTCTACCTACAAAGGGATTGGCAGCAGCACGGCAAAAAAAATAATTGAGATTTTAGAAACCGGCGAATTAAAAGCATTAACCGATTTAATAGCAAGAACACCACCCGGTGTAATTGAAATGCTTTCTATAAAAGGCATTGGTCCAAAAAAAATATCCACCATCTGGAAAGAGATGGAGATTGAAAGTATAGGTGAACTGTTATATGCCTGTCAGGAAAACCGCCTGCTCCTGTACAAAGGCTTTGGTGAAAAAACACAGGCCAATGTCATCAGCTCCATTGAATTTTTTCTGCAGCATAAGAATATTCATCTCTATGCCGATGTGGAAGCCTATGCAGCAAAAGTGCAGCAAACGATGGAACTCCGTTTCCCCGATGAGCAATTTGAAATTACTGGTGAGTTTAAACGGCAAATGGAAATTATTCATTTGCTGGAGTGGGTTACCACTGCATCACTCGCTGCTGTTGAAACGTTGTTTACAGCAAATAATTTTGAACTGCTGGAAAAAGAAACTGCCTTCATTCTTGTAAAAGGTCCTGAAAATATTCAATTGAAATTTTATGCTGCAACGGCAGATACATTTGGATCAGTTCTTTTTACAACCTCCTGCAGTGAAGACTTTTTACAGCAGTGGGGAGTTGTTGAACCCGCAGCAACAGAAGAAAAAATCTTTGAGCAAAAAGGCATTGCTTTTATTCCATCCTGTTTACGGGAAGAGTTTACAACCGATGCTGTTCCTGAACTTATACAACCCAATACAGTAAAAGGTATCATTCACAGTCATAGTAACTGGAGCGATGGCAGCAATACCATTGAACAGATGGCCTTGCATGCACAGGAAAAAGGATTTGAATATTTAGTGATCAGCGATCACAGCAAGAGCGCCGGTTATGCCAACGGACTTTCTGTTGAACGCATCGAAGCACAACATAAGTATGTAGACGAACTCAATGAAAAGCTCAACGGCTTCCGCATTTTTAAAAGTATTGAAGCTGATATTCTGGGTGATGGTTCACTGGATTATGATGATGAGGTATTAGCCTCATTTGATTTAGTGATTGCATCGGTACACAGCAACCTAAAAATGAACGAAGAGAAAGCAATGATGCGTGTAATGAATGCCATTGAAAATCCGTACACCACTATACTGGGTCATATGACGGGGCGATTGTTGTTGAGCCGTGCCGGTTATCCACTCGATCATAAAAAAGTAATTGATGCATGTGCAGCTAACAGTGTGGTGATTGAACTCAATGCACATCCCCGCCGTTTGGATATTGACTGGCGCTGGATCAGCTATGCATTAAAAAAAGGCGCATTGATTTCTATTAATCCCGATGCACACGAACTGAGTGGGTACAACGATATTCGTTATGGTGTCCTGGCCGCACAAAAAGGCGGACTCACAGCTGCACAAAATTTAAGCAGTTTTTCATTGAATGAGTTTGAAGATTATTTGATGCAAGTACGGAGAGAAAAAGGAGTTTGATAAAAACTTCGAAAACCCATTGATTTTTTTTGAGTGTGATGTTGATAATGAATCAACCTTCTTGTTTCATTTTATTAATTTTTTTTCAGAACTTACTTCTGTATGAACAGCGCCATGAGTAAGATCAATTACCAACTGATAGTATACAGAGGAAAGTCGAGAATACTCGTACAGTTTGCACATAATACCGCATGGAACCAACGCATTAAACAAGTAGCAGATGCCCGCTGGAGCAGCAGCTTAAAAGGATGGCATTTGCCAGACAATGAAGAAAATCGGAAAAAATGTGGAATAGAACCCGCCACTGCATTAAGTATACAACAGCAAAAAGTACAAACATCATCCATACGGCTATCGGCCAACAACAAAGAACAGTTGTTACTCTATCTGGAACAACTGGCATTAAAGAAATACAGTAAGAGCACTTTACAAACCTACCGAAATGAGTTTATGCAATTATTACAATTGCTGAAAGACCTTCATGTGCAGGATTTAACTCCAGAACATTTGAAGCGATACATGCTGTATTGTGTGGTAAAATTGCAGCTGTCGGAGAATACGTTGCACAGCAGGTTGAATGCGTTGAAGTTTTATTATGAGCAGGTATTGAAACGAGAGAAATTTTTTTGGGAGATACCAAGGCCCAAAAAACATATCATACTCCCCAAGGTCTTGGGAGAACAGGAAATAGCCCGGCTATTTAATGCTGTTACAAACAAAAAACATAAAGCCATTTTGTTTACTGCATACAGTGCAGGGCTACGTGTGAGTGAAGCTGTTCGTTTAAAAATGAGTGATATAGATAGTGATCGAATGCAGATTCTGATTGAAAAAGCGAAGGGAAAGAAAGACAGATATGTAACATTAAGCCCTATACTTCTAGATGTACTCCGTTCTTACCTGAAAGAACAAAAGAAAAGACCGAAGACATTTCTATTTGAAGGTGAAGTAGAAAACGAGCCCTACCCTTCTCGTACGGCACAAAAGGTTTTTCAAAGAGCAAAAGAAAAAGCCGGCATACAGAAACATGTAAGTTTTCACAGCCTGCGACATAGTTTTGCCACACACTTACTTGAAAAAGGGGTTGACATTCGTTTTATAAAAGATATTCTAGGGCATTTTAGCATTAAAACTACCGAACGATACCTCCATGTTACACGAGAAAAACTTGTAAACATCAGCAGTCCGCTTGACGATATTTGGGAAAAGGGAACCATTGAATGGTAAAGGCGACATGTCGCCTTTTGTTTAACAACAATCCAAAAAGGCAACATAACTCATGCTGATAATCAAACATTTGGAAAATTTGGTTTTTTGAGGAGTGGCGCATAATTTAGTGTTGGCTGCTACTCTTTGGCGACATTTCTAAACAATCAAACAAATGGGATTGCTTGACATTTTTAATACCAAAACCCCACTTGACGATATTAAGAACTCATTTCGTTTCTTGACTACTGAATACGGTTTTCAACTCATCAAAACCGAACAACGTCCGGATTTTAAAGCCATGCACTTTCTGGTTTATCGTAATGACACTTCGAAACTGCAATTAGAGATTTGTGGTGACACCACTTGGTTTCATTGTGAAATCAGGCGGCTTATAAATGGACAACCTGCAAAGTACAGCGACAAGGATAACTGCATCGGATTTGAGTCGTTAGCCATTTTGGAAAGTAATAACAAATACGAACATTTTGATTACTACGCTGGAGGTACAACAGGATTAAACGGTGTATTGACTAATACAGAAAACTTATTTAAGCGATACAAAACTTTTCTAACAACAGACAACTGGATTGATGTAAAGAGAATTGAGCAATTAAGAGATGATGATTTTGAAAAGAAATTTGGTAATCGACCAGACCACAGCCGACCAACATTCTTTGGAGAACTAAAGAAACAAGCAATAAAGCTTTTCACTAAAAACGAATACCAACTTCTAATTGACAGCGATGAACTTTCACCATTTGACAGCAGCGGCATGGTTGACTCCCTGACCTTTGAGAAAGGAAACAATCAAATAAAAATTACTCAAGTTGACTGGCGTGACGACTATTTCATTTACCGAATTGAAGTGAACGGAAAAAAAGTTTTTGAGATTGATATTCGTAACCAAGACACATTCAAAGCGGTTGAGAGGACGCTGATAAAACTAAAGCAACAACTATGACGAAAAGTAGAGCAGCAGCCAACAGCCGCATTTGTGCTATTGGGGTGCGACGCAAAGCGTGGTTCAACAGCAGTAAGGCTATTCAGCTTTTTGTCCCAGCTTGACTTTTACTATTAAGCAACAGAATATGTTTTGTACTTTAGTTGTTTGTTCGGCATCCGTCGCCGGGGGCGACGAATAGATGAAGTCCCCAACAGCACAAATGCCTGAACGTTAGGCACAATGTTATGGAGACCGTTACCTTACAGACAGAATCATATTTATTTCAAAACTCTGGCGGACAATTCAGAGCAATTCCTTTTTACGAACTTTCAATTGACGAGTGGGTAGTTTTTGAAAACGGACAACCAAAATACCTTTTAGACTTCAATAGACGGACTAAACCATTAGTACAAGACTTAACCAAAAGGTTAAACAATGGCGAAGAATTAGATGAAGCCGTTCAGAAATTGGGTATATTTTTAGGGCGACAATGGACAACTAATCATAACATTGAAGGCTCTGAAATTCCAAATAGTCAGCAAGCTGAGTCAGTAACAGTTTCACTTCTTGACAACTTAGCCGACTTATTTATGGACATTTACTTTGTAGCAACAAATACACTTGACACGACCATATTATTAAATGAAGACAAATTTATCAAAGCTTACGTTACAGATGTTGACGAACAGGGTTTTGAATCAGTATATGCAGAGAATCAAGACGAGCTAATTCGGCTAATGTCATTCATTTTTAAACAACCTCTCAGCTTGACAGAGTTAGATTCAAATAGCGAAAGAGAAGTCTATGACCTGACAAATCTTAAACAGTCCTGTATAAATGCTGACGAGCTTGATTTAAAATATGAGCAATGGGTTGGAGATAGCAAAAGAGAAAATTCAATGAATCGGTATGGTATGTTTATGAGTGCTGTTTCATACATTAACAATAACCTTGACAAAAAGTATTTGGTTGTTGTGACAGAAAAACGAAAGCATTGGTAAAAAACACTGTGCCTAACATTGCATTGGCAATATGGCGGGGCGACGAATATATTTTCAGCTTTTTGTTCGCTAGTCAGCTTTGGTTTCGGCAGACGAATAACGCCGAGCAGCAGAATAAACAATGAGCTTTTGTATCTTTAATCAGCAGCGGCACTGGGCGGACGAAACACAGAATGCCGCCACATCGCCAATGCTTTAACGTAAGGTGCAATAAATTGACAACCCGTGAAATCAAACATCTTTTTAATTCTGCTTTGCTTTTTTCTTGCTAAGGTTTCTGCTGGACAGGAAATTAGTAAGCCCGACATTATAAAATTCAAAATCAAGTCAATTACAACAATTGACGGCGACGGCAAGATTAAATACACCGAGTTTTATAACGACAAAGGAAACTTCATTAAACAAGGTTCTCCAAATGACAATAAACAGCTTCAGGTTGACAGAGAACTTTTCTATAACGACTCCTCACAACTTATTGAGGAACGGACGTACACAAGTAGTGGTGACATAAATTCAACATCAAAATATTATTATAACGACAAGAATCAACTTTCAAAAAAGGAATACATTCAGTTTGGTCAGGTTTATGCCACATGGACATTTGAGTATGACGACAAAGGCAATAAAATTTCTGAGACGAAGACATCAGGTACAATGGGAAACTCAGTGACAAAGTATAAGTATGATGACAAAGGTCTTTTAGTTCAGGAAGACAAATCAAATAACACAATTGGAAAGGAAGAACGAGTTAATTATAAATACAACGTCAACGGACAGTTAATAGAAAAAAAGACAAAGGCTTATTATTTCAACACAACAATTACTTTGACATACTCTTATAATGACGCAGGTAAGCTGACCAAGCTATATGAAAAATCTTCAAACGGGGTTTCATCGACAACATTATTCGAGTACAATGACAAGGGTTTATTAATAAGCGATACATGGGAAAGTTCAATAAGCAAAACGCCGCAAAAGACAACGTACCAAATAAGCTATGAGTGATTTTTACTGCACCTTACACGCAGTTTTGCGGCAGCGGGGGCGACGCAATGCGTCGGTCATCACCTTTAATTCTATTTAGCTTTTGTACCGGCTGACATTTATCTATTAGGCTTTTGAATAAAATTTTATCTTTAGTATCACAGCTCATCAGTCGTCGCCCGGGGCGACGTAAAACAATTGCCCCGCCGACCGCAAAGCTGTGAACGTTGTACGTCACCCTAAACGACATCCTGAAAACATTTAAGCATCCATGACTTTGCCGACACAACCCAACGCACCAAGTCAGGCACATTTGCAAGGCACACAAAGCCGACACACAAAAGCCGACCTTGCAAAAGAGCCTGCCTTGTGCCAACGCACAACCCAACCACCCCGGCTGACGAATATCTATCATCATTTGTTCGACATTTCAGCAACATATCATTACTGAACACCAAAGCCCACCCACCACCCAGCAGACGGAATTTTTATGAGCTATTATGTATTTTGTTCAGCAATCAAGCATTACTTAGTTTCGGAAAAAGTCAATAGATTTGCATAATACGCAACTTAAATGGCAGTTAAAGCAATCAATAGAATTAAAATAGTTCTTGTAGAACAGAACAAAACCAGTAAGTGGTTAGCTGGAAAACTTGGAATGAATGAATCTACAATTTCCAGGTGGTGTACTAATAATATGCAGCCGCCAGTTGATACGCTTTCTGAAATTGCTCGGCATCTAAATGTAGATATTAGGGATTTACTTTCATCAACTAAAAAAACTATTAACTGATGGAAGAAAGAAATTGTTTTGCACTTATTCAAAATCGAAATCAGGATTCTACTTATAATAATTTTACGGGGAAGTACTATCATTTTCCAAAAAAATATTTTAAGCAACTATCAGAATCAGAGAATATAGAGTTTGTTTATTATGAGCCGCCGTCAAATGGTAAAGGCGAATATTTTGGTTCAGGAAAAATCAGCCGTGTATTTGAGGACAAAACAAATGAAGGTTTCTATTTTGCTGAAATAAGTCAATACAAAGCATTTTCAAAGCCTGTTCCATTCAGAGATGAAAAAGGAAACCAGCGGGAATTTGGAGCAAGTTACAACGCACAGAATGCAGTAAGAAAAATTACGCCTCAGGTTCTTGATGAAATTTGCCTAGATGGAGGGATTTTATTGACTTTCAAAGCAGATGCTCACCTTATCCAAGTTTTGGGTGAGCAACTAATTGAGTCAGAGCAAGTAGGTATTTTAGAGTTAATTAAAAATAGTTTAGATGCTGGGGCAACATATTGCAATGTAAAAATTGAAAAAATAAAATCTCTACCATCCGTAGATGAATCAAATTATGAATTCAATCAGTATGATGGTCCTGTTATTATAGTAGAAGATGATGGGATGGGAATGACGAGAGAAATTATTGAAGATGGCTGGTTGCGACCAGCTACTTCGTTAAAAACGAATATCAAGGAGAAAATAAAAAAGGAAAAAGCAAGAGCATTTGAGGAAGGTAAACTTAGCTACTATGAAGCGATAATTTCTCAACTCAAAAATGAGTATAAAGGAAGAATACCAATTGGAGAAAAGGGTGTTGGAAGATTTGCAACCAACCGTTTGGGCAGAAATCTAATTATTACTACAAAAACAGCAGATACTGATTATGAACTTGCTTTAAAAATAAACTGGGATGATTTTAATCCTAACGACCAAAATACTTTAATTGATTTAAGTTCGGTGAGTGTTTCACTAACCCGACAAGCTTTAAGCAGGGATTATGGTAAGAGTAATTCAGGAACACGCCTTATCATATATGGAGGAAGGGAAAATTTTGTTTGGAATGAAGATGTTATCAGGGAAATTAATGATTCAATAAATCAACTTAACTCTCCCAATCCCAACCCTGATAAAATCAGACCTCCATTTATAGTCAATTTTTCATGTCCGCAAGTCGGGAAACTGCAAAAAGAGCCTATTTACAAAGAATACACACCAATATTTTCTTACTATGGGTTAGTAAATGAAAAAGGGATTATTGAAGAGGCTGTAATAGAATTTAAACCGCCTAAAAATATTCCGCTACCCCCTGATGAAATAAAATATGAAAATTATGATTTAAAACTTGGCAATCCATACTGGCTTAAAAATGGAAGTCCGAAATGCGGAGTATTCTATTTTCACTTTGATATTTGGTATAGAGATAAAGAATGGATTGAGAATCCAGGATATAATGACTTATTTGATTATCTGGATGAGCATGGTGGAATTTCTCTTTACAGAGATAACACCTTGATTTTACCTGCAAAATATGCAAGTAAAATGGATGTTTATGGACTAGGAAAAAAACAATCTAAGCAAGCTTATAGGCTAAACTATAGGTATATGGTTGCTAACATCGAAATAGACCAACTAGATAATGAATTTTTAATTGATAAAACCAGCCGGGAAGGCTTAGTCGGCAATAGGCAATCCCTCGATTTTATTGAACTCGTTAAAAACGCTATCAAATTAGTTGAAATAGAATACATAAAATTTAGAGATAAGTACACTGATTTAACAAAGGGGGTAACAAGAGACCCTGTCAAGCTAAATGACGCAGTAAAGCAACAAAGACAATTATTAAAAAATATTGGCGATAATTATCCAATTGAGCAAGACCCTCATTCCTTATTTCACTTAGTTGTAGAGAATGTAAGCAAACGAAAAGATAGACTGATAAATCTTGATAATTCATTGAAGAACCTTAAAGCAAGTTTGGAGCTAATGGAAGAGATTCAAGATTTATTAAAAGAGAAAGCCGCCTATGGAATTTCGGTTGCTGTTTCAGTTCATGAAATTGCAAAAATAACAGCAAATTTTTATTCTGGAATTTCAGAGCTATTGAAGAAAGATGTAATTGATAAAGTAAAATTAGAAGACTTAAAGAATGCTTCAGCATCATTGCAATCTGAATTAAAAAGGTTAAGTCCTTTGCGTGCAATTAGAAACGAAAAAGCTGTTGAATTTCCTATTTCTAAATCAATAAGATTTGCTGCAGAAGTTTTTAAAAGAAAGCTAGAAGAGCAGAATATAGAATTTGAATTTAATCCAGAGGAAGATTTTGTTGTTTATGGAAGATATGGTACGATGAATCAGGTATTGACAAACCTTTTTGATAACAGTGTTTTTTGGCTTCCATTTAGCCACAATATGCCAAGAAAAATTAAAATTAAATTAGATAAAAAAGAAAGAACCTTAATTTTTGCAGACAACGGTGACGGGATATCAGAAGCAATAAAAGACAATTTATTTGAACCCGGCTATTCTATGAAAACTGAAGACCCTAGCGGTTTAGGTTTATACATATGCAAGTATTATATGAAAGCAATGAAAGGAGACATTTATGAAACACACAACCGTGAAAGATTAAAAGATTTTGTCACCGGAGCACAGTTAACAATTGATTTTGAAAAAGTTCCATCACGAAAAGAAGAAGCAAAATGAGTTACAATGTATGTTACGCAGATGATTTAATTCTTCCGATAGATTCGGGTATTGAAGATGATACACGAAGATTCGGAGAAGAAAATATTAGACATTTTCTTGGTTCTAATGAATGGAATGACCCAGCTGTAAAACGCTTCTTAGATAGCTCATTAAAAAAAACCAAGAGATTTGAAAACATTCATTACTCTGGTTACACAAATCCTTCGTTTCTAATAAGAGATATAAGAGAGCAAACGTATCGCCCAAGCCTAATTCAGTTGGATTGGGATTTAGGTGCTGGCGGAGATGCTGAAAATTATATTGACACATTGTTAGAAATTACTGATGCAAAAATCTATATCCTTTCAGGAAATGATTTGATTGAAAACATTGAAGAAAGAATTAAAGGAAGAAGAGATAGCCATCCGGAAAGAGGATTGAGGGTTTATCAAAAAAATAAAGATGAAATTGAAAAAAACGCTGAAGATAATTTAATCGAAGAAGTGGTATCTCAATACATGCAACTAGTAATTGAGTTTGAATTTAATGGAGAAACTATCAATTTTTCCCCGTCAATTTTTCTTCCAAACCCAAATAGAATATGGATGCTTGAATCAATTTTGGGGCAGGATTATATGATGAATTTTATTAAAGAAAATGAAATGGTAATCTCCGAAAGCAAAATCGAGAAACTGTTTGAGCAATCAGGACTGAAATTTTTTATCAATACTACAAACACAAGAATTTATTCTGAAACAGGTTCTGAACTTCATAAATTTTACGAAGATAAATTAGTAGAAAAGCCGCTGACTCCGATTTATGCTTTAAAAAATTATGATTTAGCAATACTTGAAACAACGATGGAAAAAGGAACTTCAAAAACATTTGTTAATGATGAAAGATGATTGCCTTAAAATTTATGTAACCGCTGGTGAGCCACATCCTCCATTAAAAGCAGTTCTGCAAGGTGAAGGATTACTTTTAGAATACTATGACGCATCCGATAACAAATACCCGGATAATTGTTTTTATGCCACAAATATGGAGGATATTAAAAATGAAAAAGACAGTTCTCAAAAACATGATTATAGCAATATTCCCGTAAGAAATATGTATTTGTGGGTTTTGAAGGATAATCAAATTCGTATGATTCGTGAAGCTACTGTTGTTGACTGCAAAAGAGGGCATGCTTCACATCCCAATATGACAGGTGGTGGAGACGCAATTATTGGTGGGGAATTATGGTTTCTGAAAAAAGAAACAGGCGAAATTGAAGTTCACTTTAATTTGGATTCTGGAAGATATACAGCAAGAGATGTTCCTTCTCAGTTTCCTCAAATTCAAGCATTATTTGAATGTGTAGGCTATATTCCTAAAAAATTAGTTGTTTAATATGGAACTAATATCTATAGATATTTTCAGTGGCTGCGGTGGGTTAACAGAAGGTATGCACCAAGCCAACTTTAAAACAAAAGTAGCATTTGAGATTGATGAAATTGCATCAAAGGCATATCGGTTAAATCACACCCAAACTTCTGTTATTACAAAAGATATTCGTAAAGTTTCTATTGCTGAAATCAAAAGGAAATTAAAAGGCAAGACAATTCATCTTTTAGCCGGTTGCCCCCCATGTCAGGGATTTTCATCTATAAGAAGGCTTAATAGAGTTACACCTGTTGATGATGACAGAAATAATTTGATAATGGAATATGTGAGGTTAGTAAAAGCTCTTAAACCTTACACAATAATGATGGAGAATGTGCCAGGACTTGTTGAATATGACTTATTTAAAAAAGCGGTAAGGATTTTGAAATACGAATTAAAATATGAAGTTGATTTTAAAGTGGTAAATGTTAAAGACTATGGTGTTCCTCAAAGCAGAAGAAGATTGGTATTGGTTGGTTCAAGGTTAGGCACAATAAAAGTTGCAGAACCATTGAATGAAAAGAAAACCGTAAGGCAAACCATAGAACATTTACCATTACCTGAAAATTCCTCCGACCCAATTCATAAAATATTTCCTACGCATATTCCTTCTGTGCAAAAGAGAATAGAGTTAACTCCAAAAAACGGTGGCAGCAGGAAAGATTTACCAAAACAATATTTACTTAAATGCCATGAAAGTGAAAACATTGGCTTTAATGATGTATATGGCAGGTTACGCTGGGATGATTATTCAACAACTATAACTGGTGGTTGTCTAAACCCATCTAAAGGACGGTTTCTGCATCCAGAACAAAATCGTAACATTTCAGCAAGAGAAGCATCAATGCTGCAATCATTCCCTTCTGACTATAAATTTCCAAGTGATATACCAAAAGCAAATCTGGCTTTGCTTATTGGTAACGCATTGCCTCCAAAATTTAGTTATTATCAGTCAGACAATATTAAAAAACATTTATTAGAGCATTTAGCTTCTAAATAGCCGACACACCAAGTCAGGCACATTTGCAAGGCACACAAAGCCGACACACAAAAGCTAACCTTGCAAAAGAGCCTGCCTTGTGCCAACGCACAGGCAACACTCTAAGGTGCGACACAGCCCCACATTGTAGATGACCACGAAGAAGGGCGAACGTACAACATGGGTATTGCCAAAATGCAGGCTGACGGAAGCCGTGTTTCAACTTCTGTTTTTCAATTTAGCTTCATATCCAGCTTGACGTTAGTAATTTAGCTGTAGTTCTTATCATCAACTTTTTTATCTTTATTCAGCAGCAGTTAGCCGGGCGGACGGAATTCTATTTCCTGCACTTCGGCAATACCTGTTCGTTGTGTGTCATGCAATGGCGACACTATCCTTGAATTCAACAACGACTTAATCAAATCGACACTTATGACAAATTTTTTGACTGTTGCTTTTCTTTTACTCACTCTTACTTCTTGCGGACAAAAAAATCAAACCGTCGATAAAGACAAACAACGTCTTGACAAAGTTTGCGACACCTTTATGAAATTATTTTCTGAAGGCAAGACACATGAGGCTTTGCAGCTTCTCAAACAAAATACAGTTATGACTCCATCTTCAATTGACACCTTACAAGTGACAATTGACAACCAAATGGACAATTACTTTCCAGCGTACGGAAAAATGCTTTCTTACGAGTTTATCACAGAAAGAAAAATTAAAGATTTTATTGCTAAGCGTTTTTACATTCTCAAGTTTGACAAATACTATTTAAAGTTTGACTTTACACTATATAAGGCATCCAGTGGTTGGACGGTAACAAATTTTAAATATGACGAGGAATTAGTTGAGTTACTCTTTTGACAAGAAGCACGAACACACAACAGGCAGTTTTGCGGCAGCAGGGGGCGACGCAAAGCGTCGGTCATCACCTGTAATTCTATTTAGCTTCTGTACCGGCTGACATTTATCTATTAGGCTTTTGAATAAAATTTTATCTTTAATACCACAGTTCAGTATTCGTCGCCAGGGGCGACGTAAAACAATTGCCCCGCTTCGCCTTGGTTGGTGTTCATAAAAAAGCACGCCGAGGTTGTGTCTTTTGACCAACCGAAAAAAAATCCCATATAGCGCAAGAATGAGGCGCAGGAAAAATAGCGCTGGCTTCTTGTGCCTTGCAATCAGAAGCCTTATTGTTTGCATCGGTTTCATATATTATTTTTACAATCAAGTACATTTGATTGGTGCTGACAGCAACCGATGACTAAAAAAACTAACCATGCAAAAACTTATAACTACATTTTTTTTGTGCATCATCTTCACTCAGGCACTTGCACAGAAAGAACGCAAAAAGTCGCTTTACCTGCAGGGACAATACAACCATACTCTTTCTGATGTAACAAAAGGCAACAACCCTTCGGGAATGGGGCTGGGTTTGCAAATGTTCTTTCGGCAGGCATCCATCGTAAGACCAACTGTTGAATTAACTGCCGATGCATATCTCGTGGATGATAAAGTGTATAGAGCAAATGCTGACGGGACTGCTATAGAAACGGTGGGCGGCATGGTAAATATTTTTGCAGGAGTATCAGTACATCCCATACGCAATGTTTACTTTTCGTTTGTTGCCGGTCCAAGTTTTGTTGGCACACAAACGCTTTTAGGACTGAAACCATCAGTGGGCTTTTATTTTTCGAATAATCAAAAGTTAAGCGCCAAAATTTCTTACATCAATGTGTTGAAACGGGAAGTGAGAGCAAAACAAAACTTTACATCTATTAGTTTTACTTTAGGTGTGAAGCTGTATTGATGCTGACCCATATAGCGTAAGAATGAGGCGCAGAAAAATAGTGCTGCCTTGTTATGCCTGTCATCAGAACAATATTAAAAACATCGAATTCTTATACTAAATTTACCATAATGTACTTTCAGTTAGCGAGGACTTCAACCGATAAATAAAATTGTAAAGAGCTATGAGTTTGTTTCCTGTTTCAAAAAAAAGAACGTACTTATTGAAGTCGGTTATTGGTTTCATTTTAATCTCCTTATTTGCTTATTCAGTTTATAGCACAGAAGAAAATATTACAAAGTTTCTTCGCATCATAATGTTCTTAATTATAACGGGGTATACAATTAATTACATTGTGCTTTACGTTAAGACTAATAAATAAAAGGCCTTCATACAAAATGAGGTTTATTCCGCCTATGTTGGTATTTTTCTTGTCAGTTCGTGCAAGAACCAGAAGATAAATAAAGATAATAAAAGCATGAGAGTAGATAAAGAGACTAAAAAAAGTCGGGCTACTACACCTTCACTTATTTATACTGCTTGTATTTTAGGTTTTTTTGCTACAATTCCTGTCCTTTTACTTTGGACAACCGAACATGCATACATGGTTGGACAATGGTATAAAAATTTCTTACTGCTTTCGTCATTGTTGATTTGGGTTAGTCTGGCCGGAATATGGTTAATGAAAAAATGGGCCGTTGTTTCATACTCTCTACTTATCATTTCGACTCAACTCATTTTGCTCAAGTTTAACGTTATGTGGAGTTGTACTTCTCTAATTATACCAACCATTGTGACAATGGTAATTTGGTTTTACTTTAGGAAAATGACTTAATTCACTTTTATAACATTGTTCCGCCTTTGTTAAACTACCTAAAAAAACGCCATCGTTGTATCTTTTAACCTGCCGTATACGCTATTCATTTTTTAAGCTGCGTATCTTTAAACCTCTACATTGGATCTATGACCTCAATACAAACTTTAGAATCCTGCTCAATTGAAAAAATTGCAGCGGTTTTCAATCTGTCATTTTCTGACTATATCATTCCATTTAGTCTCACTAAAGAACAATTAGAAACTAAAATGATAAGTGAAAGTATCGTGTTAGAGTTATCCGTGGGTGCGTTCGAGGAGGATGAGTTGATTGGGTTCATTCTTCACGGGTATGGCATTCTTAACAACCAGAAAACAGTTTATAATGCAGGAACGGGTGTAATCCCGGCCAAAAGAGGAAATAAAATAACCGCAAAGTTGTACGACTACGCTTTGACTGTTTTCAAGAAACATGAGATGAACAACGTTGTACTTGAAGTGATTACCACAAATGATGCTGCAATTAAAACATACAGAAACACAGGTTTTCAACTTATCAGGGAATTAAACTGTTTCAAGGGTTTAGTAAATGGTAATAGTACAACACATGACTATGAAATCCGGGACTTGAAAACATATAACTGGCAACAACTTCAGTCCTTTTGGGACATACAACCTTCGTGGCAAAATTCAATTACAGCTGTTGAAAAACTAAAAGATTATCTTTTTGCTTCAGGAATCTATGCGGGTGAAGAATTACTGGGCTACATCATTTTTAATCCTGATACGAAACGGATACTTCAGCTTGCTGTTGACAGAGCTTACAGAAACAAAGGAATCGGGCGACAATTAATATTCCATCTGTCCTCCAAGTATGGCAATGAATTTTCTGTAACAAATATTGACAGCGCTTCTACAAACACAACAAGCTTTTTAACGGATCTGGGGATGCACATCTTTATTAAACAATACGAAATGGGGCTGCGTTTAAAATAAAATTCCTTGCTTAAGAAAACAAGCTTAGTACGGCAAACTATCGGATAATCCTGTGACGTGTTCTGTTCTTTTATTGGAGGCTTTTATGTAAGGCTCCTGTCATTTCTTCTTTAAAACAGTCTGCAATCAATTTCTTTAACGCTCTGCTAACAGCAGTATTTCGTAACTTATGGAAAGCAAAATTGTGTGTTATGAAAAAGCAGATCATATTCCTGCTGTTTGTAGTCGCAGCCTCTCTTGCAAAAGCACAATACAGCATCAAAAAACAAATTACAAAGGAAGAACGCCTCAATGAAGCGTATTGCAGCAGTCTGTTTAAAACAGCTCACGGAACAATTTTTGATTTAACAGATAACATCAACACGGTTCAAGGTTACAGTAATATCCTGTACTGGCTGCAGGGTCGTATTGCCGGGCTCGATGTATATACTTCAGCAACAGGGGTTGCCATTCCTTTTATCCGTAATCAAAGGGCTACGGTTTATTTTGATGAAATACCTGTTCAGTTTTCGTTTCTGAACATGATCAATCCTGCAGACATTGCTCTTATCAAAATCATTAAAGGACCTTTTGGCGGAAACCTCATGTATGGTAATGGCGGCGCTATTGCCATCTATAGTTTTAAGGGCGAAGAGGAACAGGATTAACCATCTACTTCCCGGTTATCATGTTCTGCAATTGAAGTATCTTTAAGAGAGAACGATTGCCTGATCATTTGTATGCTTCAATTAAACACTTCGCCATGTCAGCATCAGAAAAAATTAAAACCGCACTTGAACGCTGCAAAAAAGCTTTTACACTTAAACCATCTATGGGCAGAGGTACGGGCTTATCAAAAGCACGTATCGTAAACGGACTTAGCTGCGAGATCACCGAAGGCAACTGGAAGTTTATGGTTGATATGCCCGAAGGAATTGGCGGGAACAATACCGCACCAACACCCGGTGTATATGGAAGAGCGGCTCTTGGTTCCTGTTTGGCCATTGGATATATGATGAAGGCTGCAGAATTAAATATCAACGTTCAATCGCTTGAAGTTGAAGTAGAAGCCGATTATGATGATGGTGCATTGCTGGGCACAGCAGATCAACATGTTTATCCGGGTTATCTTGAAGTGCGGTATAAAATCAACATCGAAAGCGATGAGCCGGAAGAAAAAATTATGCAGATGCTCGATAAAGGAGATCAACACAGTCCATACCTTGATGTGTTTACAAGAGCGCAAACCTGTGTACGAACAATCAATATTATTTCAACTAAAACGCATTAATGTATGGAACCGGGTTTACAAAGACGGGTGCAACGATATGGATGGGATAAAGCCGCATCTGCTTACGAACATGCATGGCAACAGCAACTGAAACCAGCACATGATTGCTTATTTGAACTTGCTGCCATTCAACAGGGAGAACATATTCTTGATATTGCCTGCGGCACTGGTCTAGCAGGTTTTCGTGCAGCAGCAGAAACAGGAAATGAGGGTTTTGTTCTGGGCACCGATCTGTCAGACAAAATGATTGAGTTAGCTACTCACACATCCACACAAAACAATCTCAGCAATATAACCTTTCAACGAATGGATGCTGAAGAGTTAAACATACCGGATGAAACTTATGATGTAGCCATTTGTGCACTTGGTTTAATGTATGCTCCCGGTCCGTTGAATGCATTGAAAGAAATGTACCGTGTGTTGAAAAAAGGGGGACGCAGTGTGAGCGCTGTTTGGGGAAAGAGAGCACATTGCGGATGGGCCGCAATTTTTGAGATTGTTGATAAACGTGTTTCATCTGAAGTGTGCCCAATGTTCTTTAACCTGGGCAATGACGGAGTGCTGGAAAAAACGATTGAGTTAGCAGGTTTTTCAACTATTCAAATCAAAACAATAAAGGCCTTTTTACATTATGATACTGCTGCGGCTGCATGTGCAGCTGCATTTGAAGGCGGACCTGTGGCATTAGCTTATTTTAAATTTTCTGAAGCTGTGCAAAAGGAAGTGTGTGAAGAATACCTTGCTTCAGTTGAACAATATAAAACCGGAAACGGATATGCTGTACCGGGAGAATTTGTGATAGGCGCAGGAGTAAAATAAAAGCGACAGGTTCAGTGCTGATACTGTAACCTGCACCCCGGCAAAGAAGTATTTCACTATATATTCATCCTTAAAACTTACAACAATGAAAACAATGACATGTAAACAACTCGGCGGCGCATGTAATCTGGAATTTCATGCAGACACATTTGAATCAATTGCCGACCAAAGTAAAAAACACGCCATGGAAATGTTTCAACAAGGCGACCAGCCTCATCTGGAAGCAATGAACAAGATGCAGGAGCTGATGAAAACTCCGGAAGCCATGAGAGAATGGTTCGATAACAAAAGAAAAGAGTTTGATGCGCTTTAAACAATCTTAAATCTGTTTGAAAAAACGTTCCTTCATTGTTTCCGAGCAACGATACCGTTCTATTTGCTTACTCATTACCAATTCACTTTACTCCGTACTCTGTTCACAATGTCCTGATAAACCCTTCGCATCATTTCATTCATCGCATCCTGCCTTGAAGGCAATTGCTGATTACGGCTGCGGTTGATGAGTGTAAGATCGTTTGCATCCAGTGCTCTTCTGTCGCCGGTATAATCTGCATATTCATAGGTATAACGGTATTCCGCAGGTAAGCGATCCCAGCCGATTTGTGTGCGTTCAACAGCATCCGTTAGAATCACATTCATCTCTGCATCTGCATTCAACTGACGCTGTGTTACATGAACAGTTGCTGTTACTGTTGTATAGATGGGTCGGTTAGCTGTATCTCTTCCTGTTTCAATTTGTTTGCTTCTGTTATACGATCTTGTATAATCTCTTGGCTGATCAAACCGGAGATTGCGCCATACAAGATCTGTAACAATATCGGGTTGTCTGTTTTGCTGTCTTAATTGAAACGCATCGTAAAAACGTGCAGGTATGCTGGTGGATGTTTGTCCGCCCAAATCACGGATCAGATTGTTGTGCAGCATCCGGTCGTTGTTATTGTATTGGTTAAAGTTCCAGTTGCTGTTGCCCCAATCATCGTACTGCACTTCGTTGATGAGTACATGAACAATGCTGCGTTCAAATGCTTCTTTCATTCGCTGTCTGGAATCACGGTAGTTGGGTACAAAACGGTTTGCATGTTCAAAAGCATAGTAGGCTTCTTTGTTTGTTAACCGTTGGTTCTGCTGCAATTGTTCCGTGCCGTATTGATAATAATCTGCAGCCGCAGAATCTTTTGTTGCCACCAGGCGTGGATAATAATTGGTTGGCTTGATCATTCGTAAAGCATAAGCACTCTGGCTGATGGTTTCATACATCCGTTGCAATCCTTCGAGTTCGGGGATGATCTTGTCCCATTTTTGCGGAGCAGCATCATAACGGTAGTTCTCTAACCGAAGAGCAGATTTTTGATACGCACTGCCATACACTTCCTGCAGATCGGCAATGATCTTATCATCACCCCCTTTTTTATTTAATCGTTTGATGAGTGTGGCCAGATCTTTTTCTTCGCTTCTTGTGCTGTATCTGCCGCCCCTGCAGGCGCTTATTGAAACAGAAATAAGAAAAAGGAGAATGGGTAAATATTGTTTCATGATGCTGAGGTTTTGTGGATGTACAGATATACAGTCAAAGGAAATACCAATCGTTGAAAGCACAAAAGATTTAACAAATAAAGAGTAAATAGCTGCAAGAAAAAGATCTTTACTGAAAGCTTGATTGATCATGTTAAACCCGTTCACGCTTCTTTAAAAAGTTCAACAAAAGTTTTTGATCTTCATAAAAAACAGTATTATTACTGTATTGTAATTCCTTCTCTTTTATTGGAAAGCCGATTTAACCAAAACTCTAAAAAATGGTACAGAAAAAATCGCTGCTTTTCAGCATCCTCCTCTTATTTATTGCTCAAATTTTTGCTCAAACAAGAGGCAACAATGTTTCCGTTACAAAGTCATTGCCTTTTCAGCACAGTTTTCAGAACGTCATGCTTGATCCTAACCCTGTTACGGGCAGCAACTCAAGGGTTCAGTTTACAAATACATTCAACCCTGCAAAATCATTTGACCCCGGTCTTAATACCATCCTCAACCTGATTGGCGGAGATGTGTCTATCCCCGGCTGGCTCACCGATTTAAATGCAGGCACTTCGTTCTTTTGCTCCGGCGTAACACCCAATATCAGCATCAACGGCTCCATAGATGTAGGAGGTTATTATCAGGTACGTTCAGTTGGTAATGCGAATGTAGATGTAAACTATCCGGTGCAGGTGACCATTCAGTATCCCGAAGCCAACAGTTTTGCCTGCGGTGAAACTATCCGCATCAGCACAGGGTATACTGTTTTACAACCGGCTGCTAACGATAAGCTAAGAGTTAAACCTCCTTTTGTAAACCAGGAAATAGGACCGGTGATTAATAATTTAAAATTCGGCGCTACCATTGGTGTAGATGCTTATGTGGGTTTTGGAGTAAGTATTCCGTTAGTAGGTGAAATATGCAGTGATAAAAAATACTTTAATGAAAGTGTATCGTTTTTATTAAGTCCGTCTTTACCAACACTGCCTTCATTAATTAATTTTTGTGAAAGGGGGTTTGGACTCAATGCAACCAACGCCACACTGTTAAGTTGTAACTGGAGTGCGCTTTCGCCTTTGTTAAACCTCGGACAACAAACGCTTGATGCATACAATGCAAACAACAACACCGCTTATACATTTGCTGAATTTCCTGATCAGCATACAGTAAAGATTGCACCACCTGATTTGCCGGATGGCGGTCCCACAATTCCTGAAATGGAAGGAACGTTTAAAGATGTAACGGGAACGGAGCTCCAGTATTCATCTGCCAACGGAGCTAAACAACTAACTGTAAGCGGTACTAAATCATTTCTGAGTCAGATGAGTTTTGATTTGGTTTCACTGTTAGATTATGCAGGCGTACCTACCAGCAAAAGTCTTGGCGGCGGCAGAGGCAGTATTGATGTAGGCGATATTGCCCCAACTTTTACCATTGACCAAAACTTCAACTTTCAATACAATCCGGTTGTGCACCTGCAAATTAATCTGGGTGCAGTAATGAGCTATACTGTATTTAACAGCAACGGCACAGCATCGCACAGTGGTAACGGACAGTTTGTACAGCTTACTGCCGGGCAATACATTGATGCTATTGTACCACAGTCACAAACAACCGCTTTAAATGCATCAGGCGGCTCAAGTCTCAGTGGAACATTTTCTTCTCAAAGCGCTCAGGAATATTACCGCAGTATTAAACTTGCATTTGGCGAAATTAAAATGCCGGGAGTAATTGATGAAACATTGCTTACTGACGAAGTATTTAAATCAAAAGTTGGAGAGAAAGGAATTATTGATCACAGCTTTAACCTTGCTTTACCCAACAGCATCACACTTCCCAATTTTGTGCTGGATCCTGAAAATCCCGTGATTGATGTAAGCTATCTAAAAGTTGAAGATGTGCGAAACACAGGTGCCGGCAAGCGACAGGTAGTGTATAAAACAAAACTCAGTAATACGGGTGATGTAACCCTGCTGAACGTGCAGGCGGTTATTGATCTGGCTGCTGCTTTTGCAACATCAAAGGGATACAAGGTCATTTGCATCAACAGTAATGATTTTATAGTCAACGGTTCTTTTAACGGAGCTTCAAACAAAAACTTACTTGCTGCAGGTAATACGCTTGCTGTAAATCAAACAAAAGAAATTGAATTTATTGTTGAAGTGATGCCTGCTGTTTCGGGCCTTACTTCTTCCGGTTGTTTTGAAATGGTAAACTATACCGTTGCTGCTAAAGCAACTGCTACCAGCCCCATTGGAACCAATATTACCAGCGATTACAACCAATGCACTATGCAAACAACAGGTGCTGATATTACAACAACTGTTGATCTGGGCGCCGATGTACTGAGCAAGCTGGAGGATTTTACCATTTACGGATGGAAGGGTGTTGTATTTGATAAACAGTTCAACAGGTCTTTTGGAAATGCAGGTTCATTTGCAGATATGATTTTTGAAAACGTTTCGCTTCAGGGCTCACCCTCTGCGGTTATTGTTGGTGATTTACATGTGAAGGATCGGTTACGTTTATTAGGAGAAAGCAGAGTAATTGTTGATTACATACAAAACACAGGAACACCTATCATAGCAAACAGCAAATCTTCCCTTACTACAACAGGAGCTATGAGCAACAACTCCGGTTGTGTAGTTTCTGTTCCAAAACCAAATCTGTTGAAGCCGGCTAACAACTCAACACATTCTGTTGAGCTGATGGCAGGCAGCACCCGTACATTACAACCGGGGGCCTATCAACACATAATCGTCAATGAAAACAGCACGTTGATTTTAACAGCCGGTGTTTATTATTTTGACACCTGGAAGTTTATGGGCAACAATGCAAAAGTGAAATACCAGCTTGGCGGACAAACCATCACTATACATGTAGATAAGTTTCAGCCATTGCAACGCAATAACCTGCAAATGATCATTGACGGACAGGGCAAGGTTTCTGATGTAGTAATCTATTCATACGGTAACCAGTTGAGTAAGTTCAATAACTCATTAGTACAGGGTATTATCTATGCGCCTAATGCAGAAGTGGAGTTTGAAAATAACAGCCGTCTTGAAGGAGCATGTTATGCAGATAAAGTAAACTTCCGCACAGGTGCTACGTTTAAGGGAGTACGTTATACCATTCCGCTCAATGTAAATGAAGCCTGCAGGCAACCTGTTGCAAATACAAGAGTGATAGCTCCCCCAATGCAGGAAGCTTCTGTTGTAAACGTACAGCAGCAACGTGGTATATATCCAAACCCTGTTGGCAACCTGTTAACCATAACCGGTTTAAACAGTAACCGCAGCAGTATCATTACTGTTTATGATACACAGGGCCGTGTTGTAAAACAATTCAAGCTGAAAGGAGCTGTGCTGCAACTGTATATGCAGGATCTTATTAACGGTGTGTATCTGTTAAAGGTTGATGACAGCAATGAAGTATTTAAAATCATCAAACAATAAAAATTGCAATTAAAAAGGCCGGAGTAATTCCGGCCTTTTTAATTTATTGAAAGAGCAAAACACTATTGAGCAGTAAATTTCATTTTGGGTTCATAATAATTCCAAAGCAGGGCAGATAATTTTCTGGTGAGCACCCATGCTTCGTTTGTACTACCCCAGCTTTGATCTTTATTATTTTTTGTGATGATGCAAAATACATAGGGATGATGCGGTGCGTTTACCAGCATTACTTCGCTTCGGCTTGCGTTCACTGCTCCGTTTTTACTAAACACTTCAACAGTGGGCGGTATTTGAGAAAGCCCTTCTTCGTCCCAGTAATTACGGCCCAGCATGCGCATCATCTGCACACAACTTTTTTCATTGAATATTTCTTTACGGTATATTTTTTCAAGCAGTGTAGCCATTTCAAATGGCGTTGTTTGTCCCCAACCATACAGGTTTCTGTTTTCTTCTCGCCCGGGTGTTCTTGAATTTACTCTGGTTAAAGGGAAGCCCAAACTGTCTAACAACTGATTAATACGTGTTCCGGTTCCTGCAATATGTTGTAACCACAAACTGGCTGTATTATCGCTGGTGGTCAGCATCAGCATCAACACCTTTGATAACTCAACCGACTCGTTGTTTTTAAACGATCCGAGAATATCAACTCCTGCATACAATAATGAGTCTTTATAAATCAATGGTTGATGATAGCTGAGTTCGGCTTTGTTGATCTTATCCATAATGCCAATGAGTATAGGAACCTTCACTATACTGGCTGTAGGAAAAACAGTGTCTGCATTGATGGTAACAGTTTTTCCTGATTTCAAATCTTTGATATACACACCCACTTCTCCGTTAAAGCCTTTGAGCAGTTCATTTACTTTTTTCTGGAGTTTGCGATCTGTAAGTTGTGCAGTACAAAACTGTAAGCTTAGCAAGCTTAAAAGAAAACAAATAAGTCGTTTCATAATTATTGTACAGAAGAAGAGTCGGTTTTCCAATCATTAAAATCTGTTCGGTTCCAGGTAGCTGGTCTTGCGTGTGCGCCTGCCGTAAACACATAGGTTACGTAATGAATGCCTTTTGTTTCAAGCAGATTTAACGTTGCAAAAGATAAATATTGAGCTGCGCCTGCGTTCCCTGCTCTGTCGGTAAGCCAGTCGGATTTTTCAAACGTTACGTATAATGTATCGGCGGAGATATGATCCAATTTCATTTTAATCTCACCATAGGTTTTATTAATACCGTTAATGAAGGCCTGAGCAAACGGAACAGAGTCGCTGGTATTAAAGATTCGTTTTCGTTGTTTATCATCCGCATTACAATCCCATGCAATAATTGTATCAGTTGCAAACCACTGTTGAACAGGAGCTGCTGCTTCTTCAGCCGCTTTCTTCTCTTCTGTTGCTTCGTTATTGCAGCCAAGCAGCAAAACAAAACAGGCGGCGGGGGTGAGTAATTTTATCATATCCTAAAGCTACATAACAGTTGGCAAGATGAAGAACGATTGTTTAAATTCGTTTTAAATTTCCTGTATGAGCAAGCGGACCTCTTATTTAGACCTGGTACTGAACCCTTTTAACATGTTGCGTACCAAGAGGATCCTGAAAGTAAACCCAACCGTTACCCCTGCCAGGGCGGAACCGGAACACATCAATGTGTTTGTATATGATTACGATCAGGAAAATATACACGAAGAGCGGCTGAAAAAAGTACAGGATTGTTTTATGTACAAACACTCTCCCCGTGTTACCTGGATAAATGTAGATGGCTTGAGGAGAAAAGACATTGAGGAAATCTGTAATCACTACAATATCCATTCACTGGTACAGGAAGATATTTTAAGTATTGGTCAGCGGCCAAAAATGGATGATATAGATGATGTTATTTTCTGTTTGCTGAATATGCTTTATTTCAACGAGCGGGACTCTACTGTAGAGGCCGAGCAAATCTCTATTATACTCGGTAAAAAATTTGTATTGAGTTTTCAGGAAGATGCTTCACGTGATGTGTTTAATCCGCTCAGAGATAAACTGCAGTTCCGTAACAACAAGATCAGACAAAGCAGCACCGATTATTTGTTTTATACATTGATTGATCTGATTGTAGATAATTATTTTCTGGTGATGGAAAAACTGAGCGACCGGATTGAACTGCTGGAAGAAGATATTGTTCGCAACGCCAATAAACGATCGCTTGCAAAAATAAACCAGCTGCGCAAAGAAATGATTGTGTTAAAACGAAACATAACTCCGGTAAGAGATATGATCAATGGTATTTTAAGAAGTGAAAGTCCTTTGCTGGAAGAAAAGACAGAAAAATATTTTAAAGATGTGTACGATCATATTGTACAGGCCAATGATCTTGCAGAGAACTACCGTGATATGATGATGAACTTACATGATCTGTACATCAGCAATGTAAACCTGAAGATGAATGAAGTAATGAAGGTGATGGCCATTGTTACCTGCTTACTTGCACCTGCAACTGTTATTGGCGGTATGTTTGGGATGAACTTCGACATCATTCCCTATGCTCATCATAAATGGGGTTTTTATCTTACCTGCGGCATGATGATTCTGATTCCAATGATAATGCTCTATATATTCAGAAAACGTGGCTGGTTTTAATTTTTAAACTTCTCTTCAAATGAAAATCTTATTCGCTTCTTTCTTCATCTTCTGTATTATGAACACACAGGCACAAACACCCGATGAAAAAATAAAATCATTAGGTTTACAGTTACCTCCGGCAACCAAACCCATTGCTAACTATGTAAAATATGTGCGTTCGGGAAATTTAATTTTTCTTTCGGGTCATGGTCCAACAAAAGCAGATGGAACCAATATTACAGGCAAAGTGGGGAAAGACTTAACACTTGAGCAGGGGTATGATGCTGCAAGGGTTACCGGATTAAGTTTACTCGCTACACTCAAAGATGCATTGGGTGGCGATTTAAGTAAAGTGGTACGTATTGTAAAACTGAATGGTTATGTAAATTGCTTACCCGATTTTACAGAGCAGCCTAAAGTGATTAACGGCTGCAGCGATTTAATGGTAGCTGTATTTGGAGAAAAAGGAAAACATGCAAGAGCTGCAATGGGGATGGTGGCGTTACCAAACAATATTGCTGTAGAGATTGAAATGGTGGTGGAAGTAAAAGAGTAAACTTAAAAATGCTCCATGCTTTTAAGCATTTCATATTCGGTTTCAAAGCTGCGGTGTTTAAACCAGCCAATAATACCGCCGCCGCCAAACCAGAAACAGATTTCCAATACAAAGAAAATAATGCCCATAGCATTAAAATAAAATCCGCCGAATGCTGTTGGATCAAATGCAAACTGCAGCAGCTTGATGATGAGCATGCTTACAAGACCTTCCCTTAACACACCATGAAACAATATATATTTCCACCTGGGAATTTCTCTTCGCTTTTCCCATTGTTTTAAAAATTTTCGTTGTCTCGGAGTCAGCCGGTAAGGATGGTAGTTTCGATAATCGTTGAATTGCACCGTGGTTTAAACAGTTGGTTTTGGTTGTTTATAAATGGGTACCGTACTGCAGGGCTCCCCATACATGATACTTTTGGCAAGGGGTCTTAAACGGCTGGTGATTTCAAGATAAGCTGCTTCAGGTAAAGGCTCGTCTCCACATCCTTTGATCACTACCCGTTGGTCTTTACAGGCCGACAGATCTGCAGCTGCAACAGCATCCATCAGTTTTTTCTTTTTCCATTCTTCCTTTGTGCCCAAAAACAGTTCAGCGGTTACAGGCTGCAACTTTGTTGCTACCAGCATATAAGCCCACATGGGAATAATAGCATCTGCACTGCAGGTTACAAGAACTGTTTTGTTACGGTATGGCTCAATATCCACTTCCTGTAAACTGTTTCTGAATTCTTTTTCTTTTACAATTAAACCCATAAAAAGAAACTCCTTTAAATCAAATAACAGCGGTTCTTCTTTGGGATAATACGTTTCCAGATCAATGGTTAACAGCGAGCTTTCCGCCACTTTATTTACTATCACTTCACTCATAGCTTTTTTATTGAGATAGTAAATTTACTCCAAATATGCTATATCCATTTTTACTATGCAATAGCACCGTAGTTTTTCATTCGGCCACTCGTAAAACTACTGTGAATAAAAATGGGCATAACTTCCGCTATGCCCATTTCTTATTAATAAGAAGGTCTGTTAATAAAACTTTATTCTTCTGTCTTTAATAGTCGCTGCTTTACGCAACGCCTGTACAGAACTGTTACCTGCAGATTGTTTCATTTCCATCTCCATCTGCATACGACGCATGTTGTAATCCATATCAGCAGCAGGTTTTAAACCGGTGCTTTCTGTTTTAATTACAAACACAGCAGTGTTACCCGGAATAGGATCACTCACTTTTCCTTTTACTGCAGGGTTAAATGCGGCACCAATTAACTTCGATTCTGCTCCAACACCCGGAACAAAAGGAGCAAGGAAAGAAATACTGTCTGCACGAAGAACATTTGTTTTAAATGAACCTGCAATAGCATTCAGATCTCTGTTGTTTCCAATCTTCGAAATAATTTCCGCTGCTTTTTTCTGGTTGCGGATGGTATTCTCTACTACCGGACGAATGCTTTTGGCATCGGGTAAACCTTCTTCTCTTTCTTCTGCAATTAATGCAACAATAAATTTATCGCCCAGATTGGTTGGTTCAGATACATTGCCTGTTTTGTTTTCATAAATCCATTTCACCAGTGAACGTGCACTGCCAATTCCTGTAATGGTATAATCGTTGGGCTTTACATCGGCAATGCGTGGAGATAATTTTTTAGTACGGGCTGCTGTTTCAAACTGTTTTGCATTGCGGCTTTCTGCAGCAAACTGTGCGGCAGCAGTGCTTGCAGCAGTTACTGTTTCATCACTTGGCTCTATTGGTCTTGCAAAGTAGGCAATCTTGTAAGCAGGCTCTACCTTCTTCTGGTCAAGAATTTCAATGTAGTGATAACCGAAACTTGTTTTTACCACCTTGCGCTCACCTTTCTTGCCATCGAATAAAATAAACTGTGCAAACTCTTTTGCAAAATTGGGCGATTGGATCTGCACAGAAGTAAAGGTCATTTCTCCGTTGTTCTCACGGCTGCCATCGGTTGGAGGGTTGTATTTTTTCACCATCTCACCCCAGTTAGCTCCGCCGTTAATTGCATTTTTAATACTGTCAATTAATTTAGTTGCAGCGCTGTCGCTCATAATCACCTGACCGCTTTGCTGATCATTTGTTGCTATTAAGACGTGGCGGCATTTTACTGAATCGGGCAATTCTCTTTTGCCCAGCATTTTGGCAATCACAATATTTCCTGCATCCAGATAAGGACCATATGTAGCGCCAACTGGCAAACTGCGGATAGAATCTGCATTCGGTACCTGCATGGTTGATTTTAACACATAGCCATCAAAGAAAGGCAGACTTGAATTATTGGCGTTAATAAATTGTGCAGCATCCGATGAAGCTAAAAAAGCCTGTTTTAGTTTACTTACTTCCTGGTAGGCATAAGCACTGTCTGCAGCAGTAGGTGATGCATCAAACAAGATATAAGAGATGCTGCGGCTTTCTTCCTGCTTAAACTCGCTTTTATGTTTGCGTACATAGGCATTAATCTCATCGTCAGAAACTTTAATGGTGCTGTCGCTGATACCTGCATAAGGAATAGCCACATAGCTGATAGATGCAATACTGCTTTGATCGGTGATGTCTTTATCGCTCAGCCATTTTGGATAATATACACTGCCTGCAAGCATGGCTGCATATTTTACACGCAAACCATTTTTAATTAAGTAGTCAATAATATTACGCTCAACATACTGCCTTTGCGGATCGGTTACTTTTTTCTTGCGCATGGAGTTGATAAACTGGCGTGCAGCATTTGCATCATACGCACCGGTTTGTTCGTTTTTAAACTGCTGTGCCAGCACCGGAGGAGGGTTGCTGCCATATAACGCTTCATTTAAATCGGCAGAAGTAAACTGGATACCCAGTTTTTCATATTCGCCGGTTAAGATGACTTCGTCCACTTCGGTATTCCACAGCATATCAATCAGCTGCTGACGCATATCTTCATTAATATCCATACCCTGCTGTCTGTAACCGCTTTCGGTTTCAGCAACCAGTGTTTGAAAGGCATTAAAATCAATTTCTTTCCCGTTAACTTCACCAATGGTTGTTGGCTGAGAGCCACTCGAAGTGTTGCGGCTTGAAAAATAGTCGGTTAAAATAAACCCCACCAGGCTTAAAGCAATCACAGCAATACTCACAGCTGCATACTTTTCACGGATCTGCTGAATAATGGACATAATAGTAGATTATACGTTATAAAAGTGAGCGGCAAAAATAGGGGGAAAAAGAGGTTTGAACAAATTGTGGAAAACGTCCAAAAACTGCACAGGATAAAGGTTACAGAAAAAATGAGCAACCTGTAAAAAAAACGCAGCAGAAACTATTCACATCCGGTATGTGAATAAGGGAAATTTCCGGTGGATATCCCCTCTTTTGGAGCGAATAAAAAAGGGGATGGTTAGTGAAGAGATGGGTTCATGAAAGCCGGGTTAAAAAATACCGTTCATAACTGCAGGATTTTCCTCGGTTCATTCACAGTAAAAAAAGAGGTGATTGGGTTGATAATTATACAATCAATTTATAATCCACTATTGTGTATAAGCAGGAGAAACGAAGAACTGCAGGGATTATACTCTTGTGGATGAATTGGGAATTACTGTTAATAACTGAGCTTTTCAATTTTTAGAACAAAATATAAATAAGAGATATCCACTAATTCACACGCATAGTAATAATAGTTTCTTAAATAAATAAGTATCTATTATGAGTTATTAATGAAAAACTGCTTTCAAAAATTAAAGTAATTTGCACTTGATTTTAAAACGTAAAGATGCACACAATGATACTCACCGATAAACAGGCAAGTGTAGAAAAAAATGGTTTTTTAGATGTTGAACTCAATCCTGAGCTGGATCTGTTTGCAGAAATTGAACGGTTGAAAAAAGAAAAAAATGCCATTATTCTGGCGCATTACTACCAGGAACCGGATATACAGGATGTGGCCGATTACATTGGCGACAGTTTAGGGCTTGCACAAAAAGCAGAACAAACGGATGCGGATATGATTGTGTTTGCAGGCGTACACTTCATGGCTGAAACGGCAAAAATATTAAACCCATCAAAAAAAGTGGTGATACCTGATTTTAAAGCAGGTTGTTCTTTGAGCGACAGTTGTCCACCACCTTTATTTGAAGCGTTTAAACAGAAACACCCGGATCATCTGGTGATTTCATACATCAACTGCAGTGCAGGTATAAAAGCGCTCAGTGATATTATTTGCACCAGCAGTAATGCACAAAAAATAGTTGAAAGTTTACCTGCAGAGCAACCCATTATTTTTGCGCCCGATAAAAACCTGGGAGCCTACATTAACAAAGTAACCGGCAGAAACATGCTGCTTTGGAATGGTGCCTGTATGGTGCATGAAATATTCAGTGTAGAAAAAATAACGAAACTAAAGCTCC
>JALHRP010000004.1 GCA_022841365.1 Chitinophagaceae bacterium | reverse complement strand
AAAAGATTCAATCTTAAGATTGCCAATTCTTCTACAAACTCATCATCTCCTTAAACTTCACTGCCTGCCGGCGGCTCACTTCAATTTTATCGCCGCCATGAATCTCTAACAATAAACCACCGTTAAAATAAGGTTCTACTTTTTCAATCATGCGGAGGTTTACAATATGTTTACGGTTGGCACGGAAGAAGGTTTTTTCATCCAGGCGTTCTTCTAATGCGTTCAATGATTTTAAGATGAGTGGTTTATTGGGGCCAAAATAAACCTTGGCATAGTTACCCACACTTTCAAACAGGCGAATATCGCTGAGCTTTACAAACCAGCAACGTTCACCATCTTTTACAAAAACCTGATCGTTTTCACTCAGCATGCTGCGGTTTACAGAAATGGGTTCACCGTCAATCAGTTCTTTTTCATCTTCCTCCAGTTTATGAATTGCATCGGCCAAACGCTTTGGCTCAATGGGTTTTAATAAATAATCCAGTGCATTCACTTCAAAAGCACGCAGAGCATATTCATCATATGCTGTTGTAAAAATAACTTCGGGTGTACGATCCAGTTCACTCAATAAATCAAACCCTGTTTTACCGGGCATCTGAATATCTAAAAAAATAAGATCGGGGTTGAGTGCTTCAATTTTTTGAAGCCCTTCATCAGCATTCGATGCTTCATCAATCACCTCAATTTCCGGAAACTCTGTGAGCAGTTTTTTCAATTCATTCCGGGCTAACCGTTCATCATCAATAATGATTGCTTTTTTGTTCATATCTCAGTTTTAAGGTTGTCTGTTTATAAAAAAGAATATTATACCTCCAGCGGCATGGTTACTTTAGCTTCTACTTCATTGCCATTTACATCAGCAATAGAAAAATCAGCTTCATCACCAAACATCAGTTTTAACCGGCTTTGGGTACTGGAAATACCAAACCCGTCGGGATTGTAATTACCATTCAGGTGTCCGGTGTTACGTATCACCAGTTCATGATGCTGCCGTACAAATTTTGAACTGATTTTTATTTCACCACCACTTACATTTTTACTGATGCCGTGTTTAATGGCGTTTTCTACCAGTGTTTGCAGCATCATGGGCGGCACCGGCTGATCCAGTGTATCTTCATCAATATCAAAATTCACTTTCAACCGTTCTTCAAAACGCATTTGTTCCAGCGCCAGATAATCTTTTACAATGGCCAGTTCTTTTTCAAACGGAACGGTTTCTAATTTTTCGGCCTGCATACTGCTGCGTAAAATATTGCTTAACTCAGTAATGGCTGTTCTGGCACGTGCCGGGTTTTCATCAACCAATGCCCGTATACCGTTTAATGAATTAAAAATAAAATGCGGATTGATATGGGCTTTGATAGTTTTTAATTCCAGTTCTTTTAACAGACTCTGCATTTGCAAAGCATCCAGCTGTTGTTTACGCACCCGTTCAACATAGTGATAAATAAAATAAATCAGGTTCCACACAAGTAAGGTTACAAATGCATTGATACTGGAACCAATTAATAAACGTGAAAAGCTGTATACTTTCTGCTCAGGAGTAAACAAACCCAATACATTAAACAGTGAAAGAGATACCAGAGAATACAACACAGAGAATCCAACTGTAATGCCGAAGAAATAGAAAATCTGCTTATCAAATGTTTTTTGCAACACGTTAAACCGCAGCAGATTCCAACGCATAAAATGCGTTACCAGTAAACCCAGCAATACAATCAGAACAGACCGTATAATGAAGGGAGTGGTAATTTGCCGGTTAAAGGTCCATGCAAAGAAAAAATTCATCAATGCATTACCACTCCATCCCGTAACCTGGCACCACCAATAAGCCGATATTTTACTTAATCTTATTTGCATCATGCCTTACAAATCTACTTTTTAGGCCAGGGGATTGGCGCACTAAATTTACAAAGGGCAAATTAATCAGGTAAATGGTTACCTGCAACAACTGAATATTAAATCCGAAACGCAACATTTAAAGGATTTCATTGTTATTATGACTCATTTTACAGCCTTTGGCCGTAAGTTATTTAACTTTACCGCATCATTCGAGGAAATTTATGGAAATAAAACCCGGTCAACTTCTCAGCAGCATTAACAACCCGTCGGATCTGAAGCAGTTATCAATGAGTCAGCTTCCGCAGTTATGCGATGAATTGCGCCAGTACATCATTGATGTTGTAAGTGTACACGGCGGTCATTTTGGTGCCAGTCTTGGTGTGGTTGAATTATCTGCAGCGCTGCATTATGTGTACGATACGCCATACGATCAACTGGTTTGGGATGTGGGGCACCAGGCTTACGGACATAAAATTCTTACCGGCAGAAGGGATAATTTTCATACCAACCGTAAATACAAAGGACTCAGCGGTTTTCCAAAACGCAGCGAAAGTGAGTACGATACATTTGGTGTCGGTCACTCTTCCACTTCTATCTCCGCAGCATTGGGAATGGCCATGGCTGCAAAAATGAAAGGTGAAAACAGAAAGTCTATTGCGGTTATTGGTGATGGTGCTATGACAGCCGGCCTTGCATTTGAAGCGATGAACCATGCAGGTGTTGCAGATAGTGATGTGCTGATTATTCTGAATGACAACTGTATGAGTATTGACCCGAATGTGGGTGCACTGAAAGAATACTTAACTGATATTGCTACTTCCCCTACTTATAACCGTATTAAAGACGATGTGTGGAAGGCGCTTGGCAAATTACCGGTAGGTAAAAATTTTACAAGGGAAATGGCCGGTAAACTGGAGCAGAGCATCAAAGGATTTGTAAGCAACAGCAGTAATTTATTTGAAGCGTTGAAGCTGCGTTATTTTGGTCCGATTGACGGACATAATATTACCAAGCTGGTAGATACACTGAAAGATTTAAAAAATATTCCCGGACCAAAAATTTTACACATTGTAACAGTGAAAGGAAAGGGATATGAGTTGGCCGAAAAAGATCAAACCAAATGGCATGCGCCCGGATTGTTTGATAAGGTAACCGGTGAAATTCAAAAAAAGAAATTTGATACAGTACAACCTCCCAAATATCAGGATGTGTTTGGACATACCATTATTGAGCTGGCAGAAAAGAACGAAAAAATTGTTGGGATTACTCCTGCAATGCCCAGCGGATCTTCACTTAAATTCATGATGGACAAAATGCCGCACCGTGCATTTGATGTAGGCATTTGCGAACAGCATGCTGTTACACTCAGCGCCGGCATGGCCACACAAGGCATGCGTGTATTTTGCAACATCTATTCATCCTTTATGCAAAGAGCATATGATATGGTGGTGCATGATGTAGCCATTCAAAAATTACCGGTGATCTTTTGCTTAGACCGTGCCGGTTTGGTTGGTGAAGATGGACCTACACATCACGGCTGTTATGATATTGCTTATATGCGTTGTGTACCAAATATGATTGTAGCTGCACCAATGAACGAAGCTGAGTTACGTAACATGATGTATACGGCCCAACTTGATACACATCAATTACCTATTTCCATCCGCTATCCACGAGGTGAAGGTGTAATGCCTGAGTGGAGAACCGAAATGAAAGAGATCGAAATCGGGAAAGGCCGTAAACTGAAAGATGGAGAAGGCATTGCAATATTGTCCTTTGGCCATCCCGGCAATTTTGCAGCAAGTGCTATCCGTGAATTAAAGAACGATGGCATCAATCCTGCACATTATGATATGCGCTTTGCAAAACCAATTGATGAAGAACTGTTACATGAAGTGTTTGCAAAGTTTGATAAAATTGTAACTATTGAAGATGGAACAGTTGTTGGTGGTTTTGGAAGTGCTGTACTTGAATTTATGGCTGCACACAAGTACAATGCTGAAGTAAAAATCATGGGTATCCCTGATGAGCTGGTAGAACATGGCACACCTAAACAGCTGTATGATGAAATTGGCATTGATGCCAATGGTATTGCAAAAACGGTAAGGGAGATGATGAATGTGAGGGTTACGGTAAAAGCTTAATTGATTTGTTTGTATAAATAAAAATCCCAACTTCATTAGTTGGGATTTTTTTATTGAAATAATTATTCGCCTTCTTGTGGAGCGGTGGGATACACAAACGAATCTTCTGCATCCTCTGCCCTGTTTTCATTCCATTCTACAATAAAATTGTTCATGCCTTCGCCAACACGCAGGCTCATGTATTGTTGTTGCGAAAGTTCCAGTAAGGATAAGAATAAAAAGATGGCGTGAATTCTGTTCTCACAAATATCAAACAGCTTTTCAAACGGCATAATCTTTTCCAGCTTTACTGTATTGAGCATATAATCACGACTGCCTTCCATGGTATAATTGTACTGCACAACCGTATGCACCGGCTTATTAAATCGTTCGTGATGTTTTTTCATTACACGTTCAAACGTCTTCATCAGTTTAAACATGGTAATGGTTTGTATCTCTGTTCCTTCACCGGCTTCTTCACCAATCATGGATAATTCACGGGCAATATTTCCACGCTTCAGCATCAGCATCCTCATCGCTTCCAATTCGGCCATTTGTACACTGGCTTCTTTAAAACGTTTGTACTCAAGAATTTTATCAATCAGCTCCTGACGTGGATCAATTTCATTTCCCTGCTCATCAATTTCTTTGCGTGGCAGCAACATTTTTGCTTTTATGCGCATTAAAGTGGAGATGAACAAGATAAACTCACTGGATAGTTCAATATTCAGCTTCTCTGTTTGATGGATAAAATCCATGAAGTCTTTAATGATCCGTGTAATGGGGATGTTGTAAATATCCAACTCGTCCCGCTCAATAAAAAACAACAGCAGGTCAAATGGTCCTTCGAACTGAGGTAATTTTATCTGGTATGATTCTGTTTGCAATGCCGGTGAATTTTTAATAAAAAAGTCACGGAAGAAGCTTCTTCCGTGACTTGCAAATGTAGGGGAAACTGTTCACTAAAAATTAGCTGAAAAACCCACACCAATCAGTGATTTCCACTGTGTGCCCATGAGTTTTCCGGGTACTTTCGGGTCTTTTACATCATGATCATAAACAAGATCAAAGTTGATGGTGACACCGAGGTATTTGTTCACCTTCATCCCCAGTAAATTGGTCCAGAATACATCAATATTCTGCGGCTCTTTTTTATAGTTGCTGAAAAGATCTAACCGGCTTACGAGGTTAATATTCTTAGCCAGATCTTTTTTGAGATTGGCCGTTACAAAAGCACCAATTTCATTTTTAGCACTTTTTGTTGTGTCTGCAAAGCTGGATAAACGACGCAGATTTTTATTCCGCTCATTAACAATTATCCAACGGGATGTTACGAGTGATAAGAATACATCAAACGTAGCATTGGGCTTGTATAAAATACCAGGCGATACCAGTACAAAAGCGGGAGCAAAAAGCGCTGAGTTTTTTGTTTTTATATTGTTTGTTTCATATGCAAATCCGTCGGTGAATTGTGAACGGAGATTGCCTAATGCTGAAATGTACCATTTAGGATTATTCAACTGATAACCGTAACGTGTTAAAAAATCAAAACGGTCATCGTTCTTTCGTGTACCCTGACTGGTTGTATTCACCACACCATATTGCATGTTCACTGTATTGTCCCATGAATTGCGTTGGCGCTTGTAATACGCATACGTATTTAATAAACCGTTTAATGAAAATGAAAATTTTTCTGCACCGGCTGCCCAGTTACGGCTGCTGCCTTGTGAAAGATTCAATGCAAAGACTCCGCCTTTTGTCCAGCCTTCTTTTTGTTTATCGTCTTTTTTAATTTCTCTTTTTGTTTCATTTTTTAATTGCTGTACCTGCTGATCCTGTGCAAATGCGTTTGATGTAATGCACAATAAAACTGTATAGATTATAAAGCGTTTCATACGAGTGGGGTTTAACATAAAAAATAAAAGAAAGAAAAGACGGCAATGAAATTGCTTCCATTGCCGTTCAATTTTTTTTGATGCTGCTTATCTTCTTAAAGCATCTCTGATTTCTGCCAGTAACTTATCTGTAGAGGAAGGTTCGGCAGGAGCTGCAGGCGGCTCAGGTTTTTTAGTTTTGTTAATTGCTTTAATAACCATGAAAAGAAACAAGGCAATGGCAATAAACTTAACTGCTGCAGAAATAGCCATACCGTACTTTAATTCCGCTTCACCAACTTTAACTGATAGTGAGTCGAAGTTAATACCGCCTGTTATCATACCAACAATTGGCATAATAATGTGATCTACTACAGCGCCTACAATAGCGCCAAATGCAGCACCAATGACTACACCAACTGCAAGGTCAACTACGTTGCCTTTCATTGCAAAGTCTTTGAATTCTTTGAGCATTCCCATAATAAATTGTTTTTGTTGTTAAGAGTTAAAAGAAAAATTCCACAGATTATGGTGTTCTGCAGAATTCAGAAAGAAAAGTAAGAATATTCAAACGAATTCCCTACTATTTTTTTAAACCGGGGTATTGCATATTTAATTTGCTTAATGCGTTGTGCACAACGGTTGCAATTAAATGTTCTTTGTACCAATTTTGATCACTTGGTATAATATGCCAAGGAATTTTATTACATGCAGTAAAGCATTGCTGATAATAGTTCATGTATTTTTTCCAAAGGCGTGACTCATCAAAATCCTTTTCATTGTATTTCCACATCTTACGTGGATCATGCGTCCGCTCCTGTAAACGTTCCTGCTGTTCCTTTTGAGAAATATGCAGATAGAACTTCAGTACCGTTGTATGGTTATGTTGCGTAATTAATTCTTCAAAATCATTAATAGCTTTCATACGTTTTACGGCTGTTTCATCATCGCACCAGCCATGTACTCTTGTTATCAACACATCTTCATAATGGCTCCGGTTAAAAATCTGTATCATGCCTTTTGCAGGAACATGTTTGTGTATACGCCATAAAAAATCATGCGACAGTTCTTCAGCAGTAGGAGCTTTGTAAGATTTAACTGAAACACCTAACGGATTGAGCGATCCAAATACATTTCTTATTACACCATCCTTACCGCTTGCATCCATTCCCTGTACAATAACAAGTAATGCATTTTTATTTTCTGCAATTAGCAGGTTCTGTAATTCATCCAGCTCTGAAATTAATCTGGCTGTTTTCTGTTTTGTTTTTTCTTTATCTGCCGATTTCGGAGCTCTTGTACTGATTGCAGAAAGTTTAGGCGCTGCCATGTGACTATTTCTTACGAATATAAATATCTTGTTACGATTCGGCTAATTTCATTCACTTTTGCAACTTCTTATATGTCACCAAAATTATATAACTGGTTCCTTTTTGTAATTCTTTCATTTGTTTGGGGCAGCTCATTTATTTTAATGAAAGAAGGATTGAAAGTACTCACTCCATATGAAGTAGCTGCTATGCGTATGCTCAGTGCCGGAGTTATACTGCTGCCGTTTGCTTTAAAAGGTTTTCGGGAAATACAGCGAAAAGATATTGGTCTTCTCATCATCACCGGTTTGCTGGGCAGCTTTATTCCTGCTATCCTTTTTTGTGTTGCTGAAACTGAAATTGACAGTGCACTTGCAGGCATGCTGAATGCATTAACTCCGTTGTTTGTCATTACCGTTGGTGCTGTATTTTTTAAATCGGCCATTCAATGGAAAAAACTGCTGGGAGTATGTATTGGATTTGCAGGAATGCTGCTGTTATTTTTTGCCAAAGCAGGGAGCAGCGGCAGCAGCAATTTACTTTTTGGTTTGTTTATTCTGTTTGCAACATTCTGCTATGGGTTAAATGTTAATCTCATTAACCGGTATTTAAAACACGTCAGTTCCATGAACATTGCAGCAGTTGCATTTGTATCGCTGATTATACCTGCAACGATTGTGTTGGTTGCTGCAGGATTTTTGCAGCACAACTTTACAGATGCTGCATTTATAAGAGCTGCAGGTGCATCGGCCCTGTTAGGTATTTTTGGTACAGCAGCAGCATCCATTCTGTTTTACATGCTCATGAAAAGAGCAGGCCCGCTTTTTTCTTCAATGGTTACTTATGGAATTCCCTTTGTAGCTGTTATGTGGGGGCTCCTTGCCAACGAACGGATTACAATACTGCAGCTTGTTGGCCTGCTCATCATACTCATAGGTGTTTATCAGGCGAACAGGCAATAAAAAAGGGATACAAATGCATCCCTTAAAAATGTTCTTCTATGAGAAGTTATACAGCCATAATTTCTTTGTCTTTTGCTTCCAGATGTTTATCAATCTGAATTGTATAACGATCGGTTAATGCCTGCACATCTTTTTCGGCATCCTTCGCTGCATCTTCACTCAAACCGTCTTTCTGTAACTTTTTAATTTGTTCAATCGCATCCCGGCGAATGTTACGTACAGCAACTTTTGTATGCTCACCCTCTGCATTAACACGCTTTACCAACTCTTTTCTTCTTTCTTCTGTTAGTGGCGGTAAAAACAAACGAATAATGTTACCATCGTTCTGCGGAGTTAAACCAATATTTGAATTGATGATGGACCGCTCAATGGGCTGCAACATGTTTTTTTCCCATGGTTGTATGGTAATGGTTCTTGCATCTGCCACGCTGATATTTCCTACCTGCCCAATAGGAGTTGGTGATCCGTAATAGTCTACAACAATCCCATCCAGCAGATTGGGGTTGGCTCGGCCTGCACGGATTTTTACCAGTTCAACTTCGAGGTGCTGAATGGCTTTTTTCATGTGATCTTCAGCATCATCTAAAATCATCGAAAGCTCTTCTTGCATATGATTCGTAATTATTGAGCTGCAAACCTAATAAAATTGGTTTTACGCTCCATCATATAAAAAGGAAGTTTATTTTATCATGCCTTCAGCTTCATGAATACTGGGGCCCTGTTTAAGCGGAATAATTTTTGTTTCGGAACCAAGTTTTTCCTTTGCTTCAAATGAAAGCGGAAACAATTTGCGGCGGTTGGCTCTGTTTGAGTAGATGAGTAAACTGATAACAGAAAAACCTACGCTGATGAGACCAAGAAGTAAAAAGGTAATGTTGAGATTACGGCCCAGCATGGTTGCACCCGCTATTACAATATTAAACGCAACTGCAAGAAACGTAACCATATTGTGGCTGCAGCCTTTTTCCAGTAAGAGATGATGCACATGATTCCTGTCCGGACTAAATGGTGAACGTCTTGTAAGAATACGGAATGCAAAAATGCGGAGCGTGTCAAAAAGCGGAACAAACAGAATTGCAAACCCTATGGCAGGAGCTGCCGGCAGGAATACTTTGGCTGTGGGTACTGTTGCAATCTGTATAAACTTGATCACCAGAATTGAATTTACCATGCCCAGCAGCAGCGAACCCGTATCGCCCATGAAAATACGGGCAGGAGAAATATTAAAGATTAAAAACGCTACTAGGCTGCCGGCCATACAAAACGCCATAATGGAATAAAGCGGTTGCTCAGCCATGAGAAAATACAATCCAAATGCAGATGTGGTAAACAATCCAAGCGATCCGGCAAGACCATCTACACCATCAATTAAATTAAATGAATTGGTAATTACTACAATAGTGAGATAGGTAAAAATGAGGCTTAACAGAAACGGCATTTTTTCAAAACCCATAAAACCAAACATGCCATCAATTAAAACTCCTCCTTTATATACTATGATAAAAGCTGCCAGTAACTGCCCTAAAAATTTTTTAAGTGGTGTGAGAACAACAATATCATCTTTTAAACCCAGAAAGAATATCACCAGAAAAGCTGCTCCAAAATACTGAATTTCAGGAAAACCATGAGGTGCGGCAATCATAAATGCCATGATAAAGCCGGCAAAAATGCCAATACCACCAAGAGAGGGAACAGGGTTTGCGTGCACTTTACGATCATCGGGCACATCAAATAAATGCTTCATTTCTGCCACCCGGATAATAATGGGTATGGCGGAAAATGTGATGAGAAAAGCAATTACTGACCCTATAAGAAGGTGATCCATACAGTGTACGTTTAGGAATGTGCAAAGCTAACGATATAGCCGGAATGACAAAATAGATAATAATTCGCTTTTATGCAATCTACTTTGCCTGAATTGGCCATAATAACTTCAGACAGATTCCGAAAAAGGTGAAAAAGTTTACTCATACTGAAAATATTTTTCTGTTAGCTTTGCCCGCAATTGAAAAAAAATGGCAGAACTTAAAGAAATCGCTACACAGATAAGAAGAGATATAGTTCGTATGGTACATGGTTGTCAGAGTGGTCATCCGGGTGGTTCACTTGGTTGTACAGAATACTTTACAGCCCTGTATTTCAAAGTAATGAAGCACAATCCGGCTTTTGAAATGGATGGATTGGGAGAAGACCTCTTCTTTCTTTCCAACGGTCACATCTCCCCTGTATATTATTCTACTCTTGCCCGCAGCGGTTATTTTCCTGTGCAGGAGTTAAAAACCTTCCGTCATTTAAATACCAGGTTGCAGGGTCACCCAACCACACATGAACATTTACCCGGCGTACGAATTGCTTCAGGGTCATTGGGCCAGGGTTTAAGTGTTGCCATTGGTGCGGCTTATACCAAGCGCCTTAACAATGAACAGACGGTTGTGTATTCATTGCATGGTGATGGTGAGTTACAGGAAGGCCAGATCTGGGAAGCGTTGATGTTTGCTGCTCACCATAAAATGGATAACCTGATTGCTACGGTTGACTGGAACGGACAGCAAATTGACGGACCAACCAAAAAAGTAATGAGCCTTGGTGATTTAAAAGCCAAGTTTGAAGCTTTTGGTTGGGAAACGCTCATTATTGAAGATGGAAACGATATGGATCAAATGATTGCAGGCTTGGAAAAAGCAAAAACATATCTCGGTAAAGGAAAACCCATTGTGAATCTCATGAAAACGGAGATGGGACAGGGTATTGACTTTATGGTTGGCAGCCACGAGTGGCATGGTATTGCACCTAATGATGAGCAACTGGAAAAAGCTCTTACCCAACTTGGTGAAACAAGCTTAGGTGATTATTAATTGATTTATTTTTTAAGATAGAAGCAGAGGATGAACGTTCTCTGCTTTTTTTATGCCTTGGCAACTGCATTCGTCATTGAGCACGCAACGACAGTTTTTGCCTTGCAGCTTTTACAGAAGGCACCCATGAAGCGAATAATGCAATCACAAATACGGTTGCAATTACCAGCAGCAGATCACTGATAAATATTTTTACCGGATAATAGTCTATTACAAAAGATCCCTGCAAAGGAATCAGTTTAAACGTTACCTGGAGGTAACAGAAAATCAATGCCAGAATAATCCCCAGCAGACTTCCTGTAAATGCCAGTAATACGCCTTCGGTTAAAAATACATTTTGCACAAACGATTTTCTTGCACCCATTGCCTGCAGAATTTGTATGTCCTGTTCTTTCTCCAGCACCAGCATGGTTAAAGCACCAATCATGTTAAAGGATGCAATAACAAGGATAAGTGAAAGAATACCGTAGATGGCCCATTTCTCCATTTGCATAATGCCAAACAAAGAACGGTTTTGCTGATAACGGTTTTCAACCAGATAATTTTTACCCAGCAACTGTTGCAGCGAAGCGATCACTTCTTTTTCTTTTGAAGGATCTTTTAATTTAATTTCTGCAGAACTGTATTCATGCTCTCGCAACCCCAGCATCTCTTTTAAAATAAACAGATTGGTGATGACGTATTTATTATCAAAGTCCTGTTGAATGGTGAATGAACCGGTTGGCTGCAGGTTCACTGTGCTGATTGACTCCAGCGGATTTTCTACAGCTTCCACTCCTCTCTTTGGCAGATAAGCTGTTACAGGCGTAATGGATCGGTCGCTCATTACATTCAATGCATTTTCAATACCAACACCCAATACCAGCGCAGGAATTTCACGGTTACCTGTTTCAAATTTACCGCTGCTCATCCGTTCGGGTAAACCGCTCACCTTACTGTAAAAATCATCCACTCCTTTTATAACTGCATTGGTTCTATACTCTCCATTTTGTAAATGCACATTTTCTTCTACAATCATACTCACCGCATCTACATTTTTGAGGATGCGGATTTTCTGCAGCATGCCTGCATCCAGCGTCATTACTTTTTGTTGAGAAGATGTAATCCGTATATCAGGATAAAAAGAGGAGTACAATGTTTTCACCAAACCCTCAAAGCCGTTAAAGATGCTGAGTACCACTACCAGTGCGGCAGTACCAACAGCCATAGCCGTAACCGTTACCCATGCTATGATGTTAATGGCATTGGTAGATTTTTTTGATTTGAAATATCGCCAGGCAAAAAGAAAATTCAATGCAGATGAATGATGAATGATGAATGATGAATAATGAATGATGAATAATGAGCGGGGACATTTGTGCACACACTCATCACTGATTATTCATCACTCATCTTTTTTCTCTCCCTCAATTTTTTTAAACAGCTCTTCCATTTTAAATACCTGATCAAGTGTATCATCAAGGAAGTATTTAAACTCGGGAATCCTCCGCAACTGCTGTTTGAGTTTGGAGGCCAGCTCCCGTTTAATTTCGGAGCTGCGTTCTTCTATTTTCTTCAATACCTCCGTGTTATCTTTTGCCTGAAACACACTGAGATAAATGCGTGCTTCCAGCAAATCGGGAGTAATTTTTACCGATGAAATGGACACCAATCCACCATCCACCATACTCAACCCCATTTTTCTGAAAATAGCAGTGATTTCTTCGTGAATAACCCCGGCTACCTGTTTCTGACGTTTTCCTTCTAACATATCTGCAACAATTAAACGCTGTAAAAGTAGTTACTTTGCGGCGTTTACAACATGAAACAGTTTAAAAGGATCTTCAAATATTTAGCAGGCTACAGAGGAAACATCGGTTCGTATTTCCTGTTTATCGTTTTATCCATTGTGTTTTCAATGGTATCGCTGGCCATGCTGGCTCCTTTTCTGCAATTATTATTCGGTATTGAAAAGTTAACACTGGTTGAACCGGAATTTTCCTTTTCTGCCAAGGGGTTGCTGGCATACATGCGTTATGTCATCAGCACACTCATCACAGAAAAGGGACCTGAGTCTGCGCTGGCATTTATCTGCGGAATCATCATTACATCCGTATTCTTTAAAAATGTTTTTCTTTATCTCTCCTATCGTGTACTGGCGCCTATGCGTAATGGTGTTATGACTAAGTTACGTGGCGATCTGTATGAAAAAGTATTAAAGCTGCCCATTGGTTTTTTTACAGAGCAACGCAAAGGCGATTTGATTTCCCGTATGAGTAATGATGCCAATGAAGTAGAGTGGAGTGTTATGATGGCATTGGAAGCATTGATTAAAGAACCATTAACCATTTTAGTTTATCTGGTGATGATGATCATCATCAGTCCGCAATTATCATTATTTCTGTTTGTGTTTTTACCTGTTGCTGCATTCATAATTGGCAGAGTAAGCCGTTCGTTGAAAAAACAATCAACCGATGCACAGGAAAAAAACGGGTTAGTGATTTCAATTCTGGATGAAACACTCAGCGGCATCCGTGTAATTAAAGCCTTTACTGCTGAAAAGCTGCTGGGCCAACGTTTTCATCAAATGAACGTAGAGCTCAATCATATCCGCAACCGCATCAACTTCCGAAAAGACATGGCATCACCACTATCAGAATTTTTAGGTGTGATGGTGTTAAGCGGTGTGTTATGGTTTGGCGGCAGAATGGTTTTAGGCGGTAGTGAAAACATTGGAGGTCTTACACCCGATGGATTCATCACTTATATTTTATTCTTTACTCAAATCATCAATCCATCTAAATCACTTTCTTCTGCCTACTACAATACAAGAAGAGGCAGTGCAGCTATTGAACGGATTGAAGAAATCTTAAACGCACCTGTTGTAGTTGAAGAAAAAGCAAACCCTGTTATGCTCTCTTCGTTTGAAAAAAGCATTGAGTTTAAAAATGTATCCTTTGCTTATAACGATACGGTGGTATTAAACAACATCAACCTTGTTTTAGAAAAAGGAAAAACCATTGCATTGGTTGGTTCCAGCGGTTCGGGCAAATCAACACTGGCCGATCTGGTTCCGAGGTTTCATGATGTAACCTCAGGTGAAATTTTAGTTGATGGCATTAACATCAAAGAGTATTCGCTCAACAGTCTGCGGCAGTTTATGGGCATTGTAACACAGGAACCTATTTTATTTAATGATACCATTGCCAGCAATATTGCCCTCAGCAAACCGGAAGCTTCGCCGGCAGAGATAGAATCTGCAGCTACCATTGCCAATGCCCATCATTTTATTGTTCAGAAAGAAAATGGTTATCAGGAAAACATTGGCGACAGAGGAAGCAAACTCAGTGGCGGAGAACGCCAACGGGTAACCATTGCAAGGGCTGTACTGAAAAACCCGCCTATTCTCATTCTGGACGAGGCAACCTCCTCGCTGGATACTGAAAGTGAGCGTTTGGTACAGGATGCCATCAACCACCTAATGCAGGAACGCACCAGCCTGGTGATTGCCCACCGGCTTTCTACCGTGCGCCATGCCAATGAGATACTCGTTCTTCAGAAGGGGAATATCGTAGAACGGGGTACACATGATGAGCTGGTGAACAAAAATGGCTTTTACAAGCGTTTGGTTGACATGCAGGAGGTAAAATAAGCCCCTTTAAAAAAAACTTTCAAAAAATTGGCTGGAATCCTTGTCTATCAACAAAATCCCTATCTTTACTACGTTAATGTGAATTCAGTTACTGCTTTTAGAACCATCAGGCCTTCTCTAGTTGATAAGTTTCCTACGGTTTCAAGGCGCTTAATCTGGTTCATTATTTTTAGTTTTTAATTTTTTTCTTGTGAACATTTACGTAGGAAATCTGTCCTGGTCTATGACGAACGAAGACCTGGCCGCACTGTTTGAGCAATTTGGCGCTGTAAGCTCTGCCAAAATTTTAACCGACAAATTTTCCGGCCGTAGCAAAGGCTTTGCATTTGTAGAAATGGACAATGCAGAAGAAGCCCAGGCAGCAATCAGCCAACTGAACGACACTGAAGTTCAGGGACGCAAGATTGTTGTGAACGAAGCACAGCCAAAGAAAGATGACGGTGGATTTAAGAAACGTAGCTTTGGCGGCGGAGGCGGAGGCGGTGGCTTCCGTGGTGGAAGCGGCGGTGGCGGCGGCTACAAAGGTGGTGGCGGCGGCTACAAAGGTGGCGGCGGTGGCGGCTACAAAGGTGGCGGCGGCGGTGGTTATAACAGAGATTATTAATCAGATTCCAATCGTCATACAATTGAAATCCTTTCATGCAAATGAAAGGATTTTTTATTGCTCAAAATAAATCACCCATCTCATCGCACTCCTCATAGGCATTGGCTAAATATTTATTTCGCTGAACACTCCCCTGTCCGCTGAAACCGGTGGCATCCTGTATTAAATTATGTAACCAGTGTTTTACTTCTGTACATAACGGACCATTGTCTTCCTGTATGGTATTAAATGTATTGAACCGGATATAAGTACCCAGCTGCCCATCCATTTCGGCAAGATAAGTGATGGTACCAATAACATCATAAAAATACCAATCGAACGATACTTCTTTTTCATTTGACTTATTGCGGTTGATGGCATACACTTCAATATCGGAGAGGGCTGAACGCAGTTGGCCGCAGATCAGTTTACCTAAGGCTTTATCCGTAATAATTTTTGCTTCAGCAGCATAACGTATCTGATCAAGTGTATTAAGCAAACTAGTTTTAGTCCACACCTCAATGCTGGGAATAGTTTGATAAAGTTGATGCAATCTTGCCGCAGGTTCAAGAATGGATGGCCCCCAATCATTTACATTTAATTTAAATGGTGCATGATCAATAATCCGCATTTGCCAGAAATGAAGTTTAAATGCTGTGAGTTCGGGATATTGAAACAAATGAAAAATGGGAATATCATCAGTAGCACAACTTAGTTTTCCATTGTGAAGGGCAATGTCTCCCAGAAAACGTTCCAGGCTGTTGATATAATCTTTCACAGCAATTTTACCAGTATGAAAAGGAGTGAAATTAATATTTGCACTTGATCTGTTTTCCTTTCCTTCAATCGTAAAACTTACTTTAAACGCATCGCACAACAGTTTAATCTGGGGAATGGTTAACAGGCTTTTTGTGTTGATTTTTTTATACGCTTCCCCTTTACTGATGCCTAAAATAGTCACCAACTCATCAGACAATTTCCTGTTTGCCGGTATTTTTTTAGACAGCAGATTGAAAAAATTTGCCTGGAGTTGTTCCATAATCAGTTTCGTTTAGTGCGACAATGATATCTAAACTACAAAAAAGTCGCATTAAAGGCGAATTATCAATACTCATTTCGCATAAAAGGCAAATAGTTGATCAAAATTTGAGAAACACTGTGTTTAACTTTAGATTTATAAACTATTGAAGATGAAAACAATTTGCTTGCTCTTTTTGTGTTCATTTTTACATTACAGTTCCTACGCACAAAAAAAAACTGATCGTGCAGTTCGCTTTTCTGTAGACGCAGGTCTTGGTTTGTACAATACGTTTGCTTCTCCACAGCCAGGTATAAATGGAAAAGGAAGTAATGGAATTAGTTACCAGCTGTCAACTGCTGTTTTTTATAATAAAAACATTTTCAAAATAGTCTATCTAAAACATGACGAATCAGTTCTAAGCGGGTTTGCCCCCTTTGGTCCCTCTCCTGATGAACTATTTATTGATATGGGCTTTTTATATGGAAAACGAATTTACAAACAGGGTAATACAACACTCAATTTTTTGGCTGGTCCTGGATTTACAAAAGGATCTATCAGAGGAAAGTATATTCCCTACAATCCACCTCGAAATAATACAGCAAACTCAGGCATGAATGATTGGTTTGGGCCCTTGAACTTTAATGATAACTATGAAATTGAAAAAATCTTTACCCCATCTTTTTTTCAGGAATTAGAGTTTGCATCCTATCCCTCAAAATATTTTGGAATTGGTGCATCTGCTGCATTAATTCTAAATGGAAAAAACAGTCACTTTGGTTTTTTCACAAAACTATGCTTTGGAAAATTCAAATAAATCATTCTTTGATTACAAAAATAAAATGCAAAAAATCAAAATGTAAGTAACAAATTCAAGAACGATTTCTTCAATAAATACTCGATATGAAATACAGTAACTATCTGATCCCAATAATTTTTTTCTTCTACTCCTGTACCGAAATACGTTATGCTTATTCGCCTGTTGCACCCAATACGCCGGGATTAAAAGAAAAGGGCGACTCGAAGTTAGGCGCCACTGCATCTATCGGCTATTTTCCGGGATTAGGAGCAAATGTAAATACCAGCACAGATGCAAATCTTAATATACAATCGGCCTATGCACTTAGCAATCACTTTGCAGTGATGGCATCTTACACAGGCACGTTATTAGAACGGGATGTATTTCAATATACCGATAATGCTGCCTCCTACTCAGAAATTGTTAATTACAAAAGAAATCAACTGGAAACCGGTGCAGGTCTATTTTTTCCGCTCAATCAAAAAAAAACATTACTGGTTGAGTGCTTTGTTGGTGGGGGTTTTGGCAAACTGAACATTACAGACCGTTATGTTGAAAATGGTAACAACACCTCAAATGGATTTTATACAACACGAACTAATAAATTTTTTATTCAACCTTCGCTTACACTGCATCCCGGAAATAATTTTTTTCTGAGTCTTGGTTTCAGGTATGTGAATGCCGGTTACACCAACATCAAAACAAGTTATACCGAACAGCAAACTAAAGATTACTTTTTGCATGATATCAAAAGCAACCGGGTTGAATTTATTGAACCCTTCCTTACGGCCAACTTTCGCTTTAAAGAGATGCCATGGTTTATGCTGCAATACCAGAATTTCTTTACCGATCAGGTTTCAACACAATTAGTAAATCACCGGTTCAGCTATAATAACCTGGGAGTAGTAATTGACCCTACACTTTTGTTTCAAAAAAAGAAGAAATGAAACATTGTCTGCTAAGTATATTATTCACTCTGCTTGTTTCACTAAATGGATTAGCACAGGATTCTGTTTCACTGAGAAAACAAAAAAAAGCTATTTACTATGTTGAAGTTAATAGTGGAATGGCAAATGACCATTTCGTTATTGGATTTGGAACAGGCATTTTTATTAAAAAGGGTTGGGGAATAAGTTTCAATGCCAAGGAATCGAACTTTAAAGCAAAATTTTTACCTGATGATTATTCTCCATCTTGGAGTCTATTTGGTGATAATCCCATCCCAAGGGATCAATTTTATTTTTATACGGTCAGCGCTTCAAAGGAGATTGATTCAAAATGGAAAAAATTGAAACTTGGAGTTGAAAGCGGAGTAACATATTTAAGACATCGTTTTTATTCAGATTTTCAACCCATAGACGATGACTATGGATTATTTGGAGGACCCTCTAATTACAAAGCCACTTTTAAAAAAGAAAAGGCCTATGGCCTATATATCAACAGCAGATTAAAATTTCTTCAGGACAAGAATGCCGGACTTGGAATTTCTGCATGGGCTATATTAAATAAGATTGAAAATTATTATGGTATTGAAGTAAGCTTACTAATAGGGCGATTAAGATAACAAGAGCCCAGCCATGGTTAATAAGTCATGAACCTAAATCAATCACATTATAAAAAAGAAAAATGATATGAACCTTAAATTACTTCCCACCCTGCTTCTTTTTTTAATCATTACGAGCTCGTCAAATTGCTTAAAGGAATCATTTAAAGAACAATTACCGCCTTTAACACAAGATGGGAGAAATACATTTGGGTGCTTAGTTGACGGAAAGCCTTTTATACCAGGTGAGACTCTCTTTGGTAATATTAAGCCCCTAAGCTGTAATTACTATTATTCTTCAACTAATTATTATAAGGCGGGATCTTTGTTCATACAAGGAATTGCTGTGAACAAAGACGTTTCCGGAAACATACTCATCCAAAAAACAAACATATTTAGTATTGGGAAATACTCTCTTATAAGTGATTCTTGTTCTTCAAATAATCAGTGTGATGTTGCAGAATATTATAAAAAAAATGAGGGTACTGATTATGTTGGTCAGGGTGTAAGTTATTTTTCGATTACAGGCGAACTTGTAATTAATAAACTTGATACAGTAAATAAAATAGTTGCAGGAACTTTTTACTTTTCTGCGAAAAGTCCTATTGGAAAGATTAGGGAAATAACAAGTGGAAGATTTGATCTTCGAATAGAAAACTGAATACTGATTAAAAAATGAATTACTTTTTGCTTATACTTTCTTTAGTTTTCTTTAGCAGCTGTAAAAAAGAAAAAGGAGAGCAGTTACCCGACAAAACAGCAATTGGTGCATACACATTTGGTTGCTTGATTGACAATGATGTATTTGCTGCAAGAGGTCGCTGCGACTACAGCGTGGGGTTTAATTTTCAAACCAATTGCGTTGAAAGTGAAATTGACTATTATGGTCTCCATTTATTACGTATTTACTCCCGAAATGATTATTGGATAAATAATCACAAAGTAAAAATTTATATACAGGTACAATTGGATAGCAGCGAAACAAAATTTGTTAAACTTGTGCAGGCAAGTTTAAACATTGAAGGATATGACCCTTATTCACTGGATACTTTACAAAACAATGTATTTACATTGGAAGTTGCATTGAATAGAACTGTTTTCTACGGAACTTTTACGCTTTACTTGAAAAATAAAAACGGGCAAATGAAAATTTTAAGAAACGGAAGATTTGATACAAAAAAATTATTTTGAACAATGAAAAATCCCTAACAAAAAAATCCCCCGAAATTTCGGGGGATTGATCTATCTCATTTAGATTAAAAATTATTCTCCTGAAATCTGTGGTCCTTTTACAATACCCATCTTTGCTTCCATGCTTAAAGTAGCATGAGGTACTGCACGTAAACGGGCTTTATCAATGAGCTTACCGGTTACACGGCAAACACCGTAGGTTTTATTTTCAATCCGCATCATGGCTTTTTCCAGATGATCAATGTAGGTGATCTGGCGGCTGGCCATCTGGCTCAACTGTTCACGTTCCATACTTACACTGCCATCTTCCATGGTCATATAACGGCCATCATCACCATCACCACCCATTTCATCTTTACGGGTAATGAGTCCCTGCAAATAGCCCAGTTCTTTTTTAGCCGATTCCAGTTTACGTTGAATCAGCTCCCTGAATTCTACCAGATCAGCATCATTGTAACGAACCATCGGACCCTGCGGTTTTTCTTCCACCGCTTTATCCAGTACAGATTTGGTAAAATCGGGCTGGTAACGGACAGAGGTAGAGACGGATGTTTTCACCGGTTTCACCACAACGGGCTTTTTAGCTTCTTTTTTCAATTCTTTGATTGCTTGTTTAACTGTTGGCTTAATAGCACTGGCGGCTGGTTTGGCAACTACCGGTACAGATTTCTTAACTTCTGGTTTTTTAACAACAGGCTTGGGCGCAGGGCTTTTGGCAACTGGCTTTGCCGCTTTAGCAGGAGCAGGCTTTGCTGCCGGCTTTTTTGCTACTGGCTTTGCAACCGCTTTCCCTGCCTTGGCAGGTTTAGGAGTTGGCTTTTTAGCAGCCGGGGCTGGTTTCGCCGGTTTTTTGGCGGCGGGTTTTGCAGCCGGTTTTGCCGCTTTCTTTGGAGCAGGCTTTGCTGCTTTCTTTTTTGTTGCCATTCTATCCTCCTTTTTTGTGTACTTGAACTTTAAGGTTGATTTCATTCACCTCAATCTCCGTTCCATCTGTAATTTCCGGAACCATTTCGAGGCTGTCTGCCAAAATTTCGGCGCAAATATAGGATTTATATTGAGTGAAGGAAGAACGCAGGCTTTCGGTATCCGATACCAGCACGGTAATCCTGTCAGTCAGATCAAAACCACTCTCTTTGCGGATTTTCTGGATGCGGTTCACCAATTCCCGTGCATTGCCTTCGTTCAGCAACTCAGGACTGATGGTTACATCCAGCGCCACGGTAACGGCTCCCTTAGAGGCAACCATCCAACCGGGCACATCTTCGCTTAAAATTTCAACATCCGTCAAATATAATGGAACAGTTTCATTCTCTATCAACAGATTATAAACAGTTTCACGCTCAAGTTGGCTGATGTCTTCCTGCGTAAACTGAGACAATGCCGCCGATACAGCTTTCATCCTGGCGCCCATCTTCTTACCCAGGGCAATAAAGTTGGGTTTAATCTTCTTCTTAATAAAGGTATTATCGGCAGTGAGGTACTCGATCTCTTTTACATTTACCTCGCTCATAATAATATCTTCCACCTTGCTGAACTGCTCCTTCATACCATTGCTCAGCACAGGAATCAATATTTTCTGCAAAGGCTGACGCACTTTGATGTTTACTTTCTTGCGTAGCGACAGCACCAGCGAAGAAGCATCCTGCGCCAATTGCATGCGTTCTTCCAATACAGCATCAATCAACAATTCATTAGCAACAGGAAAATCGGCATGATGAACAGATGCAGCATTAAACCGGCCACTTACTTTATTTAATTCCGTAAAGATGGCATCGCTGAAAAACGGAGAAACAGGTGCCATTAAACGCAGAACTGTTTCCAGACATTCATACAAGGTTTGATACGCACTGATCTTATCCTGTTCGTATTCACCTTTCCAGAAACGGCGACGGCACAAACGCACATACCAGTTACTCAAATGCTCATCCACAAATTCTTCAATTAAACGACCGGCCTGTGTTGGTTCGTAATCGTCCATTGCTTCAGTCACTTGTTTGATGAGTGTGTGAAGCGATGATAAAATCCATTGATCAATTTCAGGTCGTTCTTTTACCGGAATGGCTGCTTCTTTAAAAGCAAAACCATCCACGTTTGCATACAGTGCGAAGAACTGGTAGGTATTGTAAAGTGTGCCAAAGAATTTGCGTTGCACTTCTTTGATGCCTTCAATATCAAATTTTAAATTATCCCAGGGCGATGCATTGGTGATGAGATACCAACGTGTAGCATCGGCACTAAATTTTTCAATGGTTTCAAACGGGTTCACCACGTTGCCGAGGCGCTTACTCATTTTGTTACCATTCTTATCTAACACCAAACCATTACTTACAACAGTTTTATAAGCGACGCTATCATATACGAGTGATGCAATTGCATGGAGTGTATAAAACCAACCACGTGTTTGATCTACTCCCTCGGCAATAAAACTTGCAGGATATAGATCTTCAAATTTGTTAACGCCTGCAGGAAGTTTAAACGGATACTTATCTCCGTTCTTTACTTTCTCATGATCCAATCCCCACTGTGCATACGGCATGGCACCACTGTCGAACCAAACATCAATTAAGTCTGGAACACGTTTCATGGGTTTGCCGGTTGGGCTTATGAGAATAATCTCATCAACAAAAGGCTTATGTAAATCAAGATTACTGTCTGTGTATTTTGCATTGTTTGTGCCAAGTGTTGCATCTGCACGGGCTGCATTTTCTTTCAACTCTTCAATGGTGCCAATACAAATTTCTTCTTCACCATCTTCTGTTTTCCAGATGGGCAATGCTGTTCCCCAAAAACGTGAACGGCTGAGGTTCCAGTCAACCATGTTTTCTAACCAATTTCCGAAGCGACCTTCGCCTGTTGATTTTGGTTTCCAGTTGATGGTTTTATTCAACTCAACCATTCTGTCTTTGATAGCAGTGGTTTTAATGAACCATGCATCTAACGGATAATAAAGAATTGGCTTATCAGTTCTCCAGCAATGCGGATAACTGTGTTCGTATTTTTCAACTTTAAATGCTCGGTTTTCTTTTTTGAGTTTTACGCAGATGTCAACATTTACATCTACATAATGTTGATCGTCTTTATAATTCTTTACATAACGGTTGCTGAACTCCCCCAAACCATCTACAAATTTTCCTTCACGATCAACCATCGTTAAAATACCGATGTTGTATTTTTTACCAACACGATAATCGTCTGCACCAAACGCAGGTGCGGTGTGAACAATACCGGTACCATCTTCTGTTGTAACAAAATCACCAACCAACACACGAAAGGGATTCGCATCAGGTGTAATGCGTTTTACTTCATCAATGCTGTTTGCTTCATAAGGCAACAATTGCTCGTAATGCAATCCTTCAAGTTGTGACCCTTTGAACGAGGTGATGATCTTCCACGGGGGCCCCCCTGCCCCCCGAAGGGGGGTTCCCGAACCCTCCGATTGAGGATTCGTTACTGCGTTTGTATAAGCATCAAAATCACCATTCTCTCCTTCTGCTTTCAGATACTTATGAACAAGATCTTTTGCCAACACAATGTTCACCGGTAAGTGTGTGTATGGATTGAAGGTTTGTACCAACACATATTCAATGTTTGGACCAACAGTTAAGCCAAGATTGCTTGGCAAGGTCCATGGTGTGGTTGTCCATGCCATGAAAAAGACCTCTGCTCCATGCACCGCATCATGCAAAAATTTACTTTTTTCATCCTGCGTTGCACGGAACATCACCGTTGCACTGGTGTCCTTTACATCCTTGTAAGTGCCGGGTTGATTCAGTTCATGACTGCTTAAACCTGTACCTGCTGCAGGTGAGTATGGTTGAATGCTTACGCTTTCGTACAACAATCCTTTTTTGTACAACTGTTGCAGCAACCACCATAATGTTTCAATGTAACTGTTTTCAAATGTGATGTAAGGATCGTTCAAATCAACCCAGTAGCCCATCTTCTTTGTGATCTCATCCCACTTGTCTTTATACCGCAATACCGCTTCACGACATTTTTTATTGTATTCTTCCACAGTAATCTTAACACCAATATCTTCTTTAGTAATGCCCAACTCTTTCTCTACACCTAACTCAATTGGCAGTCCATGCGTATCCCAACCGCCTTTGCGTTTTACCTGAAACCCTTTCATGGTTTTGTAGCGACAAACCAGATCCTTCAGCGTTCTTGAAATAACGTGGTGAATACCGGGCATACCATTGGCGCTGGGCGGACCTTCGTAAAACACAAAGGGTATTGCACCGTTACGTACTTCAATGCTCTTTTCAAATGCCTGTTCAGCATCCCATTTAGCCAATATCTCCTGTTCAATGGAGGGTAAATTCAGTTGCGAAAATTCTCTGTATTTAGCACTCATAAGTCAATCCCTGTCTAATTTTTAAAAGTGGCCAAAGGTAAGAAAGTTCAGGGGTGATTGAACAGGTAAAAAGGGATTTAAACAAACTGACAGCAATCAGCATTTTCAGGGTTTTTCATCAGTTAAGCGGATGGCTGAATACAACAATTTTGCCCCATGCAATTGCACATCAAAAAAACGCTGGCAGAAAAATACAATCTGCCGGTGCCCCGCTATACCAGTTACCCGACCGTACCGGTTTGGACAGAGGATATTGACACAGATCATTGGAAACAGTTGCTTAAACAGCAATTTGAACTGCATAATCCAAAAGATGGCATCAGCCTGTACATTCATTTACCGTTTTGTGAATCGCTTTGTACTTATTGCGGCTGCAACAAAAAGATTACAACCAACCACAGTGTGGAAGAAGGGTACCTTGCTTTAATTGAACGGGAGTTTGAGCTGTACCTGGAACTCTTTCATCAAAAACCGATGATTCGTGAACTGCATCTGGGTGGTGGCACACCTACTTTTTTTTCGCCGTCAAACTTAGAACGACTCATCCGTTTTATTACGGAACGATCCATTGTACATTCAGATTATGCGTTCAGTATTGAAGGTCATCCCAACAATACAACTTATGCTCATCTGGAAACCTTGTATCAACTTGGTTTTCGCCGCATCAGTTATGGTGTGCAGGATAATGATCCGGAAGTGCAACGCATCATCAACCGTATTCAACCATTAGAAAATGTACAGCGTGCAACTGTTGATGCAAGAAAACTGGGCTTCAATTCTGTAAATTATGATCTCATTTATGGTTTGCCCAAACAAACTTTGGAGAGTATTACTACAACAATGAAAGAAGTAATTGCACTTCGTCCCGACCGCATTGCTTTTTACAGCTATGCGCATGTGCCATGGACCAGCAAAGGACAGCGTTTGTTTGATGAAAATAATTTGCCAACGGCTGAAGAAAAATTACAACTCTACTTAAAAGGAAAAGAATTACTTACTGCTGCAGGTTATACAGACATTGGGATGGATCATTTTGCATTACCCGGTGATGAATTATACGCTGCCTGGAAAGAGGGCACACTGCACCGCAATTTTATGGGGTATACCACGCATCATACATCTATTTTACTGGGGCTTGGCGTATCAAGCATCAGCGATACAGGTATTTCGTTTATGCAGAATAAAAAAACAATTCATGATTACGCATCTGCTATTCAAAATAATAAGTTACCGGTTTTCAAAGGTTGCTTTCTGAGTGATGAGGATAAAGCATTCCGCAGGTATATTCTTAACATCAGTTGTAAAGGTTATACCACCTTTAGAAAAGAAGATAAGCAGTTGCTGAAGCAGTTTAGTGTTCCTCCGTTGAGATTACTGGAAAAAGACGGACTGATTAATATGCATGACGACGGGTTGATTGTTACTCCGGCCGGGCGACCGTTTATCCGCATCATCTGCAGTGCATTTGATTTGTACCTGCAACGCAGCAAACAGCAAAGCGAACAACAGATGTACAGTAAGGCGATTTGATGATGAGTGATGAGTGATCAGTGATGAGTAATGAGTGCTGTCGCTAGTTGATCATTGCCGGCAATTATTTGAATGAACTTATTGTTGGTTTCTCAGAATGGCATCTTCAATCGGAGACCCACTCATCACTCATTCTTCATTTCCCCCGCACCAACTTATAGATCTTAATAGCGCTCATCAACAACAAAACAAAGAAGACAAGTCCGAGTATGCCCCACAACGCACTGAGGTTTTGTTTTACAACTACCAACATAACCACTGCAACTAAAAAGATGGTAGCTACTTCATTCCAGATTCGGAGTTGTTGTGAACTGTAATGAAATACTCCTGCTGTTTGTTGTTTAAAAATTTTATGCAGCGAAAAATGATAGAGATATAAAAAGAGAACAAAAATTAATTTGATGAGCATCCATCTTCCTGCGGGATCAAATACTGTTTTTGAATAGCCGCTTTCAAACAACACCCATGTACCAAAGATCAAAGTGAGAATTGCTGATGGCCAGGTGATACCATACCACAAACGCTTCATCATGATACCAAACTGCTCCTGTAATATTTTGCGGCTGGTTTCATCTTTTGTATTTGCTTCTACATTGTAAATAAAAAGCCTTGGCATGTAGAATAACCCCGCAAACCAGGTAACGATGAAAATGATATGGATGGCCTTTAGATAGAGATACATGTTGTGAATGCTGATGTCGTTGGATATTTTTAGTGTGCTTTGTGTTTCACTTTGTGTTCTTCGTGTTACTCCATTTAAACCACAAAGTGCACAAAGAAATACATCACAAAGCTCACAAAGCCAAAACCCGCTGTATTCGAAATGATGTATTAAAAACGTATTAAGCAAGCACCATTTCCTTATTCCCTTTCGCCACTCCCTCAACATACGTTGCAATGGCTTCTACCCATAACGGATGTACGTTCATACAGGGAATCATGGTATAGGATTCACCACCGGCTTCTATAAAAGTTTCTTTTCCTTCTTCTGCAATTTCTTCCAGTGTTTCCAGACAATCACTTACAAAAGCCGGACATAGAATCAATAATTTTTTGATACCTTCTTTTGGCATATCCCGCAAACGATAATCGGTGTAAGGCCTTAACCATTGTTCACCCGCAAGTCTCGATTGAAACGACATGCTGTATTTATCTTTTGACAGGCCAAGTTTAGCAGCAACCAATTCTGTTGTTACCACACATTGGTGCCTGTAGCATGTTGCATCTGCAGCCGAAGCAACGTTACAACAATCGGCCGTTTTTAAACAATGACATTTGGTAGGGTCTGTTTTCTTTAAATGACTTTCCGGTATACCATGATAGCTGAACAGAATATGATCGTAGTCCTGTTCAAGGTAAGGACGAATATTTTCTGCCATGGCAGTGATATAATGTTCTTCATTATAATACGGCTTGATAAAACTCAACTTAAAGCTGTAATTATTTTTTGCATGAATCTCTTTTGCACTCTCCACCGCTGTTTCATAACTGCTCATGGCATAATGCGGATACAACGGAACAGCGATCACTTCATCCAGTTCAGGATGTTGTTCCAGCAAACGATCCAGTGCGAATTTCACCGTAGGGTTTCCATAACGCATCGCTATTTCAACCGGCATATCAACTTCTTTATCTAATGCATCACGTAATTGTTTTGTAAGCACAATTAAAGGTGATCCTTCTTTTGTCCAGATAGTACGGTACGCTTCTGCCGATTTAGGTGCACGGAATCGGGTAATGATGCCTTTTACCAACAACAGGCGAAGCAGGTATGGATAATCAATTACACGCTCATCCATTAAAAATTCGTTTAAATAACGACGTACATCTTTTACTTCGGTTGAATCGGGCGAACCGAGATTCATCAACAGAATTCCTTTTTTAACTGCTTTTTCCATGTTCCTTTTTAATCGTTTGCAAAAGTAACGGCAATACAAAACAAAAGTTCACAATCAAAAGAAAACTCTGTGAACATTCATTTTTTTATAGCCCCACTTGCTGTTTCAGGAATTATTTCGCTGATGGCGAACAGTTGTTCATCTGATAAAAATCAATTCCTAATATGACAAAGCAATGACAGACATTTTAGGTTCATTGATGAGTCTGCAACTACATTTGCGGTTACGAATTACTGACGATTTACACATGCACAGAACCGGCACAAAAGACCTCTCAAAATTTTTCATTGCAGGCATCAACTATCGTAAAACCGATGCGTTGATACGGGGACAATTTGCTGTAAATCCTGAACAATACAACCGTATACTGGAGACAGCACCCGATTTTGGTGTGGAAGAATTTTTTTTGATCTCTACCTGTAACCGCACAGAGATTTATGGTTTTGCAGATGAAGCAATGCAGCTCATTCGCTTGCTTTGTACACAAACAGAAGGAACAGTTGATCAGTTTACTCAACTCTCTTATATCAAATGTGGACACGAAGCGATTCATCACCTTTTTACTGTAGGTGGCGGATTAGATTCGCAGATCCTCGGCGACTATGAAATTGTTGGACAGATAAAACAGGCTGCAAAACTGGCTAAGCAGCATGATCGTATTAATGCATTTACTGAGCGATTGGTGAATAGTATGCTGCAATCATCAAAAGCAATTAAAAATAATACGGCATTGAGCGATGGTACTGTTTCTGTTTCCTTTGCAGCAGTACAATACATCCGCAAATACATTAAAGGAATTAAAAGCAAAAAAATTCTGTTGCTGGGTACAGGTAAGTTTGGAAGAAACACCTGCAAGAACTTAGTGGATTATCTCGGAACAAAAAATATTACGCTCATTAACCGTACAGAAGAGAAAGCAACTGCACTGGCTGCAGAATTAGGTTTACAATCTGCTCCGCTGGAAGAGTTACAGCAACACATTACTACGGCAGATATTATTCTGGTTGCAACCAATGCAAGCGAGCCAACCATATTAAAATCTTACCTGAACGGTTTGAATCATAAACTCATTATTGATCTTTCGATTCCATATAATGTAGAGCAGTCATCTAAAGAATTGGCAAATGTTACTTTGGTAAATGTAGATGAGTTATCAAAACTGAAAGATGAAACCCTGGCAAAGCGTGAAGCTGAAGTGCCCAAAGCAAAAGCCATTATTGCCGAGCATATTTCAGAATTTATTGACTGGTACCAGATGCGTAAACACGTGCCGGTATTAAAAGCGGTAAAAACAAAGCTGAAAGAAATACATACTTCCCCATTCTATATAACTTTGCAACCGCATCATACAGCCTGCAATAAAACCGATGAAAAAATTCAACGGGTGATCAATGGCATGGCTACAAAAATGAAAGAGCAAAACCAGCGTGGCTGTTATTACATTGAAGCCATCAATGAGTTTATGGCTACGGGCACAGATTAACATGGCACAAATCATCCGCATTGGAACAAGAGAAAGTCAATTAGCAGTATGGCAGGCAACACAAGTGAAAGAATTGCTTGCCCAACATGGCTTTGCGGCAGAATTAGTTTACATCAAAAGTGAAGGTGATCTTGATTTAAAAACTCCCTTGTATGAAATGGGTGTGCAGGGCATTTTTACCAGAAGTCTGGACATTGCTTTACTCAACAATACCATTGACATTGCTGTACACTCTATGAAAGATGTACCTACACAATTACCAAAAGGAATTATACAAGCTGCGGTGTTACCAAGAGGACCGGTAAAGGATCTGTTGGTGCTAAAGAATGAGTTATCAGTAATGAGTGATGAGTTAGGGTACAAGAATGGAAGCTGGGCTACACTCATCAATCATCACTCATCATTCATCATTGCAACCAGCAGCATTCGTAGAAAAGCACAATGGCTCAATAAATTTCCATCTTCACAAATACATAACCTGCGTGGCAATGTAAATACCCGTTTGCGCAAGTTGAAAGAAGAGAATTGGGATGGAGCCATTTTTGCAGCAGCAGGATTGGAACGCATCGGTCTTCGTCCGGAAAATTCAATTGAACTCGACTGGATGTTACCGGCACCTGCACAGGGAGCAATTATGGTAGTCTGTCGTGAAGAAGACAGTTATGCGTTGGATGCATGTGTTCATTTTAATGATGCAGATACGGCTTTTTGTACAAAGATTGAACGTGATTTTCTGCGTGCATTGTTAGGTGGATGTTCTACTCCTATCAGCGCTTATGCAGAAATGAAAGATGATGAAGTTCATTTTACAGGAAATATTTTATCGGTTGACGGACAACAAAAAGCAGAGTTTGAAATGACGATGCCCGTTTGGGAAGCATCCAACTTTGGAGTGTATGCAGCAGAACAAATTTTGAATAACGGCGGACAAGTCATTGCAGACAGTATTAAAGGTTGAAGCCCATGGAACAAAATAAAATCAACATACTATCTACAAGGCCATTGAATAAATCATTGGTGAATGAGGCGAAAGAAGCAGGAATTCTTATTGATGAACTATCATTCATCGAAACAGAACCTATACAGGACATCGCTACACAACAGGAAATTGAACAGGCATATTTGCAATCATCAACAGTTGTGTTTACCAGCATGAATGCAGTAGATGCAGTGATTGCATGGCAGGATGGACAACAACCTGATTGGGTGATCTATTGCATGGGCAATACAACCAGTCAACTGATTAAAGAATATTTTGGCGAACAAAGTATTGCCGGCACTGCAGGTTCGGCTGCAGAATTAGCCGAACTGATTGCTGAAGAAAGTGATGCAGACGAAGTGATTTTCTTTTGTGGTGAACAACGCAGAGATGAACTGCCGGCTATTCTCCGCAGCAAAGGAATTGATGTGCAGGAAATTCTGGTGTATGAAACCATTCACACAGCACATCAGATCAGCAAAGCGTATCACGGCATTTTATTTTACAGTCCGAGTGCAGTGAGCAGTTTTTTCAGCAAGAACAAAGTACCTCAGCAAACAATTTTGTTTGCCATTGGTCATACTACAGCAACAACCATTCAACAATATTGTAACAATACCATCATCGTTGGCAAAGCACCGGGCAAAGAAGAACTGGTACGGCAGGCGATGGAATATTTTTCATGAGCAATGAGTGATGAATAATGAGTGGCAACGCTGCTCAACAACTCATCACTGCTCACTCATCATTCATAAACATAATTATGACTCAACTTAATAACGACTTATTATTAAAAGCTCTCAGAGGAGAAGTTGTAGAACGTCCGCCCGTATGGATGATGCGGCAGGCAGGCAGGTATTTACCTGATTATATGAAGCTGCGGGCAAAATATGATTTCTTCACCCGCTGCCAAACACCTGAGCTTGCAACAGAAATCACTTTGCAACCGGTTGACCAGGTAGGTGTAGATGCTGCGATCATCTTCAGCGATATTTTGGTGATACCGCAAGCAATGGGTGTGGAAGTATTAATGGAAGAGGGTAAAGGACCATCACTCCCAAAAACAATAGCCACGCAAAAAGATATTGATGCATTAATCACCACAGGTGCAGAAGAAAATTTGAAGTATGTATATGATGCATTGAGCTTAACAAAAAGAGAATTGAATGGCCGTGTACCATTGATTGGCTTTGCAGGTGCACCATGGACCATTCTTTGTTATATGGTTGAAGGTAAAGGAAGCAAAACATGGGATAAAGCCAAACAGTTTGCCTACACACAACCTGCAATGGCACATCAACTGTTGCAAAAGATCACCGACATTACTATTGTTTATTTAAAGCACCAAGTGAAAGCAGGTGCTGATACCGTACAGGTGTTTGATAGCTGGGCAGGTTCTTTATCTCCAGCCGATTTTAAATTATTTGCACAACCTTATTTATTTCAGATCGCAGAAGCGTTGAAAGATGATGCACCCGTGATTTTATTTCCGAAAGGAACATGGCATGCGTTGAAAGAAATCAGTGAAAGCGCTGCAAGCGGTGTAGGTATTGATTGGTGCATTACGCCACAATTGGCAAGAGAGTTTACACAGAACAAGATTACCATTCAAGGTAATTTTGATCCGGCGAAATTGCTGGCTCCCATTCCTGAGATAAAAAAAGCAGTGAAAGAAATGATTGATGCATTTGGAACGCAAAAATACATTGCAAACTTAGGTCATGGCATTACACCCAATGTTCCGGTTGATCATGCAAGAGCTTTTGTTGATGCGGTGAAGGAATATCAAAAATGAGTAATGAGTGATGAATAATGAGTGAAACGCTCATCATCAAAACTCATCACTGATTACTCATCATTCATTATATGGACGTTAAAGAAATCTGGACAAACTTCATTCACGATTTGCAAAACAAAATTTGTTCTGCATTGGAAGAAGTGGATGGCAAAGCAACTTTTTTTGAAGATGCATGGGAACGCCCCGAAGGTGGTGGCGGTAAAACACGTGTAATTGCGAATGGCAATGTATTTGAAAAAGGTGGTGTAAATACTTCTATTGTATTTGGTGATGTAACTGATGCCATGCGTACTCAATTAAAGATTGAGGGCGATACATGGTGGGCTTGTGGTTTATCATTAGTGTTGCATCCCATCAATCCGTTTGTACCAACAGTTCATTGCAACTATCGAATGTTTGAGTTGTGCGACTCCTCCCCTTCCGGGGGAGGTCGGGAGGGGGCTGTCATTGACAGATGGTTTGGCGGCGGCACAGATCTTACACCGTATTATTTGTTTGAAGAAGATGCAAAACATTTTCATCAAACTTATAAAAATGCTTGTGATGCATTTGATGTATCCTTCTATCCTAAGTTCAAGAAAGAATGTGATAACTATTTTGTGAACTGGCATCGCAATGCAGAACGCAGAGGTATTGGTGGTATTTTTTATGATTATCAGAGAGTGGCCCCCTCCAGCTCCCCCGAAGGGGGAAAGGCCAACGCACAGCCCATACCTGTCAAAGATGCTGATGCGTTGTATTGGATTGAGTTTGCAAAAAAGTGCGGCTATGGATTTATTGATGCCTACATTCCTATTGTAGAAAAAAGAAAGCACACTACTTACACAGTTGAAAACAAACACTGGCAGGAAATACGCAGAGGCAGATATGTTGAGTTTAACTTAGTACACGATAGAGGCACTTTGTTTGGTTTAAAAACAAACGGACGCATTGAAAGTATTTTGATGAGCTTACCTCCTGTTGTTCGGTTTGAGTACAACTATCAACCTGCATTCGGCAGTGAAGAATATAAATTGCAGGAAGCCTGTTTGAACCCGAGAGATTGGTTGAATGAAATTTCTGATGCTGAAAGAGAAGAATGGGCGAAACGTTCAAATACTTGTTAGAACTCTAAAACCCCGACAGCGGTTGCAAACCCTGTCGGCGGTTGATTAAATAAACGACTTATGCACTTACAAAGAAGAAATAGAATCACCCGCAAGTCTGAAGCCATTAGAAGTTTGGTAAGAGAAACTATTCTTACGCCAGATGATTTCATCGTTCCATTATTCATTGATGAAGGCGTAAATGTAAAAACAGAAATCACTTCCATGCCCGGTTACTATCGTAACAGTTTAGATGTAACGGTGAACGAAGTGAAAGAACTCTGGAGCATGGGTTTGAAAGCTGTGTTACTCTTTGTAAAATCGAAAGATGAATTAAAAGATAATACCGGCAAAGAAGCATGGAATAAAGATGGATTGATGCAACGCAGCATCAAAGCCATTAAAGATGCTGTACCTGAAATGTATGTGATGACGGATGTAGCACTCGATCCGTATTCTTCATACGGTCATGATGGGATTGTAAAAGATGGGCAAATTGTAAACGATGAAACAGTAGAAGCCTTGGTGAAGATGAGTATCAGTCATGCAGAAGCAGGTGCGGATATGGTTGCACCAAGTGATATGATGGATGGCAGAATTGGAGCTATCAGAAAAGGTTTGGAAGAAAATAATTTCATCAATACAGGCATCATGAGCTACAGTGCAAAATATGCATCCTGCTTTTATGGTCCTTTCCGTGATGCACTGGATAGTGCTCCAGGTTTTGGTGATAAGAAAACCTATCAAATGGATTATGCCAACCGCATTGAAGCCATTAAAGAAACGGTGATGGATGTGGAAGAAGGTGCAGACATTGTGATGGTAAAACCTGCGTTGAGTTATTTAGATATCATACGTGAGGTAAAGAATGCAGTGAACGTTCCTGTGAGTGCATATAACATCAGTGGCGAATATGCCATGATCAAAGCAGCAGCAGAAAAAGGCTGGATCAATGAAGATAAAGCCATCATGGAGGTATTGACTTCGATCAAACGTGCAGGCGCAGATTTGATTGCAACTTATTTTGCAAAAGACGCAATAAGAATTTTAAACCACTAAGACACGAAGGCGCAAAGCGGCACAAAGAATCTTCGTGATGCTTTGTTTTCCTTGTGCCTTTGTGGTTCAAAAATATTCACAACTATGTACGAAAAAAGCAAAGAACTATTCGAACGGGCACAGAAAAGTATTCCGGGTGGAGTTAACTCGCCTGTGCGTGCATTTAAAAGTGTAGGTGGTACGCCACTGTTCATGCAAAAAGCAAAAGGTGCTTACATGTATGATGCAGATGGTAATCAATACATAGACTATATTGCTTCATGGGGACCAATGATTCTTGGTCATGCGCATGAACCCATTGTAAAAGCTATCCAGGAAAAAGCAGTTGATTCAACTTCATTCGGTGCACCAACAGAATTGGAGATTGAAATGGCTGAACTCATTCTCAGCATGGTGCCGAATGTAGATATGATCCGCATGGTGAGCAGCGGTACAGAAGCATGTATGAGTGCGATCCGTTTGGCAAGGGGTTATACAGGACGCAATAAGATCATCAAGTTTGAAGGACATTATCACGGTCATGCTGATTCATTTTTAGTAAAAGCAGGAAGTGGCGTTGCAACGTTTAATATTCAAACTGTACCCGGTGTAACAGCAGGTGTTGCAAATGATACATTAACTGCAGCATACAATGATCTCGATGCTGTAAAGAAATTAGCAGCAGAACATAAAGGAGAAATTGCAGCGATCATTGTTGAACCTGTTGCCGGTAACATGGGTTGCGTTTTAGCTCAGGCCGGTTTTCATGAAGGCTTAAGAAAACTATGCGACGAAGAAGGAATCGTTTTCATCTTTGATGAAGTGATGACAGGTTTCCGTTTAGCAGCTGGTGGTGCACAGGAACGCCTTGGCATCAAAGCTGATTTGGTTACTTACGGCAAAGTAATCGGCGGTGGTATGCCGGTTGGTGCTTTCGGAGGTAAGAAAGAAATCATGCAGCAGATTGCTCCTTTAGGAAATGTGTACCAGGCAGGAACATTGAGTGGTAACCCCATTGCGATGATTGCCGGCTTTACGTTGCTCACAGAATTAAAAAACAATCCTTCGATTTATAAAGAGCTCGAAGAAAAAACCATTTACTTACGTAATGGTTTGAACGAAGTATTGAAAGCATGGGGACAACCATATATCATCAATCAAGTAGGTTCTATGATCAGCATTCACTTCAGCGATCATGCAGTAGTTGATTTTGCAACAGCAGCTTCAGCAAACAATGAACTGTTCAAAAAGTATTTTCATTCCATGTTGAAGCGTGGAGTTTATCTGCCACCTTCAGCATTTGAAAGCTGGTTCCTCAACAATGCATTAACGTATGAAGATCTGGACAAAACGATTGCAGCAACAAAAGAAAGTTTACAGGAATTATAAACTCAATGAAATAAAAAAGCCTCTTCAATTTACTGAAGAGGCTTTTCTTTATTAAATATTTCGATTAAAATTTCGCTCCTACACTAATAAAGAATGTTCTTCCATCAGCAGGCAACGCACCGGGACCGGGATAACCACCTGCACGACGTGTAAAGTATTTTTCATTGGTAAGATTGTTTACACCTGCTCTGATGTTCAGTTTTTTACTGAAACGGTATGTTGCAGTTAAATCAGTTACAGTGTAAGAAGGTATGATTCCGTTTTGTGCATTGGCTGTTGCAGCCACTGTATTGTTTGCATCAGCAAATGCATCACTCACATAACTTACCTGTGTGGTAAACGAAAATCCTTTGAAAGCATAGGTTAATCCGTTTCTTACAATATGCTCAGGTGCATTTTCTACTTTCTTATTTTGGAGATTGCTTTCTACCAACTGATTGTTGCTGTTCTTTGTAATCACTTTAAAATTACCATATCGTGCATCGGTGTAACCGTAAGAAACAAACAGTTGAATATCGCCCCATGTTGATTTTTCAGTGATTGCTTTTACCGGACTAAATTCAATCAAGGCTTCAATTCCTTTGCTTGTGCTGTTGCCCACATTAGTGCGGTAGTTATAAAAACTTCCATCCGTACGTTGCTGTGCAATAGTGCCGATACGGTTATTGTATTGCAGATAAAATGCACTTACATCAAAAAATAGAAAAGATTTAAAACGTCCACGATAACCTAAATCAGCATTGTATCCTTTTGCATCTTTAATATTCTGATCAACTTCGTCGGTTGTAGGAGGTGCAGTTAAATCTGCAAACTGAACGGGGCGGTAAGCCTGTGTAATATTTGCATATACTTCAGTCATTGAGGTTACATGATATTCTGCTCCAATCCCTGCAAGCACAAATCCGCGGCTGCGCTTTTGATTTTGCAGCAACACTTCATTCCCTCCGCTGAAACCGTTGCGGCCACTCGCCTGTCCGGTAATATATTCATATCGTACACCGGGAATGACAATCAGCTTTTCAGAAACTCTGAAAATATTTTCTGCATGCAGTGCTGCATTCACTGTGTTGAAATCAATATCTCTCGTCCAGATGCCATCACTCACAGTCATATCATAATCAGTTCCGGTGCTTCCTTTTCCATCTGCAGCATAACGCAATGTTGTGCCTTTGTACAACCGGCCGCCAACTGAAAATGAGTTATTCATTTTACCCAGTTTGTATGCACCGAGGTAGCGTACCTCCAAACCATAGTTCCTGTAATCATCTTCATTGAGGTTACGGGTATTGTATTGATTGGTGGTTTTGTTGATGGTATCTTTTACAATAATCCCTGCCGATGGCATGAAACCAACACTGTTACGATCGCCATGTACAGCAAATAATTTCACATTCAACCGTGATGTTTCACTGAAAGTATAATTGCTGATAAGTGCGGCAGTTGTCCAGGTAACATCAAACCAGTTGCGGCTGCGGAAACTTTGTTTAATATCCTGCTTCAACTGTGCATCTGTTAATCCACCCGATTGCTGACTGCGCATATTACTGCGCATCAATTCTGCAGTCACAGAAAATTTATCAGTAAAGCGGTACGTAAATGTTCCAAAGCCTGAATTGTTATAATAGCGGCTGTTTTGTCTGTATCCATCTGCATTACGGTGATCAAAGAAACCATAGTAGTGAAACTTTTTCGTTTCGCCACCTATAGCGTTGTAACTGTTAAACATGCCGTTGCTTCCAATCGTTTGTTGTGTTTCAAACTCAAACGTTTTATTGATCTCACTGCCGTTACGTAATATATAATTTACCATGCCGCCAAACTGCGGACCGTATTGTAATGATCCATGTCCTCTTACAATTTCAATCCTCTGCACGGCCTGTAACTGCGGATTGTAATATGCTTCCGGATAACCATATGGATCTGCGGCTATATCGTATCCGTTTTGTCTGGTGTTGAATTCCCAACTGCGGTTAGGGCTTAACCCTCTTGCTGCAATACCAATCTGAATACCGCTGCCATCACTTTCCCAAATCTGAATTCCGGGAATTTTTGCTACCACCTGTCGCATGGTGTTGGTAACTACATTTCCCTGCACATTATCTACCACAATTAACGAGTTCTTTTTACCTGCATTGATATTCACGCCAACAATTTCAGGTAAGAAGTGCACATCGGCACGACTGTTTCGGCCTACTACTGTGATGTCGGATAAATATTTGGTATGAAGACGGCTGCTGTCTGTCTTTGTTGAATCCTGCTGAGCGTTTGCTTGTAATGCTGCTATTGCCAGGCAAAGGGTACTAAAAATTCTGTTCATGTTTATTTCCAATTTCATTAGGGTGCAAATATCAATCAGGATGTGCAGGATGAGTTACGGATATAGAAAAAGCATTTACGCAAAACGGAAAGAGAGTGATCCAAAGGAAATTACTTACGGTGTTCTTACCGGAATAACAACTCACAAGGCTTTAAACCCGTATGTTTTTTAAACGCAGTAGAAAAGTGTGAGATAGAGGAGTATCCGAGCAACGCACTAACTTCTGTAACGCTTAATCCTTTCTCGTACAAAAGATATTTAGCGTGTTCCATTCGCTGGCTCTGGTAGAATTCAAAAATGGTGGTGCCGAACATTTCTTTAAAGCCTTTCTTCAAATAACATTCGTTGGTACCTACTTTACGGCTCAGTTCTTTAATAGTGATGGGTTCACCAATACGCTGCAATAAAATTTCACGTGCCTGCTGAATGGTATCTTTTGCATTATCTGTTGTAAGAAAACGGCACACAAAACTTTCTTCGGCTTTCTGATCAGTTAAACACTCCAATCCGTACAACAGCAAAGTCTGCAACTGGCTGTTTACATAAATATTCTCCAGTGCATTACTATAGTTATGTTGCACCAGATTTTCCAGCACTGTTCTGATACGGCTGCAAAGCTGAACAGTGGTACTGAAGGATTGTTTTTCTTTAAACGCAAGCACCCGTTCACTTTTTGTAGTGATCGTTTTTCCTTTTACAAACGGTGTAAGGTAAGATGGTGAAAAACGAAACATGAACACATCAATGGTTGGCTCTGCAGAGCAATCGGCCGATGATTTTTTACATACCCCGTTTGTACAGGTTTTGCTGTTGCAGTATTTATTGCCGTTAATGCAAAAACGAAGTTCAATATTCCTGTCTTTTGGTTGTTGAGATTGTGCATTGTATACCAGTACGGCCGTATCATCTGTAGTAACATGCGGCAACAGTTTGTACCGGTAAATACCATACTGCACCGAGCCGGGAATTTGTTTTTCCTGCTCATATACGAGCTCCAGCTCATGGGTTAAGAGCGGGTTTCGGTTGGCGAGTGTGAGTAGTTCGTTCAATTGCTGCATCAGGTGGCAAAGATAGGTCATAAAGCAGGGCTGTAATCAAGGGCTTTTGACAGAGTTTTGTCATGTTTTACCGGGAGATTATTTCCACTCTTTCAGCCACAAACAAAGTTTATTCCCAACCCGCATCTAAACTCTTCATTTTCAAGCAAAAATTTGTGGATTTCTTAGCTTAAAAACAAGCGTTAAAACAGCTCCGGCACCTGCCTTTTCCGTACATTTGTCCGAATAATTTATTACCTCCATCATTTAGATTTTTGAGAAGAAAAATATGAGTACAGAACTTCAGGAAACAGCCCTCAGCGCAGCCTCACAAAATGCAGGTTATGGCGCAGACAGTATTCAGGTTTTAGAAGGTTTAGAAGCGGTTCGTAAAAGACCCGCCATGTATATTGGCGACATCAGTGAAAAAGGTTTACATCACCTCGTGTATGAAGTGGTAGATAACTCTATTGATGAAGCCCTTGCAGGTTACTGTAAAAATATTACCGTAAACATTCATGAAGATAACAGCATCAGCGTGCAGGATGATGGCCGTGGTATTCCTACTGCCATGCATACAAAAGAAAAACGTTCAGCTCTTGAAGTTGTAATGACGGTATTGCATGCCGGTGGCAAGTTCGATAAAGGTTCTTACAAAGTATCCGGCGGTTTGCATGGTGTGGGTGTAAGTTGTGTTAACGCATTATCAACCAAACTGCATGTTACGGTTCAGCGTGAAGGAAAAATATTTGAGCAGGAGTACCGCATCGGTGTTCCGCAATATCCCGTTCGTGAAGCCGGCGTTAGCGATATTACCGGCACCAGGGTTCATTTCTGGCCCGATACAACCATCTTCACCGCATCTGTTTACAAGAAAGAAATTCTGGAAGCACGTTTGCGTGAACTATCGTTTTTGAATAAAGGCATCCGCATTATTCTGAACGATTTGCGTGAGGTGGATGATAACGGTGCTACATATTCCAACACCTTTTACAGCGAAGGCGGTATTACTGAATTTGTTGAGTTAATTGAAAAGAACGGCAAACGCAGTCCGCTGTTACCACAGGTAATTTATATGGATGGACATGAACCCGTAAGTAATGTTGCGGTTGAAGTGGCGATGGTGTATAATGATTCGTACAGTGAACATATATTCTCGTACGTTAACAACATCAACACCATTGAAGGCGGTACACATGTTACAGGTTTTCGCCGTGCAATTACAAGAGTATTTACATCCTACGGAAAGAAAGAAGGTTTGTTTGAAAAAGCTAAAGTAGATGTGGAAGGTGATGATTTTCGTGAAGGTTTAACGGCTATTATTTCTGTAAAGGTTCCTGAGCCGCAGTTCGAAGGTCAAACAAAAACAAAACTCGGCAACAGTGAAGTAAGTGGTATTGTTGAAACATCCGTAAGCCGCACATTGGAAGCTTATCTCGAAGAAAATCCACGTGAAGCAAAGAACATTGTACAAAAAATTATTCTTGCAGCACAGGCAAGAGCCGCTGCAAAAAAAGCACGTGAACTGGTGCAACGTAAAACCGTATTAAGCGGTGGCGGTTTGCCCGGTAAACTGGCCGATTGTTCTGATCGTGATCCTGAGCGTTGCGAATTATATTTAGTTGAGGGTGATTCAGCAGGTGGTACTGCCAAACAAGGTCGTGACCGCAGCTTCCAGGCTATTCTTCCATTGCGTGGTAAAATCCTGAACGTTGAAAAAGCAATGGAGCATAAGATCTACGATAACGAGGAGATCCGCAACATGTTTACGGCGCTTGGAGTAAAAATGGGAACACCCGAAGATCCAAAAGCTTTAGACATCAGCAAACTCCGTTATCATAAGATCATTATTATGACCGATGCCGATGTGGATGGCAGCCATATCGCAACCCTTATCCTAACGTTCTTCTTCCGTTATATGACGGCAATTGTTGAACAGGGATATCTCTATATTGCTCAACCACCGTTATACCAGGTAAAGAAAGGAAAAGACATGGCTTATGCATGGACCGAAGAACAACGCAAAGGCTATATTACCCAGTTTGGTGCAGGAAAAGAAGACAGTGTAGGTGTACAGCGTTACAAAGGTTTGGGTGAAATGAACGCAGATCAGTTATGGGAAACAACCATGAACCCTGCCACAAGAGCTTTAAAAATGGTGAGTATTGAAAGTGCCGCTGAAGCAGACAGAGTGTTCAGCATGTTAATGGGTGATGAAGTGGCTCCACGCAGAGAATTCATTGAAAGTCATGCTAAATATGCCAATCTGGATGTATAAATAACAACAGGTTGTATAGGTTTTACGGGTAAAAATCAGTTGAGAAAACTGCCTGTTCAACCGTTCATTACGCTCTTTAGTATTTGATTTTCAACGATAAAGCTACTGTGGAAAGCATTTTCGACCAGTTTTGGGGAAAATCTGTACTTTTAAACCAAGCCGGACAGCCGGGAATATTATCTAACCCCCAAAAATTATTGAACTATGCAGTTAACAGCGTATAACGTAAAAACGAAAGAAAAGAATGTTCCTATCCAGAATGCAGTTGTAGAGCGTACTGCTAAAGGTGGATATATTGCCAAAGGTGATGATGGAAAAGGTAATAAGTTGACGGCTTTGTTAGGCGAAGAAAAAGCTTTGGCTGCTATTAAAGCCGGAACCGCCAAGAAGGGCTGGGATTAATTTCTTAAAAGATATTAAAAAGTCGTCCTGCTTATGCGGGACGACTTTTTTATTTAGTCATTAAAGAGTTTTATAACGGAAAATTCCTTGCAATAGCTCTTGTTACACTTTGAATCGCATTCTGAAACGGGTAGTTCCAATCTGTTTGATTGGTAAACCGGCTGCTCCAAACAGTATATCCTTCACGGATCAACGCACTGTTTACATACATATCGCTTGTACGGGCAACCCCTGTCGGGATTCCAATGCCGGGCAGTTTTCTGTTGAGAACACCACCTATTACATCAATACCCATCGCCACATCATCATCAAGAATATGTTGCTGTGTTACTTTGGTTGCAACCACTGCATCTACGCCGAGGATCTTTGCCAGATCTGCAGGATCCATTTGCCAGGAAGCTGAGTCGGTGATCCCTTTTTCGCTCAGTATTTTTTTTGTTCGCTCTGCACTCTGAAATTCTACCTGAGAATAACGGCGTAAACGGGTATCTACATACTGAGCCAGATCAATGTACAACGCCTGATTTAAAAACCGGGTGTTGCGGACGATCAGTTGCTGTAATTGTTCGGGGGTTAACTTCTTGGGCACGTTCCCTGTTACTTCAAGCTGTGCAGGTAAAATGGCAATGGTTTTAATGTTGAAACGATCTACACGGGCCATCATTCGTTTTCTTGCACAGGATGTAATAAGAACAGAGAAAGAAAGAAGGAGTAAAACTTGCTTCATAAGCGAGGGTTTATGTGGATTAATGTTTTTGACATAACTATTGGATCAAGCTCAATGCCAGAACCAATTGAACGTTCATTCAACCACATTTATTATACTTTGCTTAACAGAAGAAAAGTAAAACTACTTGATCAGTCTGATCGTCAGCGGATAGCGGTACAAAATATCATCCGAAGCTTTAATGGCAGCAATGATATAAAGAATCAATGCAACAATACTTAAAACGATCAGTAACAGGATGCCGATGATGAGAAAGATAAGCACCACGCTGATCATCGCATAGATAAATAATGAGATTTGAAAGTTGAGGACTTCTTTCGCATGTTCCGCTACATATGGCGATTCATCTTTCTTTACGAAATAAATAACAAGTGCCGGAATGAATGAGAAGAAGATGGATAACACATGACATAAAATGGCCATTGTACGCTCATCGCTGCTTACCTGTGCGTATTTTACTTCCTGTGCATTTGCAAAATTTTGTTGCATGATAAAAGGTTTACTGTTTAAAAAATGAGCGGTTAAAGCAGGAAAATACAGCAACGTTGTACAGTTAAAACTACTGTTTTAATTCCGATTTTCAACTTGCACACTTAAAGTTTATTAGCAAGGAGTATACTTATGCCGGTACAGGCTTTGCAACAACTGCAGCATGCATACGTGTTAAAAGCCGAAGTAATGCTTCCATACCATCCATATCCCTGATCACAAGGAGAAACAGTTTACCGGTTTGTTTCAGTTGCGCTTTGTTAAGCGCCGTTTGCACAAACTGCATAATACCCTGAAAGACGGGCGACTCAAAATAAGGAGAATCCGGATTGTTGATGAAGTAACAACGAAGTGTTTGTTCTTTCAAGGTCATTTTTTCAAAGCCAAGTTCAACTGCCAGCTTACGGCAACGCACAGTAATAAATAAATCTTCTACCTGCGATGGAACAGGTCCAAACCGATCAATGAGTTCTTTATGAAATGAAACCAGATCATCTTCTGTTTCACAATTATCCAGCCGGGAGTATAAACTTAAACGCTCCGCAATACTTTCTACATACGCATCGGGAATCAATATCTCCAGATCGGTATCAATCACACAATCCTTTACATAGTTTTCCTGTTGCTGTATTTCTTCTTTAAACAGTTCACGGAACCTGGTACGTTTTAATTCTCTTATGGCTTCGTCCAATACCTTCTGGTACATTTCAAAACCAATCTCTGCCATAAAACCGCTTTGCTCACCACCCAGCATATTTCCTGCACCACGAATATCAAGGTCACGCATGGCAATCTGAAAACCGCTGCCCAACTCACTGTGTTGTTCCAGTGTTTGCAAACGCTTTCTCGAATCGTTGGGTAATGTACTCATGGGCGGTGCCAATAAATAACAGAATGCTTTTTTATTACTGCGGCCTACTCTTCCACGTAACTGATGCAGATCACTTAAACCAAACTGATGTGCATTGTTTACCATAATGGTGTTTACGTTTGGAATATCCACACCGCTTTCTACAATATTGGTGCAAACCAGTACATCATACTTTTTGCTGATGAAATCGAAGATGCGTTCTTCCAGTTCGTGCCCTTCCATTTGTCCGTGTGCAAAACCAATGCTGAGATCAGGACACAAACGTTGAATGATGGCAGCCATTTCAGCCAGGCCGGCTATTCGGTTATGAATAAAGAACACTTGTCCGCCACGCTCTGTTTCAAAATAGATCGCATCACGGATAAAATCTTCCTGAAAAACCTGCACTTCTGTTTGAATAGGTTGTCGGTTAGGCGGCGGCGTATTCATAATACTCAAATCTCTTGCACCCATTAAACTGAACTGCAGTGTGCGTGGGATAGGTGTTGCCGTTAGTGTGAGTGAATCAACATTTGTTTTTAATGTCTTGATCTTTTCTTTATGCCCCACACCAAATTTCTGTTCTTCATCTACCACCAGCAGCCCCAGGTTTTTATATTTTACTTCTTTACCCAACAGAGCATGTGTACCTACAATAATATCTACCTTTCCTTCTTCCAGCTTTTTAAATGTTTCCTTTTTTTCTTTGGTTGATTTAAACCTGTTGACATAATCAACCGTAACAGGAAAATCTTTTAACCGTTCCTGAAATGTTTTGTAATGCTGATAAGCAAGAATGGTTGTGGGCACCATGATAGCTGCCTGCTTTCCATCGCACACTGTTTTAAATGCTGCACGAACAGCAATTTCTGTTTTACCAAAACCCACATCACCACAAACCAACCGATCCATAGGCGATGGAGATTCCATATCTTTCTTTACATCTGCTGTTGCCTTGCTTTGATCCGGCGTATCCTCATACATAAAAGAAGCTTCCAGTTCTGTTTGCAGATAACTGTCAGGCGTATGTGCAAAACCTTCCTGCGCCTTTCGTTGGGCGTATAACTGAATAAGATCAAACGCAATTTCTTTTACTTTAATTTTTGTTTTTTCTTTCAGTTTGTTCCATACATCACTGCCCAGTTTATTGATCTTGGGTACACTTCCTTCTTTACCGGTATACTTTGAAATTTTATGGAGTGAGTTGATGTTTACATACAGAATATCACTGTCTTTGTAAATCAACCGAACAGCTTCCTGCAATTTTCCATTGATCTCAATTTTCTGTAAACCGCTGTATGTGCCAACACCATGATCAATATGGGTAACATAATCTCCCGGCTGCAATTCTTTTAAAGCACGGATGGTTAAGGCCTTACTTTTATTATATGCCTGTTTAACCTTGTATTTATGATAGCGTTGAAAAATTTCATGATCGGTATAACAAAGCAGTTTTAAATCCTCATCAATAAACCCTTCATGAATAGAAAAAGGAATGGGCGTAAACTGTATCTCTGCTTTAAGATCTGCAAAAATGCTGTGCAACCGTTCGAGCTGTTTTGGATTTTCGGCAAAAATGAATGTTTCAAATCCTTTGGCCGCCTGTGTTTTAAGATCTTTGATCAGTAACTCAAATTGCCGGTTAAACGCAGGTTGTTGCCTGGTTTGATAATGAAGCTCCAGCCTGTTTTGATCTTCAACTGTAGTAAGCAGATGGGGTTTATATCCAAATTCAATGGTATGATAGCGCAGCAACTGCTCTGCAACCTGCGCAGCAGGAATAAAATCATCGGCACTAACTTCATTTTTTTCAAGCCTGTCATCATCATCGCCGCCACTGTTTTTTGCAGCAGGTGATAACTGCTGATAGTGATGAAGATCTTCTTCCATGGTGAGCAAACGTTCATGCAGAATATCTGCATCCTTAATCCACACAATAGTATTCTCAGGAAGAAAATCAAACAGCGATACTTTTTCGCCACTTTCAAACTGCGTTTCAATATTGGGTATAATGCTCACCTGCACCAAACGTCTTTCACTTAACTGTGTCTCCGGATCAAAAATGCGGATACTGTCTACATCGTTACCGAACAGTTCAACTCTGTAAGGTTTTTCGTTACCGAAAGAATAGATATCCAGGATACCTCCACGCAATGCAAACTGACCGGGTTGATAAACAAAATCAGTACGTGTAAATCCAAGATCAACCAGAAAACCCATCAGGCTGTCAACATCCAATGTGTCATTTGTTTTTATCAGCAGCATATTACCCTGTAGTTTGGAAGGCAACACCACTTTTTCAAACAATGCATCGGGATACGTAACAATGGCTCCAACTCTTAAACCGGTGGGCATTGAAAACCTTGTAAGCGCCTCCGTACGTAACATCACATGTGAGGAGTTCAGCAGCCTGAAATTCTTTGGGTGCTTAAACGAAGAAGGGAAGTAAAACAGGTTTAACTCCTGTGTAATTCCTTCGAGTGAATTATGAAAGTAAGCGGCTTCTTCTGCATCATTTACAATAAACAGATGATTGTACTGGTCCAGAATAGAATGATTAAACACAGCTGCCGCTACAAATTGCGACGAGCTGCCTAAAAGGTTATTGAGATAAATCCGTTGGGGAGAGGCAAAAGAGAGCCTGTTCGCCAGTTGAAAAAGGCGGGGATCATCATTAAATTTTTTCTGCAGCAATTCAACGTTCACAGGGGGCAAAGATAAGTACGGATCAGTGATTTTAATCTTTGATGAGAGAAACCACTCAAATCTTTCACAGGCTTTCGCTTTACGGGAATAATGATTAATTTTGGCTACATCCAAAGTCCTGTAAACCCATCAGCAATGAACTACTGCCATCCAGCCTTTAACCATAACCGTAGATTGTATATCACCCGATTCAATTATTTTTTCCAAAACCTGCTTATGAAAAAGATTCCGGTTGTTTTAGTGTTACTACTGTTCATCTGTCAGCACACTGTTGGTCAAAAACAGGCAGGTACACTTCGTCTTAAAACTGGCAACCTCATTGTGAAAGAAAATATGGTTGCGAATGAAGTAACCACTGTGCTGCAAAAAGGAAGATTTGGAACGGCGATGTATGCGTTACTTGTTTTTCAACAACCACTTTCCGCTGCTCAGCAAACAGAACTGAAAGCAATGGGTGTTGAGATGCTGTATTATTTGCCCGATTATACCTATCAGGTAAGAATGAAAAGTGTGCCCATGCTTTCCCGTCTTTATCAAGCAGGTGTAAAAGCTGTTGTTCAATTACCGGGTACTGCCAAGCTGGGTGCCGAAATAAAAACACAATTGCAGCAGCAAACTTCTGCAGCTCCTTTGTTGCTGAACATCCAATTGATGCCGGGAGTAAAATGGAACGATGTATTTCCCATACTTGCCCGATATGATGTTACACTTACAAAAGCTGATTATTTAAACCAGGGTCTTGCACAGGTTTCAGTAGCAGCCAACAGAATTGCTGAAATCAGCGAACTGCCTTTTATAACCTACATCAATCTTTCCTTTCTTCAAAACGAACCATTGAACCAGCGTGAACGTGGTTTATTTGGTTTAACCAACTTAACCAGTTTGGAAGTGGCAGGAAGAAATTTATCTGGAAATGGAATTACACTCGGCATTGGCGATAATGCAAATCCGTTTCATCTGGATAACAGTACAAATCTCATAAACAGAAATCCGGTGTTTCATACAAACAACCACGGGCGACAGGTGACAGGTGTTGCAGGTGGCGATGGATTAATTGAAGAACGGTTAAAAGGTGTTGCACCAAAGAGTATGCTCATTGCAGATTACTTTGATTACATTCTTACAAAGTCAGGGATCTATTATACAGATTACAACATGACGGTAACCAACAACTCCTATTTTAACGGATTAACAGGTTGCCCGGGTAACAGAGATTATAATGAGCTGAGTGTATACATTGATCAGCAGATGTACAACAATCCCTACCTGCAACACATTTTTGCTGCAGGTAACGACGGGCAACGCACCTGCACACCGTATCCTACATCATTCGGTACCATCAAAAGCGGTTATCAGGTTTCTAAAAATGTATTAGATGTTGCCGATTATCATGTAGGAACAGATGTATTAAACCTCAGCTCAAGCAAAGGACCTGTTGATGATGGCCGTATTAAACCGGAAGTTACAGCCAGCGGTGTAAGTGTGTTTTCCACCAGTTTTAATAACACTTATGCAGCAGGTTTTGGTACCAGCTTTTCCGCTCCGTTTGTTGCAGGTGTTTGGTCTTTACTAACAGAACGGTATAAACAACTTAACGGAAACAGTTATCCCAAAACAGCTTTATTAAAAGCAGTTTTATGCAATACAGCAGACGACAGAGGCAACCCCGGCCCCGATTACGGTTATGGTTTTGGATTAATTAATCCACGTAATGCAACTGTTGCAATTGAACAGGGGAGATTTTTTTCAGGCACATTGGTTACATCGGGCACCGCCACACAAAACATTGCCGTACCTCTAGGTACTACAAAAGTAAAAGTGATGTTGTACTGGCACGATAAAGAAAGCACTCCGCTTTCATCTGTTGCATTGGTGAACGACCTCGACTTAACAGTTACAGATGGAGTAACGACTTATGAACCGTGGATACTAAACCCCGCCCCTGCATCTGTAAACAACAATGCAACAAGAGGTGCCGATCATTTAAACAATATTGAACAGGTAACGATTGATAATCCGGGTTCAAACATCACAATTAATCTTTCAGGCTTCAATGTACCTGTTGGTCCGCAGGAGTATGTGGTTACTTACGAATTTGTAAGAGATGAAATTATTATTGAACATCCTTACGGAGGCGAACGTTTTTCTCCCGGTCTGGAAGAAATTATTAAATGGACTGCAACAGATAACAGCTCAAACACATTCACCATTGAATATTCAACAGACGACGGAAGCACATGGTTGCCGGTAGCAAGTGGTATTGCAGCTAACCAGCACCGTTACCGCTGGTTTGGTTTACCCAATACTCCAACAAACAGAGGGAAGGTAAGAGTTACAAGAGATGGTGGTGGTGCTTCAGCCGTATCGCCCGGAAATTTTACTATCCTTTCACAACCGGCATTAACCACTGCAGTTCCCTGTGAAGGATATGTTGATTTATCCTGGGGTGCCATTACCAATGCAACCGATTATGAAGTATTGCAATTGGTAAACGGCGAATTCAATATCCTCACCACAACAACATTAACCAATTACAGAGTAAGCGGTTTGGATAGAAATCAATTGTACTGGTTTACTGTACGGCCACGTATGAGCGATTCACTTGGTATGAGAGCTGCAGCCAGAAGCGTTACCCCAACACTTGCTACAGCCTGTACTGATGCTGCATTTGATAATGATCTTAAAATTGACAGTTTACTTTCTCCAACAAACGGACGAACCAATACCGGCACACAGTTATCTGCCGCACAGCAAATTACTGTGCGTATAAAAAACCTGGATAATGCAGCTACTCCCGGCAGTTATAATGTTTCTTACCAGATTAACGGAGGAGCGGTGATTACAGAAAACTCTGCAGCAATCATTGCAGCAGGTGGAACTGTGGATTACACGTTTGCAACAACAGCCAATCTTTCTGCAAACGGCAACTACACTATTCGGGTTGAAGTAAAACAAACAGGTGATGCACAAACTGCAAATGACGAACGGACCTATACATTAAAACATGTTGCCAACCCCGCTGTTACACTTCCTTATACTGAAAGTTTTGAAACAACAGGCACAACAGAATTCAACAGCAATCTCTTTGCACTAACCAATGCCGACAGGTATGATTTTACTACCACAAACAATAACGGACGTTTCCGCACATTTATTAATTCAGGTGTTGCTGTAAATGGAAACAGATCTGCAACACTTGATGCTGTGAACTACACAGGCACACTTGCAACAAATCAATTAACAGGAACCATCAACCTCAGCAGTTATAGTGCAACACCGGGTTTACGTTTCGATTTTAAATTCCGTAACCACGGCCAGTTGAAACAACCCAACACGGGTGTGTGGATGAGAGGCAGCGATACCGATCCATGGATACAGGTGTATGATCTCAGTTTAAATCAGGGAGGCTTAGGTGAAGTAAAACAAGCTTCTGTTAACATAAATGATTTGGGACAAACTATTACATCCAGCTTTCAGGTAAGGTTTGATCAGCAGGGAACTACATCAGCCAACAATGGCAGTTATGATCCCGATGTTCCTGATCAGGATGATGGTTTTTCGTTTGATGATATCCGTATTGTTGCTACAACAAATGATGTAATGGTCACAAGACTGGTTGCTCCTTCTAAACTGAATTGCTCACCCGGCAATGCAACCATCAGCATCAGAATAAAAAATACAACATCAACTACATATAATAATGTGCCTGTTTATTATCGCATCAACAACGGAGCTGCCGTTGCAGGAACAGTGGGCACATTAGCAGCCAACAGTGAAACAGATTATTCATTTACCACAACAGCAGATCTGAGTGTTGCAAGAGCTTACGATATAGATGCATGGGTTGAATTAAGCGGTGATGATTATCCCATCAACGACAGTATTAACAATCAGTTTGTTTACAGCAGCCCGGTTGTATCTGCATTCCCTTACTTAGAACGTTTTGAAACAAGCAACGGCAACTGGTTTACCGATACGTTGAGTTACAGCAGCTGGCGCTGGGGTGTGCCATCTAAATCTGTTACCTCAAGAGCAGCCAGTGAAACCAAAGGATGGTTTACCACATTAAACAGCACGTACAAACAAAACGAAAATTCCTATCTCTACTCACCCTGTTTTAACTTAAGCAGTTTAACACAGCCTGTGCTCAGCTTCAGTCATATTTCACAACAGGAAGATAACTGCAACTGCGATTTTCATACATTGGAATACAGCACCGATAACGGAACAAACTGGCAACGCTTAACTGCAGTAAACGGTACCAACTGGTTCGATTCTTCTGCCAATCAATCATGGAGAAGAAATATACAACGCTGGCATGTATCAAGTACAGAAGTACCTAACGCAGCTTCTGTTCGTTTTCGTTTTCTTCTGTCGAGCGATGAGTTAACACAAGCCGAAGGCATAGGGATTGATGACATACATATTTTTGAAAAAGCAACCATTTACACCGGTGCCAATGTTTTAAATATCAATCAAAATGTTAGCGGCAGTAACTGGATCAACTTCAGCAGCGGTGGCAATCTGGTTGCATCCATCAACCCGTTGGGACAAAATTTAGGAAGTACAGATGTGAGTGCATACATTAACACCGGTGCCGTGCGTTTCATCAACAACCAATATTATCTTGATCGTAATCTGGTGATTACATCTGCCATAGCACCAACAGACAGTGTGCTTGTTCGTTTTTACTTTACAGAACAGGAAGCCACTGCGTTGATTACAGCAACAGGTTGCGGAACCTGCACCAGCATCAGAGATGCATTTCTTGCAGGTGTAACAAAATTCAGCGGCATCAATGAAAACGGAACACTTGCCGATAACTCCGGCATATACCTGTTTATCCCGCCGGGTAATGTTGATGTGGTTCCGTTTAACAATGGTTATTATGCAGAGTTTAAAGTAAGATCGTTCTCAGAACTGTGGATCAACGGAGGCGGCATCAATCTCAACCAGCCATTACCTGTAACTCTCATCAGCTTTACTGCAAACAAAAAATATCCTGATGTTGATGTGAAATGGCAAACGGCAACAGAAAATAACAGCGACCGTTTTGAAGTGGAAAGAAGAATTGATAATGATCCCCGTTTTGAAAAAGTGGGAACCGTTGCAGCACGAGGTACATCATCACAACCGGTATCGTATTCGTTCACCGATCAGCAAGTATTGATAAAAGGTAACCAGTTTTATTACCGCTTAAAAATGATTGATCAGGATGGTAAGTTTGCATACTCCAATATTGTTACGGTAAGTAATACCGAAGGCGTTTTTGTAAAAGCAGTGTACAATAATACCGGCAATACGCTGATGATTGTTACGGGTAATAAAGATCAGGTAAGTGAAATCAATGTGAGAGTAATGAATGCTCTGGGTCAGGTATTGTTAAGCAGCAGACTTCCATATCAAAACACCGCTTTTGATGTAAGCAAACTTGCAGCGGGCACTTATTTTGTTGAGATCAGAGATCAAACAGGAAACGAAGTATTTATGCAGAAACTGGTGAAACAGTAAACCGGTTTTTGAACCCATAAAAAAAGAACCACGTTACGATGGTTCTTTTTTTTTATTTCTGACCGGTTGTTTATCCTATTTTACCGAGAGGGATTTTTCTTACTTTTTCGTCTTCATCTTCTTCTGCATCTATGCGTGTAACAGGGAAAGGAATTTTTGCTTTTTCCAGAGTTTCGGTGAGTTGTTTGTTTGTTTTCGCAAATTTCAGGATTTCATTATGAGCGTTCAGCATTTCGTTTTCCAGCTCCAGAATGCGTTTTTGTTTTTTGCCAATCTGTTTGCGGCCTATCAACAGACCAAAGATTGCAGCAACCAGCAAAAAAGCAGCAAAGAATACAATATGCATTTCAAGGGTTAATTGACTTAAGCTTAAGTTCATTTTATCCGGTTATTTTGTTTTACAATTTAACGATTGCCGATGGGTTTATGATTTTACACCTCTTCCGTTGAATATTTACGTAATCGTTGGTGTTTTCGATGGCAAATTAGGTTACTTCATTCAATTATGCAATAGATTTATTCATAAATTCTTTAACATTTGCTATTGCAATGCGTTCTTGCACAAGGGTATCTCTGTTTCTGATGGTGACTGTACCATCTTCTTTTGATTGATGATCAACCGTTACGCAAAACGGTGTACCTATTGCATCCTGGCGGCGGTAACGCTTGCCAATTGCATCTTTTTCCTCATAAAAACAGGCAAAATGCGGCATACATTCCTGCATGATAGAACGGGCAATTTCGGGCAGTCCATCTTTTTTTGTAAGTGGAAAAATAGCCAGTTTAACGGGGGCCAGTTTGGCGGGAATACGTAAAACGGTTCTGGTATCGGTCTTTCCTTCTTCCGATGTAGGCACCTGCTCTTCGTGGTAAGCATTGCTTAAAATGGTGAGGAACAAACGATCGAGTCCCACAGACGTTTCCACCACATAAGGGATATAATTCTGGTTGATCTCTGTATCGAAATACTGCATTTTCTTTTTGCTGAATTCCTGATGACGACGAAGATCGTAATCTGTTCTTGAGTGAACACCTTCCAGTTCCTTCCATCCAAACGGAAATTCGTATTCAATATCCAAGGCAGCATTTGCATAGTGTGCCAGCTTAACGTGATCATGAAAACGAAGTTTGTCTGCAGGCAATCCTAAATCTTTATGCCACTGCATGCGGGTTTCTTTCCAATGCGCATACCAATCCAGTTCTGTGCCGGGGCGAACGAAGAACTGCATTTCCATCTGTTCAAATTCACGCATGCGGAAAATAAACTGACGGGCAACAATTTCGTTACGAAACGCTTTTCCTGTTTGTGCAATACCGAACGGGATTTTCATCCGTCCGGTTTTTTGCACGTTGAGGAAGTTTACAAAAATACCTTGCGCTGTTTCAGGGCGGAGGTACACAATATTATCATCGGGGTTATCGCTTGCTACTGCACCAAATTCGGTAGAGAACATGAGGTTGAACTGACGCACATCTGTCCAGTTACATGTACCGCTTACACTGCACTTGATTTTATTTTCTTCGATGAGTTGTTTGATGCCGGCGAAATCATCTGCTGCCAGCAATTGTTCCATTTGAGAGATCAGAGCAGCAGATTCAGAATCGGATAATGTTTCAGCATGTGCCTCAATTAAATGATCAACACGGTAGCGTTTTTTACTGTCTTTGTTATCAATCATCGGGTCGCTGAAATTATCAACGTGGCCGCTGGCCTTCCAGGTGGTTGGATGCATAAAGATGGCTGCATCAATACCCACAATATTTTCGTGGAGCTGGGTCATACTTTTCCACCACAGATCCCTGATATTTTTTTTGAGTTGTGCGCCGTACTGGCCGTAATCATATACCGCACTGAGGCCATCATAAATTTCAGACGATTGAAAGATATAGCCATACTCTTTGGCATGTGAGATGATATTTGCAAAAAGCTTGTCGTTCGCCATGTTCACGGTTGTTTGAAAGTGGGCAAAGATAAGCGTTTTGAGGTGTTGATAAACTTTGCCAAAGCTGATAGCAATCAGATACAAGCTGCCTGCATTATGAAAAAGTTGTGATTGCATATATTTGACTTATGCAGATGACAGCAGAAAAAATATCACTTATTAAATCAAAACTCAAAAAAGGAGAACCCGAAGGAGAAATTAAAGAGCAGCTTAAAAGAGAGGGTTATTCTGATACGGAAATAAGCAAAGCATTTTTAGCCCATCATTATGATATGAGGATGTGGTATTTGATTTTTGGGGTATTGATATGCCTGTTTGGTTTGTATAACCTTATTATGCAAAAAGGGTTTCTGTTTTTAATTTTAGGAGGCGTTTTGATTTATGCTTATTTACAAGAGCGAAAGAGGTTAAAAAAATAACTCACTTCAACTTTTCATTCTCCTTGTGCCTGTTGGCATCACGTATATTTTTCTTTTCAAAATTCTTTTGCAACGCTTCTGTTAAATCAACCCCGGTTTGATTCGCTAAACAGATCAATACCCATAGCACATCGGCCATTTCATCACTTAACTCTTTGCCTTTATCTGTTTCTTTAAAAGACTGCTCACCGTACTTTCGTACCATCAATCTTGACAGCTCTCCTACTTCTTCCATTAAAATGCCCAGATTCGTAAGTTCATTAAAATAACGAACACCAATGGTTTTTATCCATTGGTCAACGTCAAGTTGCGCCTGTTTAATTGTAAGTTCTGTACTCATGTCATTTTCAAATTTTCAAATTCACTAATCTTCAAATTACTCTCTGTTCTTCGTATCAATCACAATCGTCACCGGGCCATCGTTCAGCAACTCCACTTTCATATCGGCACCAAACACACCTCGTTGAATGGTTTTACCAAAATCCTTTTCCAACTGAAGAATCATTTTTTCATAAATGGGAATTGCTGTCTCCGGTTTACTTGCTTTAATATAGGAAGGCCGGTTTCCTTTTTTGGTTGATGCATGGAGTGTAAACTGACTGATCAATAAAATATCGCCATTAATCTCTTTTACCGAGCAATTCATAACACCTGCTTCATCATCAAAGATGCGGAGGTTTGTGATCTTATTACTCAGCCATTCAAGATCATCTGCTGTATCGGCATCTTCAATTCCGACGAAAACAAGCAGGCCTTTTTGAATTTGCCCCGTTACCTGCTGATCAACTTTTACAGCAGCATGTGTTACCCGTTGAATGACCGCTCTCATTTATCTGTTGATTTGGCTGTAATTTAGAATCCCGAAAATACAAGCTTCGGTTGAACTATGACAAAAGATGTAAGTAACGAAATACAATTTCAAACAGCAAGGAGTGGCGGTGCTGGTGGACAAAACGTAAACAAGGTAGAAACCATGGTGATGGGCTATTGGCATATTGCATCTTCAACAGTTGTAACTGATCAGCAAAAACAAGTGTTGCTCGAAAAACTCAGTAACCGCATCAATAAAGAAGGAACCCTCATTGTAAAAAGCCAGGTACACCGCAGTCAGCAGGCCAATAAAGCAGAAGTGATTGAAAAGATCAACCACTTAATTTCCGTTGCCTTAACTCCCAAGAAAGCAAGAATTGCCAGCAAGCCTTCCAAGGCATCAAAAGAAAAACGAATTGAATCAAAGAAAAAACAAAGTGAACATAAACAAACAAGGAAAAAAGTGCGGCTGAATGATCTCTAATTAACCAAAAAAATCCCGGCTGTTAACCGGGAATTTTAAGATTCAGCTTTTCCGTTTAGCTCTTAGTATATCGAGAATTTTTTTCTGGCTCTCTACTTCTGTTTTCTGTTTTTCGATATTGTTTTTATTGGTTTCAATATCTTCTTCCAGTTTCTTTTTCTTTTTAATCAGGCTTTCACTCTCCTCGTTATAATCTTTCAGTTTATTTTCCGTTGATTTTACTTTATCCTCCTGTGCTTTGATCTCCACTTCAAGTGCCTGTGCTTCGGCCCATGGTAAAAAGTTGAGACAATAGGTTTTTACCTTTGCAATAAATCCGGCATCATCGGTTGATTTAATATAGTTCTCATACCCTCTTGAAATAGCAAAGTATACATTGCTTTCATCTTTTTCTTTACGGCTCTTACGTTCTACTTTTAAGATCACATCAAAAGTTTCATCACTGATCTCCGGAATACGGATGCCTTTGTAGCTGTAAACTCCCCTGCTTTCTTTTGCATTATATCCCATCTGCGTAAATTTCTGACGAATGGCGTCTTCTGTTACAGAAGCCGGCTGCGGCACTTCGGTAACAATGGCAGGAATTTTTTTCTTTTGAACTTCAAGCTCAGCAAAGACCTGTGCATTCGCTTTAAAACTGAAGGAAAGGGCAAGTATTAAAAGAAAGTAAAGTTTAGTCATAACCTGTTTTTAGAAATCTAAGATAGAAAACAACCTGAATGAGTTGCACATTTAAAGGAAGAATTTCAACTATTTTTAAAGTTCATTAATTTCGTTTATTGAGCAACGTTAAAAAATTAGCAGGACAAACCTTGTGGTATGGCTTACCAACCATTGCCAGCCGCTTTTTGGGTTATTTAATGAATATGGCGTTGCCGTTCATTTTTGCTCAGCCGGCCCTCACCGCCGATCTTACTCAGGTGTACGCCATCATTCCTTTTCTAAACATTGTGTTCACTTATGGGGTTGAAACAGCTTACTTCCGTTTTTCAAATGAAAAAGACAAAGAAGCACTTTATAATACACTCAACATTTTTTTGTTAGCAACAACTGTATTGTTTACTGCAGCGTTGTACTTTTTGCAGCCATGGATTGCAGAGGCAGCAGGGCTTACTGCAAAACCTGAATATATTTTATGGATGCTGGGTATTTTGTTTTTTGATACATTGGCCACTTTACCTTTTGCAAGATTGCGGCAGGAGAACCGTCCGAAAAAATATGCATTTGTACGGATAGCAGGTATTGTTGTAAACATTTTTATTGTATTTCTTTTTCTTGGTTTTTTACCGGCATATATAAAGCTACATCCAACAGGATTTGTTTCAACCTTCTTTAATGAAAAGATCGGCATTGGTTATTATCTCATTGGAAATTTATGTGGCAGTCTTGTTACTTTTTTATTATTGTGGAAAGAATGGAAAGGTTTGCATTTTAATTTCGATAGCAAACTCTGGAAAGAAGTGATGAAGTACAGCTATCCGCTCATCATTGTTGGTTTGGGTGGAATGATCAATGATATGCTCAGCCGACTTGTATACCAGCATGTAGTTGATTTGCCTGAACAGGAAGCCAAACATGAGCTGGGTGTATTTGCCAATCTGTACCGTATAGCTGTGTTGATTACGATCATGATACAGGCCTTTCGTATGGCAGCCGAACCTTTTTTCTTCAATCGTTCAAAAGATGAAGATGCACCACGCACCTATGCACGCATCATGAAGTTTTTTGTAATAGCCTGTTGCTTTATGTTTCTCTTTATTGGATTATATTTAGATGTGTTGAAATGGATCATCACCCTGAAATCAAAGGCATGGGGCGAAGGAATGAGTGTAGTGCTGCTGCTGGCGATGGGAAATGTTTTTCTGGGCATCTACTACAACCTCAGCATCTGGTATAAACTCACCAATAAAAATTTATTCGGAGCTGCTATTACCATTGCAGGAGCACTCATTACCATTGGCGTAAACATTTTGCTGATACCAAAGTTTCATTACTGGGGTGCGGCAATTGCAACCTTCAGTTGTTATTTATTTATGATGATTACGAGTTACCTGCTGGGACAAAAATATTACCCCGTGCCTTATGCTAAGAAAAAACTGATTGCTTATCTGGCAATGGTGAGTATTATTGTACTTCTCCATAGGGCAGTTGTGTACATGTACGATCCGCTCTGGTTCAGCATTGTAAGCGGAACACTGCTGCTGGCCGGTTTTACTTATTTTGTTGCAAGAATTGAAAAGAAAGAATTACAGTATATTCCGTTTATTGGAAAGTTTATTTCACTCAATTAAAAAAGGATTGTGCTTTTTTTCATGACCAATAGTAGTTGCAGGTCCATGCCCGCTGTATACAATGGTTTCATCGGGCAACGAAAACAACTGCGTTTTAATACTGTTGATGAGTGTTTCAAAATTCCCGCCGGGTAAATCGGTACGGCCAATACTTTCACGAAACAACACATCGCCCCCAATAACAAAACCCTGCTCTTTGCAATAGAAACAAACATGACCGGGAGAATGGCCGGGTGCAAAAAGGATCTGCAGCCTGTCATCATCCAGTAATATATCGTCCCCTTCTTTAATGTATTTCAATTCTGCATTGTAATTATCAAAAGGCAGGCTCCACATCAAACCGCTGGCAGGAGCAAAATCGAGCACCTGTTTTTCATTGGGATGTATATGAAGCAGCAAATCATAGGTTTCGTGCATCCATTTATTGCCAAAAACATGATCCAGATGGCAGTGGGTGTTGAGCAACATTTCCGGTTTCAGTTTGTTTTGTTGTACAAACAAACCGAACTCCTCCCGTTCCTCTTCAAAATAACAGCCGGGGTCTATAATGAGTGCATGGCCTTTTTCGTTATACAGTAAATAGCTGTTTTCCTGAATGGGGCTGAACGTAAAAGCTTTAACAGTGAACATGAATTGATTTTTGTACTTTTAATGACCGTAATATTTTGGTTTTACATTACCATCAACATCCGAATGACCATGAACAAAACCGCTGTTTAAAAACAGATGCGTTTTTTCATGCTATTCTGCCTGACAAATAAAAACATTTATTATCAAACAGATGAAATTATGCGAATTCAACAGAGAGGTTTTATAAAACGTACAGGTCTATCATTAATGATCGTTTTTACTTTATGTGCCGTGAGCTTTGCACAGGTGAACATGGTGGAGTTTGGAAAAAACCGGGTGCAGCATACCAAGTTTACCTGGAACTTTTATCAAAGCCCTAATTTCAATGTTCACTATACACAAAACGGTTTAGAGTTAGCCAAGTTTGCTACACAGGCGGCTGAAGAAGAACTTCCTTCACTAGAAGATTTTATTGAATTCGGTATACAGCGCCGGCTAAATATTGTGCTCTACAATAATTTCAATGACTTTAAGCAATCCAACATCGGTATCGGTTTAGATTATCCAAATGCAGGTGGATTAACTAAACTGGTGAACAACAAAATGGTGGTGTATTACAACGGCGATCATAACGATCTGCGCCGCCAGATCAGAGAAGGGATTGCAAAGGTATTGGTAGAGAGTATGCTCTTTGGTGATGATCTGGGCGAGTTTGCACAAAACCAGGCCTTACTTGATTTACCCAAATGGATGACAGATGGATACATTGCTTATGCTGCTGAAAACTGGAGCACGAAATTAGATAATGAGTTAAAAAGCGCCATGATTGGTGCCACATATAAAAACTTTTACCAGTTTGCTTATGAGCAGCCACAACTTGCGGGCCACGCCTTCTGGTATTATATTGAAGAAAAGTACCGGAAAGAAAATGTAACCTACCTGTTATACCTGAGCCGTATTTATAAAAACGTAAACCGTGCAACAACTACGATTGCCAAAAAGAAACTGAAAGCGGTACTGAGCGATTTTATGATGTACAACAGGGATAAATATTTTAAAGACATCCGTGCAAGAAGAAATGTACCCAGCGGACGTTTAACTGTACCAAAAGAAATTGGCAAGAACGATTACTTCCGTTTTCAGGCAAACCCCAATCCAAAAAGTTTTACATACGCAGTTGTTGAATATCGTAAAGGACAAACCAGAGTGATCCTGAACGAAAATTTTATTTCAGAAAAAGTATTGTGGAAAAGCGGTGTGCGTAACCTGGAAGAAAAACCCAACCCCAATTATCCATTGCTGGCATGGGATCCAAAAGGAACACGCATTGCCATGATTGTTTGGGAAAAAGGAAAACTGTTGCTGAGTGTGTATGATGCATTCAGAAGAATTAAAACGGTGAAAAATCTGGAGCTTCCTTTTGAGCAGGTGAATGATATGCAATACATGCTGGACCCAAATACACTGGTGATGAGTGCGGTAAAAGGCGGACAGAGCGATGTGTTTGTTTACAAAATTGACAATCAGAAATTAGAACAGGTAACCAATGACGTGTATGATGATCTGGATGCAAGTTTTGTAGCCTTCCCCAACAAAACGGGAATTATCTTTTCCAGTAACCGTCCATCGGCCAATGCCATTACTGCAGATACCGTGTTGCCACGTGACCGTTACAATGTGTTCCTGATTGATAACTGGAATAAATCCGAGTTTAAACAAATATCCCAGCTCAGTAATATTAAATACGGCAATGCCCGTTTCCCATCACAATACAATACCAATCACTTTACATTCATCAGCGATGAAAACGGTATTGGCAACAGATGGGCCGGTTTCTTTACTACAACTGCTGCAGGACTTGACACAGTGTTTCAGGTAGGCGATGAAATTTTACGCAACCCCGAACCAAAAGAACTCGATTCAACCTTACGTGCATGGAATAAAACAGAACCCGATTCTGTGTTTACTTTCCGTGTAACAGATGACAGTTCGTACACCTTCCCCATGACCAATTATCAAAGCAGCGTATTAGAAACACGTATTGCAGGCGATAACGGACAGGTAACAGAAGTGAACAGACAGGGTGAGTTTAAATTTCTGTACAAACTGAAAGTAGATGAAAATGTGTTGCGTAAGCGGAATGTAAATGCACGCCCCACAGAATACATTAAACGCTCTACACGGCTCGATAAAATTGTTGGTGAAAATACACAGCAACGAACCGATCTGCAGGATAGTACCGTTACAGAACAACCCAAGCCAACAGATTTTTTTGAAACAGAATTTAAAGAAGATACTTCTGCAACAGGTGAAAAATTAATGGGGGTAAAAAAACAAACCCGTGAAGATGTGCTGAATAAAATGCGTGTGTTTCCTTACAGGAAAAAATATTTTGTTGATAATCTTACAACCAATTTTTTATCGAACGGCGTATTCCTCATCAATCGCTTTCAACCTTACACAGGCGCATCGGGTCCTGTAAATCTGGGCAACTCCAATCCATTGAATGCCATGACAAGAGTTGGTGCCATGGAGTTTATGGAAGATTACAAATTTACCGGCGCCTTCCGCATTAACTATGGCTTGCAGGATAATGAAGTATTTATGCGTTTCGATAATTTAAAAAGACGCATTGACTGGGGGCTTTCTTATTACCGTTCTTCATCTACCGTATTTTTGAGAAATTCAGGTGGCTTGAATTATACAACCAATCAGTTGATTAATGTATACCAGGCCAATGTTAACTATCCATTAAATGAAGTGCAGAGTTTTCGTTTAGCCGGTGGTTTCAGAAAAGATCTGTTCAATATTAAAAGCGATGATTTAATTCCGGGCTCACTGGAGCAACCCAGTTTAGATGAAAATTTTGCACTGGCCCGTTTTGAATTTGTACATGATAATACCATTAACCCTGTAACCAATATCTGGAGAGGGTTACGTTTCAAAGCATGGATGGAAGCATACAACAGACTTGGTGGCAGTTACTCCGGCGGCAACAGAGATTCTGCAGGCGACTTTACCTTTAACCTTGGTTTTGATGCAAGACATTATTTAAAAATTTACCGCAATTTTATCTGGGCTGTTCGTGCAGCTGCAGATATATCATGGGGTAACAACAAATTTATTTATTACCTCGGTGGTACAGATGGCTGGTTAATGCTGGGTAATAATGATGTGATCAGAAATGGTGTTGCAAAACAACGTTACTTCAACACCAACAACCGCCCTGCACTTGATCAGAGTTATGTATATGAATCACTGGCCGTAAACCTGAGAGGATTTTTACAAAACTCAGCCAATGGAAATAACGCTATGGTCATTAATAGTGAACTGAGGCTTCCCGTATTTACAACTTTATTTAACAAGCCCATCAACAATGCTTTCTTAAGAAACTTTCAGCTGGTTCAGTTTATTGATTTAGGAACGGCATGGAATGGTAAATACAATAAAATCGGCCGGCCCGAAATTACTTACAGCGAACCGGGCAGTCCCTTAACTGTTGCATTAAAAGCTCCCGGCATTGGTCCCTTCCTGGGCAGTTATGGTTTTGGTGCAAGAAGTACACTGCTGGGATATTTTATTCGCTTTGATGCAGGCTGGCCCATGAGCGGTTTCTTTAATGAAAAACCAAAGCTGCATGTTTCAATAGGGCTTGACTTTTAATTATAAGGATACTTACACTTCCCTTGCCTGCTCACTGAAATGAGCAGGCAATTTTTTTAGTGTTTCATAGATCAGCAACAGCAACAACGTAAATAAAACAGTTACTGCCCATGCCCGTGGGTAATTCCATGGCTGCAGAAATTTTGAAACGATATCCTCTGCAAGTGTAACAGGCTGTGTTACTAAATGCCAGCTGTTATAGCGTTCGTACCGGCCGAGATAAATTCCAAAACCGCAAAGCAAAAAACAAAAACCTGTGATAAGCTGTACTTTTTTAAAAGAGAAATGATGGAGCAGCTTCTGTTCAATTTGTTTGAATGATAACAATCCCATTAGCAATCCGTTCCATGCAGCAGTAAACAACAATACCAGATCAAAATAAAGCGGCACTCCTTCCCGTTGTTCCAGATGAAACAGATCTGTAATTAAATACGGTGCATTGGGAAAGAAGAGAAGCCATAAACAAAAAAACAGTCCGTTGCTTATAGTGATGGATGCACCTTTTATTCTGCTGCTGAAGAACAAAGGCAACCAGGCAAGAAATAAATTCCACGGTATAAATAAAAAAAGCAGACTTCCTGTATACACTACACGAAACAGATACAAGGCAATACTAAATGCAACGGAATAAATCAGGATTCGTTTCATACTATAAATTGATTCATCAGTTTGGGTAAAAAAATAATAGCGGCAATCACTGCAGCCCCTATGCTAACTATTAATACAGCTGCTGCAGAAATATCCTTGATTTGTTTCACCGAAGGATGCGGCTCTTTTGTTACCAGATTACAGAGTTGTTCTATAGCTGTATTAATTAACTCAAATGCAATAACAGCAGTAATGCAACAAACGACCAGTATCCATTCAACAGGAGTTAATGTTAACAGAAACCCTGCCGCACAACAAATGACTGCTGCAACAATATGAATACGCAGATTTGTTTCAGTTCTTACTGCATTCAAAAAACCATCTGCCGCATGTTGAAAGGAACGAATGAGTTTTTTCATATGCTTATTTTTCCATAATAAGATAACAAATAAATACTCCGGATAATAAAGCCAACCTGTACGTTTTGTTTTAAAATATCCTGTTATGCTCATACCAACTGTTTTGAAATCTCCTGTTGTACCTGAACCAGTGGCTGTTCCATTATGGAAAACCAATTGAATTGATCCAGATTTTTATACTGCTTTCCTCTTTTGTGTGCATGAAAGAAGGAAGCATAATATTCCGGCATGGTGACCAGTCCGTAGATGACGGTTGAAAGAACCGGAAAAGAAATCCTGCCATTCGCCAGCATAAAAAACTGCAGACAAACTTCTCCTTCATCTGTAAACGGATATTGCAACACCACATGTTTAATATCATGCTTCTCATAATAAGGTAATAACCGGAGGTTATGTTGATTGAGTGCCTGCCACAATTCGTTCCCCACTGTTTCATAAGGAAGTGCACTTAGCTGATCTGTTGTATACGGAAAAGGTTTTTTCTTCCGGATTATTTTTAATACCGGCAACGCAAACGTATGTGTAAGCAACACCAGCAACTGACTCCTGATTGATTTAAGTAATTTGACCATAACTATTAAATTGATCGTTTATAACATCATTACTCTTTGCCATGGCAGGTATCCCACTTGCCATGGTTTACACCCTGGTTGCTTCTGCCATGGTCGGTGTCTTCACCGACCATGGTTACCATGAAGTTTATTAATTCATATTTTTCGCCGAACCATACCAATCAATCTTCTTTGAGTAATACATCACCACTGCCAGCAGAATAAATAAACCAATACTGCCAAACAGCAATGCACCATCCTGCAATTGAATAAGGATATAAATAAAGCCATACAGGGAAGAGAGAAAAACAAAAAATGCTCCGGCTATTCCCCAGTCTTTGAATATACTTTGTGTGTAGAGTGTAATTAAACCTATGGTTGCAGCTGATGCTATGAGATAAGCAATATTAAAATTGATGTATTCCGAGATAGACAATAACAACGTATAAAAAATACAGAGTGCTAACCCCACCAGAATATATTGTAAAGGGTGCACACTTCTTTTTTTAAGAATTTCAATAAAGAAATATAAAAAGAAAGTGAGTGCAATAAACAGTACGGCATATTTTACTGTACGCATGGTTTTGCTGTACGAATCAATTCCCTGCAGCAACTCCACACCAAAAGCATTATCTGTTATCTCCGGCTTTTCGTCAATCCATGCCTGTGGAATATCACGGGTAAAATGCAGAATGTTCCAGTTGGCTTTAAACCCGGTTTTACTTACATCCGATTTTGTGGGCAAAAACTTACCATCAAACGCAGGATCCTGCCATGCCGATTCTAATTGCACAGTTGTTTGTTTACCAACTGGTGTAAAATGTAATTGTGCAGATCCGTTGAGTTTAAGATGCAACGAGAACGTTTGTTCTTTCTCTTTTAATAAACCGGCATTGCTCAATACAGCACTAACACCTGTTGATGCAATTGTATTCACAGGTACACCCGGATTCAATTCAACTGATGCAGCATCCCATTTTAACTGAAGTTGTTCTGCAATACCTCTGTTATCGGTAATGCCAAAGCAAACTTTTACTTCGTTCCATAAAACAGATGAAGAATCAACGCCCAGTGTTGCAGTATGAAGTGGAATAAATTTACCGGTAAGAACCAGATCCGATTTATATAATATAATCTTGAAAATACTGCGATGTCTGATTTCAGGAATCAACTGACCATTCACATTCAACTGCTCGGGCAAATAATGGATATATTTTTTAATAAGAACCACTTTGCCTTTATCATCTGTTTGTCTTTCATTGTATGGAATAATCAGAAAGGGTCCTGTAATGGTTTGTGCTGCTGCCCATTTAGAGCTCACTTCATTAATTACTTCCTGCTGGCGCTGCTGTCGCTCGGCTACCAGTTCGTGAATAAAAGCAGTGGGGATTAACAATACTAAAATCAGAAATCCCACCAGAATTGATTTGATAAAGATGCCGTAGCGCTGCCAGAATGTTTGTGTTGGTTGTGTGTCCATTTTAATAATTATTAAAAGTGCTTTGAATTACAAAGTGTAAGTACAAAAAAAACTACTTTCCTATCTGTCTGATCATTTGCTCCAATGCTTCAATATGTTGTTTGAATGCTTTTTCACCTGCTTTGGAAATACCGTAAGTGGTATTGGTTTTTCGTCCTACAAATCCTTTATTTACTTTAATGTATCCGTTATCTTCCAACGCTTTCAGATGCGATGCCAGATTACCATCGGTTACCTGTATCAATTCCTTCAGTTCATTAAAGCTTACCTGAGCATTCACAACTAATGCGCTCATGATGCCCAGTCTCACCCGACTGTCAAAAACTTTTTGCAACTGTTCAATAGGATTCTTCATTACATCAATTCGGTTCACAATTATTTACGCTCATATTTATTCCACATCACCATACCATATACAATATGCATCACACCAAAACCGGCGGCCCAGAAATACAACCCATAGCCGGGGAACCAGCAATTGATTAAACCCAATACAACCAGTACATATCCCAGATAGCGGATTTCGCCTAACGTATATTTGGCGGCATTTACAAGCGCCAGCCCATAAAAAATTAAACAGCCGGGTGCAATTAAACCATATACACCTGCTTCAATGAGCTTCAGTAAAAAAATACCGCCGGCACCCATTGGTAAGGCAACATTCCACATTAACCGTTTGGCCATTACTCCCCAAACTGGTATTCCTTCTTTTGTACTTCGGATATAAGTAAAAATAAATGCTACTAATAAAGCAGCAAAAAATGTAATTACTGCAATCCAGAATAATCGGCTGCCCATAAATGCCTGCAGCATGTCTATACTGATTTCTTCGTAAGGCTCCTGCACACCGGTTCTTTTTTCAACAACAGCAGTTCTGTTAGTGCCAATTACGTCAGCGGCAAACCATGCTCCTGCTAATGCACAAACACCGGCGCCGATGCCGCTCAATCCGCTCAGGCTGATAAACCGGCTGCTGCGGTCCATCATTTTTTTAATATCTGCTAAGGTATCTAATGGCTGATTCTGGCTGTTCATAAAATCACTTTGAAATACAAAGTAAATGGCTTTCTACTCATCTTCCAAATTCATTTTCACTTTTTTAACAGAACCTTGTTAACTGTATCCGTTGTTGCTGCAAACAAAAACCGTCTTTCCGTAAGGGATTTGCTATTTTTATTTCTTATTTAACTCTTATACCCGGATGAAGTTTGTTTCATTTCTTTTTACCCTGATCATAAGCCTTTCCTCTGCTTTTTCTCAAACAAAAGTGATCACAGGTATTATTAAAGACTCCCATTCGGATGAGCCCATTCCATTTGCATCGGTGGTATTGAAAAACTCAGGCTTTGGAAAACTGAGTGATTCTTCAGGAAGTTTTCTATTTCGGGTTACTGAGTTATCGGTAAATGATTCCGTATTGGTAAGTTATGTCGGTTATAAAAACCTGGTTCTTCCATTACCTCTTACAACAAAGGATACCATTTTTTTAACCATTAATCTGGAACGTGGCAGTGCAGGCAGAGAAGTGGTTGTAAAATCGAAATACAGCAGGGGCTGGATTCTCTGGCGCAAAGTGGTGAAACAAAAACCTGACAATGACCGTTACCGTTTCGAAAATTTCGGATACGAATTATACAACAAGCTGGAAGTAGATCTGAATAAAATCAATAAAGACAAGTTTAAGAATCTGCGTCCGCTTCGCCCCTTTGGTTTTATTATTGATCAAACAATTGACAGTACAAGTGAAGAGCGTCCCTTTCTTCCGGTATTTCTAACAGAAACTATTTCTGATTATTATTATCAGAAAAGTCCGCTCAAACGAAGAGAAGAAATAAAAGCCAGCAGAACATCGGGCTTAAAAAATGAAAGCGTACAGAAACTGCTGGGTGGTATGGATCAGAATATCAATGTATATAACAATTACATTCCGGTGTTTGATAAACGATTCATCAGCCCCATCAGTGACAATGGTGATGCATTTTACTCTTACCGGTTAACTGATACGCAATATGTTGCAGGTAAACGTTTTTTCCATTTGGTATTTACACCCAAGCGTAAAGGAGAAAATACATTTGAAGGCGATTGCTGGATACATGATACCACATTTGCTGTACAGAAAATGAATCTGCGTTTATCAAAAGAAGCCAATGTAAATTATGTTGATAAGCTGAGTATAGTGCAGGAGTATAAACTGATTAACGACAGTGTGTGGTTTCTTGCAAAAGATAAATTCATTATTGATGTGTCTGCAATTGGCAAGCAGAAGTTTGGTGTAACCGGTCGAAAAACAACTACGTATAAAGATGTCATTGTTAACTCCGGTATGGTTTGGGAAGCATTGCGAAAAAATAAAAAACTGGAAGAAACAGTTTTACTCCCCGGCTCTACTGAACAACCGGAAGCCTATTGGAGTGAATCAAGACATGAAAATCTTGATAAAAATGAAAAGGCGATTTACAGTATGATTGATACTTTACAGAGTATGCCTTTGTTTAAACGCTACAGTGATATTGCCAGCTTTCTTGCAACCGGTTATAAAGCTTTTGGAAGTGTAGAATACGGACCATGGTTTAACGTAATGAGTTCAAATATTGTAGAAGGCTTTCGTTTCCGGTTAGATCTGGGCACCAGTACCAACTTCAGCAAAACCTGGTGGCTGCGTGGTTATCTGGCTTACGGGTTTAAAGATCAGAAATTGAAAGGCCGTGCAGAAATAACACATCTCTTTAAAAAAAATCCCCGCACCAAGTTGTATGTTTCTTATGCCAATGATTATGATAACGGACAGGTGTATTACGATGAAGTAGGAACTGATAATATTTTTACACTGGCTGCAAGAAAACGTCAGGTGCCCATTAAATTTTTACGTGTTGAACAGCAACGGATTGAATTTTCAAAAGAAACAAACAATGGTTTTACGTTTGAAGTGGCTGCTACACGTAAAAGATTTGATCCAGTACGTTCACTCCCTTCAAAAACAATTTACAATGGCGGAACAGGCGAAGCATTGAATAATACTGAATTTGCTTTCAAACTACGCTTTGCATATCTGGAACGTTTTCTGGAAGGTACTTTTTTAAGAAGCAGTCTGGGCAGCCCTTATCCCATTGCAGAAATAAAATATGCCAGAGGAATACCGGGTATCTTTAAAAGTAATTATCAATATCATAAACTCACCGGCTCTGTTCACGACTATTTTAAAATAGCCAACCTGGGAGAATTGTATTACAATATTTATGGTGGAAAAATTTATGGAACCTTACCTTTCCCTTTACTTGAAGTACATCCCAGAAATGAAATTTATTATTACAACAAGTATGCGTTTAATTTAATGAACAGGTTTGAATACCTGAGCGATGAATATGCAGGCATTAACCTGGAACATAATATCGGCAATGGGATATTTCGTTTAATTGGCCCGACCAGAAAATTAAAGTTCCGCCAGTTCTGGACGGCAAAAACCTTATGGGGCAGCTTAAGCAATGCCAATAGAAATTTTAATCAGGTAGGAGCCATCTTCGACCGTGGTCATCAGTTTCAATCGCTCAACGGCAAAACGTATATGGAGCTGGGCACCGGTGTAGATAATATCTTACGGGTGATCCGTATAGATTTTATCTGGCGTGTACTTCCCCTGCCAATGCCGGAAGAAAAATATAAACGCTTTGGCGTTTTCGGCAGTTTTAAATTACAGTTTTAATAAATTATTCAGGCAATGCTTTCAGATAATTTTCAAACTGCTCATTGATCTTTTTAGCATTATACGATTCCGTCCAATAAATACCACCAACATCTTCTCCTTTTTTCATGTACAGTATTTTCTGGTCTTTACTGTATCCTCCTGAAATACCCAAATACCATCCCTCCTCTTCTACTTTTACTTTAAAGAGATAAAATTTCCTTTCTTCGCCTTTGTAACTGATCACTTTACTATCGAGGTAAACAACCGATTCAACTGTATACTCATCAGCTGCCATATTGTACACATCCGATTCAGCCAATGATTTTTGTGTGCTGTACTTTGCGGGAAAAAATGACCCAAGTTCTTTATTCTGCAGGCGGTTGTAAAATGAAAACCTGTACTCTTTATCGGCAGCCAGTAACTCTACACTTTCTTTTGGCACTGTTTGTTTGTTGATCAGCAAATCAATCAGTACCCTGCTGTTGATATATTTATTATTAAGCAGCACCAGTTGTTGCAGCAAAGCATTTCCTTTTGATGTATTCAATCTGCCCAGCAAATGCATCGTTTCTACTTCACGCCAGATATCTGCTTCCGGATCTGCTTTGATTTTTGCAATAAACTGTTCGCCGGTTTTGAGCAGGTTCTCTTCAAATGGTTTGATTGCTTCAAACTTTATTTGATTACTGTCAAGTAACAGATTGGCCAACGATGCAGTGAAATCATAATACAGCGAGTCATTACTCAGCCGCATCAACTCAGGAAAAAGCAATGCTGTTAATGATAAAGAGTCCCTCAACTTATACTCCAGCGTATTGAGATAATCCACATAAGGAGGTTCGGTTAACAGCAGATCTTTTAATACCAGATAACTCTCTTTTGTTTTGGTTGAAGCAAGCAAACGAAGCATTGCCAGCTTCTGTGCCTCGTTATCGAGATTCGGTGAGAAATATTTTTTTTGAATGAAACTTACAATAGATGAATCATTGAGATCTGCTATAATGTCGGCAATGATGTTATAAATATCATCGTGTTCTTCTGCCGCAAGATCGTACTGCTTCATCAACGCTTCTTTCAACAGCGGCAAATCATCTTTTTCGAATGTAATGTTATCAATCCGTTCAATTGCTGCATTAAATTTTACTGAGTCGCCCGATGCAAGATCGGCCAGCAATTCACCTGTTCGTTTTTTATACAGGGTTGTGGGAGCAGAAGGAGTTAAAATCAACAGCTCATTAAACTGTCTGTTTACTTCTGCTGTATTCAACAATGCCTCATGTAAAAACGTAGAAGCGATGTACATGGTATCGCCATGAAGCACCATCCGCATGCGCCGGAAATTTTGATTGCCTTTTAAAAAGAGTACCACCTCCTGTGCTTTATCGGTTCCGTTTGTAACATACTTTGTGCTGATGATTGAATCGGTTGTTTCGGTTTGGGTAATCATTGCATCATAAAAAAGTGCGCTGTCTGTTTTTGCCTGATAATAATCTGCATAACCGATTTTTAAATACTCATATGATACGGCTGTTAATGAATCGTATGAAACATAAGTAGGTGCACCATCATCTTTTCCTTCTGCATCTTTCTTTTGTTTAAACACAATAGGTGCAGGTGTGTAAGCCGAAAAATGTCCATCCGGTGAAGTGTTGGTTTTCCACTGCGCCTGTTTGTAATCCAGCAGTTGAAATGAATTAAAGAAGGTTTCTATCGCCGCATTATTCTCATCATCTTTTTCTGTTATAGCAAGCAACAGATAAGAGCGGTTACCCCGGTTAATGGTTAACGTTTTACTGCTGGCTTTTTCTTTTCCTTTCTCTATCAGAAAATCGTACCGCATGGCCGGAAAATTGCCCAGATTAAAAAACGATTCTGCAGTAACTTTTGAGAGCAAAGCACTCCAATCGCCTTTTTGCAAAGCAAAATAATTGGAGTCGCCGTTTAAATAAAACCCGGGCGCTGTACTTCTCACCACAATCATGAAGTACACATTGTTGGTAATATCAATAGCAGAATAGGTTTTGGAAATCCATCCTTCGGTTTGTTCTGTTTTTCCTTTTTCGGGTTGCTGGGGTAATAATACACTGAACCCTGCTTCTTCATTTACATAAGGCTTCAGCTTGTCTGTCATTCTTAAAGCTTTACTGCTTACCTGAAATGATTCAAAAAAACGGTTCGCCATTTCGCCGCTAACCATTTCCTTTTTTGTTTCGTGCCCCATCACAGTTATGAAAGCATAATTCCCTTTTATAAATCCTTTTATACGCAGGTACCCGTCTTTTTCAATGAGCAGCTCAACACCTGTAGTACCATCTGTATTCATTTTTTTACGTTCAATCACTTTACTGTCTTTGGTAAACCCTTCCAGCATTTTATCTACCAGCTTTTCTTTGCTCATATCTTTTTGCATATTGGGTACAGCTGCAGTAATGTAGTAAGTGGCAGTAGGTATATCAATACACATTTCCATCTTCAGCACATTGCCATTAATAAACATGGTAGCAGACTTTGATGGAAACATCACCTGATACATACTGTCGGCAGGAGTAAAAGACTGCCATTTCATTTCGGCAGCAGCAACTTTGTATTCATCAGGAGAAATTTTTTGCGATGAAAAAACAGGATCTACCTTAAATCCTTTTTGTAAGAGAAGTTTGATAACACCCGAATCGCCGGGAAGATGTGCCGCACCTACGGCAAAAAAACAACTGCGGTATTGAAGCAGGCTGTCCATCCTGTTCGACATTTTGATATTCCGTTTGTTTAGCCACGCATTTTTTTTCTCTTTGTAATTGCTGTTAAAAAATTCATCAATGGCCTGTAAGTCCTGCGACAGATAGAGATCAATCATCTGGTTCAATCCACCCTGCATCAGTTTTTTACTAATGAGCATATCATCAAATGAAAAATCAGCTTCTTCTTTTTCAATTAAATTCAACTGATCCTCGAGGTCTTCAATTCCACCTGTCCATTTTCCCTGCTGTCTTGCAATGTTGTACAACCAGGCGTCCATGAAGGTTTGCATATCATCCGGCTTTCTTAATTCCTTCATCCATTCATTTCTGGTGAGGTATGCCTGTCTCTTTGTTATGCGTTCTGTATTGAGTCCGTACTTTTTCCCCAGTTTCTTTTTTATGCGCTCGTAACTTTCTTTATCTACTGCATCTTTTAAATAACCGCTTTTATCTTCTTTGGTAAACGACTGAATCATTTGTGTAGCTAACTCATCGGGATGTATTTCAATAGCAAACCCTTCTGTTTGTTCTATGGCTTTGTATAACGAATCTCCAAAAAAGAAAAGGCGTTTATCTGTGAGGTGCATGGTACCATACAAATAAGATGGCTTATTTAAACCATTACCGGAAATACGCCACAATAAAGTAGAAGGATACCTGGTTGTTTGTGCAATTGTATATTGAAAAACAAACGTTGTAAGAAACAGAACAAAACATACACGGAACAACGGGAAAAGGGCGGCTACTTTTTTCATTCGATTATTTTACTCCTTAAAAATAAATCGAAATTCAATACATGTGTTGAAAGTAAACCCTTAATCTGCAGAAGATAAGATAACAGCACAGGCCTGCTCAATTTCTGCAGCAGAAATCGTTAATGGCGGTGCAATCCGCATGCACTGTGCTGCAAATAAAAACCAATCGGTGAGCACACCGTTTGTAATGCAGGCATCAATCACCTGCTTGTTGGTTTCAAACGAATCAAATTCAACGGCCATCAGTAAACCTCTTGAGCGAACGGCTTTTATTTTTGGGTGATGGAGCAAAGAACGAAACAGGATTTCTTTTTCAAACACCTGTTCAATCAATTGCTCCTGTAACAAAACCTGCATGGCTGCTAACCCTGCGGCACAACAAACCGGATGACCGCCGAATGTGGTAATATGCCCCAGCACCGGATTTTCTGTTAACTTCCACATCAATTCTTTACCGGCAATAAAAGCACCTAATGGCATTCCGCCGCCCAACGCTTTTCCTAATAATAAAATATCGGGCACAATTCCAAATTGTTCAAAGGCCCACAGACTTCCGTTTCGTCCAAAGCCACATTGTATTTCATCGAGTATGAGCAAAGTACCCGTTTCGTTACAACGGTTTCGCAGCGCATGAATCCATTCATGCAGCGGTGCATTTACACCTGCTTCAGCTTGTATGGTTTCTGCAATTACACAGGCAGTGTTTGCAGTAATTAATTCGAGATCATCAAACGAATTATATCCGGCATGCGAAATTCCGGGCAGTAAAGGTCTGTAAGCATTTTGCCAGTATTCATCGCCCATCACACTTAATGCACCTTGAGTACTTCCATGATAACTGTTTTTAAACGCAACCATCTGTGTTCTTCCGGTCACCCGTTTGGCTAGTTTCATGGCACCTTCGGTTGCTTCGGTTCCGGAGTTGGTAAAGTAAACAGTATTGAGTGATGCAGGTAAATGATCAGTGAGCAGTTTGGCATACTGTACCTGCGGTGTTTGTATAAATTCTCCGTAAACCAGCAAATGCATGTACTGATCGAGCTGTTGTTTGATTGCTTCCACCACTTTCGGGTGCCGGTGCCCTACATTGCAAACACTGATGCCTGCAATAAGATCAAGGTATTCTTTGCCTGCAGCATCCCTCAGTTTACAGCCCTCTGCCTGTACAATTTCCAGAGCAAGCGGTGCCGGTGAGGTTTGTGCAACATGTTGTAAAAAAAGTTCCCGTTGATTCATGTGGTTTGAATGGATGCAAATGTCGCAAATATGCTGCAACATTACTCACCCTGTTAACGGTTTGGTTTAGCCGGAGAACCAGGAAGTCCTTTGTAACGTATATGCAGGTACAATGCTCTTTGAAACAGAACATAAACAGTGGAGTTTGCAGCTGAGAGGCTTTTGACGGAGTGATTTAAAAGAAAACCTGCAAATGATTATGAGCAGTCAAAAAACTTTGCGAACTTTATGGTTCATTAAAGCTCCGCTCCGTATGCCCATTATCCTTCCCGTTGAGGGAATTTCTCCTGAATTTGGTGAAGATTGTTTCATTGCACCCAATGCCACCATTGTGGGTGATGTTGTAATGGGTAACCAATGCAGTGTGTGGTTTAATGCGGTTGTTCGGGGCGATGTAAACAGCATACGGCTGGGAAATAAAGTGAATATCCAGGACGGGGCTGTACTCCACGCTACATACCAAAAAACAAAAACCATCGTTGGTAACAATGTAAGTATTGGCCACAACGCCATTGTTCACGGTTGTACAGTACATGATAATGTGCTGATTGGCATGGGAGCTATTGTGATGGATAATGCAGTGATCAACAGCAACTCTATTATTGCAGCAGGAGCAGTTGTACTGGAAGGCACAGTAGTAGAAGCTGGAAGTATTTATGCAGGGGTGCCCGCCAAAAAAGTAAAAGACATCAGCCAGGAGCTGATTCAAGGAGAAATTAACCGAATTGCAAATAACTATACCAAATATTCCGGCTGGTTTAAAGATGTATTAACAGAAAAGGAGTAAAACGGTATAATGATTGTCTTATATCTAAATGTATAAACCAACTACACAATGAAAAAAATAACTAAAGCAGCACTCGTCCTTGTTCTGGTGTCTTTTATGACAAGTTGTAACGTCTTTAAACGTACACCAAAAGAGGGTTGTCCTACCAACGGTAAAAATGTGGGTGCAGAAAAAATATTAAGTGGCGAGAAAGTAAAAAGAGCAAAACGATTTAACAGCTAAATACAGGGGTCTGATCCCTGATTAATAACACCAAAAAATAACCACTATGAATCCCACATTACGAAACCATGTAGGATATAACGAGGCCATCCTTGATGATGATGCCAGTTATGAAAAATTTCACCGTTGGGCCGATTTACTGGCCGACAAGCTGAAGATTTCTTTCACTAAAAAGCTGGATGATTTTGAAGCATTGTACTGGGACTTTCTGTACAAAGGAACGGCCCTTACGTTAAGCTTTAATATTTTCAACGGCATCTCTGTTTTTCCATCGCTGGAAGAAAAAAGTGAACATTTTGAAAATGCAGCCATTGCAGAACTGGTGGATGCATTGAAAGATGCGGATCCTTCTGAAGCATAATAGCCTCATCCCTCATTCCCTTCTCCCGTAGAGAAGGGACGGTGCTTTAGAATATATCCACACACTTGATTCTAACACATCAACAATTTTGCTGTTTTCTGCAATTGTCAATTACGTTGAAGTTTGATTGGGATTATATTCATTGAATAAGCGAAGCGCTAATAATTTTTCTTCTCCTCGATTGTTGCAAGTATTCCGCAATAGCTGATATACCTGAGCGGATGAATCTGTTCATTTGCCACTGCATTTTTTACAGCACAGCCGGGTTCTTCCAGATGAATACAATTATTAAACTGGCAATCGTTGATCAACACACGCATTTCAGGAAAGTAATGCGATAGTTCCTGTTTGCTGATATCAACCAGTCCAAATTCTTTTACACCCGGTGTATCAATGATCTTTCCGCCATCAGTAAAACAGTCGGATGGCAGATCATACATTTCTGCAAACGTAGTGGTATGCATTCCCTTTCCGCTCCAGCCGCTTATTTCTTCTGTTCTTAATTCCAGCTCAGGCATAATTGCATTAATGAAAGTTGATTTACCAACACCTGAATGACCACTGATTAAACTGATCTTTCCATTCAACAACTCTTTTACCTCTTCAATGCCTTCTTTTTTTTCCATGGAGATAAGGAATACTTTATAGCCTACCGCTTCGTACATGGCCTTCCATTCCTGAAACAGATCCATTTCTTTTTTACGGTACACATCCGATTTATTGAACACAATAACACTTGGTATATGATAGGCTTCTGATGCGATCAGGAAACGATCAATAAATCCCTGCGATGTTCTCGGCTCTTTCATTGTGGCAAACAACATACTTTGATCCAGGTTGGCTGCAACAATATGATGATGATATTTTTGATGTGGTGATTTTCGGTTGATGTAATTCCTGCGTTCATAAATTTCCACAATCATCGCTGTTTGCTCCAGCTCATTTTCCATTTCAACTTCAACAATATCTCCAACAGCAATGGGGTTGGTAGATGTAATACCATCAATCTTGAATTTACCTTTTATTCTTGCACGCAGAAAGTCACCATCATTTGTTTTGGCCACATACCAGTTCCCTGTTGATTTATAAATGAGTGCCTGCATACGCTGCAAAGAAAAGGAATAGATTGCCACGCAGGCAAAAGAAGGTATGAATATTAATTATTAAGGGAATTTTCTCAACACTTTATACCGCAGCCACACTTCAATCAGTAACAATAAAACTGCTGCTATAGCTAACGGATAAAACTGTTCTGCATAACGGGCAAAACTGCTGGTTTCTATTTTTGATTTTTCCAGTTGATCAATTTCAACATAAACATTTGCCAGACTTTCATTATCCTTTGCACGGAAATAACTGCCGCCGGTTTCCCGGGCAATTTCCTGCAACAGCTTTTCATCAATGTTTACTTTTTCTTTTGTACGCACCACGCCTGCTGTGGTTTGCTGGGGCAGCGTTGCAAACCCGTCTGTTCCCATACCAATGGTGTACACTTTAATATTGTATGCTTTGGCAATTTCTTTTGCAGTGCTGGGAGGTATTAAACCGCCATTGTTTTCACCATCCGTTAAAAGAATCACTACTTTACTTTTCGACTTACTTTTCTTTAAGCGCTCAACGCTTGTTGCCAAACCGGAGCCAATAGCGGTACCATCCTGCAGTATACCGCTTCTTACAGCATAAATCTGACTTTTGAGTGCAGCATGATCTGTTGTAATGGGACATTGCGTAAATGGTTCACCGGAAAAAATGACCAAGCCGATACGGTCTGTTTTTCTTGCATCAACAAAATCTGCTGCCACTTTTTTCATGGCTTCCATGCGGTTGGGTGCAAAATCTTCTGCCAGCATACTGCCGCTTACATCCATACATAAAACAATATCAATGCCCTCTCCTTCTATACGTTCCTCGTTACTTCTTGTTTGCGGACGGGCAATGGCAACAATCAACAACGCTATTGCCAATAACCTTAATACAAACGGAAGATGACGAATAACCGTTTTTGATCCGCCGTGCCGTTTATAAATCCGTAATGTTGAAATGGTAATGGAAGAGCTGGCTGTTTTATTTTTAAACAGATACCACACAATCAGTAAGGGCAACAGTATTAACAGCCATAAAAGATATGGATAAGCAAATACAATTTGTTGATACCATTCGTTAATCATTTGCCTGTAATTCTGTTTCAGATTTTTTTACAATCACCTCCATATCCTGCACGGCATTAATGCAATCCTGTTGATCGGCTGTAAATTTTGCAAACTTCACCGCATCGCCCAAACGAAATACCTGTGTAATTGCAATTAAACGGTCGTTTACTAAATAAGGTTTCAGCTGCAACATCGTTTCATCTGTTGTTAACCTGGTGAGTGGTTCACGGAGGCGCCGTTCAAAATAACGTTTAACCGCATGTGATAACTCAGAAAAATGTTGCTTCTGTTCCAACTGCGTACTCCAGCTTTGTTGTTTCAGTTTTTCAATCACCAGTTGAAATTCTTCCAGTGCAGTATACTTTGAATCTTCTTCAGTAATGAGTTTCTGTTGTTTCTTCTTCCATCGTCTGAATAAGATGACGAGCACAATTAAACTGAGTAAAGCCAGGGCAGCAATGGCATAGCCAATCCATTGTTCTGCAGCATTTACTTCAATAATAGGTTTTACATCATTCAACAACTGATTGCCCGTTGTATCATACTCTACCAGTATTTCTTTTGGAGGAAACCTGAGCAACTGTGGTTTATCATTAACATTAGAAGGAACAATCACTGCAATATTTTCAATCACCCATAAGCCGCTATCAAAACTGGTGACGGTTATCTCCCGTTTAAACAAATCACTGGTATCATAGCTTACAAATTCGAAGTGCGGAATACTGTCGGGTATTTTCCATTGTACAGTTGCATTACGATCAATTGCTTTGAGTTCTAATTTCAGTTTCAGCGGTTCACCGATCAGTACTTTTTCTTTTGCTGATGTAATCACAGGTGTAATCTGTGCAACGGAATTCATGCATATAACTGATAAACCAATCAATATAACAATACCCTGTCTGATCATTTACTCCGGTTGATAAAAAATTTCTGTAACACTTTTACATAATCATCGCCTGCACGCATATGCAGCAGATCAGCACCTGCACGTCGAAACACATCTTTTACATAATCGTTATGCTTGTGAAAATCTTTTTCGTATTCAAAGCGAACCAATGCACTGGAGCTGTCAATCCACCGCTGTTCTCCGCTTTCTGCATCTGCTACCTGCAGCAAGCCTGCATCCGGCAGCTTCATATCAAGCTGATCATAAATTTTAATTCCGATTACATCATGTTTGCGGCTTGCAACACGTAATGCCTCTTCGTAACCTGTGCCTAAAAAATCACTGATCATAAAACATATACTTCTGCGCCTGCACACATTATTAAACATACGGAATGCATCTGCATAATTTGTTTTCTTTGATTTTGCATCATTGGTGAGCATTTCACGTACAATATAAAGCGTATGCTGTTTGGCTTTTTTAGGAGCAATAAACTTCTGTACTTTATCACCAAACAGAATAGCACCTACTTTATCGTTATTGTTCACAGCAGAAAAAGCAAGGATGGCCGACAGTTCTGTAACCAGATCTTTTTTGCGTTGCAGATGAGTACCAAAACTGATGCTGGCACTGTTATCAATGAGTAAGAATAAACTTAACTCTCTTTCTTCTTCAAATACTTTGCTGTAAGGATGTGCATAGCGTGCACTTACATTCCAGTCAATAAAACGGATATCATCACCGGGCTGATATTCTCTCACTTCTTTATAACTCATACCCTGACCCTTGAACGCCGAATGATATTCTCCGGTGAACATATGATTGGTGAGCCGCTTGCTTTTTATTTCAAGTGCTCTAACTTTTTTTAATATTTCTTCTGTAGTTAACAAAAGGAGTTCTGAGTTTTAAAGTTCTAAGTTGAATAATGCAAATTCATTCCCCTTTCAGTGTGTTAGGGGGCTTACGGTACTTTAACCGCATTCAACACCTGCTTAATAATTTCTTCTACTGAAACATTTTCTGCTTCTGCTTCATAGGTTAACCCAATGCGATGACGCAACACATCGGCTGCAATCATACGCACATCTTCCGGTAACACATATCCTCTTTTGTGTAAGAAAGCAACTGCTTTTGCTGCTAACGCCATATTAATGGATGCTCTGGGCGAACCGCCATATGCCAACAATGGTTTTAAACTTCCTAAACCAAACTGTTCCGGTTTACGTGTGGCAAAAACAATATCCAGAATATAATTTTCAATTTTATCATCCATGTAAATCGTACGTGCAAGATCTCTTGCTTCCATAACTTCACGCATGGTAACAACCGGGTTGATGGTTGGTGATGCTATCTGCTGTGTATTTTGACGAATGATCAGCAACTCTTCTTCTTTCTTTGGATAATCAATCACCACCTTTAACATAAAACGATCCTGTTGTGCTTCCGGTAACGGATAAGTGCCTTCCTGCTCCAATGGATTTTGAGTAGCCAAAACGAGGAAGGGTTCATCTAATTTATAGGTGTGCTCACCAATGGTTACCTGCCGCTCCTGCATTGATTCCAGCAATGCACTCTGTACTTTGGCGGGGGCACGGTTTATTTCATCGGCCAAAACAAAATTGGCAAAGATGGGTCCACGACGTACAAAAAATTCATTCTTCTGTTGATTATAGATCATGGTACCGATTACATCGGCCGGCAACATGTCGGGTGTAAATTGTATACGGCTGAATTTTGCATTAATTGCCTGTGAAAGTGTTTTGATGGCGAGGGTTTTTGCAAGACCGGGTACACCTTCAAGCAAAATATGACCATTGCCTAAAAGTCCAACGAGCAAACGATCTATCATATGTTGTTGCCCTACCAGCACTTTGCTTACTTCATCCCGCAGTCTGTCTAAGAAAGCACCTGCATATTGAATTTTTTCATTCAGGATTTTAATGTCTTCTGCAGTTTTTAACATGTATTCCAGGTTTAGATGGTGAAAATACAATCCCGCTGGCATCAGGGGAAATCATTTTATAAACGGATAGAATAAAATTCAACTCCCTCTTTGCAAAAATGCGGCCGAACTTTAGAAGAAAGTCGGTAGCGGATGGCCGTTAGTAAATTGCAGATTCGATGACTGCTTTTTACGAACGGCTGATGACTACCGGCTATCGGCTTATCTTTGCGCTCTTATGGATGCAGCAAGTGATTTATTTGTACGTTGGATGAACCTGGAACATAAACTGGTGGAACGTTTTGGTAAAAAACCCGATCTGGAAGCCGTATTATTTCTGATAGGTATTCAGGAGTTCGGGCAATTACGTGAAAAATATACGAAAGAGCAGAAACAGGATCTCATACATGTGGCCATTTGTTCTTTGCTTTCTCAAAGCGGATACTTTGTATTTGAAAAAACTGATGATGACGGCTGGCCTCATTTTAAACAACTGAAAGCCTTACCATCTCTCGCCACCAAGGAACAGGAAGATTTTATTAAAGACCATGTTTTACTTTACTTTGAACAAAAAGGGTTTTAATGAAAAGAATTATTTTACTGTTTGTATTGAGTTGTTTGATGATGCATGCTGATGCAAAAAAGCGAAAAGTAAAAATTGTTACAAACAAAGGAACCATTGTTGTGTTACTGAGTGATAAAACGCCGAAGCACCGTGACAATTTCATAAAACTGGTTAAACAAAAGTTTTACGACAGTGTTCTTTTTCACCGGGTTATTAAAGAGTTTATGATACAGGCTGGTGACCCTGATACCAAAAAATCTGAACCCGGAAAACGATATGGTGGTGGTGGATTGAACTACAGAATTCCAGCAGAATTTGACTCTTCCTTGTTCCACAAAAGAGGCGTGCTGGCTGCAGCACGCAACGACAATCCGGAAAAAGCCAGCAGCAGCTGCCAGTTTTATATTGTGCAGGGAAAAAAATTTACGGACAGCAGTTTAAATGAAGTTGAAATAAAACGATTGGGCGGAAGGAAAATTCCACTCAACTACCGTGAAGTATATAAAACAGAAGGTGGCGCTCCGCACCTCGATCAGAATTACACCGTGTTTGGCCATGTAGTAAAGGGCATGAACGTGGTAGATCTCATTGCTGCAACAGCAAGAGATCAGTACGACCGGCCTAAAGAAGATATCCGTATTGTAAAAATGCGTTTGAAAAAGAAATTTTTATTTTTCTGATTCGTAGAAAACAGTCAATTTAGCAGCGCTCATAAATAAAATAAACGAACATGAATTTTCCTGAAAATCTCCGCTACACAAAAGACCACGAATGGATCAGCATGGAAGGTAATGTGGCAACTATTGGTATTACAGACTTTGCCCAAAGAGAGTTGGGTGATATTGTATATGTTGATATCAATACCGTTGGTAAATCGTTAAATGCGGAAGAAGTATTTGGAACTGTAGAAGCGGTAAAAACTGTTAGTGATTTGTTTTTACCTGTTGCAGGAACAATACTGGAAGTAAACAGTGCATTGAATGATCAGCCTGAATCTGTAAACTCAGATCCATATGGTGCGGGCTGGATGGTGAAAGTAACTGTAAACAATCCTGCCGATGTGGATGCGTTGATGGATGCCACAGCTTATGCAGCCTTGGTTGCTTAATGATTAAACAATTACAAGCATATTTTGCAACAAAATGGCCGGTCATTATTTGGTCGGTCATTATTTTTTTATTGCTGGTTATACCTCCCATCAGCATAGCAAAAGAGAAACAATTTGAAATAACACATCTTGATAAATTTATTCACGCCCTCTTATTTGGAATTCAGGTTGTATTGTGGGGGTACTACCTTCAATCAAAAGATCGTCCCGTTTCTGTATTCAGGATTGCCCTTGCAGGAGCAGTATTCATTTCCTGTGGTTATGGCATTTTAATGGAGTATGTTCAACTGTGGGTTGACAGAGATTTTGATGTGTGGGATATGCTTGCAGATGCAATTGGAGCATGCCTTGCCTGGTTGTATTTTCTCCTGAAAAAAAGAGACCCCGGTGGAAACCGGGGTCGAAACCAAAACTAACTGCTTATGAGAAAAAAGTAAATTCAAATTTGTTATACAAAGTTCGTTTAATCTTCCTGTGTGCAAGGTTCACGTCCTGTTAATGTTCTGCAAACCTTTCTTTCAACTTTTTCGGTTTTTTTAAAAGGGTCTCCCGAAGAATCGGGAGACCGTAACCAAAACTAACTGCTTATGAGAAAATTGACTGCTTTCAAACTTTATACTATTAAGACGCAAAACCGATTCCAAAGTTTACCTGCCTTCTGTTAAAACTTTCTAAAACCAATTTGCTTCCTTTCAACATCTTTAATCGTATAACAGCACTTTCCAAAACCATGCCAACAGCTTTCCGTGTGCTTATTTTTATACCACGAACATTTCCGTAACCTCTCTCAATCGAAAAAAAATCCCGATCAGCAAAAGCAGACCGGGATGATTATTCAATGGAGATCTTTCTTTATGAACCAAATAAACCCTTTACCATATCCATCATTCCTCCGCCGCCTTTAGACTGAGCTGCACCGCCTTTCACCATATTAATCACATCATTAAAATCTGTATCACCATCACCATCTTTATCAAGTCCGCCTTGTGTAACTTTTCCAAGAAGGCCCTGAATATCCAGTCCGCCTGTTTTTCCACCGGTTAATGAACTGAAGATGCCCTGTAAATCGAAACTGCTGTCTGCAGGGTTATTTGTTTTTGAAATAAGATTTTTTAAAACGCCGGGTAACAGATTACTTACAATATTACCTGCCTGCCCCTGATTCAATCCAAATTTTTCCATTAATGAACTCACTGCGTTACCGGATAACTGGCTGGCTAAAGGATTGTTCTGTACATCGCCCCCCTGACCGCCCAGCAGCTTCAGTACATCTTTAAATTGCCCGCCGGATATTGCATTTTGTAAACCGTTGGTTACACTATTGGTTACTTCTCCGATTGCTTCATCGTTTCGCTCATTCGGAATATCAGGGTTCTGAATAATGGCAGCACCTGCCTGTTCTTTTACGAGATTAAATAGCTGTTCAAACATAAAATAAGTTTGGGGTTAAAAAAGAAAAGGAAGGTAAAGAGGAAAAAGAGCCTGCAGTATAAATTTCGACGAAACCGGTGATTTCTTTTAAGATTGTGCTGAAAGTTTCTCTGCATTTTCGGCGAACTGGAGAGCATCAATCAATTCATCAATTTCTCCGTTTAATACAGCATCCAGATTATAGAGGGTAAGTCCAATACGGTGATCGGTTACCCGCCCCTGCGGATAATTGTATGTTCTGATCTTGGCACTTCGGTCGCCTGTACTCACCAGGCTTTTCCGTTGTCTTGAAATTTCTTCTTCCTGTTTCCGTACCTGTTCTTCGTACAAACGGGTACGCAGGGTGTGCATGGCTTTTTCACGGTTACCCAGCTGTGTACGTTCTGTTTGACAAATCACCACAACACCGGTAGGTATATGCGTAAGCATTACTTTGGTTTCAACTTTGTTTACGTTTTGTCCGCCTGCACCGCCACTTCGTGATGTTTCCATTTTTACATCACTTTCTCTTAATTCAAAATCAATTTCTTCTGCTTCGGGCATTACGGCAACAGTTGCAGCACTGGTATGCACACGGCCGCTTGTTTCGGTTGCAGGTACACGCTGTACACGATGTACACCACTTTCAAATTTTAATACCCCATACACATCATCGCCTGTAACTTCCAGTTGCACTTCTTTGTAACCGCCAACTGTTCCTTCGTTTTCGCTCAGGACAGCTGTTTTCCATCCACGACGCTCACAATATTTGGTATACATGCGAAGGAGATCACCTGCAAAAAGACTGGCTTCATCACCACCTGTACCTGCACGGATTTCAAGAATGGCGTTCTTATCATCCTGCGGATCTTTTGGAATTAATAACTGACGAATATATTTATCAAGCTGCTCTTTTTTTTGCTCTAATGACGGCAATTCTTCTTTTGCCATTTCTCTCAACTCTTCATCATTCCCATTCAACGCTTCTTTGTAACTGTTTACATCATCCAATACCTGCAGGTATTCTTTTTGAGCAATCACAATTTTCTCCAGGCTCCGGTATTCTTTACTTAATGCCGAGAACTGTTTGTTATTGCTTACAATTTCGGGGTTGGTTAAGGCAACACCAATTTCATCAAATCTTGCTTTTATTGCGTCTAACTTATCTAACATTTCGCCTCCATCTTCCCAAAGGGAAGGTTTTGTATATAAATTTGAGCGGCAAAGTTAAAAGAATTCAATCCATGGGCTACAGGAAATTCAAAGCAACAGAGTTATTTGACGGGTATCGGCTGCATCAATCAGGTAAAGTGCTGATCACCGATACAGCAGGTGTTGTGCAGGATCTTGCAGCAGCAGAAGATGCAGGTGATGATGTAGAAGTGTTTGATGGAATACTTACACCCGGTTTTATTAATGCACATTGTCATTTAGAGTTGAGTCATTTAAAAAATGTTATTCCACCACATACGGGTTTAATTGATTTCTTATGTTCTGTTGTAAAAAAGCGTGAGGCCCCCTCCCAGCCTCCCCCAAAAGGAGAGGAACTTGAAACCTCCGAAAAAATAAAACAGTTTGCAATTGCAAATGCAGAAGCAGAAATGTACAATAACGGTATTGTTGCTGTTGGAGATATTGGTAACACGGCCGATACTGCTTTGGTAAAAAGCAACAGTAAAATCAGATGGCAGAATTTTGTTGAAGTGCTTTGTTTTACAGATGAAAAGGCAGATGATAATTTTAAGCGTTATCAATCAGTTGCAACAGAATTAGAAAACTCCCTTCTTACTTCAAACACCGCACACCGTACATCGCTGGTACCACATGCACCTTACAGCATTTCCCCAAAAATGTTTCAGTTGATTAATGATGCAACTGCAGGCAGGATCATTTCTATACACAATCAGGAAAATCCTGCAGAAAATGAATTGTATCAGACAGGCGGAGGAGATTTCCTGAAGTTTTTCAACATATTCGGCATGCCTGTTTCTCCTTTTCCTGTTACAGGAAAAACAAGCATTCGATCTTATCTTCCTTATTTCAATCAACAGCAAACCATACTGCTGGTTCACAATACGTATATGCCCGAAGAAGATATTGTTTGGGCCAATACATATGCTGCAGCCAATGGTTTAAAGCTCATTTATTGTTTATGCATCAATGCCAATCTGTACATTGAAAACAAAACACCACCTGTTGATCTTTTACTAAAGCACGGTTGCAATGTTGGGTTGGGTACAGATAGTTACAGCAGTAACCGGCAACTAAGTATTGCAAAAGAATTGGAAGCATTAAGAGGTATGGCATACTTTAGAAGTATGCCATACCTGAAAGTAGTTGAACAATTGTTACAAATGGCAACCATCAATGGAGCAAAAGCTTTGCAGTGGGATGATGTGTTGGGCAGCTTTGATAAAGGAAAGCAACCGGGAGTTGTTTTGCTGAACAATGATTTCAGTACATCAAAAAGATTGTTGTAAATATTACACACCCCTCAATCCCCTCTCAAGAGGGGAAGAATCACACAGCCCTCACTTTTCGGAGATGTAAATTAATTTCTAAGATTCACGTATCAAGGCTCAAATATCTGTTGCAATACAGGAAGTGTTTTTAACTTTCCAAATTCAGAAATATGCAGTGCATAATAGGTTTCCAATACTTCTAACACCTGCCTGCGTTGTAAATAATTCATTGGAATTTCTACCAGTTCATGTGGCTGCATGGCTTTTAATAATTCTCTGATGAGTTCTGCAGTTTTACCTTCAGCATAATACACATGTTGCGGATGTGTGGCTGTAAAACTTCCTTCCTGCAAATCGAGAACAGGATTTATTTCAGCATCATCTACATTTATCTGAAATCCAAAAAAGTTGGTTAAGTGCAATGCAAAGTAAAGTGGAAAATTGGCGGTTACTTTTTCATTGGCATGATCTAACTGCATCAACGCTTCTTCAATAAAATAAAACAGATCAGGATTGTTCTCCGGTTGCTTAACACATTTCTGCAACAGTTCCATCATATACAGCAGCACCGTATTTTTTATTACATCAGCAAACAACTGCTCATACAAATAACTCCATTTAAATTCTTTAATACGCTGCAGATTTTTTAAATCATGATGATATACAATGAGCTCCAGCATAGAGCCAGGCTGAAAATAATTGGCTTTGCCTGTACCTTTTTTTGAACTGGTTCTTACACCTTGTACAATATAACTCTGCAAACCATACAATTCAGTATATGCCGAAACAATTAAACTGGTTTCGCCATACTTCACTGAGCGGAGAATTACTGCTTTTGTTTTATGAAGTACATTACTCAAAAGAAAACTTATTTGATGAACACGATCTTGCCCACATTTTTTTCTATACCCGTTTCATTTTTTGCCAGTACAAGATATACGCCGCTTGATACACGTTGATTATTATAATCTTTTCCATTCCATACTGCTTGTCCACCTAATGATCTTGTTTGATAAACCAATCGTCCGTTGAGTTCTGTAATTTTTACAATTGAATTCTCCGGTAATCCACGTATGCCAATCATTCCATTATAACCCGCTGGCACCGGACTGGGAAACACAATCACCTGATCTTTTGTTTCATTTGCTTCTGTTGCAGTGCTGCGATAGCTGCAGATACCATTGAATGTAGAAAAGAATACTTCGCCACTTTGCGGATCAATGGCAATGCGTATAATTTCATTACTCAACAGCGGACTGTTTTCTGCAGTAAAACGTTGAACTACTTTTTCACCATCTGCACTAATAAGCCAAACACCATTGCGTGTACCCACCCATTTGCGATTTGCACCATCCACTGCTAAAGCACGCACTTCTTCATTTTCAAATAAGAAGCCGGCAAAATTATCCTGCTGTACAATGGGTTGAAATGCTTCGCATCCATTGGCTGTAAACACTTCGGCCGGACATTGAATAATAGCAATGCCTTTATCTGTTCCTAACCAGATAAATCCATCTTTATCTTTTACCAAACAGTTTACAAAGTTGCTGGGCAGGTTTCCATTGCCTCTTCCTGTTTGAAACCATTTCCAACGATCGTCTCCTGCATTATCAATAGAAGCACCATGATTGTAACAAAGCAATCCGTTTCCCTGCGGAACCTGTATCCACTTTTGATTGGCATCATCAATTACAATAGCACCAACCATATTATCCCTGATTAAAAAGGGCACACGAAAACTTCGCCAGTTACCATCTGCTTTTTTTACAAGAAAATTATTACTGCCGGCAAAATTGCTGATCCAGAGATTGTTCTCAGCATCAAAGGCCAAACCGCCAACACGGTAATTGTTGGGATCACCAACAGCTACATTCAACGGCGACCCCTGTTTGAAAATTTTATATTTGGTTGCAGTTTCAAACTCAATCAAACCACCACCAAAAGATCCTGCATAAACAGTATTGTTGCGTGGATCAACAGCAATGCTGATTACATCCAGCACCGTATCCATCCACGAAAGATTGGTACGGTTAAAATCTTTCCATTCATTGTTTTCAAAACTGAAAAAACCGGTACCGTTGTACTGATAATTCCAGTCTTCATTTACACTACCACCGGCAACGTACAATTTGTTTTTATAAAACAACATGTCTCCATCTAAACGCCCATACGGCGAATTAATAGCGTATCGCTCAAAGAGACTGGCCTCAGCTTTCACCAGACCTTTATCAAAATCGGCAATCCATATTTCGTTACCACTTTTTACTGCCTGAAAAGGATACCTCAGTTCATTATTGTTTTGAACGATGCGGTTAATAGAACCATTTACATTCAGCAATAACACTCTTCGTTCGTTCCATGAATTCTTTTCTTCGCAAATAAGAATGGTGCCGTCACTTGCATTTACATTTTCCCATCGCCAGTCATCGTTATAAATTAACTGCCATGTATTCCCGTTCAATGCATACAACGATGTAAAATATTGAACAACGATTGTATTTTGAATAACCATCACCTGTTTAACCGGACCCTGCGGCAAACCATTTGCGCCACTTAATAAAGACCAGTTACGGTAATCACTTAGGTTCGCCGCATTTTGATTGGCAGCTTTTAATCCTTCTTCAGTAGCTGCATAGAAACGTGTTGCATCATCTGCAAACCCATTCACTTTCACATTGCCACCGGTGTTGCCAATAAAGTATGTGCCGCTTATTTCGTATTTCTCTAAATCAACTACAATAACACCAAGTCCGGTGCTGAGATAGGCTTTGTTGTTGAGAAAGCTGATGTCATAAATTTTTTTATCGCCGCTTACATTGCTTCGGAGAATATCGGGGAGGTTAATTATATCGTTGCGGTAAATAATATCCAGATTGCTGTTGGTATATGCAATCACCAGTTTACTGTTGAATGAATTGTATTTGATGGCGCTGATTCCCACATCATTTAATCCCGTTACTTTACTCAGCCGTTCAATTTCGCCCTCGCTTCTGCTTACAGCATATGCGCCGTAATTGGATGCAGTAAATACATGATCGGCCGAAAGTGTAACACGCAGACCGGATTTATATTCCATATGCTCCCGCCACTGACCAATACCTGTTAACTGAGCAGCAGCAGAGAAATAAATGAAACCAAAAAGACCTGATAAAAAAAGTTTCTGAAACATCGCAATTCAAATTTAAATGCTTTTCGCTCAAGGCAGATTTTTTGATGCAGGTAAGGCAGAATGGCGTTTCTTTGCGCTGCTTTTATTTTACTCATAAACGTATCTGAATCACATGTGGTATCAATTGGGAAAATGGGTGTTACGTAACCGGCTGATGTTGCTGATTGCCGTACTCTTGTCAACTGCTGTAATGGGTTATTTTGCATCGAAGGTGCAACTGAGCTACGAATTTGCAAAAGCCATTCCTGTTGATCATCCAAAGTTTCTTGAGTATACTGCTTTTAAACAAAAGTTTGGTGAAGATGGCAACCTGCTGGTGATTGGTTTTGAAAAGAAAGATTTTTTTCAACTGCCCTTCTATCAAAAATTCACAGCGCTTCAGCAAGCGTTTAAACAAGTACCCGGTGTTGAAGATGTATTAAGTGTAAGCACAGCCGTAAACCTGGTGAAAGATTCAGCAGGTGAAAAATTAAAAGCCGTTCCTGTTTTTCCTGAGAACATACAAACTCAGCAGGAGTTAGACAGTGCAGCAGCGGTGCTAAACAATCTTCCTTTCTACAGAGGTCTTTTATACAATCCGGAAAGCAAGGTATACATGATGGCTGTGCGCATTAATAAAGATGTGCTCAATTCAAAAAACAGAAATGTGTCGGTTGACGGGCTGATGAAGTTAACCGAGCAGTTTGGAAAAGAACAGAATTTAGAAATGCATCTCAGCGGACTGCCGTTGGTACGTACGGTGATGAGTACACGTATTGCCAATGAAATGAAATTATTTTTGCTGGGATCTGTTCTTTTATCGGCCATTATTCTGTTGTTATTTTTCCGCTCATTCAGTGCAATGTGGCTGAGTATGGTGGTGGTAATTATTGGTGTATTGTGGAGCCTTGCCACCATTGTGTTTTTTGGTTTTAAAATAACGATTTTAAATGCACTGATTCCGCCATTGATGGTGGTGATTGGCATACCCAACTGTATTTATTTTCTCAATAAATTTCATACTGAATATAAAAAGAGCGGAGATAAACATCAGTCTTTAGTGAACATGATTGGCCGAATGGGCATTGTAACCTTGTTCTGTAATATAGCTGCTGCCATTGGGTTTGCGGTGTTTGCGCTTACCAAGAGTCAGATATTGAGAGAGTTTGGAATTGTAGCAGGCATCAACATTATGGTGCTGTTTGTGATCTCCTTTATTTTCATTCCCATTGTACTCAGTTATTTGCCTGCACCCAAGCAACGTCATGTGCGCTATCTTGAAAATGAGCGGTTAAACAAAGCCATTATTCGTATTGAAGACTGGGTGTTTAATCATCCTAAATACACGTATAGTTTTACAGGCATCCTGTTATTGTTTTCATTACTTGGTATTCTGCGTTTAAAAAGTGTTGGTTTTATTGTGGATGATCTTCCTAAAAGCGATAAAATTTATGTGGATCTCAAATTTTTTGAACAGCATTTTGCCGGTGTAATGCCTTTGGAAATTGTAGTTGATACCCGTCGTAAACAAGGAGTTACCAGAAGCATTCCCAATCTCAATAAAATTGATGCACTGGTTCAGTATTTAGAAGCCCGGCCTGAAATGGGAAAAGCCATTGCCATCACCGAAGGCTTAAAATTTGCACGGCAGGCGTATTACGACAGTGACAGTAATATGTACACTGTACCTAATGAGTTTGACCTGGCATTTCTTGCCCCTTATCTGCAAATGAAACCCGACAGCAACAGTTCTAACAAAAACAACAATTTCGTGAAGCTGGTGGGCAATTTTATGGACAGCAGCCGTCAGCGTGCACGGATCAGTGTAAATATGGCCGATGTGGGCAGCGACAGTCTTCCAAAAATTTTAGACAGTGTGCAGGCAAAAGCAGAAGAGTTGTTTAACAATGATAGTCTTACATATGCCAAATTAATCAACAGTACTTCCATAGCACCCGGAGATATTGATTCATCCCGTTTAAAACGAACTGCAAATATTCAGCTCACAGGAACAAGCGTAACGTTTGTGGAAGGCAGCCGGTTTATCATTAACGGTTTAAAAGAGAGTATCCTCTGGGCCTTTTTGCTTATTTCACTCTGCATGCTTTATCTCTTCCGTTCGCTGCGCATATTGATCTGTTCACTGGTGCCCAATATTGTGCCGCTGGTGATTACTGCAGGAGTAATGGGCTGGGCAGGCATTCCGCTAAAACCAAGTACAGTGCTGGTTTTCAGCGTGGCACTGGGTATTGCCATTGATGTCACCATCCGCTTTCTCATCAACTACAAACAGGAGCTTCCGCTCCACAAACATGATGTACATGAAACAGTAAAACAAACCATCCGTCATACAGGCATCAGTATTATCTATACCTCGCTTGTACTGGTGGCCGGTTTTATCATTTTCTGCTTCTCCGATTTTGGTGGTACACAGGCCCTTGGATGGCTCACTTCATTAACCCTGCTGGTGGCTATGATTACCAATCTCATCCTGCTTCCCGTCATGTTATTGTCAATCCAACGTACATCTGCAAAAAAACATAGTAACCATTCATAACATATGCAGCATTAGGGTAAAATTTCTGTCTACTATTTAAACTTTGTATAACAGAACCCGTTATTTTTGAAGGCTTCTAACCAAAGTGAACAGCATCCGGTCTCTTTTCCTTAACCATCAACATGTAACCTGAACTATGCCTGCCTATTTTGGACATAATTTTCATTAATAAACCTAAAACGAGTATGAGAAAACTTGTAAGCATGATGTCCCTGCTTTTATTGTGCACACTGCACGTATTTGCACAGGACAAGACTGTTACCGGTAAGGTAACAGATGAGAAAGACGGCAGCCCTTTACCGGGCGTATCCGTTACAGTTAAAGGTACCAGTACAGGTACTACCACGGGTGCAGACGGATCGTTTAAATTAAGCGTTCCATCCACTGCAAAAACCCTGGTGTTTTCATTTGTAAACTACAGCAATGTTGAAGTATCAATCGGCAACCGTGCCAGCTTCAATGTATCACTTGCTTCAGCAGATAAAGATCTGCAGGAAGTTGTGGTAGTAGGTTATCAGCAACGTAAAAAAAGAGATGAAGGTGGTGCCATTTCTTCCGTAAAAGGAAAAGAAATTGCCAACCTGCCAAACGCATCAGTTGACCGTGCATTGCAGGGTCGTGCTGCCGGCGTATTGGTACAGGCAAACAATGGTATCCCCGGTGGTGCTATTAACGTTCGTATCCGTGGTACAGGTTCTTACCTTGCAGGTAACCAGCCTTTGTACATCGTAGATGGTGTACAGATGAATACCAGCAACGATGGTAACTTTACACAAAACAACCCGCTTGCATTTTTAAATCCAAACGACATTGAGTCAATTGATGTATTGAAAGATGCTGCAAGTGCTGCCATTTATGGTGCACAGGCTTCTAACGGTGTTGTTCTCATTACAACCAAGAAAGGTAAGTCGGGCAAAACCAAGTTCAACTTCAATGCTTACTTAGGTTCTGCGCAGCCTATTAAGAAGTTTGATGTATTAAACACACAGGAATACATCAACGCAAGAGCAATGGCTTTTTTTAATAACAGCATTAATACAACTGCCGGTTATACCATGCTCAACGCCAAGCGTTCCGTTTTAGGTGAGTTAGCAAATGCTACCGGTGTACCAACTGCAACTACCAATGCGTTTACTGAAAAGCAGGTAGATTCGATGATTGCAGTTTTACCAACATACAACTGGCAAGACCTTGCAATTAAAAGAGGTACCATCCAGAACTATGATCTGAACATGAGTGGTGGTAATGACAAGACTACTTTTTATCTGGGTGCTTCTTACAGCTACCAGAGCACAATTATTAATAAAGTAGACTTTAAGCGTTACACGCTGAACACAGATATTACGCACAAAGCAACCGATAAATTAACCCTTACTTCAAAACTCAGTGTGAGCAGCTTTGAGCAACAACTTCCGTTTGGTGTAAGTGGTTCTTTTCTTGGAAGCCCGATCTTTTCAAGTTCATTGATTCTTCCTGTAAACCCTGTTCGTAATCCTGACGGAACCTATTTTGGTTTACCACCAGCACAAGCATTAGCCGGTGTATTAAATCAGAACGTTATTGCAGTAAACGATTTTAACTCAGGTTATCAGAAAACCAATCAATTGGTTGGATCAATTACAGGTGAATATAAGTTTGCACCCTGGTTAACCTTCCGTTCTTTTTATGCGCTTGATTACCGCTTGGTACAGGGTAACCTGTATCGTGACCCAAGAACCAATGATGGTTTTGGTGTTCGTGGTCGTGGTAGTGTTGAAAGTGACTGGAATACCAACTTCCTGACAACTCAAACATTAAACTTCAATAAATCATTTACCAAAAACCGTATTGATGGAGTTGTTGGTGTTGAGTACCGCAGAGATGTGCAGGAGTCAATTACCGGTGCAGGTATTGGTTTCCCTTCATTCCAGTTTACAACTATTAACGCCGCAGCAACAGCTGAATCGGTAGGACAGTTCTGGACCGGATACAAGCGTGCCGGTATCTTTGGTCGTGTAAACTATTCATTTGATAACAAATATTCATTGTCACTGATTGTTCGTCGTGATGGTTCAAGCCGTTTTGGTGCCAACAACCGTTTTGGTTGGTTCCCCGGTATTATTGCCAGCTGGAATATGGATAACGAAAAGTTCCTGCAGGATGTAAACTGGATCAGCACACTCCGTCTGCGTGGTTCTTATGGCCAGACAGGAAACGATCAGATCGGCAACTTTGATGCCTTATCACTTGTAGGTGGTGCCGGTCAATACAATCAGGCTGCTGCCATTGGTTATACCAACTTAGGTAACCCCAATCTGCGTTGGGAAAGAAACCAAACCATTAACCTTGGTTTAGATTATGGTATACTCAGCAACCGCATCAGTGGTTCTGTGGAAGTATATCAGCGCCGTTCATTAGATTTATTATTACCACGTCCTGTGACCTGGGTGAATGGTGTAGACAACTATGTTGAAAACATTGGAGAACTGGAAATTAAAGGTGTTGAAGTAGGTTTAAATGCTGAAATCTTCCGTCCTAAAACCAGTGATGGTTTCCGTTGGAACGTTAATTTCAACTTCTCGTTTGCTTACAACAACGTGAAGAAGATTTATGATGGATTACAGCAATTACCCGGAGATCCTTCATTCCGTGTAGGTCGCTCAATTAACAGCATTGTTACGCAGGTATATGCCGGTGTAAACCCTGCAACAGGTCGCCCGATGTGGGTTGATACGTTTGGAAATATTACTTATGCCCCTCAGGTACGTGACCGCCGCTACATTGGCGATGGTGAAGCAGATCAGTGGGGAGGTATTACCAATACCATCAGCTTTAAAGGCTTTACAATTGATGCGTTATTCACTTATCAGTATGGTGTGCTTGCAACAGACGGTCAGGTAAACTTTTTGATTGAGAATGCCAACCGTACGTTCAATACACTGCAGGTTGCTTATGATAACGCATGGGAAAAACCTGGTGACATTACATCTTATCCAAGATTCTTTAATGGTGGTGCAGAACCCGGTGGTAACAACCATGCAATCGGTTCAAGCCGCTTATGGAAGAAAGCTGATTTTATCCGCTTAAGAGATGTTCGTTTGTCTTACGACTTTTCACAAGGCCTGTTACGTAAGTTGAAACTCACTAATCTCCGTTTATATGTTCAGGGGCAAAACCTCTTTACTTATTCTGACTGGTTAGGATACGATCCTGAGTTTGTGGGTACATCAACAGGTATCATTCCTCAAACGAAAAACTTTAATGCAGGTATTCAAATTGGATTTTAAAGCATAAAAACAGAAACATGAAGAAACTATTAATTATACCGGGTTTATTGCTGACGTTTATTGCCACATTTACCAGCTGTAACAAGCAACTGGAAATTGAGCCACGTCAATCAATTGATCTAAACACTGCATTAACCTCAAGGGAGAATGTGAATGCAGCGATTTTAGGTATCTATGCCCGTTTAAAAAACAACCGCTTATACGGTCGTGATTTAATCACACATCCCGAAGCATTATCTGATAATGGTTTTGCAACCAACAAATCAGGTCGTTTAAATGCAGAAGCGCAGAATATTGCCACCGCACATTTTGCTAACTGGCAGCAGGATTATTTTGCTATTGCAAATATCAATCTGATCCTTGCAGCAATTCCTTCACTGAATGTTGCACCTGCGGTTACACCAGCAGAACGCAACAACTGGGAAGGTCAGTTAAAATTTCTGCGTGCACTTTGTTATTTTGATTTAGCAAGAGCCTATGCTTACGAGCCGGGTGTAGCTGTATTAGGTTTAGACAGAGGTGGTGTTCCTGTAGTATTAACAACTCCAACTACAACTGCAGGCGCTTCTCAGAACATTCCTTCACGAGATAAGGTTGACTCTGTTTACGCTCAGATTTACAGAGATTTAACTGCAGCTACTACACAGTTAACAGCTACGTTTGCTTCTACATCATATCCGCAGTTAGCTACATTATCTGCAGCACAGGCCTTGTTTTCAAGAGTTGCATTATATCGTAAAGATTATGCAACCTGTAAAACATATGCTGATCTGGCAATTGCAGCAACAGGAAGTCGTTTAATGAGCAGTTCTGCTTATGTAAACGGATGGAGAACAGCCATTAACCCTGAGTCCATTTTTGAATTGCGTTTGATTAACCCTGCTGAAAATATCGGGGTAAATGAATCACTGCAAACCAGCTTTACCACATTGGTTATCCCCGGTAATAATGGTGTATTAGGTGGATTCGGAGATTTAGTGCCAAGCTTAACTTTACTTGGAGACCTTGGTATTAACATCACAACTGCAAACTATGCCGGTGGGGTCATCACATCAAGATCTGATGATGTGCGTAACCTGTTATATGAGCAGGGTTCTCCCGGTCGTGGTACTGCACGTGTTGAGTGTACCAAATACTTAGGTAAAAGCGGTATCCAGAACCTGGATAATATTCCTTTGATCCGTGTTGCTGAATTATACCTGAACCGTGCTGAAGCAATGGCCACACCCGGATCACCTGTATTTGATGAAGCAGCTGCACGTAATGATCTGATCCGCATTAAGCAAAACAGATATTCAAACTATGCTACTACGCAACAGGCATTTGATAATGCTTTAACCGGAACTGCTTTGTTTAACGAGATTATAAAGCAACGCAGAATTGAGCTGGCTTTTGAAGGTCATCGCTTTTTCGATCTCAAACGTCGTGGAGTTGATATTGCAAAAGCTCCTCATTATTCTACGCTGCTCTATAACGATTTCAGAGTGCTGGCAAATATTCCTACACGTGAATTAGATGCCAATCCTAATATGGTGCAGAATTTTGGATATTAATTATTAATAAACAGTGAATATGAAAAAATATAGTTCAATCCTCAGCTTTGCTCTCATCCTCAGTTTATTTCTGAGCAGCTGTATTAAAAATGAAGATATTGTATGGAGCGGTAGCGTTGCAGAATTCGACGTGGCTGCTTATACAAGTAAATCAGGAGGTTTGCCTTTTCCTTTGGTGAACCGTGTTCCAACAGGTTACGGAAGATCACTGGGTACATTGGATCCTGTAATAACAACAAGAACCGTTACTGATACGATCCGTATGCGGATTAATCTGGTAGGTGCACAAAAATCAACAGCTCAGACTTTTACTGTAAAAGTTTCGTCTAACTTTTCAACTGCTGTTCCCGGAACGCATTTTGATCTGATTGACACACAGGTGACCATCCCTGCAAATTCAAGTTTTGGTTTTGCACGTTGGGTAATACGCAACCCCGGACCTCCTGCTGTTGCAGGCACATCTGTTCAAGCTGTGTTTGAACTAGTTGGCAACAGTGAAGTTCAGGCAAGCGAAAACTTTAAGTATGTAGGCTGGCTGATCGCACAGTAATATTTAAGAACATTTTTAAATACAATTGATATGAACATAAAAAAATATAGTCTGCTGGCCCTATTCGCCGTTGTAGTTTTGGCAGCCTGTGACAAACGGGAACAAAACATTGCATTCCCTCCGGGCGTAACAGACAATGTAGTTGCAATAGCAGAGAAGGAATCCAATCTGTCTATTTTTGTAGCTGCAGTAAAGCGTACAGCACTGGATGCTGATTTAGCGTTATTAGGTAACTATACCATTTTCGCTCCAACTGATGCGGCTTTCAATGCTTCAGGTATTACAGCAGCTACTGTAAGTTCCATGCCGCTGGATGTATTAAGAGCAGTATTAAGAAACCACATCATTTCCGGTCGTATTCTTTCTACCGATCTGTTGCCTGGCCCGAATGCTGCGTACACCAGTGTACAAAGAGAAATTTTAAATTCCTCTTTTTATAACAATGCTTCTTACCTCAATGGTAAAAAAATCAATAAAGTGAATATCCGTGCAAGTAACGGTGTTGTACATACTATTGACGGAGTATTGTTACCACCGCTGGCTACACTTACAGGAACATTATCAGCAAACTCAAACTTAACGCTTCTTGCAGCTGCGTTAACAAGAGCAGGCCTGGCAACTACAGTTAATACAACAACAACGTTGTTAACAGTATTTGCACCAACTAATGCTGCTTTTCAGGCAGCAGGTTATGCTGATGCTGCTTTTATTGCAGGTTTAAGTTCTGCTGATTCCATTGTACTCAGAAACATTCTGCTGTATCATGTGGTTCCAAGTTCATCATTAACATCAAGTACACTTTCTTCTCCTTTTAACAGAAGCGGAAGAGCATTTGGTATTGATTTTACAAATGCAACGAATCTGATGACTGCTCAAGGAACCAATGTTGCAATTGGTGTGAGTGGAAACAGTGTTACTGTAAAAGGTACAAGTAACCCAACGGCTGCTGCAGTAACAACTGCAGACATCCTTTACTTTGCGGGTTCTGCTTCTGTACGCCCCGGTGTACTGCATGTAGTTGACAAAGTATTATTGCCTTGATATTAATTTCATGGTATATACAAAATGAAAGCCCCCGCATATGCGGGGGCTTTCATTTTATAACTAATACAGCATTTCTTTTTTACTGCAGCAGCTGAGATAATTTACTCTGCAATTCTGCACCACGTAAATTATCTGCAATGACTTTTCCTGTAGGATCAATTAATACATTGTAAGGAATACCGTTGAACCCATATAATGTAACCGCTTCACTGTTCCAGAATTTGAGATCGCTGATATGATTCCAGGTTAATCCATCCTGCTTAATGGCTTCGATCCATGCTTCCTTTGTTTTATCGAGCGATACACCGAGTATGGTAAAATTTTTATTTTTGAATTTATTATAAGCTGCTACCACATTTGGGTTTTCCTGCCGGCACGGACCGCACCAGCTGGCCCAAAAATCTACCAGCACATATTTTCCTTTTAAGCTGCTGAGCGAAAAAGACTGTCCGTTTACATCGGGCATAGTGATCTCGGGAGCCATCTGCCCCACGGTTACTTTTCCTGCAGGGGCCTGCTGTTGCTGCGCTCCTGATGTGCTTTCACGAAACTGTTTTACTACCGCCTGGATGCCGGTATGCTTTGGAAAGCGCTTCACCAGTGTGTTATACATGGCTTCATTTTCTGCAACATCGGTTCCTGTATTAATTGAAGTGGCAAACATGCTTACCATGGGGCTCTTATCTTCCATGGCCACTTTTTTTACATAGGCACGAAACAAAGACAGCATGCTTTCCATTTCTTTTTGTTTGATCATTTTCAAACTGTCTTCCTTAATTACATTCTGCAGTTCGTACTGAGCTGTGTACAGTTTTTGCTGCGTTACAGAAAGTGAATCAACAAAAACACGTAAGCGTTCTGTTGCAGGTGAGCCTTTATAGCTGAGCTGACGAACATCGGACCAGTCTGCTGACAACTGTATTACAGATTTATCATTGATTACAAAAAACAACGGGCCTTTCTCAACAGCAGGGAAACGCAGTTGCAGTAAGGATTCTTCTGTTGCTTTTCCTTTTAATGAAAACTTCCCGTCTTTTAAAGTAACACTGTCCAGTACCTGCGGCGGCATGTTTTCAAAAGAGATCTGCTCCAGATACACCACTGTTGCCGGTGCATTTTTAATTTCACCACTTACAGTAAAGTTTTTACTGCCGTTACTTTCACATGCTGTTGCCAGTACAGCAACAACTGCAATAAACCATAACTTCTTCATTCGTGATTGTTTAGTTTAATAATTTTTGTGTAACTAATTGATTTAACAATTTTGGATCGGCCTTGCCTTTTGATGCTTTCATTACTTCGCCAACAAACAAACCGATGAGACCTTTCTTTCCTTTTTTATATTCTGCCACTTTATCGGGCATAGAACCAAGTACCTCATCAATCAACTGCTGCAATGCATCTTCATTCCGTTCCTGTATAAGATTGAGCTGCTGTGCAAGTTCTAAAGCTGAATGTATTGCCTGTCCGTTCAATATTGCAGGAAATAATTTTTGTGCCGCAACCGTATAACTCACTTTTCCTTCTTCAACCAACTGAATGATTTCTGCCAACTGATGTGGTTGTAAAGCAAGCTGACCAATTTCAACTGCCTGCTCATTCAATACAGATTTTACCGGACCCAGTATCCAGTTGGCGATTTGTTTGTATGCTGCCGTATGTGTGGCAGTTGTTTCAAAGAAAGCTGCTACATCATTCTCCTCACTCAGCAATGCTGCATCATAAGCCGGTAAAGCATACTGCTGCTGAAACCGCTGTTTCTTTTGCTCAGCCAGTTCAGGTAAAGATGCTCTCACCTGTTGAATGAATTCTTTTGTTATAATAAACGGCGGCAGATCAGGATCGGCCATGTATCTGTAATCATCAGCATCTTCTTTTGTACGAATGGCAAAGGTTGTTTCTGTATCCGGATTAAACCCTCTTGTTTGCTGTACAATGGTTTCGCCTTTTTCTTTCATCGCAATCATCCGCATCACTTCATGATCAATTGCTTTTTTGAGAAACCGGATAGAGTTGAGGTTTTTAATTTCCACTTTTATTCCCAGCTTCTGCTCTCCTTTTAAACGGATAGAAATATTTGCATCGCAACGCAAACTTCCTTCTTCCATATTTCCATCGCAAACATGCAACGTACGAACCAATTTACGTACTGCTGTAACATAGGCTGCTGCTTCATCGCCGCTGTGCAGATCGGGTTCGGTAACAATTTCAATTAAGGGAACACCTGCTCGGTTATAATCAACAACTGAATACAGATCATGCTGATCATGCATACTCTTGCCCGCATCTTCTTCCATATGAATGCGGTTGAGTTGAATGTTCCGTTCTCCTTGCGCTGTAATTATTTTTACAAAGCCACCTTTGCAAACAGGTGTGGTATGTTGTGAAAGCTGATATCCTTTGGGAAGATCGGGATAGAAATAATGCTTTCGTGCAAAATAATTCTTCTGTTCAATTTCACAGTTACATGCAAGACCCATCCGCACAGCCAGTTCAATGGCTTCTTTGTTCAGCTTTGGCAAGGTGCCGGGATGTGCCAATGTAATGGGACTGATATGTCTGTTAGGTTCCGCTCCAAAATGCGCAGCATCACCACAAAACAATTTACTTTTTGTGAGCAGTTGTGCATGCACTTCAAGACCGATTACGGCTTCATATTTTTCTGAATAATCTGTCATTCGTTGTTGATCAATTTATCCGGTCTTTGTTCCAGCCTAAGAACTCAGTATAATTACCAGGCTTTGCTTTGAACACTATAATAACCCTTTTACTTTTTCAATCACTTGTTGCAGATTACTTACATCTGTTCCACCGGCCGTTGCTAATGTTTTTTGTCCGCCTCCGCCACCTTTTATCAACGGAGCAATATGTTCTTTAATGATCTTCCCTGCATCCAGTGCTTTTGCCGCAGCAACAGTTTCAGCAATACCAATAGCAACAAATGGTTTGCCATCAATATTGGCACAAAGTACCGCTACATAATCGTTGAGATTATTTTTGAGATCAAAACAGATCTTCTTCAACGCATCGGCATTGCTTACTTCCAGAATATCAGCAACAAATGTTACGCCGTTGATGATCTCATCTTTTTGTAACAGTTCGTTACGGAGTGCCACCAGTTGTTTTGCTTCAAGGCGCTCCAGCTTCTTCTTCAGTTCTGTATTTTCTGTCTGCAGATTTTCAATTGCTTTACCTATATCAGCAGAGTTCTTTAATTGTTCACGAATTCCCCGAATGGTCTCGAATTCAGAAATAACAAACTGCTCAGCTGCATAACCCGTTACTGCTTCAACCCTTCTTACACCAGCGGCTACAGCCGTTTCGGAAGTAATTTTAAACAACCCCAGTTCACCTGTATAATCCACATGTGTGCCGCCACATAACTCAATGGAATAGTTTTCATCCATGATCACTACACGAACTTCATTGGAATATTTTTCACCAAACAACGCCATGGCACCCATGGCAATAGCTTCTTCTTTAGGCATTGATTTAATGACAACCGGAATATTTTCTCTGATTTTTTCATTCACCAATGCTTCCACTTTTGCAATTTCCTTTTCTGTCATTTTTGCAAAATGTGAAAAATCAAAACGCAAATAAGCATCATTTACCAGGCTTCCTTTTTGTGCAACATGTGAGCCAAGCACGTTACGTAAAGCTGCATGCATTAAATGCGTTGCAGAATGGTGAACCGTAATTTTCTTTCTGCGATCTGCATCAACTTTTGCTGTAACCAGTGCAGATATATTCACAGGAATCTGATCAATCAAATGAATGATGAGATCATTTTCTTTTTTGGTATCGGTAACAATGACTTCTTCTCCTTCGAAAGACAGTACGCCTGTATCACCTGTCTGTCCGCCACTCTCCGCATAAAACGGAGTTCTATCTAACACTAATTGACACCCTGATTTTCCTTTGATGTTTACTTTCCTGTACTTGATAACTTTACCCTGGGCTTCGGTTAAGTTGTATCCTACAAATTCAACTCCATTGCCTGGCACTACATCTACCCAATCTTCAGTATCAATGGTTGTTGCAGCACGGCTGCGTTCTTTTTGCTGCTGCATTTCTTTATCAAAGCCTGCTTCGTCAACTGCTAACGATTGCTCTGCTGCAATTAATCTTGTAAGATCAATAGGAAAACCAAACGTATCAAATAATTCAAATGCAGCTTTGCCATCAATCAGTTTTCCTTTTGTAGCGGCAATGATATCATCAATACGTTTTAATCCTTTATCCAGCGTACGTAAAAAGGCTTCTTCTTCTTCCTTCACTACTTTCTGTACAAAACCTTCCTGTGCTTTTAATTCAGGAAACACTGTTTCAAACTGTGTTGCAAGTACAGGAACCAATTGATGCAGCAGCGGCTGCTTATAATCGAGGTACGAATAATAATAACGAACAGCCCTGCGTAAAATTCGTCTGATCACATAGCCTGCACCCGTATTGGATGGCAATTGACCATCAGCAATGGTAAAGCAGATAGCACGGATATGATCTGCCAGTACACGGAAGGCTATACTTTCCTTATCGTCACCCGCAGAGTATTTCTTTTTAACAATCTCTTCAACTGCTGCAATGGTACCGCTGAAAATATCTGTATCGTAATTAGAAGTTTTATTCTGAATGACACGAACAAGGCGTTCAAAGCCCATTCCTGTATCAACATGTTTGGCAGGTAATGATTCAAGTGAACCATCTTTTAAACGGTTGAACTGAATAAATACATTGTTCCATATTTCAATTACCTGCGGATGATCATTGTTCACCAATGTTTTTCCATCAACCAGTTTTCGTTCTTCATCTGTTCTGCAATCCACATGAATTTCGGTACAGGGGCCGCATGGACCGGTATCGCCCATCTCCCAGAAATTATCTTTCTTGTTACCAAGCAGAATACGATCTGCATCAATTACTTTTTTCCACTCATTGGCTGCTTCATCATCCATAGGAAGATTTTCTTTTGCATCGCCTTCAAAAACGGTAACGTATAACCGATCTTTTGGAATGCCGTATACAGCGGTAAGTAATTCCCAGCTCCATGCAATGGCTTCTGTTTTAAAGTACCCGCCTGCCGGACGGGCAGGATCGCCAAAACTCCAGTTGCCCAGCATTTCAAACATGGTGTGGTGATAGGTATCAACCCCCACTTCTTCCAGATCGTTATGCTTACCGCTTACCCGCAGGCATTTTTGGGTATCGGCAACACGGGCATGTTCTGCCTTACGGTTTCCCAGAAAATAATCCTTGAATTGGTTCATACCCGCATTGGTAAACAGTAAGGTTGGGTCGTTTTTTACCACTATCGGTGCCGATGCAACGATCTGGTGCTTTTTGGATACAAAAAAGTCTAAAAATTTCTGCCTGATTTCAGCTGCTGTCATCATATTCATCCTCTGTTTGGATTGATTTTTGAAGGGTGATACTCCTATCTTTGTGCCCTCCCTGAATGGGGGGCAAAGGTAAGCCAAACCTATGCACACCGGATTGCCGATATGAAGAAAGTAAAGTATTTCTATAATACCAATACACTCCGGTACGAAAAACTGGTGACACCGCTGCGGGTAAAACTGCTGCGGGTTTTCAGTTTTCTGGCAGCCGTTTCTGTTGCCGGTTTTCTTTTCATGCAAATTTCTTATCGCTATTTCCCTTCTGCAAACGAACAGCGTTTGCGCAATGAAAACAACCGGATAAAAGAAAACTATTCGTTGCTGAGCGCTGAAATTTTAAAAATGAACAGGGAGCTGCGGGAAATTGAAAAGAGAGATAACCAGGTGTACCGTTCCATTTTTGAAGCCAGTCCTTTACCCGACAGCGCCAGAAGTAAGATGCTTGAAAAACAGGCAGAAGAAAGATTAGTAGCAGGGCTGAGCGAAGATGAACTGAACAACTCCATTCTGAAACAAATCAATACACTTCGCAACAGATTGTATGCACAAACGGTTTCGTTTACTGCCATTGAAGAAATGGTGAAGAACAAAGAAGCATTGCTTGCTGCCACACCTGCTATACAACCGGTGAGTAACAAAGAACTGTCGAGACTGGCTTCGGGATTTGGTTACCGCATTGATCCGGTATATAAAACAACAAAGATGCACGCCGGTCTTGACTTTGCTGCACCACAAGGCACTCCTATTTATGCTACGGCCGATGGTGTTGTAACATTAGCAGGTAACACGGCGAATGGTTACGGCAATCATGTAATCATTAATCATGGTTACGGTTATGAAACATTGTACGGTCATATGGTGCGAGTAAAAGCAAGATCGGGACAACGGATTAACCGTGGAGAAGTGATTGGATGGGTGGGCAGCACCGGAAAAAGCACAGGGCCCCATCTGCATTATGAAGTACATAAAAACGGCCGTGATCTTGACCCTATTTATTTTTTCTATAATGATCTTACTCCCGAACAGTTCGACCGAATGTTAAAAATTGCTGCTACAGGCAACCAGAGCTTCGATTAATACAAGCTGGTAGTGCTTAGTGGATAGTCGTTAGTGGTGGCGTGCTTTTACCATCTGACATACTGAATTGGCTATTGACTAAAGACGAACGGCTATCGGCTATTCATATCGGCTAACAACTAAAGACGAACGGCTTGCTGTTCATTTACTATTTTTGCTAAACTTACAATTGGCAGTACAATCACAAATATCATTTGAGTTTGATGAAACATCAAAACCTACACCTGCAAAGCGGGGAAGAAAGCCTTTGAACAAACCGCCCAAACTGAAACAGAAAAGAGGGCGTAAGAGTTTAAAGGAAATGGTTGATGCTGCTGATATGATGGAATTGCCTGCTGATGATGTGTTGAGTAAAAAACTGTATTACAGCATTGGCGAGGTGAGTGACATGTTTCAAATTAATCCTTCTTCTTTACGGTATTGGGAAACTGAGTTTACCATCATCAAACCAAAAAAGAATAAAAAAGGCGACCGGTTTTATACGGCAGCCGATATAAAAAAACTGCACCTGATTTATTATCTGCTGCGTTTTAAAAAATACACCATTGAAGCTGCAAAGGATTACTTAAAGAAACACAAAGAAGAAGCTGAAGTAAGGTTTGAGCTGGTGCAGAGCTTACAACAGATGAAAGCATTTTTATTAAACATTAAAGCAGACCTCTGATTTATGAAACATGTATGTACCCTTTTAATTGCTGTAGTTACAGCTTTTAGTTCGTTTGCACAGGTGCAATACGAAGTATCAAAAGATCCGGAGAACGGATTAAAAACATTGAAGGGAATTTTAAGCCGTGATATTCTGCTAAATGATTCTGCTTTTAAATGGATGAAGAACGACATCAGCTGGTACAAACCAAACGCAGGTTGTGTTGCCAATCTTACTCCTGTAAAAGATACCATTCAGCTACTGGTGTTTATCGGCACCTGGTGCGAAGATTCTCATATTGTATTACCTCAATTACTGAAACTGTTAGACCAGGTAAAATTTCCAGCAAATCGTTTAACCATAATTGGTGTAGACCGAAAAAAGCAAACACTCGGTTCATTGAGTGAAGCACTGCACGTAACCAAAGCCCCCAGTATTCTTGTAATGAAAGGAGGAAAAGAAATTGGCCGGGTAGAAGAATTCGGCAAATATGGTGCGTATGATATGGAGCTGGCAGAAGTACTGGCAAATGTGAAGTAAATAATTTCTCCTGCTTATTCAAGCGGTGCTTTTCCTGCTAAATCAATTTCAAGTGATGCAAGAATATTGAGCAGTTCCAGATGAATGGTCTGTTTAATTTCCTGAAACAGGCTGAACTCAATCACAGCTGTAAAATATTCTACCTGTACAACAATTGATTTTAATCCAATCTCTGTTACAAAAACACTTCCCTTTTGTATCAATTCATGTTGCTGCATTAAGCTTTCTGCTTTTTGTGTTAACTGCAGCAACTGCCGGGACTGTGTTTGAACACTTACCTCCAGTTTAATTTCTGCTTTGCGTTCAGTTCTTAAAGAAAGATTATCGAGAATACTGTCAACCATTTTTTTATTGGGCACCGTCATAAATGTTTTTTGCTCGGTACGGATCCTTGTACTTCTTAAACCGATTTTCTCCACCGTACCGGTAATGTTCTCCACCTTTACCAGATCCCCTAAAGTAAACGGCTTATCAAAAAAGATGATAAAGGAGGCGATGAGATTCTCCAGACTTTCTCTGGTGGCAAGGGCTACAGCTGCTGTAATAATGCTGATACCTGTAATAACACTGGAGATGTTGAAATTGAGTACAAACTTTGAAAACATTAAAAACCCGATAATCAAAGTGACCGCTTTAAAAAAATCACGAAAGAAAACAACGAGCTGATTGTCGCTCTGATCAGATGTGGTATTGGCCCTTACTTCAAACAGTAATGCAAAAAAATCAATCAGGCTGCGGAGCAAACGAATAAAGAAATAAACGAGCGCCGCTTTACCAAATCCATCTAAAATATCTCTTGAAGAAATTTTGTACAGTTCAAAATCAAGTACAGCAGGAAAAGTAAGTTTCTGGAAAGAAAAGATCACCACCAGTGCCACAATGAACCATTCCATGGGTAACAGCACCAGTGAAATAAACTGATCACGGCTTACATACTGTTTTGCTTTTGGGAAAAAACCATAGAGCACCCTGCAAAGCAATTTTGAAACAATCCCTTTGAGTAAAAACATTGCAAGCAGAATCACAGCGATCCATAGATAACGTATCAGCGGATTATCCAAAACAGATTGATTTAAAAACTCAGGCATACGCAAAAATAAAGCCTAAGTTGTTTACAGTAGAATACTAAAATGTGAAATGTAAAATGGAACCGTTTTGAAGAATATACAGATGTCCCGGACGTATAACCGCTTTTTTACGATCCTGAATACCTGCAGGGAGCGTCAATTTTTTTTCTGTAAGTGTTTCGCTTGTATATGCAAGCATCGTTTGTTTCTCTAATCCTACCACCGTTTTACCAAAAACAGAAAGGTCTGTAAGTCCCAGGTACGAGAGCTTTGTTTTAAAGGAGCCGTAAATATCAAACACATACAACCCCTTTTCAGGATCGTAGAGATAGACAAACCCATCCTGATCAAAAATTTGTGTGGGTGAAGGCACATCATCAAACAACATTCTGAAATCAACAGTTTCAGTAATCACTTTTCCATCTTCTGCAATTTTTCTGAGTTTGTTATTTTGCTCATCGTACACCCAGATATTGTTATCGTAACTCTGTGCAACCGCTTTTACCTGAAAAATATTCTGCTTTCGCAGATCAATGGTATTCACCACATTTAAAAAACGGTCGAGCACAACAATGGTGGAAAAATTTTTATAATACAGCAATACCTTTAACGGATTGGATGCATCAATGGAATACAGCTTTCCATATTTACGTACATCATTAAACAAGCCGATGGAGTCGCCTTTGGCATTTGCTTTTTTCAGCTGATTATTTTTCGAGAGCAGGTAGTAGTTACCCAGATTATCAACGGTAAAGTCAACATACTCTCCTTCCACACTTTTTTGCTGCATAAAAGCAGGTTCCTGTGCAGATGAGAAAAGTATGCTGCCAACAAACAGTATGATGAATGAATACCTCAATCTTTATAATAATTTAATTCTACCTGTTCTCCATCAAACGATGCATAACTGAAATATCGTATCCAGTCTCCGAGATTGATGTAACGGCTTTCATCAGAAAGACGAAAATCAATGGGCAGGTGTCTATGCCCGAACACAAAAAAATGAAACTTTTTTTTCTGCAGCTGTTCTTTGCAGTAAGTGATCAGCCATTCTTTGTCTTCGCCCAGGAATGTTTCTTCAGTTGCACCGGTTTGCGCCCTGCTGCGGCGAGACATGAAGTTGGCCAGCCCCATACCCATATAGGGCGGCAGTATGCCAAACAACCATTGACAAAACGGATTGCGGAAGATTTTTTTCAAGAATTTATATCCATGATCACCGGGACCAAGACCATCGCCATGACCAATTAAAAACTGTTTGTTATTAATTGTAAATTCTTTGGGTTCGAAGTAAACAGGAATACCAAGTTCTTTCTGCAGATAATCTTTCATCCACATATCATGATTGCCCACAAAAAAATGAACAGGAATGCCTGCGTCGGTTATCTCCGCTAATTTTCCCAACAAACGCACATAACCCTTGGGCACTACAGTACGGTACTCGTACCAGAAATCAAACATATCACCCACAATAAACACAGCGTCTGCGTTCGATTGAATGCTATCCAGAAACTGCACAATCTTTTTTTCACGAACAAGGCTTTGCTCATAGTTGGGTGCACCCAAATGAAAATCGGACAGGAAGTATATTTTTTTGCCGGGAACGATTTGCATCAAACAAATATAAAGAAGCTGTAAAGCAGTTTGATTATTTATTCTTTTGGCGGAAGTACTCGAGTACATCACCACTTTCAACTAACGGGGCGCCTGCAGTAGTTCCTTTGTACCAGTAAATCCATGCAGTAACCTCCTGATTGTTGGCATATACAGTTGTTAATGCACGCTCGTATAACTGTGGTTCACCTTCTTCCGGATGCACGGCTTCGTAATCATCTAACTGACTGATGGCCCAGTTAAATTCTTCTACCGATTTGGCTTTGTATAATTCACCAATAATATAATGACCGTTGGTTGTTGGTATTGCTGCAGGGTACTCTCCCAGATCATACAAACTGCCTTTTACTTTTCCATCGGCTTCATGTACAAAATAAGGACTGATGTATTGGAATGCAGCATTGTGAAAACCCCGTCTTAACGTACCATATACAAAGAGAAAAAGAATTTCATCTTTCATGCACTAAAGATACAGGAAGAAAAGATTTGTGAGAAATAAGCTGTGAGAAGTAAGTTACAAGGCACAAGGTTCAAGGATCAAGGCACAAGAATTGAAAACCCAAATTCCAAAAACCCAATGACCAATTCCCTCAAATCTATCCTTCAATCAAAAACACAAACACTTCTTTGGGACCATGCACACCAACCACTAATGTTTTTTCAATATCAGCCGTTCGGCTTGGGCCGGTAGCAAAGCTGATGAAAGATGGAAGCCGGCCATTGTATTTTTCTTTGAGTAATTGCAAGGCATCTTTAAGATCGTACACCAACTGACTTGTGTACGCAATGCATACATGAACGGGCGCATACACACTGGTTGTGCGGCCGCTTTCATTGGCTGTGCTGAGTACCATGGTACCTGTACGGCTCACCAGCAATTCGCAGGTAGTAAAGCTTACATCACAATCGGAAAGCTGATCATGAAACGGAACAGGAAATTGATTGCTCTGCAGTGTGGCTTGCAGTTTTTTTTCTCTGCATACAATTTTATCCCATGAACGTGCTGCTGCTAATTGCAGAAGTTGCTCCGTCATATCTTTTTCAGAAGCACAGAAAACAAACTTGCCCTGCAGTTTTGTAAACTCCTGTGCAAACTGTACGGCCATATCATCAACCGGTGGTTGAAACACGCTGTTGTTTCCTTCACTTTGCGGAAAAGGAACAGGCACCGGATGACTCAGTGCCTGTCTTATTTTTTTGAGAATATTTTCTTTTGAAGGAGAAATACCCATGTTCGTGTTGTTTAACTTAAATCTCTGCCTTCTTTATCTACGTTTGCTGCATGCATCACCGGTACATTGTCTTCGTCAAGCAACTTCTTGTGTTCAAACGGACGCTTACCAATTAATGCCTCTACATCACTCTGGAACAACACTTCTTTTTCTAATAAGGCTTTTGCAAGTTTATCAACATCACTTCTTTTATCGTTGAGTAATGCTTTTGTACGTTCATAAGCAGAGTCAATGAGCTTGCGAACTTCATTATCAATCATCTCAGCGGTTTTTTCGCTGTATGGCTTGGTGAATGTCTGTTCCTGATTAGGGTCATAATAACTGATGTTACCAAGCTTATCATTCATACCATACACCGTGATCATTGAGTAAGCAATACGTGTGATCTGCTGCAGATCATTACTTGCACCGGTTGAAATTTTTCCAAAGAAAATATCTTCACTGGCACGGCCACCAAGCGTCATACATATCTGATCGTTCAACTGTTCAATGTTATAGAGGTACTGTTCTTTTGGTGTGTACTGAGCATAACCTAATGCTGCTGTTCCTCTTGGAACAATGGTTACTTTTAATAACGGATACGCATGCTCTAAATACCAACCGCATATTGCATGACCAGCTTCGTGGTAAGCAATGATTTCTTTTTCTTCGGGGCTGATGAGCTTGTTTTTCTTCTCCAATCCGCCGATGACACGATCAATGGCATCCTGGAAATCGCTCATATCAACAGCCGCTTTTCCTTTACGTGCAGCGATCAATGCCGCTTCGTTACAAACGTTGGCAATATCTGCACCGGCAAATCCCGGTGTTTGTTCAGCCAGTTTATGAATATCGAGTGTCTCAGAAATTTTGATTGGCTTGAGATGCACTTTAAAGATCTGTTCACGGCCTTTTACATCAGGACGATCAATAGAGATCTGACGATCAAAACGACCCGGACGTAACAAGGCAGGATCCAATACATCGGGACGGTTGGTAGCAGCAAGAATGATGATACCTGTATCGCCACCAAATCCATCCATCTCCACCAATAACTGGTTCAATGTATTTTCACGTTCATCATTACTTACAATGGCATTTCTTCCACGTGCACGACCAATTGCATCGATCTCATCAATAAAGATGATACAGGGTGCTTTTTCTCTTGCCTGCTTAAACAGATCACGCACACGACTTGCACCCACACCCACAAACATTTCCACAAAATCCGATCCACTGATGCTGAAGAACGGTACCTGGGCTTCGCCTGCCATAGCTTTTGCAAGCAAGGTTTTACCTGTACCCGGAGGACCTACCAGCAATGCACCTTTTGGAATTTTACCGCCCAGTGCTGTGTATTTTTTTGGTTGTTTCAGGAAATCAACAATCTCCATCACTTCCACTTTTGCTTCATCTAAACCTGCTACATCCTGGAACGTAACATTTACTTTGGTTCCTTTTTCAAACAACTGTGCTTTTGATTTACCAATGTTGAAAATACCACCGCCGCCGGGGCCTGCGCCTCCGCCGCTGTTCATTTTGCGCATCAGTAATACCCATAGCCCTATTAAAATTAAAATGGGAAGCAGTAAAGAAATAAACGGCCCAACAAGACTTTCTTCATCATCAAACTTTGCTTCAGGTCTTCCTGTTACTGCACGGTTATCTGTAATGAGATTTGTAACCCGTTCATCAAAAGTTTTTGCATCAGAAATCGTAAACTGAAAATGAGGCCCTTTATTTTTATCAATCTTGAGTCTTGATTCATTGGCTGCCACCAGCTTCTTGATCACCTCATCATTAAATGCTTCAGGCTTTAAAGTAGTACGCACCACACCTTTGTTTTTTACAACGAGGTAGCTTTTTACATACCCTTTCATTAACATACTGTCTTCAAATACATTTTGCGTTGTGGGGATGGCATCGGGTGCCATTCCACGAAACAGATTAAAGCCAATCAATACAGCTGCTATCAATGCATAGAGCCAGTATATATTAAAGCGGAACGGTTTGCGGGGTTCTTTTCTGTCGCCGCTGTTTTCTGGATTATTTCCTTGGTTCAAACTCATCTTGTTTTTTTTGTTCCTTGTTTCAGGATTTCAGGGAATATTACAATTAAGTGGCGAAAAGTTTCAAAGGGTTTTTGTTAAATTTTATTTGAAACTATTTCCGGGTATAAATCATTCGTGGTCTGCACTGTTGGCATCGCTCCACATTTCTTCTAAACGGTAAAACTTTCTTGTTTCGGTTTGAAATACATGCACCACCACATTTACATAATCTACCAGTACCCAATGTGCAGCCGTCATACCTTCATGGCGGTAAGGTACCTCTTCACAGTTTTCCTTTACCAGATGTTCTATATGATCGGCAATTGCTTTTACCTGTGTGGTGCTGCTGGCTTCGCAAATAATAAAGAAATCAGCAACCGCTTCAGGAATCTTACGTAAATCGAGACTTACAATATGTTCGCCTTTCTTTTCCTGGATTGCTTTCAGGATAGTCTTAAATAATTTGCTGTTACGGTTTATGCGGGGAGAGGCTTTCGTTTCTTTGCTTCTGGCAGCCAACAGAGATAATGTACTCAATCGCTTGTTTGTTTAATGAAAAAATCTGTTTTTTCTTTGCTGTTTGCAACAACAAAGGTTTCGTTTCTTTAATTTGTCCAAAATTAATCAATCTTCTTCAACCTTGCCCCTTAAAAAATCACACGCCTCCTGGATTGTACTGAACACGGTGGACAGCACCAACAACTATGCCATGGCAATGGTTCATGAAGGACTGGCACAGCATGGTACAGTGGTGTTTACACATCATCAAACAAAGGGGAAAGGTCAGCGGGGTAAAGAGTGGAAAACCGTAGCTGGTGAAAACCTCAGTTTTTCAATTGTTGTGCAACCCCATTTTCTCACAGCAGCAAAGGCTTTTCAGCTACTGGCTGTTACTGCTGTTTCCGTACATACTCAGTTGCTGCCTCTTGTTGGTGATGAACTGAAAATAAAATGGCCCAATGATTTGTACTGGCGTGACAGAAAGACAGGGGGCATCCTCATTGAAAATATATTCAGAGGAGCACATTGGCAATGGTCGGTGATTGGTATTGGCATCAACGTTAATCAAACAGCATTTGAGGAGTTGCAGAACCCGGTATCAGTGAAACAGATTACAGGAAAACAAACCGATGTACAGGAACTGGCCCGTGCAATTTATTCGCAACTCATGAACGATTTGCTGCTGCTGGAACAACAGGGATTTGATGCGTTTTATGCTGGCTACAACCAACAACTTTACAAACGCAACGAAACCGTTCGGTTGAAAAAAGGCAACCGGAATTTTGAAACCGAAATTCAGTCTGTAAACAAACGGGGGCAACTGGTAACCGGTAAAGATGCAGCGCAGTGTTTTGCTTTTGGTGAGGTTGAATGGATCCTGTAAAATTTAATTCTTTTTTCAACTTCTTCTTTTTCTGTAAACAGCTCCGAAGCTTACCTTTGCGGCTCCCGATTATTCCCGGGATTAAAATTGCACAATATGAAAATAGCTGTAGCCAAAGGAGATGGTATTGGACCCGAAATCATGGAATCTGTACTCAACATTTTTAAAGCAGCAGAAGTGCCGCTGGAATACGAATTTGTAGATATGGGTAAATGGGTGTTTGACAAAGGACATTCAAACGGTATGACTCCTGAAGCGCAGGCCACTATAGAATCGCTGGGTATCCTGTTTAAAGGACCCATGGAAACACCGAAAGGCAAGGGCGTTAAAAGTGTAAACGTTACAGCTCGTAAAACATGGAACACTTATGCCAACAAACGCACCTTTCAAACACTGCATGGTGTTGATACGGTTTTCAGCAAAGCAGGCATTCCCATTGATATTACCATTGTAAGAGAAAATATTGAAGATACGTATGGCGGTATTGAACACATGCTTACGCATGATGTGGCGTTGAGCCGTCGTTTTATAACAAGACCGGGCAGCATGCAGGTGATTAAGTATGCATTTGAAATGGCCCGCAAAAAAGGATGTAAACGAATTACCTGCGGGCACAAGGCCAACATCATGAAAATAACTGACGGACTTTTTCTGCAAGTGTTTTATGAAATTGCCAAAGAATACCCGGAACTGAAAGCAGATGATGTAATTGTAGATGATCTCTGTATGAAACTGGTTAGCCGGCCCGATGTATTTGATGTGGTGGTGCTCACCAATTTACAGGGCGATATTGTGAGTGATCTTTGCGCAGGACTTGTGGGCGGTTTAGGTTTTGCTCCATCTGCAAATATTGGTGATCACATTTGCATTTTTGAAGCCGTGCATGGTACAGCACCGGATATTGCCGGAAAAAATATTGCCAACCCAACCGCATTACTGCTCAGTGGCTTTGGCATGCTTCGCCATCTTGGTTTAATGCAAAAAGCAGCCATGATTGAAAACGCATTGCTGTACACCCTTGAAAATGGTGTGCATACCGGAGATTTTGGCGATAAATCAACTGCAGCTGTAAACACCACCGAATTTGCAAACGCCATCATCAGCAATTTTGGAAAAACACCGGTACATAATCCAAGACCACAGCTGGAAGATAAACCGGCAACACAAACAGTATTTAAGCTGGAAAAAAATCCACTCATCATGAGTAAGGAAATGGAAGATGAAGTAATTGTGGGAGTTGATTTTTTTATTGAAAGCTTTGAGCAGCCGTCTGTACTGGCAGAAAAACTGCTGCAGCATACAGGCAACCTGTTTAAATTAGTCACCATCAGCAACCGTGGTACACAGGTATGGCCAAAAGGCAGTGTGTTTACCAACCTGGTAAACCAATACCGTGCACGTTTTGAAAGTATTGAAGAAGCAGCGCTTACACAAACTGATATAGCTGAACTGTATCGCTTAATCATGAAAGACTTTAAAGTTTGTTCACTGGAAGTGTTGAATATGTGGGCCGGTAAAAAAGCTTACAGTTTGGCGCAGGGGCAATAAATAGAATTTGTTTTTTGACAGAGAAAGCGTGGTGTTTTACACTACGCTTTCTCTTTTTCTCTTGCTTCCACTTCAAATGGGTTTAAATGATAGCCATACTTTATACAGTACCATGTGTACAGTGTAAGAAATTTCAGCAAGCCATATTTTTTGTATTGCTCAATATGCGCCAGCTCGTGTTTTACCCAACGCTCATTCTTTAAGAAATCTTCTTTGCTCGTATTATGCAGGTGAATGGTTTGCCCGATCACCATCGCAACTTTACTGGTCTTTAATTTTTTTGCTGCCAGCATTGCAAGAAAAGACTGTTCTTTAATGTGTAGTTCGTTTGTCATAAAAAAAGTGCACCGTAAAGATGCACTGTATTGATAACACGGTGTTTTTATAATCTGTTAATTATTTGGAGCACCGGCATCTATCCAGCAAATGATTGAATTTTTTTGTGCTGCAGAAAGCGATGTATTTTTTGGCATCGCCCCGCTGATGATTGCAGGCCTGATTGATGCTTTGGCTGCATTAATTTGAGCATGTGTTGTTAATGGGCCGGGGCCATTAGTACTGCCGCTGTTATGGCAACCGCTCTGTCCGCAAACCGATTGAAAGATGGGAACAACATCAGCTGTAAAATTGATTGCTGCACTTGTACAGTTGGGAGTAAACGGAACAGTACCGCCACCGCCGGGATTACCAGCACTGTTTGTTTTTTTACAGGCGTAGAGAAAAGAAATTGAAACAATCAACAACACAGATAATATCCATTTCATACCGGAGCTTTTTTTTGAAATTATGGATTGCTCGTCCGGCAGGGAATAAAAACAATATGAACAGGGATTTCTGTTGTCTGAAACGGATAGTAATTTTTAATTATTTGGAGCGCCACAATTGATCCATGCAATCAATGCAGCTTTATCTCCTGCTGTTAAGCTGGCACCCTGCGGCATAATGCCCGCTTCTACCTGACCTTTGATGATATCTTTTTTTGCTGCAATCAACGCATAACTGGTGAAAGGCCCGCCGGCATTGGTGCTGCCGCTTCCATGGCATCCGCCTGAATACGCACAATTGGTTTGTACAATCACTGAAACAGTAGCAGAAAAACTGGTTGAACAGGTAGGATCAGGTTTTGGCTGATCTTTTTTACATGCATGGAGGAGTATTGCTCCCGTTAAAAGAATCACACAAAAAAACAGCTTTCGCATATGGTTTCAGTTTAGTAGTATTAACCAGATCAATATACACTAAAAAACGCTGTATGCTATCTTCTGTTTAGAGTAACTCCATGATTTGTTCTGTATGTTTTTTGGTAAGCACCCTTGTAACAATTCCATGAATGATTCCTTTTTCATTGATGATAAATGTGGTGCGTACCAGTCCGTCATAAATTTTACCCATGAATTGTTTTTTGCCCCATACATCGTAGGCATTGATCACTGCATGATCTTCATCGGCAATTAAACGGAACGGGAGTTTATATTTTGTTTCAAATTTTTTATGCTTTGCCACTGCATCTTCACTTACACCAATGATTTCAAAACCTAACTGTTTTAATTCAGCAAAATTATCCCGCAGGTTGCAGGCCTGTGCAGTGCAGCTCAATGTATCATCTTCGGGATAGAAATAGAGAATGATCTTTTTACCTCTATAGTCTGCAGATGAAATCTTTTTTCCATCCTGATCAACTCCTTTAAATGCAGGAGCTTTATCACCCGCCTTCAGTTTGGTGACATAATTTTTGAATGGTTCTTTTTTAACAGCTGCTTTCTTTGTTGGCATTAATTAGTTGTTTGAATAGAAACGCATATGACGCTGATTTGTTCGATACACACGGATTAAAAAACCACTTTTACTATAACGAGGATTCAGCAAATTTTCATGCAAGCCGTTGGTGGGGACACCAACGGCGGCGGCCTGCCGTGGTCGGTGTCCTCACCGACCACTATAAGGAATTCGTTCCTTACTTTCTCGTAAACCTCATCACCCGTTCAACCGTATTACCTGCTTCATCTTCAATTCTTATTTTCAATTCGTGTTCTCCTTCAGGACAATACTCATCTACCCTGTAACGATACACAGGTCCAAGTCCGCTGAACATTAACCACTCACCATCGAGCTCTGCACGAAAACTGCGGATCTTTAATTTATTATCTGCAGCAGTGCAGGTGATCAAGGTATTGGAGGTCACTGTTCCGCCATCCACCACTCCGCTGATGGCAAGCGTTGGCGGCACTTCATCTGCCTCCAGCCAAAACTCTCCAAACTCACGGAACTTTGCTTCGTACCATCCTTTAACAAATGTTGCTCTTGCCACTTCTTTTTTTCCTTTTGCCTGCTTGATCATCAGCATTCGGTTACGACTGCTTTCAGGAATCAGTTTGTTTGGTTTAATGCGAATCATCATCGAATCATGCACAGGAATCATGGGTGTGTGTATCACATGAATATTTGAATAGGCAGTGGCACTTGTTTTGTAATTATATACTAACCGGAATGCATCATAAAAACTTTTTGTGGTACTCACCATCTGCACTTCATCCTGTTCAAAAATATTGAGTTGGTTGGGCAACATATACCGGCTGTCTCTTTGCACATTGGCAGCAGCTGTAACAGCTGCTGTACGTTTAAGTTTAAAACGAAGAGTGGATGCATTCTCATTGGCATCGTTCACTACAATCTTAATATCATGCGTGGCAGTATCATCTAAATGAATCAGTCCATCTCCTTTTTTATAATAGATGGGCAACTGATCGCCGGGTAATGGAGACAGGTGTTGAAAATAAGAACCGCCGCCTGCTTTTATGCGGTAATCAATATGTGCATTGAGATAACGTGTTTGTATATAATCGATCGCATCAATACGGAAACCGCTGATGGGTTCATCATCCAAATAAACGACGGCTTCAAAAATACCGTTACTGTTGGGCACACCTGTTATACGATCGGTTGCAACAATGGCAAAGCTCACGGCGTTACTGGTTACCGTTAGTACGCCCCCGGAAACGGTATATCCACCGGCCACTTTTGTAAGACCCATTGTTCTTGCAAATTGTTCATAGGTGCTTTTGTTACGATCATACACTGCCAGTTTGCTGATATCAGGTGGCGTTACATCCTGCACACGATGAAACAACAATGCATTTAAACAGGCATCATCTGCTGTGCGGCGTATTTCATAATGCACATGCGGACCGGCCGATGCACCGGTGTTACCACTGTAGGCCAGAAACTCTCCCCGCTTTACCGGAAACTGATTTTTTGCAAACTCTATATCTCCTTTCCAGCTTTGTTTTGCATACTGTCCTTCAATCATCGCCTGCCGCACTTTTGTTGGAAAAGTATTCATGTGACAATACAACGTTGTATACCCGTTTGGATGATTGATATAAATGGCATTACCAAAACCATTGGGATCAACTTTTACTTTGGCAATCCACCCATCAGCAGGTACATACACTTCCAGGTTTTCTCTGCGCAGTGTAAACAGATCTAAGCCCATGTGAAAATGGTTGGGACGCATTTCACCAAAATTGGCGTTGAGCTTTAACGGAATATTTAATGGATAACGGAAATAATCCGTTGGATAATTTTTTTCGGGAAAGAGTTGGGCAGATGCGGAAAGAAAAAGAACAAGAGAACTGAAAAATGTAAGTATGTGTTTCTGCATCAGGCAAAAATAACGAAGATGAGAGAAAGTGCTTACAAAGTAGAGATGGTGTACTATTCACAATCAGTTGAAGATTGTGAATAAACTATATTTCGTTCAAACTTTTTCCCTTTCTTATCCTAAAAGTTGTGGATTCACTTAATTGGTTTACCTCAGTTATATCTTCAATATTGCCAATGTTAAATATTTGAAATTCCGTTGAATCTGTTTCTATGAAAATTCTGTATTCATTTTGCCACGAGAACAATATGTCTTTATCAAAGATTGTTTTAGCTCCTGAATGGTTTTTCAAATCCTTATACTCTACATTTCCTTTTCGATAATCAATATTCTTATCACTCAAAGCTTTATCTATTCTTTTAAAAAATTCTGGCTGATTTAAAACTAGAAGATAATGAGTCCCGAATTTCTCTAAGAACCTCGTATCTAAAATAATCTCAACCTCATCTGTTTTTAAGTCCAAAGAAAAACTGCTCATACAAAATAGGTTGCCTTTATATTCTTCATCGGATAATTTAAATTGGGCAAAATTTACATTCAACTTTTTCCAATCTGCGCTTTCATTATCCTTTTCTTTTAACCATATTATTTTATCGTTTAATAGTTCTAATCTGATAACATTCTCAAACTGATCGCCCCTTGCTTCATCGTTTTCTAGTTTTGCAAACTCCAGAACCGATTTGCAATAAAGCCTGCCATCTTTTTGAAGTTGCTTTAGATGCTCTTCTTTCCCAAATTTTATAAAAAGCTGCATGAGTATAAAAGTCTATAAATGAGTTTACTTCTCAAAATTCAATCGCAATAATCAAGTATATATGTACAAGAGTGCGACGCCAATGTAGCCGAACAGAATTACTAACGGCTGTTACCAAAATTGTTACCAAAAAACTTCGGGAAGGTTCAAAATTTCACATGCAGATTAACGCTCAATCCAATACTTTTGCAGCCAAATTCTCCCCATGCCAAAAGACAGTTCCATCAAGAGTGTTCTCATTGTAGGCAGCGGCCCCATTGTAATTGGCCAGGCCTGTGAGTTTGATTATTCCGGTTCGCAGGCTGCACGCAGCTTACGTGAAGAAGGGATTGAAGTAATTCTCATCAACAGCAATCCTGCTACCATCATGACCGACCCCATGATGGCCGACCGTGTGTATCTGCTGCCACTCACCATTGAAAGTATTGAACAGATTCTGGAAGAAAATCCGCAGATAGATGCAGTGTTGCCCACCATGGGCGGACAAACAGCCCTGAACCTTTGTAAAGAAGCGGATGAACTGGCTGTGTGGGAGAAATTTAATGTGCGGATGATTGGGGTGGATGTAAAAGCGATTGATACGGCAGAAGACAGAGAAAAATTCCGCCAGCTGATGATTGATATTGGTATTGGTGTTGCACCGAGCCGTGTTGCCAACTCCTTATTGGAAGGAAAAGAATTTGCACAGCAAATCGGTATTCCGTTGGTGATCCGTCCGTCGTTTACTTTAGGTGGAACGGGCGGCAGTATTGTGTTTCACAAAGATGAACTGGATGCTGCATTGGAAAGAGGATTAAAAGCAAGTCCCATGCACGAGGTGCTGGTGGAGAAAGCATTGCTGGGCTGGAAAGAATTTGAATTAGAGTTGCTGCGTGATAAGAATGATAATGTGGTGATCATTTGTACGGTAGAAAATTTTGATCCCATGGGTGTGCATACAGGCGACAGTATTACCGTTGCTCCGGCTATGACATTAAGCGATACAGCATTCCAGAACATGCGGAACATGGCCATTAAAATGATGCGGAGCCTCGGCAACTTCGCCGGTGGTTGTAACGTGCAGTTTGCCATGAACCCGGAGAACGAAGAAATTATTTCGGTTGAAATCAATCCACGTGTAAGCCGCTCATCTGCATTGGCAAGTAAAGCAACCGGTTATCCCATTGCAAAAATTGCAGCCAAGCTGGCCATTGGTTATACTTTGGATGAATTGAAAAATCAGATCACACAAACCACCTCTGCATACTTTGAACCGGCATTGGATTATGTAATTGTAAAAATGCCACGTTGGAACTTTGATAAGTTCAAAGGTGCCGATGATCGTTTAGGTTTACAAATGAAAAGTGTTGGTGAGGTGATGGGTATAGGACGAAGCTTTACAGAAGCGGTGCAGAAGGCTTGTCAGAGTTTAGAAAACAACGCCGTTGGTTTAGGATACTACGGACAAAGTGTAAAACATGCGGAAGAGCTGATTGAATATATTAAGGTGCCGAAATGGGACCGCATCTTCCGTATTAAAGATGCGTTGATGGCGGGTGTAAGTGTAAAGACGATTGTTGAAGCAACCAAGATTGATCGTTGGTTTATTTACCAGATACAGGATATAGTAAACGTTGAAAAAGAACTGGCAAAGCATGATATGCAAACGCTCCCGAAAGAATTACTGACGGAAGCAAAACGCATGGGCTTTAGCGATGAACAGATTTGCCGCATTATGAAAGAAGATGCAAGTGAAGATGCATTGTATGAAAAACGAAAAGCATGGGGCATTACCAGAGTGTATAAAATGGTAGATACCTGCAGTGCCGAGTTTGAGGCAAAGACGCCTTATTTCTATAGTACGTTTGAGTAAGAAGCCTCTCCCTCATTCCCTCTCCAGTAGAGAGGGACGGTACTTCAGGATTTCTTAACTTCCGTTGAAACTTCCATTTCAACAAAGAATATAACATGAACTTCAAAAGCAGCGGAGATGATTCGCTGCTTTTTTATTGATGAAGAAAATAGAGTCGCTGATGACGCTCCTGCCCGACTAAAGCCATTCAGGCGGGGATAAAACAGATAAGCACAGATCAAATCCGTTTTTATCTGCTCAAATGTTTTATAGATGTCTGTTCACCTGAAAGGTGACTGCACATCTTAAACGGTGTACAGTCATCCTCCTTCGTCGGATGAACAGACACCACATTCTCACAAACAGTTTTTATCTTACATCCCGATGATCAAAAATCTCAAAGCATTGTTGTTTGGTTTAACTGTTGCATTGCTGCTCTGCGAAATTGTGCTGCGGATCTACAACCCTTTTTCCACTTACACCAAACAGGGAAAACTGATTTTACCTGCCAATCAAAAAACAGTCTTTCAAAATAAATGGATCGGTCAGTTAGACAAACAGATTTTCTATTCAAGAAATTCATTGGGTTTTCGTGGACCGGAACCAACAGACAGTATTTCCAAACTCAACTCCATCATTGCCATTGGCGGCAGTACCACTGAATGTAAATTTTTAAGCGACAGCACAACCTGGCCTTTTCTGCTGGGAGAGGAATTGAAAGATTCTGTTCCAAATTTATGGATCAACAATGCAGGTCTTGACGGTCATTCAACCTTTGGCCATTTGCATTTGCTGAAAGAATATATCATCAAACTCAAACCAAAATACGTGTTGCTGCTAACAGGTGTAAATGATGTGGAAACAAAACAACCTGAGCGTTTTGATTTGATGAATGATAACAGAATTCAATACAACAGTTTCAAACAATTTTTCAAATCGCTGCTGAATAAAACAGAAATCGGTTCTACTATTTTTCAATTCTATGCCATCCGTTTAGCGTATAAAAAAGGATTGATTCATAAGGAAATTGATTTTAAACAGTTGCCCGACACAAGTTTCTCTGCTGCTTACATGCAGGAAGTTGTAACTAAACAAAAACCTTATCTCATAGGTTATCAAACAAGATTGCAGGAAATCATTACAGTTTGTAAAGCGAATGGCATACAACCGATCCTGTTAACGCAACCATCGTTGTACGGTTCTTTTACTGACAGTACAACTGCTGTGCAAATGGATTTGAAATTTCATGAAAGCAATCCAGGTAAAAATAATTTGTTGCAGGAGCAGGTATTGGAAGAATACAATAATGTTGTCCGTTCGTTCAGCAAACAGGCAACAGTCATTGATCTGGCGAAACTGATGCCAAAGAATACAGCTTACTATTACGACTTTATACATTTTAATAAACAGGGAGCCGCTAAGGTAGCGGAGATTTTGAGTGAAGAAATAGAGTCACTGATGACAGGGATGAAACAGATAAGTACAGATTAAGTCCATTTTAAGTGTACAGTCTTCTTGTTCATTGTTTGATCAGACAACGGATTCTCTTTAAAAACAAATTTTGCCACAGATAACTCAGATGAGCACAGATTAAATCCGTAATCATCCGCCTAAATCTGTGTCATCCGTGTATCTATCAAATCATTTATTTTGCACCCATGTACATCCTCGGCATTTCGGCTTTTTATCATGATTCTGCTGCAGCCGTCATCAAAGATGGCGAAGTGTTTGCCGCCGCACAGGAAGAACGGTTCAGCCGAAAGAAACATGATGCCGGGTTTCCATCAAAAGCCATCAGCTATTGTTTAAAAGAAGCGGGTATTACCATTGATGAACTGGAAGCAGTTGTGTTTTACGATAAACCGTTATTGAAGTTTGAACGATTACTCGAAACCTATTATGCATTTGCACCAAAAGGCTTTGCTTCTTTTTTGTTGGCCATGCCCATTTGGTTGAATGAAAAATTATTCCTGAAAAAAATGATTCGGGATGAGTTGAAAAAAATTCAACTCTATGATAAAAAGAAACTGAAACTGTTGTTCCCTGAACATCATCTCAGTCATGCTGCTTCTGCTTTTTATCCTTCACCGTTTGAAGAAGCAGCCATCCTGACCATTGATGGTGTAGGCGAATGGGCCACCACAACCATCAGTAAAGGAAAAGGCAAACAGATTGAAATACTGAAGCAGCTCAACTTCCCCCACTCTGTTGGGTTATTGTATTCAGCTTTCACTTATTATCTCGGCTTTAAAGTAAACAGTGGTGAATACAAGTTGATGGGGCTTGCTCCTTATGGCAATCCTGCATCAACACAAACGGCAGCATTTGTTGAAACCATCAAAACAAAACTGGTCAACATTTTTGATGATGGCTCTATTGAACTAAATCAAAAGTATTTCAATTATGCAGTTGGGCTACGGATGGTGAAAGACGATGCCTTTAAACAACTGTTTGGTTTTGGTAAACGATTGCCCGAAGATGAATTACAACAGCAGCATTGCAATCTGGCATTCGCCATTCAGCAGGTAACCGAAGAAATTGTAATAAAGCTTGCACATCATGCAAAAGAATTAACGGGATCTAAAAACATTTGTTTGTCGGGTGGTGTGGCTTTGAATTGTGTAGCGAATGGCAAACTGCAGAACGAAAATATCTTTGATGAACTATTCATTCAACCGGCAAGTGGTGATGCAGGTGGTGCTGTTGGTGCAGCATTAGCAGCCCATCATATTTATTTTGAAAGAGAACGCACAGTTACAACCGAAGCTGATGCAATGAAAGGTGCTTATCTCGGTCCGTCTTATACCGATGAAGAGATTGTAACAACAGCAAAAAACTTCAACGCTAAATATAAACGGTACGAAGAAAGGGATGCGCTGAATGAAGTTGTTGCAAGATTAATCAATGAAGGAAATGTCATCGGTTGGTTTCAGGGTCGTATGGAGTTTGGGCCAAGAGCATTGGGTAACCGCAGCATCCTTGCTGATGCCCGTAACCCCGAGATGCAAAAGAAACTCAACCTCAAAATCAAATACCGTGAAGGCTTTCGTCCCTTTGCTCCTGCTGTATTAGCTGAAGATGCACAAGATTATTTTGAGTTAACAACAGCATCACCTTATATGTTATTGGTGCAACCGGTAAAAAAAGAAATTCAAAAAGAAGTGCCGGAAAACTATCAGCAGTTGACCATGAATGAAAAATTGTATTTCCAGCGGAGTACATTACCCGCCATTACTCATATTGATTACTCAGCCCGTATACAAACAGTGCATGCATCAACCAATAAAACATTTCATGAACTGCTCACTGCATTTAAACAACTCACCGGTTGTGCCGTATTGATCAATACCAGTTTTAATGTACGTGGAGAGCCGGTTGTTTGTACTCCAATGGAAGCCTATCAATGTTTCATGCGCACCGAAATGGATTATCTGGTGATAGGTGATTTTTTGTTCAGCAAAAAAGATCAGCCGCTGTGGAAAGAGAAAGATGACTGGAAGAAAACAATTACAACGGATTAATAACCATGAAACGCAAACTCAGTTATTATTTCATCATCTCACTTGTCAGTTATGTACTGGCAGAACTGGTTTGCTGGTTAATGATTGTAACCGGATATATCCCTGCGACCAGGCCCCATTTTACATTTTCCCTGAAAGAAAAACATTATCCCTATCAGTTTGCTGACCTGAAGCCAGAATGGGGCACCTGGCATTATCCTGAGAATTTTATGTTTAAGCGTGACTGTTTTTCTGTGCAGTATTCAATCAACAGTTATGGTGCCCGTGATAAAGAATGGAAACAACATGTTGCAGACAGTAACGGAGTAATTGTGTTGGGCGATTCATTTATTGAAGGCTTTGGAATTGCAGACTCCAATCGTTTATCAAACCTGCTCAGCAAAAAAACAGGAAAAGAATATTTGAATTTTGGCTGCTCCGATTTCAGTACAACACAGGAATATCTGGTATATAAAAAGCTGGCTTCCGGTTTTGCACATCAAACCATCCTGATTGGCTTATTACCTATCAATGATTTTTTTGATAACGACCCGGATGTTCATAAAGGTTTATACGACGGAATGAAACGATACAAACCCTATTATGTAAAATCAAACAACGGTTATGCACTGCAGTTTTATAACAGCTCCTTTGAGAAAACTACATTTAATAAGGAAGGATATTTTAGTAAACATAACAGTCTGAAAGGAACGGTTGCCCGTTTTTTACGAGCTTATACGTTCTGGTTTCATCTTGTTGATTATTTCCGCCAAAACCGCAAAGCACATCAACTGTATAAAAATGACTACTCCGGCTTTGTAAATTATTCGGCTGCAGATTTTGAACGCTTTTGTTTTATTCTCACCCAAATTAAAAACTCGGCGACTGATAAACGCATCATCCTGTTTACAATTCCTGTGGCTTCTGAAATCAAACGCTACAAAACGGATCAGCAAAATAAATTATCGCCTGAGCTAAACGCATTTTGCAAAAAAAACCGCATTGAATTTGTAGACCTGCTGCCGGTTTTTGCATCAGCACCCGGTAACAATTATTTTTTACCCTGCGATCCGCATTGGAGTGAGGCTGGCAATCAACTGGCCGCAACGTATCTTTACAGTTACTTACAATCAGATACAACACATCAACCCTGAGTTTATGCTCGAATTTTTAAAAGATATGTGGGCCTTTTTAAAAGTGCGGAAAAAATGGTGGCTGGCTCCCATTATCATTGTCATGTTACTATTGGGCGTTTTATTAATTTTTGGTGGCAGCAGCGCCGTTGCACCATTTATCTATTCACTCTTTTAAATGAAGTGGCAAAAAAAACATAGCTCTCTTATCGTCATTACCATTGGCTTTGGCCTGCTTTATTTCTTTTTCAGAAAAGAATGGATGCTGGTGCCGGTGGGTATGTCTTTTGTTGGTTTTCTCATCAGTTCCATTGGCGAGTTTATTCATCTCAGCTGGATGATGATTGCCAAAGTGCTGGGCTTTATCAACAGCCGCATCCTGCTCAGCATCATTTTCTTTGTTATCCTTACTCCCATTGCCTTACTCATGCGTTTGCTGGGAAAAAGCAGCTTTGTAAAATCTGCCGGTACTGCAGATTCGTTATTCGTAACCCGGAATCATTTGTACACAAAAGCCGATCTGGAAAACCCCTTTTAGCTTATGACTGTTAGCGGGGAAAAGTTGCTGAAATTTTGATAAAAAAATACGCCGGATTTTTTTCTGCACCCCTACCTTTGCAGCGCAATGGCAAATACGATCCTCCACAACGAATCCATTCCATCTCAACGCAAAAAAATCATTGTTCTCGGCAGCGGCCCCAACCGTATTGGTCAGGGTATTGAGTTCGATTATTGCTGTGTTCACGGTCTGCTCGCTATTAAAGAGTGCGGCTACGAAGCAATTATGGTGAACTGCAACCCCGAAACAGTGAGTACCGATTTTGACATGGCCGATAAGCTTTATTTTGAACCGGTTTATTGGGAACATCTCTGGGAAATTATTGAACTGGAAAAACCGTATGGTGTGATAGTTCAGCTTGGCGGACAAACAGCCCTGAAGCTGGCAAAGCGTCTGCACGAAAAAGGTATCCGCATCATCGGTTCTTCATTCGACAGTATGGATATTGCCGAAGACCGTGGCCGTTTCAGTGATTTGCTGAAAGAACTGGGTATCCCTTACCCCAAATATGGAACAGCGTATAATACAGATGAAGCCATTGAAGTGGCAAAAGAAGTTGGTTACCCTGTGCTTGTTCGTCCCAGTTATGTATTGGGTGGGCAGCGTATGCGGATTGTGTTGAATGATGAAGAACTGGAAAAAGGTGTGTTGAGTTTAATTAAACATTTACCTGGCAATAAAATATTGATTGATCATTTTCTTGATCGTTGTCAGGAAGCTGAGATTGATGCGATTTATGATGGAGAGAACTTTCATGTAATGGGTGTAATGGAACATATTGAGCCGGCCGGTATTCACAGTGGCGACAGCCATGCGGTATTACCTGAGTTCAACTTAACTCCATTGATTGTTACTACCATGAAAGATTATGCAAAACGAATTGCACAATCACTCAACATTCTCGGACTTATCAATATTCAGTTTGCCATTAAAGATGGGAAAGTGTATGTAATTGAAGCCAACCCGAGAGCATCACGCACTACACCGTTTATTGCAAAAGCTTACCAGATTCCTTACCTGAACATTGCTACCAAAGTGATGTTGGGTGAAAAGAAACTCACTGATTTTACATACGAAAAGAAACTGACCGGTTATGCTATTAAAGAACCGGTGTTCAGCTTTAATAAATTCCCTAATGTAAATAAAGAGCTTGGGCCTGAAATGAAAAGTACAGGTGAAGCCATCCGTTTTATAAAAGATTTGCGTGATCCTTACTTCCGTCAGTTGTATAAGGATAGAAGTATGTATTTGAGTAAGTAAATTGTCTGAACTGGGATTAATTGGATTCGTGAGATTCAGAAGATATTCAACTCCGCACTTGTTGCGGAGTTTTTTTTTGCCGTTAAGATAAAAAGTAAAAAAGAAAAATTCCCTGCCTCTCCGTCTTACAGACATATTGTTAATGTTTGAGACAATTGATTTATGACTTGTTGTTGAAATGCTTAATTAAATAAGCTGATAATGATTTGCAGCTTGGCCTCCCTCTCTACCGGAGAGGGAACGAGGGAGAGGCTGGTTTGTTTTTTGTAACTTACAACTATGCATAACAAAGAAGTCCAATCAATCATCCTCAACCTGCAACGGGTGCTCAACGGTGAGCCCTGGTATGGCGAAGCAGTAATGCCCATGCTCCGCAAAATACATCCGGCAGTGGTGTACATCAATCCGGAGAATTCACATGCGGCCATAGAAATATTGTATCACATGATTACCTGGGCCGATTTTACATTGAAGCGGCTGGAAAAAAATCAGGGCTATGATCTCAAAGCATCCGAAGAAATGGATTGGCGGATCATTGATCCAAAAATTCATACATGGGAAAAAGGTCTGGCAGAATTTGAATCTATTCACCAACAACTCATTGCTGTGCTGGAAAAAAAAGAGGACGTTTTTTTAAGTGAGATGGTTGATTTCCGTGAATACAATTACCGTTTTCTGCTCAACGGATTGATCCAGCATCATATTTATCACTTGGGACAGATTGCTTTTCTCAAAAATTTGTTGGGAGAATAGGAGCAGAATAAAAGTTTTTCTACCTTATCGGAATGTCGCCCAAAATTCCCATTTGGAAAAACATTCCCTTTCTGCGGTTGCTGGTTCCGTTTGCAGCAGGGATTATTTGCAGCTGGTATTTTTCACTGCAATGGATCATTGGTCTATACCTGATTGCAGCAGCACTTCCTTTTGCATTGCTTTATCTCTTACTGAACGAACAACGAAAATTTACATTCAGCTGGCTGCCGGGTTGTGCTGTTTCACTTTTCATGCTGGGTTTTGCGGTTCTGCTTACATGGCTTAAACAGGTGCCGCATCAACAGCAGTGGGTGGGTCATGTGTATCAACCCGGAGATGTTGTTCAGCTCCGTTTACTGGAACCTTTGAGTGAAAAACAAAAAACCTATAAAGCGCAGGCAGAAATTATTTCGGTACAGCATAACGGAAAAACAAAACAGGTGAGCGGTGATATCATTCTCTATTTTCAGAAAGACAGTGTAATGCCTGCATTACAATACGGCAACATCATTGCAATCAACAAACCCTTACAGGAAATTAAAAATGCAGGCAACCCCGGCGGGTTCGATTATAAACGTTATGCATTGTTCAATAGCATCACCCATCAACTGTTTGTAAAGAAAACAGATTATGTGGTATTGAATGCTACAAAAACTTCTTTTTTCTGGTCGTTCATCTACCGAACAAAAGCATATATCCTTTCTGTACTTCGTACACATATTAAAGGTGACCAAGAGATCAGTGTAGCAGAAGCATTGCTCATTGGTTACCGTGATGATCTGGACAGAGATTTGGTACAGGCATACAGTAATACAGGTGTAGTGCATGTAATTGCCATCAGCGGTTTACATCTTGGTTTAATTTACTGGTTGCTGTTACTGCTCTTTCAACCTTTGAACAAATACAAACAACTGAAATGGCTGAAACCATTGCTGGTGCTTTCTTTCCTATGGATCTTCAGTTTACTTACCGGAGCAGGAGCATCAGTGTTAAGGGCAGCTATCATGTTTACATTTATTTCAGGTGGCGACTTGCTGAGTAAAAAAGGAAATATCTATAACAGCATGGCAGCATCTGCATTTGTATTGCTCTGTTACAATCCGTTCTATTTGTGGGATGTGGGCTTTCAGCTTTCTTATGCTGCAGTATTAAGTATTGTATTATTTATGAAGCCGATTTATCACTGGCTTTCATTCAACAATAAACTATTGGATAAAGCATGGCAACTGAATGCTGTTACATTATCGGCACAGATCTTAACACTGCCGCTCTGCATGTATCATTTTCACCAGGCTCCTAATTTATTTCTCATCACCAATTTTGTTGCCGTACCGTTAAGCAGCATTATTTTGTTTGGAGAAATTCTGCTGATTGTTGTTTCATTCATTCAACCCGTTGCAGCTTTTACCGGAACAGTATTCAGTTATTTATTAAAGTGGATGAACGAATTTATTATTTGGGCAGATCATTTTACGTTTGCTGTAACAGACGGCATTCAGCATCATCCCCTGCAAACCATTTTACTGTATGCGTTTATTGCATCAACCGGTATCTGGTTACTGCAGAAAAATACAAAGGCATTGAAATGGAGTGCCGGCTTTCTCGCCGCTTTCTTCCTGTTGCAAAGTGTTTTCGTATATCAAACAGGGAAACAGAAAAAACTGATCGTTTATAATTTATCGCAGCATACGGCTATTGATTTTATGTTGGGCAGCCAATACCTCTTTAAAGGCGATTCTGTTTTACTGCAGGATGGCTTTCTGCGAAACTTTCACCTGAAGCCATCACGAATTTTATTTCACAGTTATCATTCTCCGATGATACCGGCATCCATGCAAAACAACTCGTACAGCATCAACGGAAAAAAGATTATCCACATCAACCAATCATATGTTTATGATTCGCTGCAGCCACGGATCAAAGCAGATGTGCTGATCATTTCCAAAAATCCCCGTCTGTACATCACTGATCTGCTAAAAACAGTGGATTGCAAGCTGGTTGTATTTGACAGTTCAAACCCGCAATGGAAAATCAATCTCTGGAAAAAAGACTGCGAACGTTTGCAGCTCAATTATTTCTGCACAAGTGAACAGGGTGCTTTTGTGATGAATCTCTAGACGCTTACCTTTGCGACTTCTTTCACGGTTGATGCCACATTTATCAATTTTTTGACGCTTTATTCAAATGACAAAGAAAATTCAATCAGCACTCATTTCAGTTTTTTACAAAGACGGTCTGGATTCATTGGTTCAGCTTTTACATGCACAGGGAGTTACCATTTATTCTACCGGCGGCACACAACAGTTTATAGAAAAGCTGGGTATTCCTGTTGTACCAGTTGAAAGTTTAACCAGCTACCCTTCTATTTTAGGAGGACGTGTAAAAACTTTGCACCCTTCTGTGTTTGGAGGTATTCTTGGTAAAAGAGATGATGCACAGCACCTGGAAGAAATGAAGCAGTACAATATTCCCGAGCTGGATCTGGTGATTGTTGATCTCTATCCATTTGAAGAAACTGTTGCGCAGTTTTCCTCCTCCTCCTTTGGAGGAGGCCGGGAGGAGGCCGAAAAAGCGATCATTGAAAAAATTGATATTGGCGGACCATCCATGATCAGAGCCGCAGGTAAAAATCACAAAGATGTGGTGGTGCTTGCAGCAAAGAAAGAATATGCTGTGCTGGAAGAAATGCTTCGTAATCAAAATGGCGAAACAACTTATGAGCAACGTCGTGCATTTGCTGTAAAAGCATTTGATGTGTGCACGGCATATGATACTGCAATCAGCAACTACTTTCATCAATCGGCTGTTGAAACTCCATTCAACAAAGAAGAAAAAATGATGCGTTATGGTGAGAACCCTCATCAGAATGCACGTTTCTTCGGTAATCTTGATGAGTTGTTTACACAATTAAACGGAAAAGAATTAAGCTATAATAATCTGGTTGATGTAGATGCTGCAGTACAATTAATCGGAGAAGCCTCCCCAAGCCTCCCGAGCAATCGGGACAGGCTCTCCAGCGGAGGGGATGTAAATACAGCTAACGATATTTGGTTTGCAATTATTAAACATACCAATGTTTGCGGTGTTGCAGCAAGAGCATCTGTAAAAGAAAGTTGGGATGCTGCATTGGCAGGTGATCCTGAAAGTGCATTTGGCGGTGTATTGGTTTGCAATGGCGAAATTGATAAAGCTACTGCAGAAGCCATCAATGAAATTTTCTTTGAAGTATTAATTGCTCCATCGTTTGATGCAGATGCACTGGAAGTATTAAAGTCGAAGAGGAACCGCATTTTGTTACAACTGAAAAATCAACCTGAAACAAAACAACAATACAAATCATTATTGAACGGTGTATTGGTGCAGGGAATTGATGAAGGCAATTATACTGAATGGAAAGAAGCAGGTGGAAGAGAAACTACTGCAGAAGAAAAAGATGATCTGGTATTTGCAAATATTATCTGCAAACATTTAAAGAGCAATGCAATTGCATTGGTGAAGAATAAACAACTGGTGGGTAAAGGTTGCGGACAAACAAGTCGTATTGATTCATTACGTCAATCGGTTGAAAAAGCAAAACAATTCAACTTCGATCTTACGGGTGCAGTCATGGCGAGTGATGCATTTTTCCCGTTCAATGATTGTGTGCAGATGGGCCATGCAGCAGGGATCACCGCATTTATTCAACCGGGTGGTTCTATCCGTGATAACGATTCGATTGAATACTGTAAGCAAAACAACCTTGCGATGGTGATCACAGGAATGCGGCATTTTAAACATTAGAGGCAGCCCCCCCGTCCCTAAAGGGAGGCTTTGCCTTGCACATGGCCAACTTGTTAAAGATTACTGATTAAATACAGACTTTGAAAGTTAAAAAAAGATTTGCTGATGATATTGAAGAACAATACTTAAATAATATTCTAAAGCCCCGCTCCTTCTCTTTTGGAGAAGGAGTTGGAGGATGAGGCCGCCAACATGCCAAAACTCAACATCAATAAAGCCTTCAACTATTCTGCTGATACAATTAAGAGTTTATCGGTCTTTAATCCTTTGACCATTCGAAAAAAAGGAACAAGAGCAAAAGCCATCTTTGCTCTTGCTGTTGTTTGTGTGTTGTGGGGTACAACATGGATTGCTTCAAAAGAAGGTGTGCGACATATGCCCGCTCTGCAGTTAGCCGGCATCCGTCAGTTACTTGGAGGCATTTGTTACATGATCTTCTTTATCATCAAAGGATCAAGCTGGCCAAAAGCAAAAGATCTTCTGCCCCTGCTCGTACTTTCATTTTTAAATTTTGTAATGAGCAATGGACTTAGTACATGGGGCTTGAAATATATTTCATCAGGCCTCGGTGCCATCATGGGTGCTATCTTTCCATTATGGCTGGTGATTATTGGTTTGTTTTCTTCAAAAGGAAAAATCCCTTCCAATGCTATACTTGGATTAATGATTGGCTTTGGAGGAGTATGTATTATTTTTTTTGAACACCTCGCCGATTTCTTTAACCCGGATTTCCGATTTGGCATTTTTCTTTCATTGATTGCTACGTGGACATGGGCATTTGGTTCGCTTTACACCAAGAAACATGCGGCATCATTTAATCCATATTTTGGTTTAGGTTTTCAAATGCTCATTGGCGGCGCAGCATTATTAGGTGTATCTACTTTTGATAAAAGCTTTTTACCGTTCACTGAAATTCCTGCTGCATCATGGCTTGCAATTGCCTATTTGGTTATTTTTGGTTCTATCATTGCTTTTGCCTGTTATTTATATTCGTTGCAACGACTGCCTACAGAGCAGGCCAGTATTTATGCTTACATCAACCCCATTGTTGCTGTGCTTCTTGGTGCTTTGATCTTTGATGAAAAACTTACTCTTACATTAACTATCGGTGGCCTGGTAACCTTACTTGGCGTGTATTTGGTTAACAGAGCATTTAAACGTACAGCAGAAGAACAACGGGAAGTGCTCGACAATTAATCCTGCTTACATTTGCGCTATGGCCGAAGAAAAAATCAGTCTCAATAAATACATCAGTGCAACGGGTTACTGCTCACGCCGTGAGGCAGACAAACTCATTGATCAGGCACGGGTAGTGGTGAATGGCAATATTGCGTTGGCCGGTACAAGAGTTTCTTCTAAAGACAAAGTATATATTGATGATGAGTTGCTGAAAGTAAAATCAACTGCCAAACAGGATCAGTTTATTATTGCGTTTAATAAACCGTTGAATATTACTTCTACCACCGATGAAAAAGATCGTACCAATATTATACGCTTCATCAATCATCCTAAACGCATTTTTCCAATTGGAAGGTTAGATAAAGATTCGGAAGGATTGATCTTTCTTACCAACAACGGCGATATTGTAAATAAAATTCTGCGTGCAGGTAACGAACACGAAAAAGAATACATCGTAACTGTCAATAAAAAATTAACGCCCGACTTTGCTGCAAAGATGAGCAGCGGTGTACCTATTCTCAATACAGTTACACTGCCTTGTAAAGTGCGCACACTTAGCAGTAAAAGTTTTTCCATTGTTCTCAAACAGGGATTGAATCGCCAGATCAGACGCATGTGCGAAGCATTTGGTTATGAAGTGGTGAGTTTGCGGCGTATACGTATCATGCATATACAACTCGGAAATATCGCCGTTGGCAAATGGCGATACTTAAGCGATCCGGAAATGAAAGAATTGATGCAGATGCTCGAAGGTTCGAAAAATGAGCACTGATGAGTGATGAATGATCAGTAATGAGTCGGTTAGCGTACTTCAACTATTAAATTTTCATACATTTCCCTCCATCCTTTGAACATAGTATCAGTACCAAGAAAATGATTGTGAAAAATGCTGATAAAAATTCCGTTTACATTTCTTACTTCTTCTGCTAATTGTTTCGCTTCTTCTAATGCTTCTGTGGGAGACTGATGCAATTCATAAAACGAGTTGGCTTCCATAAATGCAAAAGGATGAATACGCAATGAAGTGATTTCTTCTTTTTCCAGATCATACCACAAAAATGAATGAGAGGTGGATGCACGAAAACCATTCACTGTGCCATAGCCCATACTGTAATCATCTGTAATACCTGCAGCAATTAATTCACGATAAGAATGAGGCAGATGAAATTTGATGTAATGATGACGTGAGGCAGTAATCACTTTGTTACTGATGCGCTGCAGAGTAAGTTTTTCTTTCAGCAATAATTCTTTGCCGGTATTAGTTTGCACGGAAGGATGTAATGCGATGACGGCCTGCTCTGCAGTATCTCTCGTCAGTTGTAACATCGCCTTTTTCTTTGGAGAAATATTCTTATCATACTCGCTGTTTTCTTCAGCTACCAGAAAAAAGTAAATGTGTTGTAGTGCATGCTGTTGATGCAATTGCTGCAACCAATCGTAAGCATCATACGGATCCTTTTTATTTCCGAACAGAACGCTCAACCGTTGGGGAATAGTTGACGGATGTTGGATAGATGCTGCTATATTCCGCCAAAACCCTTTGTTCTTATAACTCCATGCAATATCAATATCGTAGGTGGGAAGAAATTCAAAGTTTGTAGTTTGCAGTTTGATAGAAGTGAACTTTGTTGTAAGCACCTGTTTAAACTTCAAAAGCCAGATATCAATCAAAGGTTTGTTTAAAAAACTTTCTTTCCATGCCAATGAGTTCCAATGTGCGTAACGACCGTATTCATCGGGTTCATGTTCGGTGTATTCTTCGTATCGTGTAAGAAGATAAAATACGGCCGAGAATACATCAAACCCCAGATCATCATCCGTTTTAAAAAAAGCCTTTACTCCGTTCCAATCAAAACATTCAACTGCTTGTTTACTGATTGCAGACTGATGTAATAAACCTGCAGGGTGGATCAACAGCTCATCAGCATCTATTCGTTCAGTAGAATAATTGATCTTTGCTTCTGTTGATGAACGATACAGTTCCACATCATCTGTAAGCTGCGCATCAATCAATAATTTTTCATTGAAATACTGCAGGATGTATGCAATACGTGGAGTGATATGTTCCGTGTAAACAAGCATGCTTTAAATTACTTGCCGTTACGCTCCTGCCAAAGCTGATTAAAACTTTTTTCAGGAAACTGCATCTCGCCATGATGTTTGGTCCACGCTTTTACAAACCGGTTGATCATCCAGCTTTTAATTTTGCTGCTGCCCATATTCATGAGTTTGCGGCTCAATGAAGCTCTTTTCCAAACCTTCCATGCCATGCGTTCGCCAAAAGATGAATAACCCTGATCAACAGCTTCATGACGGTTTTCTAATAACAGTTCGTGCAAATTAATTCTCACCGGACAAACTTCTGTACAATTACCACAAAGCGATGATGCATAACTTAAATGTTTGTATTCATCTAACTGATTCAGATGTGGTGTAATCACTTTTCCAATGGGACCACTATAGGTAGCACCATAACTATGTCCGCCAATATTTTTATAAACAGGACATGCATTTAAACAGGCACCGCAACGGATACAATATAAACTTTCTCTTGTAGCAGGATTTTTTAACACATTGGTTCGGCCATTATCCAAAAGGATCACAATCATTTCTTCAGGTCCGTCTTTTTCACCCGGTTGCTTTGGGCCCAGCACAATACTGTTGTATACGGTTACCTGTTGGCCTGTGCCATAGGTTGCAAGCAATGGCCAGAACAAACCAAGATCATGCATACTTGGCAAAACTTTTTCAATGCCAACAATTACAATATGTGTTTTAGGAAATGCACAGCTCAATCTGGCGTTGCCTTCATTTTCTGTTACTGCAACAGCACCTACATCGGCTAAAATAAAATTAGCACCTGTTACACCAACTTCGGCCTGCACATATTTTTCCCGCAGAATTTTTCGTGCAACCAATGTTAACTGCTCAGGTGTTGCTTTGGGATCTGTTCCTAATTTTTCTGCAAAGAGTTTAGCTACATCTTCTTTGCTCTTGTGCATGGCTGGTGTAACAATATGATAAGGTGCTTCACCATCGAGTTGCTGAATATATTCTCCCAGATCTGTTTCCACACTTTCAATGTGGTGCTTCTCCATGAATTCGTTCAGGTGAATTTCTTCTGTAACCATACTCTTACTCTTCACCAATGTTTTGCAATTTTTTGCTTCACATATTTTCAGAATTTCATCACAAGCCTGTTTTGCGGTTTCGGCCCAGATCACTTTACCGCCTCTGCGGGTGAACTGCAATTCAAATTCTTCCAGTTGCTGATCGAGTGTTTCCAACGCACGCCACTTTACATTCTTTGCCCGTTCACGTGCAGTTAATAATTGTGTAAACTGCTGTTTCCCTTCAGGAACTTTTGCATTGTACTTACCAATATTAAAATTGATGGTACGTCTGTGATCCAGATCGGCAGACTTGATTGTACTCTTGGCAATAAACTTATCAGCGGTTTGGCTCATGTACTAAAGTTACTTGTTTGCTTCCTTTGAATCGTAATACTGATCAGCAATCTGAGTCAGCACTTCATAAAAATCTTCGCCATATTTTCTTATCACAGCTTCTTTTAAAAATACAAAGGCAGGTACTTTCAGTTTTTGACCCAATGCACAACCGGGATTACACATGGGGTCTCTCGGTTCATAATTCACATATTCCTGATCTGTATTTTTGCTTTTGCTGATTTTGATGGGATAGAGATGACAGGAGATCGGTTTCTTCCATTTAATCTTTCCTTCATTATATACCTGTTCAAAAGAACATTTAACAATACCGTTTTCATCAACTAACCCATACACACACATCCCGTTCCGCATAGTGGGTGTTACCCATCCAAATTCACGATCGTACACATACTTGCCTTCCTGTTCAATGATCTGTACTGCTTCATCATTCAACAAATGCTTTACATGTTCTGTTGCAGCATTCACTTCCTCAAGCTCTTCATTTGTAAGTGGGGCACCGGCATCACCATCAATACAGCAACCTCCTTTGCATTTATGCAAATCACATACAAACTGCTCCTCTACCACTTCGTCGCTGATATAGATATTGTCAATTACAATCATGTCGCAAAGATAAGTCCATAGCGGTTATTCCTTTAGCAAAGTATAAAAAGAAGGCTGTTGAGCACAGGTTCTTACAGGATATTGATTAGTTTTAAACCATGAAAATGATGCACCTGCTTCTGCCCTTTTGTTTATTATTTCTTTCCTGTAAAAAGTACAGATGCGAAGGAAACTGCGAAACCGTAACCATCAAAGGCCGTGTATTTGAAGCGGCCAATAACAATGGATGCAACAATATAAAAGTGCATGCAAAGCTCTATCAAAAAAGTTCCTGCATTTTCTGCAACAACAAACAGATTGCAACAGTTAAAACCAACAGAGATGGCAGTTTTGAAATTAAAACTGAACTAAACCCCGCAAGCTTTGATGCACAATACCTGGGAGTGTATATTGATGTCCCGGATGGATTTGGAGATGCCCTGGGTGTAAGTACCAATTCAAAATTTTCGATGCTATCGTTTTATGATTACGATGTGGCGAAATTCCAAAACCTGGCCTATCCATTATACAAAAAAACCAGTGCATCCGTTACTTTAAAAAATGTACAACAATCAGCATTTTCAACACTATCACTGGATCACAGCTTTTCATCGAATTTTTCTGTATCAGCGATACTTGGCCGATCCGCAAGAGCAGGAGATACCACAATTACTATTGCCACAGCGGCAGATGTATTTACAAAATTTACGTTGAGAAAAACGTTTGCTCCCGGTCAGTCAGATATTATTCTGGACTCTGTGAAGTTTTCATCCAATGCATCTGCAAATAAATTTGAACTACGGTATTAATTCCGCCACTTCAATGTTTGTATCAGGTGCTGCATGTCTTTATACAAAAACTGCTCAACAGGTTTAATGGAATCGTAATTTGGTGTAGCATCAAAATACAATGCGCCTCTTAAAAAATGTTTGCTGCTGTCTGTTACAAAAAACTGTTTGCCGGTTGCAGCATTACCTCCTACATCAAACACAAATCCGTTTACACCCGGGCCGCCTTTTACCGGAATTTCATCAATAGAGGTTGCTTTGAGGCTGTGCTTGCTGGTCATTTTAAACGCATCTTCTACCAATTTACTGAACAGATTTTTGTTGCCCACTGTTTTGTAACTGATATACATGCGTCCGCCCATAGTTGGAAAATCAAGGTTTACCCAGTATGGATTTTCGGGCTGCTGATCAAAAAACGTACTGTCTTTGATCACTGCACCATAAGCAGGATATTCAAACGTGTAAGGATAACCCGGCTCATCAAAAAGCACATATTTTTTTTCAGGAAAATCAATTTGAAAATATCCTTTTGGTCTCGGACGTGGATCGGAGTTGCAGGATACAAAAAAGTTAAACAGGACGAGTATATAAAAAGAACGAAGTACAATAGACAAAGTACACACTTGCAACTGTTTCATTTTAATCATTCATTGGTTTAATAGTGACCTTTACTTTTTCAATACGGTTACGGCTCACCTCCAGCACTGTAAACAAAAAATCGCCTGTTTCAATGGCATCATTTACCCTTGGCAGCCGTTCTGCCAGTTCAAGTAAAAGCCCTGCAAGTGATTCGCTTTCTCCACGCACTTCATCAAACGTATCCGGCGGGAGGTTCATTGTGCGGCACAGATCATGAATCATGGTTTTGCCTTCGAAAATATAATTACGTTCATCAATTTTTTTATTGATGGTTTCTTCATCATCAAACTCATCCTTAATTTCTCCGATAATTTCTTCCACAATATCTTCCATGGTTACAATGCCGCTTGTTCCGCCAAACTCATCTACTACCACAGCAATATGAATTCGCTTATGCTGAAACTCTTTCAACAGATCATCAATTAATTTTTGCTCCGGAACAAAAAACGGCGTACGTATTAACTGCTGCCAGTGAAAACTATCTGCATCATTCAAATGCGGAAGCACATCTTTTGTCTGCAATATGCCCACTACCTCATCCAGATTATTTTTATATACCGGCAAACGGCTGTAATGCAGCTCCTGTATGCGTGCAACAACGCTTTCGAATGAAGCATTAAATTCAATACCGCTTACATCCAGCCTTGAACGCATAATTTGTTTAACCGTAATGTTGCTGAAATTCTGAATGCCTTTCAAAATCTGTTTTTCTTCATCTGTCGCTTCTTCTTCGCTCATAAGATCAATGGCATAATCCAGCTCTTCAGATTTGGTTGCTGCTGTTTGATATTTTGCAAGTCGTTTTTCAATATTGTCTGTATACCCTGCAAGCCAGCTGCCGGTTGATTTAAAAATGGGATAAACAATCGAGTCAATCCACCAACTGGCGAAGTAGGCAAAAAAAACATTGTTCTGAGATGCCCATACCTTAGGCAGTATTTCACAAAACAACAGGATTAATGAAGTAATGGCAGCCGCCTTTAAAATCAACTCAACCCAGAATAAGTTATGACGTAAACTTAATGCCTCATCAATTAAATAGTTGGTAAGAAAAATAATACCGAGATTAAAAACGATGTTGGCACAAAGCAAACTTGCCAGCAATACTTTTGGTTCTTCCAGCAGATTTACAATGCGCCTGGCTGCAGGTTCCGGTCTGGTTTTGATCATATTGAGATCTTTGTACCGCAACGAAAAAAATGCAACTTCTGCTCCACTCACAATAAAGGAAAAAAACAACAACACTAAAAAGAAAATCACCATCAGGGTAAGCCCCTGACTGTTGATGGCCAGCAATACAGGTTTAATGGAAAGTAAAAATGAAAAACTGATCGGGTGATAATCCAAAGCATCGAGATTAAATGAACAATGAACTGCTTACCGGACAAAAATAGGCATAGCAGCGGTATTTCCTAAAAAGGTAATTCTTCACTTGGCTCGCCAATGGGCGGCAGATCATCACCATGATAACCGGTGATGGGATCTGTGCCTTCCGCCTTTGCAGTACCGTCGGCACGTTTATCCAGCATAATTAAATTATCGCCAACAATTTCAGTTGCATATTTTTTTACGCCTTCTTTATCTTCCCAGCTTCTGGTTTTTAACCGGCCTTCTATATAAACCAGACTTCCTTTGTGCAAATACTTTTGAGCAAGCTCTGCTAAACCACGCCATAATACAACTGTATGCCATTCGGTTTGGCTCACCAGTTTTCCCGTTCGGTCTTTAAACGTTTCAGTTGTTGCCAGCGGAAATTTTGCTACAGCAATATTACCTTCCAGTACCTGTACATCCGGATCTTTACCCAGATTACCAATAAGCATTACACGGTTAACTCCTCTCATACGAATAATTTTTTTTCTGAATAAATTGATGAGATCGAAACACTCTTTGATATTACTTCTAAGTTACGTTTTTTGCTTTATGACTGCATCATTCAACTGAAATAATTGAAGAATCTTTGCATTTAATAAATCATTCAGAATTTTAGGGAAAGGCAGGTGCTGAAGTTCAGCAACCGATTTCCATTCAAAATGTTTGATTTTTTTTTCATTCTTTTTTAAGCTGATTAAAACTGCGGTTGCATATATGGTTTGATGACTTAACTGTTGTTTTAATGGTTTGGTAATGCTTACAATCTGATGTGTTGAGCGGATATTGTTTACCTGTAACCATTTTGATACATCTTTTTTTACAGCCTGCTTCCAGGTTTTTTCTTCTGTATATTCCTCATTCGGAAATTGATACAAATTGGCCCACACATCTTTTGCCGTTCTTTTCTGTACAGCTATCGTGCCGTTTTGTTCCAGCACATAAAATAAAAACCATCTGCTACGTTGTTTTGTTTTCTTTTCCTTCACCGGTAATAAAGCAACCGCCTCCTGTTGAAAAGCAAAACATTTTTTTTGCATTACACAATTTGTACAATCGGGCAAATCGGGTTTACAAACTACGGCTCCAAAATCCATGATAGCCTGATTATACGCTGCCGGATTTCTTTCATCTAAACATTCCTCTGCCAGTTGCTGAAATATTTGTTTTCCTTTTGCAGCATCAACAGGATCATCCACACCAAAAAAACGACTTAATACACGAAACACATTCCCGTCAACCACTGCGTAAGGAAGACCAAATGCAAAGGAAGAAATAGCAGCAGCTGTATACGGACCAACTCCTTTCAGTTCTAAAATAGTTTCGTAAGTGTGTGGGAATTTACCTTTCAGTTCAAAAACAATTTTTTGTGCTGTATTATGTAAATTTTTGCAGCGGTTATAATATCCCAGTCCTTCCCATAATTTATAAACCTCTTCCAATGGAGCTTTGGCCAGTTTTTCAATTGTTGGATAAGCTTTAATAAACCGCTCGTAATACTTCATTCCCTGCCCCGCCCTTGTCTGCTGTAAAATAATTTCGCTGAGCCAGATGCGGTAAACATTTTTCTCTTCTTTCCACGGAAGCTGGCGATTGTTGGCTGTAAAATGCCAGTCTAAAAGTTGCTTCCGAAAGTATTTTTTTATGTCCATAAGCTGTAAAGCAAAAAAACAGGTTTTACCCAATCAGGCCAATTTAAACATCAGTTTCGGGTAATTTGTTTGTTTTTTGCTCATAATCAACCAGTTATTTGATAAATTTTGGTCAATATTTTTCTCTTTTTAAAAATATTTCATGATCTTAGTCTTACAATCATCACAACCCATAAAATTTATCAGCATGAGAAAAGCAGATTTGGTTAATCAGATATCAGAAAAAACAGGTATTCCGAAAGTGGATGTACTTGTTACGCTTGAAACCATGTTCAAAGAAGTAAAAGATTCATTATCGGCCGGACAGAATATTTACATCCGTGGATTTGGAAGTTTTATTACCAAAAAAAGAGCTGCAAAAATTGGCCGCAACATTAAACGCAACACTGCTGTGCATATTCCTGAACATTTTATTCCGGCTTTTAAACCTGCAAAAGAGTTTGTGCAGGAGGTTAAAACACAATACAAGGGAAGTTAAGTCTCTGTTTCTACTGTTTTAATGCCTGTCTTCCTTTAGCTTTGCATTTCAAATTTTTAACGTGAACAGGCAACAAATCATTTATATAACTGCTGCAATCTCAGCAGTTTTTCTTTTGTTTTTTTTCGGGAGAACAATACCTCCAAAAAAAGATGATCATGCCGGGCATGATCATGCAAAAACCCCGCATACAACTACCGGCACAACTGCTGCTGCTGAAAGTCTGGACTTCCCTACCATGCTCGGTTTGGCTAAGAAAAGGCTTAATCCTGCTCAGTTGCAAAAAGTAACGGAATGGGAAAATTCTGTTGTTCGTGGCGATGTAAAGGCACAACAAATTCAGGTTTACCGCAGGCTCTCTGCTTTCTGGATGGATACCATTGGCGCCTTTGTTCCTTATGCTAAATATCTGGGAGAGGCTGCTAAGTTGGAAAATTCGGAGAAAAGCCTCACCTTTGCTGCCCATTTGTTTTTAGGTGAACTGCAAACAGTAGAGGAACAGCCTCTGAAAGTGTGGATGGCCAGAGAAGCAAAAGAGTTATTTGAAAAGGCTTTAGAGCTGAATCCCGGAAACGATTCAACAAAAATCGGTCTCGGCAGCACCTATTTCTTTGGTGGTGCCGGCAGCGAACCACCTATGAAGGGGATTGCATTGATAAGGGAAGCAGCTGAAAAAAATCCTGATAATGCATTTGCTCAGTATATGCTGGGAGTTGGCTCATTTATCAGTGCTCAATGGCCAAAAGCGATTGAACGCTTTGAAAAAGTGCTGCAACTGGAACCGGCAAACCTGGAGGCCATGTTAAGACTGGCTGATTCTTATGAACAGAGCGGTAACAAAGCAAATGCAAAAAAATGGTATCTGCAGTTTGTGCAAACAGTGAAAGCACTGGAAGCACAAAAGAAATTTCGCAGTAACCCGGAGATGATGAAGCAAATAGAAGAACACATTAAATTGTTATAACAATATTTTTAACGAACGTAAAACGTATTAAACATGCCTTGCGGAAAAAAGAGAAAGCGTCATAAAATTGCTACGCACAAACGTAAAAAACGTCTCAGAAAGAACCGTCATAAGAAGAAGAACAAATAAGCTTCTTTGTTGAACGGAGTCCTGTAAATCAGGACTCTGTTTCTATTCTGTTCAGCCGATGCAGAAATTTGTCTGCTTGCTTGTATACTCATGCTGCATATGGCTTATTCCTTCCTGATCAGGTGAAGTAAGATAAGAATGGTACAATTTTAAAGACGTATTGTGTGAACAAGGAACTGATCATTAATGCCGCTCCTACCGGAGTGGAAATCGCATTATTAGAAGATAAAAAACTTGTAGAGCTGCATCAGGAAAGTCTTGATACAAGCTTTACTGTTGGTGATTTGTACTTAGGAAAAGTAAAAAAACTGGTCCCGGGTATGAATGCCGCATTTGTAGATGTTGGGTTTGAGAAAGACGGCTTTCTCCACTACACCGACCTCAGTCCATACGTTCGGTCGATCCTTAAGTTTACCAACCAATCCATTACCGATAAGAGTGAGGGTATTGCTGATTTTGGAAAATTCCAGACAGAAGCAGAGATCATTAAAACCGGAAAGATTGGTGAAGTATTAAACGGAAAGCCAAATGTATTGGTGCAGATTCTGAAAGAACCCATTGCTGCCAAAGGTCCCCGCCTCAGTTGTGAAATTTCTTTACCCGGACGTTTTGTTGTGCTGACTCCTTTCAATGATATTGTGGCTGTTTCACGTAAAATTCATTCAAGTGATGAAAGAAAGCGTTTGCAGAAAATTGTTGAAGCCATCAAAACAAAAAACTTTGGTGTAATTGTTCGTACTGCTGCTGAAGGAAAAAATACAGCCGAACTGCACGAAGATCTCAACAATCTGGTAGCCATGTGGAAGCAGATACAGCAAAATCTGAAAAACGCTACACCTCCTTCTAAAATTCTTGGCGAAACAGATAAAACCACCAGCATCCTCCGTGATTTGTTGAGTGCCGATTTTAACCGTATTGTTGTTAATGATAAAAACATTTACAACGATGCCCGTAGTTACATACAGAAAGTGGCACCTGATAAAACAGAGATTGTAAGTTTCTATCAAAACGGCTCTCCAATTTTCGACAGCTTTGGTGTTACCAAGCAGGTAAAAGGATCGTTTGGAAAAACGGTGAACCTTGCCAGTGGTGCTTATCTTATTATAGAACATACAGAGGCATTACATGTGATTGATGTAAACAGTGGATATAAAAGCGTTAGCACCAACCAGGAAGAAAATGCTTTGCAAACCAACCTGGAAGCTGCCGAAGAAATTGCACGACAGTTACGTTTAAGAGATATTGGTGGAATTATTGTGGTTGACTTTATAGATATGAAGCTGCCCGATAACAAACGTCGTTTGGCAGAAGCTGTAGAAGAGTTTATGCGTGCCGACAGAGCTAAACATGCCATCCTTCCTATTTCGAAATTTGGATTGATGCAAATCACCAGGCAACGGATGAAGCCTGAAGTAAACATCAATACACAGGAAGTTTGTCCCAGTTGTAACGGTACAGGAAAAGTTTCTTCTACACTCATTCTTGAAGATGAAATTGAAAAGAACATCAGCTATCTCGTTATGCAAAAGCATAAAGAGCTGTACATATCTGTGCATCCGATAATGGAAGCCTACCTGAAGAAAGGCTTCCCATCCAGACGAATGAAATGGAGCTGGAAGTACAAACAAAAAATAAGAGTACAGGCAAACAATTCATATCATCTCACAGAATATCACTTCTTCGATAATCAGGAAGAAGAAATCAAACTCTAATTAATAACCACTTCCGTTTACTTATGAAAAAAAGTATACTCTGCTTTATTGTGCTTTTATGCATACAATTTGCATCAGCCCAAACACCCGTTATCAGTTCGTTTACACCTGTTACAGGTGCACCCGGAACAATCGTTACCATTACAGGTAACAACTTTAGTACAACGGCTGCAAACAATGTTGTATTTTTTGGCTCTGTAAAAGGTACTGTAAGTGCATCTACTGCAACAACGCTCACCGTTGTCGTTCCTCTTGGAGCAGGTTATGAATCAATTTCCGTAGCAGTCAACAACCTGATAGCTTATTCAAACAAACCATTTACAGTTACTTATCCCGAAGGTGGGATGGATTTTGTTTCCACTTCTTTTGCTGCAAAAACAGATTACAGCGGAGGCGGTACCGTTATAGATGCTGATTGGGATAACGATGGTAAAATTGATATTGCTTACAATATTTTTTCAGAGAACAGAGTGTTCTTTTTTCGTAACACCACAACAGGCTCTAACCTCACTTTTACAAATTTTCCTGATTTTTTCGGAGGACTTGTAAATGTAATAGGTCTTGCAAAAGGAGACTTTAATGCCGATGGTAAACTTGATCTTGTTGCTGCTACTCCTTTTTCAAATGCCGTATATGTTTTCAGAAACGGCAGCAGTGCTCCGGGCTCTATATTCTTTTTTGGACCCACTCCATTTGCTACAGGAAGCGAACCACGTAAAGTAACTGTTGCAGATATAGATGCAGATGGTAAGTTAGATATCATTTCCAGTAATCAAGGCGCAAATACGATTTCGGTTTTAAGAAATACAAGTACAGCATCAACTATTTCGTTTGAAACAAAAATTGATTTTACTGTTTCAGTAGAACCTGAAGATATTGCAGCAGCCGATTTAGATGGAGATGGCAAACCGGAGATTGCAGTTTCATGCTCCGGTTCAAATCTAGTTTCGGTATTACGCAATACTTCAACAACGGGTACAATATCATTTGCAGCAAAAACAGATCTTACTGCAGGCGCTGGTACATGGGGTGTTGCATTAGGTGATATTGACGGGGATGGAAAAGCTGAAATAGTTGCTTCGAATCTTGGACCAAACACGGTATCTGTATTTAAAAACAATTCAACTATTGGTACGCTCTTGTTTAATAATGCAGTAAATTTTTCTGTGGCCAACTCGCCCCGTGGAATAAAACTTGGCGATTTAAATGCGGATGGAAAACCCGATGTTGCAGTAGCCTGTTATTTTTCCAGTTCACTTGTATCGGTCTTAAAAAATACAAGCGCTGCGGGTATTATTTCTTTTAACGAAACAGTGAACTATACTACCGCCGGCGGGCCTGGAACAGTAGCGCTTGCTGATATGAATAATGACGGGCTGATGGATATTATGGCCGGCACATCAACCAACAGTTCAACAGGTGCAATGAGTTATTTCAAAAATCAATTAAACATCAATACCGTTTCTGCCGTTAGAAACCAAGTGGATGTTTCTTCCGTACTGAAGGTTTATCCCAATCCCGTTTTAGACCGTGCAACAATCAGCCATCCTTTGGTAAAAAGGAAAACTATTACCATTGTTATTAAAGATATGAATGGCAATACAGTTTATTCATCTGAAGCAAAACTGCAAAGCAGACAAACTGTGATTAACATCAGCCATCTGCAACCCGGTGCATATCTGCTTACCTGGTATAACGACTATGAACGGGGAACGCTGCAATTACAAAAGAATTAATAGAATCTATTTACACAAAAAAAGCAGACTTATAGATAAGTCTGCTTTTTTTTGAACGTATGATTACAACATTGCAATCATACTAATCTCTACATTTACATTCTTAGGCAACCCTTTTACAGCAACGGTTTCACGTGCAGGAAATGCAGCATCGAAATACTTGCCGTAAATTTCATTTACATCAGCAAATAAATTCATATCGCTTAAAAAAATGGTTGTCTTTACTACATGATTAAAACCGGCACCTGCTTCCTGTAAAATTGCTTTCAGGTTATGCATTACCTGATGTGTTTCTGTTTGTATATCTGCATTGTTCAGATCACTTGTACCCGGCTTAATGCAAACTTGGCCTGAAATAAATAAAAAATTTCCTGCAGCAATTGCCTGGTTATAGGGCCCGATGGGAGCCGGCGCCTGATCTGTTTGTATGATTTTCTTTTCCATGGTATTACAAACTTAACTTTTTAGAGCTAAGAAAAAAATCATGTTTGGCAGTTGTTCCCTTTAATTTTGCGGTGCATGAACATTCTAATCATCAGCAACAGTCCTGTTACATCACTTTTTGGAAAAACCATTCCATGGAATGGCACGGTTTGTACTGTTACAAACGAACTCGTAGTTGCTGAAGCAGATGCTGTTGATGTACTGATTGATCTGGATTTTGAAAACCATCCTGATCGTATTGCTTATTATCAGCAACTTAACCGACCAACGTTAATAGGTTCCGTACTTTATACACTACATCAACTTCATGCAACAGCCGCTCCAGTTGCCCGGTTTAATCACTGGCCCGGTTTTCTTGACCGGACAATTGCTGAGATTGCTGTTTCAAAACAGCATGAGCATTTGTTTCAGGCATTTTTTGAGCAATTGGAAATTCCTTTTTTTATTACAGCCGATGAACCTGGTTTTGTTTCTGCAAGAACCATCAGCATGATCATTAACGAAGCGTTTACTGCAAGAGAAGATCATGTGTCAACAGCAGAAGAAATAGACATCGCAATGAAACTTGGCACCGGATATCCTTATGGCCCGTTTGAATGGAGCAAACGAATTGGTGTTAATCGTATCAAAGACCTTTTACAGATACTTGCAGCATCTGATCAACGATATCAGCCAACAACTTCACTACTCCAATACAAAACTTCTGTTTAGCATGTCAGTCCTTCTTTGTATAGATTCTTCAACAACATATGCTTCAGTTGCATTAGTAAAAGATGAAGCTGTTCTTTGTTTTAAAGCTAATACCAATCAGAAAGACCATGCGTCGTTTCTGCAGCCTGCTATACAGAGCATGATGAATGAAACGAACATTCAATTAAAAGATCTCAATGCAATTGCTGTTACCGTTGGACCGGGTTCATACACTGGTTTAAGAGTAGGCCTTTCCTCTGCAAAAGGATTGTGTTATGCGCTGCAACTTCCACTAATAACACTTTCTACTACTTTAGTTATGAGTTATGCTGCATTAAAGCAATTGAAGGATACTCAAACAGCAAGTGATGATTTCTTTCTTTGTCCGATGATTGATGCAAGGAGAATGGAGGTGTTCACGGCAACATATAACAGCAAATTAGAATGTATTGACAAAAACAGGGCTTTAATTCTGGACAATTTCTCGTTTAACGAACTGTTATCCCAAAAACAAACTTACTTTTTTGGTGATGGTGCGCCGAAATGGAGAAAATATTGCATAAATTTATATGCACAATTTATTGATGTAGAATGGAATGCATCTGATATGATGCTTCCCTCCCTTTCAAACTATGATCAAAAACGGTTTGCATCACTGGCTTACTCCAGATCGGAAGAGCG